>JAUJOK010000112.1 GCA_030447685.1 Armatimonadaceae bacterium
GAGAGGAACTGATGCGTCCACAGCCGGAGGATACCGCCACAACACCGTTGCTGGCACCGCATCCGGCCTGGGTCGCCTTTTTTGAACACGTCTTCGAGCTTCAGGACGAACTCGACCGACACCGCGCTGTACAGCAGCCTGCCGACGCCGCCGACCCGGCCCTTGAAGGTACGGTGAAGCCATCCCCGAAAGGAAAAGCCACGCCCCATGAACGAGCCAGCCGAACGCCTCCTCGCCAGACTGGAGCGCGTGCAGCGAAACGGGAGCCGCGCGAGCGCCCGCTGCCCCGCCCATGACGACCGGCAAAGCAGCCTGAGCGTCGGCGACGGCGACGACGGGCGCGTGCTGGTTCGCTGCTTCGCGGGCTGCTCCACCGAATCCGTCCTTGCCGCTCTTGGCCTTGCGATGTCCGACCTGTTCCCGTCACGAAACGGCACGGGGGGAGGGGCGTCTATCCTCCACTGCAACACTGCAACGGTGCAACACCCCACGGGCTGCACGCTGGCCGAATACGCGGCATTGAAGCAACTGCCCCTCCCCTTCCTTCAGAAGCTGGGCCTCAGCGACATTTCCTATATGAGCGCCCCGGCAGTGCGTATCCCGTACCTGGACACGGAGGGTAGGGAGGCGGCGGTACGGTTCCGCACGGCGCTGCACAAGACCGAGGAGGGCGACACCCGCTTCCGCTGGAAAAGCGGCTCAAAAACTCTGCTCTACGGCCTGTGGCGGCTGGAGGCGGCGCGAAATGCTGGGTACGTTGTTCTGGTGGAAGGGGAAAGCGACGCGCACACGCTCTGGCATCACGGCATCCCCGCCATCGCGATTCCCGGCGCAGGCACCTGGAAAGAGGAATGGGCGGAGCACCTGGAGGGCGTTGAAACCATCTATGTCCTGATCGAGCCGGACGCGGGCGGCGAGGGCGTCCTGAAGTGGCTGGGCACGTCGCGGATTCGGGACAGGGCGCGGCTGGTGCGTCTCGGGGACGCGAAAGACCCCAGCGAGTTGTACCAGACCAACCCGGAAGGCTTCGCGGCGGCCTGGGCGGCGGCTCTTGAAACCTCTACCGCCTGGGCGGACGAGGCGAAGAAGGAAACTCAGGCGCAGGCGCGGGCGGCATGGGAACAATGCCGCGCGCTTGCCCACGAGCCGGACATCCTGCGCCGCATGTCCGAAGACCTCGTGCGAAGCGGCGTTACCGGCGAAGAGCGTTCCGCCAGAATCGTCTTCCTTGCCGTGCTGAGCCGCCTGCTGGATCGGCCTGTGTCCATCGTGGCGAAGGGACCGTCCTCGGGCGGCAAGTCCTTCCTGGTCGAAAGCGTCCTCAAGTTCTTTCCGCCGTCCGCGTTCTACGATCTGACGGCGATGTCGGAGCGGGCGCTGGCCTACTCCGAGGAACCGCTGACACACCGGATGATGGTCATCTACGAAGCGGCGGGCATGGAAAGCGATTTCGCCACCTACCTGATGCGCTCGCTGCTGTCGGAGGGGCGCGTGCGTTACGAGACGGTAGAGAAGACGAAGGACGGGCTGCAAGCGCGGCTTATCGAGCGGGAAGGGCCGACCGGCCTTATTGTCACCACCACAGCGGTTCGGCTGCACCCCGAGAACGAGACGCGCATGTTCGAGGTGCGCGTGACGGACACGCCGGAGCAGACACGGCGGGTACTTCAGGCGATTGCCTGCGAGGAGCGGCGCGCGGTGGACTATAAGGCATGGCATGCGCTTCAGGTGTGGCTGGAAAGCGCGGAGCGGCGGGTGACGATTCCCTATGGCCGCGCCCTTGCCGATGCGGTGCCTCCCGTCGCGGTTCGTCTTCGCCGTGATTTCCGGGCGGTGCTTTCGCTGATAAAGGCGCATGCCATTTTGCACCAGGCGCGGCGGGCGCGGGACGGGGAGGGGCAGATTGTCGCCACGTTGGAGGATTATGCCGCCGTGCGGGAACTGGTGTCGGAGACGGTGGCGCACGGCGTGGAGGCGACGGTTCCGGCGACGATACGGGAAACGGTGGAGGCGGTGGGCAGGCTCTGCGCCGATGGCCCGTCCGCCGTTACCTCGGTCGGGGCGCTGGCAAAGGTTCTCAAGCTGGACAAGTCGTCGGCGTCGCGGCGGGTGAAGGTGGCGACGGAGGCGGGTTGGCTGGTGAACCACCAGACGCAGAAGGGCAAGCCTGCCGAGATCGCGCCGGGAGAGCCGCTGCCCGAGGACGTGGAGGTGCTGCCGCGCCCGGAGGTGTTGCACAGTTGCGGTGTTGCCGGGGGGCATACCCCTCCCCCTCCCCCCGTCATTGCCTATGACGAGGAAGATTTATCCGACCCGTTCGCCGAGGAGGAAGAGGAAGACGACCGCATGCCGCCGATCTTCGTGAACGGC
>JAUJOK010000056.1 GCA_030447685.1 Armatimonadaceae bacterium
GCTCGATACGGTCATCCCAGCCGATAGCGTAATTCTCACCTATCAATGGCTGCAATACGGGCGTTTCATCGGCCATAACCTATCCCTCCCACTCTATTATACCCGCCCTGCACCGGCACCCCCGGCAGCGGGGCTTTTCGTTTGTGTCCGTGTCGCTGTGACCGGAAAGGAGAATTGAAGCTATGCCTGATTATCCCACGGTACTATCAAGCGCCGAGATCAAAAAAATCTACGGCGCTTTTTCTTGGAAGTCTAACGGAGCTTCCGCTATAACCATTCTTGGTTCTTGGGTTTCCGAGAACGTCACCACCGTTTATATCCCGGAACTTGACGGTGTGTCTACCTACGGCGGCAGATTCAACGGAAGAATACGCTGGCATCGGAAAGGCGTTGAGCAGCTGCAACGCGCCTGGGCCGAAGTCGGCAAGGCCGTAGCACAGGCCGATGTGGTTTTGTGGGGCGGCTCGTTTGTGCCGCGCCGGATGCGAGGCGGCAGCAGTCTGAGCAGGCATTCGTGGGCCGTGGCTTTCGACATCAATCCAGCGCAAAACGCTTTCCGTTCCCCTGTCGCCCGTCCTGGCATGCATGGTTCCGTGTGGCGTATCGCGCCTATCATGGAAAAGCACGGCTTCGCATGGGGCGGACGCTGGAACAGCCCCGACGGCATGCACTTCGAACTTGCGGGTGTCCGTGAGTACGCCGAAGTAGACGAAGTGCCGGGTGCGAAACTGGTTGTCAACGACCGCTGGCAGGAGGCAGTTCCGCTCATTCTCAAGGACGGGCAGGCATTCGCTCCGCTCAGCGCGCTCATGAAAGCGACCAGCGACGGCAGCAGCGCAGAGGACAGAATGGTTCCGGTGGGGCAGTATCTTCACGCGGCGGGTTACGCTGTCCACTGGCAACCTGAGGAAAAGAAGATACTTGCATACAAGAACGAGAGTTAGCGGCGAGTGCCTTTCCATACTCCCGGCGGTTGCGATAAAACCTTTTCGTGTTCCCACCCTGCTTCAATGCGTCGGTGAAGTGACGACCGACTAACGGCGCACCGGTTGTCTTCAAGCCATTCGCTAAGGCTCTTGGTTTCCCCCCATGCGGTCAGAATGATGCTAATGCGGCGGTTGTTGCAATTGACGCGAGCAGTCACCCATCGGCAGTTTGAGGGCGCATAACCGCCGTTGTTGTCAATACGATCAATCTGCATATCGTCTCGGTAGCCGTTCGCCAAAGCCCAGTCGCGGAATGTGGTGTAATCACGCCATTCGGCGCAAACGGTGATGCCTCGACCGCCGTAGTTCTCAAAATGGCGGGTTTTAGGGTTGGTGCAACGCTGAATCATGTTTGCCCATATCTCCAGGACCCGTGGACGCTCGCCGTCAACCGTGTCCCCATGCTTGGTAAAGTTTCGGGCTGTTTGCTCCTTCCGGTAGCAACCGCATGACAAGGAAATATCCCTTACCAAATTCATGTGGTATACAAGCTTTTCCGTGCCGCACTCGCACCGGCACGGGAGGTGTGCCTTATGGTTCTTTATTATCGCGGGGCCTGTTACTGTCCACCGATTGAATCTGTCACCGACTCGCACCAATGCGGCTGTGGAAGGTCGAGGCATCGCGTCTTCTCCCGGTACGTTTTCTTTATTATACCTGGGATGGAACTAAGAAGATAAACGCCTATAAATCGGCTGATTAACCGACGCAACGCACAGAGGTAACACTACGATGAAGATCAACTTCGGCAAGCTGCTTTCCGAGCGTGCCCTATGGCGTCAACTGCTCGGCACGGACACCGGCAACGCGGTAGCGGACGCAATCGAGTCCAAAGACGAAGCGGCGGCAGTGGCGGCGTTCGCTATGTACCTGAAGAAGAAACTCGCCCGCTAATTCAATCTGCGCCCCCCAATCTGGACTAACGCTTTTCGTTAGTCCAGATTGCCGCACTTATCTACCTGCCCGCGCCACACAGCAGCAGCACCCCCAGAACCACCACCAGAAGCGCCACGGTCACCGCCATGCCCCGCCGCTGGTCTCGTTCGATGCGCTCCTGTTCGGCTTTCTGACGGGCCATAAATATCTCTTTGCCGGTGCGTCCGTGCTGATCGGGTTGGTGGTGGGGTGGGGCGGGCATTATCCTGCGTCCGTTGTCACAGAAGCTGCCGGGATTATTTCGCAATCCGGTGGATCGACGACATTACCCAGTGCGAAGCGCAGGTGCTCTATTTCCAGTTTCTGGTCTTCTACCACATCGAGGAGTGCCTGCACGCCCTGAGAGACGTTCCCCTTCTTGCCGCGCTGTGTGCCATATAAGCACACAAGCCCCGCTTCAGCAGGCGTCAGAAACACTTCGTAGAGTTCTCGTTTCTCCTGTGGAGGGAGCGGTTTTCGCCCCGCTCCCTTTGGATTGGTTTCTGTTTTTGCGTCCATTAGGCTATGCTTTTCCGTTTAACTCCAGACCCGCCGCGCTTCTGCTAGACTTTCCCTTGTGGCTTCCCTCACATCGTCAGCAACGATACCGGGAAGTCGCTCAACCATGATCTCCGCGATCTCCTCATCGCTCTTGTCCTCGCAATATCCATTCTGGAAAAACTCATCAAACACAGGCAAGAACTGCTTGTCAAATACCGTCATCGTCATGATCGTCTGGTCTGCCGTTTCCATTTTCTCTTCTCTCCTCCGTCTTTGATGTTTTAATTATACACCCTACTTAATTCAAACGTCAATAGATTTTAGTGGGGTGTGAAAATAAATTTCAGAGACATGAAAAAGGGCGGAAGCAAACACCTCCGCCCTCACCCCCAACCCCTCCACCCGCCGCGCCACTTTTCGCCTATTCCGCGCCACAGCCTCAAAAGCAATGAGAACACGCGCTGTACCCGGCCTGCGCCGCTGACAGTGATATAGGCGTGCTTGACCTTCTGAGGTGCCTGCACCCGCCCCGGTGGTACTTGTTCCCGGTATCGGTGACGTAGACCGTTTCACTGTTCTGCGCCTGTGCCCATAGGACGGCGGCGGTGCCTGCGGTGCCTGCCACTGCCGCATATGCTGGGCATCCTGCGCCCGCAGTGACTCCTCAAACTGCCGGGTGGCGATTGCCGCCGCCCTCTCCGCTTCCCTCTCTGCCGCACGCTCTTGCTGGGCGCGCAGCCGCGCTGCGGCCCTCTTGCGCCTCCTGATTTCCTGCCGGGAAAGCGTTTGCTTGGGCGCAGGACGCGGGTAGGCCGTCGTCTGGGCGTAATGGGGCCGAACAACAGGGAGTGGGGCCGTCTGGGGAGCGGTGGGCGGCTTACTCTCCTTTGAAAAGAGGGCATTACACCCGGCGAAGACGACCAGCGCGCCAAGAAGGCCCGCCAGCGGATTCGTTCTGCGTCTGCTCATGTGCCTATCTCCTATCTGATAATCAGCTTTTCCACCCGCCGCGCTACCTGCTTGACATGCACCCAACGAACATAAAGAGCATAATAAACATAACCACTACGCACCCGACCGCAGCAGCGCCGCCCGCTATTAGTCCTTGCAGGCAACCGGCTGAAGTGGCAGTATGCGTCACCGCGACGTTTACCGTGGGATGCGCTCCTGCCTTCGTGTCTTCATTTGGCGACTGATGCGGCGGTGGTTGCGCCCCCATAGGCCGCGCTTCGATTATTATCGGTTCGGGGCGTTTCTGCTCGTTCGCCGCAGATGGTCGCTCGTGTTGGTTCTGCCCACATTCTGGGCAAAACTTGGCGGCACTCTGTATCTGCTTTTTGCATCGGATGCAATACGTCGGCGGTGTCAGGTCGCTGCCCGTCAATGTGTTCCTTCCCTTATCCCAAAACCAGTGCCTCAACTATCCGAGCTATTTGGTGACGAATGTCCTGCGGATCGCCTCGATAGCAGTAGGTATCCGCACACTCGTTAAGCTGCGGCGGCAGCCAAATATGAAGTTCGTGATGCCCCAACTCATGTACCAGTGCGGCGCATTGTTCGCGCTCGGTGTAAGCCGTGTTGATGAAGATGACGGCGGCCCGCTCGGCATTGGCCGGGCCGTATTCGCCCTGGCCTGCGGCGGGAAGGTGGAAAAAGGAAACACGGCAGCCGCGCTTCTGTGCAACGGCTTCCCAGGTGGCGCGGGTAAAGTGGTCGCCTTCTGCGACGCGGCGAAGGTTCCCGGCGATGACGCGGGCGGCTTCTTCCTTCGTTTCTTCCGAGAGGGTGGGGAGGGGGCTATTCGGCTCTATTGCCGCCGATAGTGTGGTCTCGCTCAAGTTGCCTGATCTCCTCTGCTATGCGTTTCAGCAGGTGCTTGTTGGGCGGTGACGCGCCGCGATAGGAGGAGATGATAATTTCCTCATCAGGATCGGGGACGTACTCGATAGCAGTGTTGCCCATTACGCCTGCAATCTCAGTGTTGTCTTCTTCCTCATGTCCCGCTGCAACTAAAGCACCCCGCTCATCACCTAAAACCTTCCCTATCTCTTTTGTCAGGGCATAGCCAGGGCGTGTGCTTGTCTTATAAATTTTTGGGTCGCCTGCTGCTATCTTCCAAAGGTGTGTATAATCAGCATTAGTCAGGCGTGCCAGGTCGGCAATATCAATCCCGCGCCGTTCCAAAGCGGGGTGAAGCCACTTTTGAAAAGGTGTGATCGGGACAAATTCCTGCCGCTTCTTGGGCATGGTCAATACGCTCGTTCCCATACAGCATTAGTCACGCAAGTTGGCTTTATGTTGCACTATGGCAATGTATTAAGTCAATGAATTTATGCAATGTCTTGACTTGCATTAATGCAATGTGCTAAGGTATACTAAGGGCATGGAAAACAAGACTATCCATCGGCGCGGCGTTCTCGTCCCTGGCCTGAAGCCACTGCGGGAGAGCATGGGATTGACACGGGCACAGGTTGCTTCCCGGTGCAGTTTGGACGTGTCTACCATTTTCCGTATTGAAGAACAGCACTTCGGCGCAGGATACCAGACGCTGAAGGCGCTAATCAGCGGATTAGAAACCACGGAAGAGGCTCTTACGTGCCCAAATCTCTGAAGCTGAAAAGCGATAAGATCTTTATTTATGGGCTTTGCGATCCCCGAAGCGGCCACTTGCGCTCTATCGGCAAAAGCCCGTTTCCTGATGCACGTCTTTTGTCCCACATGAGAGAGGCAATTGTCGCTGATTATCGCTTCGGTGGCAACCCGGCAAAAGGGGAATGGATCAGCAACCTTATTGAGCATGACTTGGTACCAGAAGTGTTCGTTATTGAGGAATGCAAGTCAGGTAGTTGGAAGGAATCGGAGCGATTTTGGATTCAGTATTTCCGTTCGATTGGTTGTGAATTATTAAATATACGCGGTATGCCGAAGCCGGTATTGAAGAAGGAACCTAAGACCAGTTCTAAACGTGAGCGTGCCACCAGTGCTGAGAAACTGCGACTTGAAAACGTTGTACGCCTTAGTCGTTTTGAAACCGAGAGGCGGGCCGTTAACGAGAATAATGCCCAAGAGATTGCACGTCTTTTTATGAAGCTTCCGTGGGAACAACAATTAATTGTTGAAGCGATTATCAAGCAGTTCTTGGGCTTGCCAAGTTCCCGGTAGTTTTTCCCTTGCCTTTTTATTGCACTAATTCACTAAAAACCCTTGACGTTATTGCATTAGTGCAATATAATAAGGATGTGCAGTAAAGCACACCAACCAACCAGGGAGACAGAGCGATGATTACCCCGAACCAGAAGACGTGGAAGCGACACTTACAGCACCATCGGACGCTGAATCCAGGCGTGACGCAGGAGCAGTTCTCGAAAATGGAGGCGCTGGGCCTCAAGCCGCGCTGGACACGACGCGGCGAGTTCTGCGAAGCATTCGACCCGCGTGAGGGGCGGCGCGTTTCGTTTAGCTTTGCGTCTACCGCAGACGGGGTTATTTCCAGCGCGGAGGCAACTCAGCCCCAGACCACGCAGCAGCAAGGAGCGGCGGCGGCGGCGGCAAAGCAGCCTCACCTTTTCACGATGGCGCAACTGGCGAGTAAGGCCCGCTTTCAGGAAGCCGAGGCCACGCACACGATGTACGATATGCGCCCGGTGAAGGGTTGTGCCGACGCCTTTGTGCTTATCCCGCACTGCAACCCGGACGCGCAGGGGAAGCGCCCTGAGTACATCGTCAACCTGAAGACGCGAAGCTGCACCTGTGCGGACACCGTGCGGATCGCCCGCATTAACCGGGAACTGGAGACGGAGGGCTACTGCGGGACTTTGGAGTGTAAGCATGTTTACCTGGCAGAATGCAAAATTTCGGCAGGGTGGACACCACAACCGCAAGAGGTTGCGCCTTCTGCTCCTTCCCCTGTCCAGCGCGTGAAAGTCAATCCCTTTGCGGACTTCGACGCTCCTTATGCCAGCGGAGGAGCAAGATGAAAAAGCAAGTTGATCTGATGCGTGAGAATATCATGTTCACCGTCTCCTGTGGTTTTACGGACGGTTCCCCGGTCATGGTTGGCGGAGGGCTGACACCGTACGCGCTGACGGGCGCTGTTGACGCGGTTCAAAACTATGTTGATGGGTTCATGCAGGATGCACCCGACTTCTGGGTTCTTGAGGAACTGCACGACTTTGATTCCGTGCGAAGTGAGCGCCTTTTTCACGCGCCTTCTTTAGAAGATGTAGCTTCCTTCATGGAAGATGCAGGCGAGGTGGCGCTATGAACTTCTACGACGCCCTAAATACTTACGAATCTGCCGAAGAAGCCGCCATTGACGCGAAATGGGCGCGGCGCGTTGCGGAAGCGGAAGCCACACTGACGGCGGAAGGCAAGAACCAGGCGGAGCGTGATGCTCATGTGACGCTGGCCTGCGCGGACGCGGGCAGGGACGCCGACACAGCCGCGCTTCGGGCGAAGGCAGCGGAGCATATCGTTTTGTATCTGCGCGGACAGGAGGCAAAGTAATGGACTTCCAAGACGCCGCCCATTTTTGCGGAGCCGAGCCGGACGATGATTCCGGTTTCGATACCTGCACGGAATGCGGCAAGAAGGCAGAAGGGGTTCTATGACCCTGGCGAAGGCTTCCTTTGCCATAAGTGCCTCAACGATTGGGCGCATGGTCATGACCCGTTTGATGACGTGGGCCGCCTGCGATTGGCGAAAGCAGAGCGCGATGCGGTTTGCGTCTGCCAGCGGCTGGTTGCGGAAAATGGCGCAGCTTCACGGCAA
The DNA here is from genome assembly GCA_030447685.1 of Armatimonadaceae bacterium. Taxonomy (GTDB): domain Bacteria; phylum Armatimonadota; class Armatimonadia; order Armatimonadales; family Armatimonadaceae; genus JAUJOK01. Next base: position 7,173 of record JAUJOK010000056.1, read on the forward strand.
CTCCCTGGCCCGCCAAAACCGGGTTTGTCTGTAGCCCGGAACTAATGGACGCCGCCCGCGCTGTGGTGGATGCAGAGAAGCGGAAGGGGCCAGATGAACAACATTCTCACGGTCATTGATGAGCAGGCAGACAAACTAATTAACCTTATTGGGCAGGCGGGGCTGACCGGGGATTGCATCGCAACGCGCAGCAGATACGGATTACAAGGGAAGCGCGGGAGTGCCTGGATACCATCATGGCGGCGACGAACTCCTGCGGCAAACACGGGAGAACTCTCCGAAAGCCGAGGATACTTCTGAGCAACATCCGTCCAAGCCGCTTTGCCCGTCGTGCGGTGAGCCGATGGTGCAGCCTATTGACCAGCCGAAAGCGCGGTATCGGTGCATTAGCGGCAGCAACACCCGCGAGGCTAAAGAGCAGGCCGTGCGGGAGTGGGAAGAGGCCCGATAATGGCTATTTCCATGCGACCCGATATGACCGTATGCGCCCTGCCGGAGGCAACCGAGGCCGACCGCAGAGTAGTGCTTGCCGTGCTGACAGAAACCTACCAGACGACTCAGGACGTTGCGCGCGCGTGGGCCTGTCGTTCCTGCTGACGCTCGATGCGCTCATGGGCCTGGATGCGATAGACGAAGCGGAGAAGCGCGGGGACGTGATTGCCGGTTACGAGTGGCGCGTCTTCAGCCGCGATTACCCGGACAAGGTGGCGCTGCGGGCGGAACTCGATGCGATGCCGATGCCGGAGGAGGTGGCGTTTTGATTCTCCCAGAGAAAACGCGCGTGGCTCCGCGCTATCCAAGACGAGATAATCAACGCCTTTCGTTGCGGCTATGAGGGGGCCGTTAGATTATCGCAGCACCTGCCGCCAGAAATAACCGTGGCGTCGCTTAAGGACGTGATCTACCCGGAACACGAGCGCGCGATTCTTGCCCAACTGCGCGCTCAGGAAAACGCCGGATAATCTACCGGACTGACGACGAAGGAGACAAGCAGCGATGGAGCAGCAGCACGACCTTAAACAACTTTCGCGAATTGACCCGACAGCAGCAAGTCAGAGCGCCCTGCACCTTTAGAGCAGCAGGGGGCTTTGCACCGGGCAGGCGACGGGCAGCGGGTGGGTGCTGGAAGCTGGGCACACAGGCGGCGGCTCGCGCAGTCCGCCATGCGCTGCGAAACACCCGACTGCTTTTTCCCGGCTGCCGCCAACGATGTTCGGTGCCCGCGCTGTCGGCGGCGCTGTGACGAGGCGAGAGCGGCAATATCGCTCAAATATGCGCGGGCAAAGGCAAGGGCGCGTCCATCGCTGTTCTCAGACAACAGCCCGTTGTGGGTCGGCGTCCTCGCGGGGGTACTGACGGCTGCGCTCCTGCTTTGAGGTTGCTAATGCCTCATCATTGCCACGCAGACGGATGCACGACGGAAGTGCCGCCGCGAATGTTCATGTGCCGCAAGCACTGGTTTATGGTGCCTATTGCATTACGCTCCGCCATCTGGCGACACTACCGCCATGGGCAGGAAGTGGATAAGAAGCCATCGGAGGCGTACCGGGAAAACTGCACGAAAGGCCATTGCCGCCGTAGCGCAACAGGGGTCGCTGATGCTACGCTACCGAGACAACGCCCTGCGCTTCCTCCTCCTGCTGATGATAATGGCGGCGGTGGGTGTGGCTATGGCTGCTGCGGCTGTGGGGAGGGGCAAGGCCGTGACAACCACCTGCCCGTCATGCCTTCAGCGCGAAGCCGAGGGCGCGGCCATGCGCCTGCAACTGGAGAAGCACCGCGCCTCAGTGCCCAGCGCATAGAGGGCGACGACGAAGCCTTGCGCGGCTGACGGGACACGTCCTGTTTCTGCTTTACGAGGGTGCGCGGCGAACCGGACGCACTGCCCGCCGACGTGCGGGTTCTGGTGGATGCGCCGGGCACTGAGGCGCGGCAGGAAGGGGACGGGTGCTGCCCATGACCCGACCACGATTACTCGACCTCTACTGCGGGCAAGGAGGCGCGGGCAAAGGATATGCCGACGGCGGTTTGATGTGACGGGCGTTGATGTGGTTAATCAGCCGCGCTACCCGTTCCGCCTCGTCCAGGCCGACGCTCTGGAGTACCTGCGCGAACACGGCCACGAATACGACGCTATCCACGCTTCGCCGCCGTGTCAGTTTTATCAGTACCTCAACCGTGTCTACAAGGACAGCCACCCGGATTTGATTATGCCGACACGCCGTTTACTCCTGGTAACGGGCAGGCCCTACGTTATCGAGAATGTGCCCGGCGCGCGCCGTCTGCTGCACAACCCGATAATGCTCTGCGGCTCGATGTTCGGCCTGGCGTGTGGCGGCACCGGTATTTTGAGTGCCCGTCGCTGCCGCTTCTGATGCTGCCGCCCTGCAACTATTCGCGGGTGCCTGTCCTGGTCAGCGGTGTCTACACGCCGTCGGAATGCGGAGGGCGTGGTTGTCAGGAAGGAACACGGGACGGCGCTTTGCCGGGAAGCGATGGGCACGCCGTGGATGACGCGCACGGGAATGGACGAGGCGATACCGCCCGCCTATACCCGCTTTATCGGGGATGCGCTGATGGCCGCACTGACCACCGGAAAGGACGCCCGCCCATGACCTCGAACAAACCGGCTTCTGCTGCGGCGGCGGCACGGCAGGACACACGCCTATCTATCTCCGTACCGGAAGCTGCCGAAATGCTGGGCATCGGCAGGAATACCGCCTACCGGCTCGTGAAAATCCGGAGAACTCCCTTCGGTGCAGTGGGGACACGTTACCCGTGTTCTGCTACGTCCGTTGCTGGAGACTATTCAGGAGGCGGAAACCATGGCGAAACGAACAGGCGGCAAAAGCGGACGCCGCAGCCAGGGTGAAGGGTCGGTCTTATCAAAGAAAATCAGACGGGCGGTGGGGTCGGGTCTGTTCCGGCTTGCAATGGCCCGGATACAGGCAGGACACGTCCCTACGTCGTCTATGCCGGAACCGAGCGCGAAGCCCTCGAAAAAGAAGCGGGAACTCGAAAACCAGCTTGCGGCGGGGCGTCGATCCGGCGCGGGGCGCTGTTACCGTGAAGGTGCTGATGACGGAATGGCTGACACAGAGCGCGGCGGCGCGTCTGAAGCCGGCCAGCCTGCATACCTATGCGTCCGTTGGTCGAGGGGCATATCAAAGCCGGGGCTGGGCAGGCGCAAAATCAAGGACGACGCCCTACACGGTGCAGGTTTTCCTGAACGGGCGCACGCAGGCGGGCCTGAAGGCGAACACGGTTTCGCTGATCCGTACCGTGCTGTCGATGGCCTTCAGGCAGGCGGAAGACTGGGGATGGACGCCGCGCAACCTGGTGACGAAGACGCGCGGGCCGGCACCCGATGCGCGGAAGCGGCCCGCGCGGGGCAAGGCGGACGCGCTGCGTTTTATCGAGGTGTGTCAGAGCGAGCACGTTGATGGAAGCATCAACCGCGAGGGGCGCATTCCCCTGCTCCTGCTGCTCTCCGGCCTGCGTATCGGCGAGGCGCGCGGCCTGCGCTGGGAGTTCGTGGATTTGGAGTAAAACAGATTCACGTCGTCAAGCAGATGCAGTACCTGCCGGAGTTGGGACAGCGGCTGGTAGACACGAAAGGCAGCGAGGTTCGCGTTGTCGGTATCTCCGATGACCTGCTGCCTGTGTTCGCGGCGCAGCGGGAGGAGCAGGCGGACTTGAAGAGTTACGGCGACCTCGACCCGGTGTTCACCAACGAGGACGGGATCGCCGCGCAGCGGGCAGGTCAAAAGCTCCCGCTGGTACGATTTGCAGCAGAAGGCGGGTATCGAGCCGCGCGCTACGTTCCACGACCTGCGGGCGCTGTTCCTGTCGCTCCTGGCTGCCGAGGGCATCCTGCAAAGCGACCTGATGCGCCTGGCGGGGCACAAAAGCTTTCTGACGACGAACCGCTACTACATCACGCCGACGCAGGGCTATGAGGGACGGGCGGCGCAGATGATTGACCGGATATTAGGAGGGCGAGAATGAACCTTCATGCCGTTACTTTTACTGGCGTTGATAACGGAACCAATTTAGACAGGCTTCTGGCGCTGAGCCGTGAATACCCGTTCGTAGAATGGGGCTGCTTCTCAGCACGAAGCGCACCGGCATTGACGCGCGCTATCCGACGCTTGCGCGATTGGAGCGGATTGGCGAGATGGACGTGAGGAAGTCTGTCCGCCTCAGGCTCTGGCGCGCGATGCCGCTGCGTATGCGTCATCCGGTGGAAAACGGCGCTGCAACTGGTTATGGGGGCAAGCCGCGTTCAAATCAACCTGGGCGCAGGTATAGAATCGCATCCGCGCCTATATGCTCAGTCCTGCGCCTTGCGTGTCGGTTCGGCATACAGGTGATTGTGCAAGCGCATTCCTTCACCACACGCGCCGTACTGGCGGCGGAAGAAGGCGGCCCGCTACATATACACGCGCGGCTCGAATCATGTGGCGTCACCTTCCTGCACGACGCTTCTGGCGGACGCGGCATTCAGGTAGGTTCGAGAAGCCTGTAAACGGTGACTTTGCGGGATTCGCAGGCGGCATCTCTCCTGAGAACGTTGAGAAGAAACTGGAGCAGATAGCCGCTCTTGTTTTCGCTAATCCGTTTTGGATAGACATAGAGACAGGCGTCCGAACAGAAGATGTTTTCTGACATGGATAAAGTGGAGCAGGTTTTGCGGAGGGTTAAGCCGTTTGTTAATGCCGATGCACCCGCCGTATGCGGAATCGGGGCAGAATGATGTTTTTTTACCCGCTAAGCTGTCAAGTAAGCTGTCAACGCGCAGGAACGGCGGGTGCAGAAGCGGCGTTTCCCGGTTCAAAGGGACGCAGGAAGGCACCGGCAGGATTTAAGATAATGTTAAATTTTAGGGTCGTCGCCGGGCACACCGAGAACGCAATCCACCAGCGCCTGAGGTGTATCGACGATACGATAAGCCTGTTGGCGTAGACTTTGCCATTGGCGCTCGCCCTCGCCGCCCGTAAAGTCGCGAGCGGCAACGCTGCCGCCGTTGACCAGCAGTAATCGCTGGCTTCCAGCCGCCGCCGAATCGGCGGCAGCGGCAGTGAGCAGCGCAAGATTCGCGGCTCCGATAGGGAAAGGGGCCACAATGACATAATCCGCCGCGCGCCGCAGCTTTGCATCGGCCTCCAGCGCCGCCGGTGAAATCGGGGAAAACGGCGCTTCGGGGGTATAGGGAATTTTTAAGGCACGCGCGGTATGGGCATCCATGTCCGTGGGGCTGAGCACTCCGGCGGTCAGAGTCAGACCAGCGGCATGCAGGGCTTGCATCAGCGGCGTTCCTGCCCCGCCGCCGCACAGCAGATGAATGCGGGCGGATACTTCAGCGCGCGGGGGGGACACAGTCGGCACGGCGGCAGGCGATACCCAGACGCTTTGCCCGGAGGGGCTGGGCTGCACTAAAACATCTGTTTGATAGACAGAGGCCAGGGTCTCCGGGGTAAGAACGGTTGTCGGTTCACCGCTGGCGGCGATACGCCCCTGGTGCATCAGGATCAGTCGGTCGGCCCACGCTGCCGCCAGGTTGACATCATGGAGCACTATCAGGACGGCTTTGTGCTGCGCACGCGCCTCATGGCGCAGCAAATGCAGCAGCCGGTTCTGGTGGCGCAGGTCAAGGTGCGCGGTCGGCTCGTCCAGCAGTAGATAGGGCGTGTCCTGCGCGAGCGCGCGGGCAATGGCGGCGCGCTGCTGCTCGCCGCCGGATAGAGCAAGCAGGCTTCGGGCAGCAAGGGCGTCCAGGTCCAGTGCCCGCAGCGCCTGCTCCACTCGCTCGTGGGCGTCGCTCCCCGGTGTCTGCGGGCGGGAGGGATGGGAGGCGGCAGCAGCGCCGAGATGTACCAGCTCTTGGACGGTAAAGGAGAAGTGAAACGGGTTGTTTTGCGCCACGTAAGCGATGCGTGCGGCCACGGCATGGGGCGGCAACACATAAAGATCGTCTCCCTCCAGGAGAACCCGTCCCTGCCGGGGCGGCAGGCCGCGCGCCAGACAGCGTAAAAGCGTGGACTTGCCGGACCCGTTCGGGCCGATCAGTATGCTGACCGTGCCCGGGATAACCTCGCAGTCTACGGCATGGAGCGCATCCCGCCCCGCGTATCCGGCGGTTAACCGTTGCGCCATCAACGGCATGGGGAGGCGTGGCTTTCGCGGCACAGGGCTGTTTCACATGAAACAATGGACATCATTCGTATCTGTTCCTATAATCTCCACTCAGGCCGCGACACCGCCGGGCAGCCGTCGTTGGCCCGAATCGCCGCATCGCTCGCGGCGGTGGAGCCGGATGTATGCCTGCTTCAGGAAGTAGACCGCTACCTGCCCCGCTCCCGCTTTCAGGATCAGGCCGCGTATCTGGCAAGACGTCTTGATGCCGAACCTCATTTTTATGGACGCTTAGGTATCGGCCCGGCTGGATTCGGAAATGCCGTTCTTACCCGCCGCCCTGCCGCCCGGATCAGGCGGCTCGCCCTGCCGGGCGGCGGTGAGCCGCGCGCAGCGCTGAGCATCGCTCTGGAAAACGGTCTGGCTGTCTGGACAACCCATCTGGGCCTGCGGGACGAATGGCGCGCAGCACAGATGAGCGCGCTTGCCGAGGCGCTGGGGGCGCAGGGACCGCTGGTACTGGGCGGCGACTTTAACGTGGAAGGGGAAGATACCGCGCTTCAGCAGTTCCTGGCCCAAACCAAGCTGCAAGCCATCAGCGCCGCTTCGGCCACTTTTCCCGTTCCGAACCCAATGCACCGCATCGACTTTCTGCTGGCGCGCGAAGTTATTGCCGTGGACGCCGCGACGATAGCAGCCCCTGGATCGGACCACTGCCTCCTTTGGGCGTCAATAACGCTTCCCGCTCCGGTTCCACTGCCGCCTCCTTCTCCAGACGCTGGATAAGCCCGTCCAGCTCCTCGTCGGAATACCACTCGATCTCGAGCCGCCCGCGCGTTTCTGTCCCGGTCAAACGCACTTTCAGGCTCAGAGCGCGCCGGAGACGCTCCTCCAAAGCCTCCAATTCGACGAGCCGACGGCGCGGCGCGGTGGTCGGCGCAGAAGGAGTGGGCTGCTGGTCCTGCTTCATCAGGTCCTCCACCTGGCGCACGGAAAGCCCCCGGTCGCGGATCATCTGCCAGACACGGCGCTGGCGGGTCGGGTCGGATTTTTCCCGGCTGAGCAGCGCTCGCGCATGGCCCTCCGTGATTTCTCCGCGCTCCAGGCTTTCCTGAAGATACGGGGGCAGGTTCAGCAGGCGCAGCACGTTGGCGACGGCGGGACGGCTTTTGCCGATGCGCCGGGCGGCCTCGTCCTGTGTCCAGCCGAAATCGTCCATCAGCCGACGCACGGCGCGCGCGGTCTCCAGCGGGCTGATGTCCTCGCGCAGCAGGTTCTCGACAAGCGCGAGCGCGAGTGTCTCCTCATCGGTCAGATCACGCGCGATAATGGGAACACGGGCCAGCCCGGCGCGAAGGGCAGCCCGGTAGCGCCGCTCACCCGCGACGATCTCGTAACCGCCGGTGGTGCGTGGTCGCACCAGGATAGGCTGAAGAATGCCGTTAGCTTTGATAGAATCGGCCAACTCGCCCAGCGCGGCGTCCTCGAAATGCGTCCGGGGCTGCCGGGGGTTCGGATGAAGTGAGGTTACGGCGACTTCCTGTGTCGCCTCATTTTGTGGCTTCCCGGCCTCGCCGCCACCAACGGGAATCAGATCGGCCAGGCCCCGCCCCAGCACCCGCTTTGCGCTCGACATCGGCAATCAACTCCTTTGAGATTTGTTCGTAAGCCTGCGCCCCTTTGGAACGAGGGTCGTACTGCGAGATCGGCTGCCCGAAGCTGGGCGCTTCGGACAGGCGGATATTGCGCGGCACCACCACGCGCGACACGGTATCCCCGAAATAGGAGCGTACCTCCTGCATCACCTGATTCGCCAGATTCGTCCGCCCGTCGAACATGGTCAGGATAACGTGCCCGACCTTTAATTCAGGATTCAGGTGTTGGCGCACCCGCTCGATGATTTCAAGAAGTTGGGTAATCCCTTCGAGCGCGTAGTATTCGCATTGCAGTGGGATGATGACTTCGTGGGCGGCGGTCAGGGTATTGACGGTAATCAGCCCCAGCGAAGGGGGCGAATCGAGCAAAACGAAATCATACTCTTCCTTCACCGCGTCGAGCGCCTTTTTCAGGATAAACTCGCGCTCCGGCACACCGTATAATTCCATCTCCGCGCCCGCCAGATTCATCGTCGCCGGCAGCAGGTCAAGGTTCCGGGTGGCGGTGTGACGGCGCGCGGCGGTGACAGCCTCGCCATGAACAAGCACGGAGTAGATGTCGGAGGTCAGGTTCCGCCGATCCACGCCGACGCCGCTGGTGGCGTTGCCCTGCGGATCGGTGTCCACCAGCAGCACCCGGTGTTTTTCGGCAAGAAAAGCGGCCAGGTTAACGGCGGTGGTGGTTTTACCGACGCCGCCTTTTTGATTGACGACTGCCCAAACTATCGCCATAAGTCTATTCCTTCCGCCGTGCCTCTTCGACATCGCCGGACGTTCTTCCTCTGTCTGGGTCCGTTTCGCAATGTTTCATGTGAAACAAAAAAACCGTCCCCGCAGAGATGCCTCTGCGGGGACGGCAGGTACGATTATCCGACGGGTCAGAAGGGCGTGGTTACGCCGTCCGATCCGCCAGAAAGCGGCGCAGCATCATTTCACCGATCTGCTCGCCGGTAACGTTATATGTGCCGCTTTCCACGCGCTCGCGCAGATGGGCGACCACATCTTCCCTAACTTCGGCTTCCCTGACGACTATTCCCACCACGCGCTGAATCTCCCTTACTTCGGGGGTAAACTCCGCCGATGCCGCAGAAACGCCACGGGCAGGAGCAGTCGCTATGCCTTTCAACGTGACTTCCTCCGGTCGGCGAACGACCTGCATGAAATGCGATACACGCAGATATTCTTCTCCAGAAACTCTCATCCAACTGCCTCCTTAACCGCATGGCGGATTGCCCCGCGTAGCGACGAAGTACGGCGACCCGGCGACCATAGAACGCTCTGCGAACCTTAGGCCCGTAGCTTTGCGTCGCGCCCTTTCGGACGCTCTGCCTTTAACACCCTCATTATCGGGACGAATACATGATTCTGTAGACGGCAACGTTCATTATACACCGTTTTCAGCACGATTGTCAATAACACCTTATTGTTGACAGCATAAGTTCCGACAGTCACAGCTACCATTGGCTCGGGAGCGCCGCTGCCGAATCCCCCAGCAGAAAACGGCTGCTCCTATCTTCGGCACACTGCCGTTAGAAAAAAGATAGGCACTAATACCGTTGTCCTATCCCCAGGCAAAGCTATGTCAGTGCCAAGGAGTCCTCGCCGGACATGCAGCCAGCTCCTGTTCCGAGGTTGATGCCGTCATATTTATTGACACTAAAATTGGTCTGCTTATGACTATAAGAAATTATTAATATGCTTCAAATACCGGGATAACCCGGTTGACGCATCCCATAAGGTATGCTATACTCTGAGCAGACGATGCAGTCTGTGAATTTTTGTACAAATTAGGCCCGCTTGCCGGGGCAAAAGATTTATGGCTCCCTACCAACAATCCGGAATCGGTGGCTCCGTCAGTTTCGAGCGGGAGCGTGGAGTAACCGAGGTTCAGGTGATGCGTGGTCTGGCGCATGTGACCGCGCAGTTTGCACCGGAAACGCTGGCCGACGACCGGCTGGCGCTGCTTCAGGCGCTTGCCGGGGCGGGTGTGTCCGTATTTCTGGTTAAGCTGCATCCCTGCGCTATCTCCTTTGCGGTCCGGGCAGATGCCGTCGATCCCTGCGAAGCCCTGCTGCAAAAGCGCGGCGTGCCCTACGGACTGCTGCGCGACCTGGGATTGGTGACGACGCTCGCCGGGGCGATGCGGGATCTATCGGGGGTCATGGCCCGCATCTATGAGGCCCTGGTATCCGCTGATATTTCTGTGCGGCAAACGGGGGACGCCTATAACGCTGTGCTGCTGCTGGTAGCCGGCGCGCAGACAGACCGGGCCGCCGAGGCGCTTCGGACGGCTTTTTCTTTGACGAGCGCCGAAGGCGCGGAAACGGGGCCGCGCGAAGGCGTCGGACTGGAAGCCCTGTGAAGATTCTGGTTCAGAAGTTTGGGGGCACTTCGGTGGACTCCGATGAGCACCGCCAGTTGGCTGCCGCCAAGGTGACGCGCGCCGTACAGGCGGGGTGGCGCGTCGTGATCGTCGTTTCGGCCATTGGGCGGGCGGGCGCGCCTTATGCGACGGACACGCTGGTAAGCACCTTGAAAAACGTTGACCCTGCCGTTCCGCCCGCGCCGCGCGAGATGGACCTGATGATGGCCTGTGGCGAGATCATCTCCACGGTCGTTCTGGCGCAGACGCTGCGCTCGCTGGGACACGATACCGTGGCGCTGACAGGGGGGCAGGCGGGTATCAGCACAGACTACGAGTTCGGCAACGCCCGTATCCTTTCGATCAACCCGTCGTATGTCGTGCGGATGCTGGAACAGGACAAGGTGGTTCTGGTGGCCGGTTTCCAGGGCGTCACCACGTATGGGGCGATTACCACGCTCGGACGCGGCGGTTCCGACACGACGGCGTCCGCGCTGGGGGCGGCCCTCAAGCCGCATGCGAGCGAGGTGGCGGTCGAGATATATACGGACGTGGATGGGGTAAAAACGGCTGATCCCCGCCTGGTTCCCGATGCGCGCACGCTCGCGACGGCCACCTACGAGGAGGTCTCGGAGATGGCGCACCAGGGAGCCAAGGTGGTTCACCCACGCGCCGCTGAGATCGCTAACCAGTATCGCATTCCCCTGTGGGTGAAATCGACCTTTGAAGACAAACCCGGAACGCTGATTGCGGCGGGTGAGGATTTGAGCGAAGCGATACGCCTGCGCGTCACCGGCGTAACGCACACGGGACGCATCGTCTACATCCGGTGGGAGGTTCCCAGCGAAAGCGAGCAGGATCGGGGGCAGATCGAGCTGGAATTGTACCGAATGCTGGAAAGAGAAGGCATTCCCATCCACCTGACCAGCACTGGCGGCAATGCGTTTTCGTTCGCGGTGGCGCGTGAGCATCTGCCGCGCCTGCGCGACCTGTTGGACGGGCTGGTGATTCCCGTAGACCTGACCCCGCGCCGGAAGCCGCCGTTCGGGCGGCTGTACCTGCTGGGAATGGGTGGTGACCAGATGGCTTTCCAGGCGCAGCGGGCGCTTCTGGAAAACACGACGCATATGGTGGAACTGCACACGATGGAGGCTGAGGTGCTGGAAAACTGCACGATGGTTTCCATTATCGCCGCGCGGTTTAAGGGAGTTCCGGGCGTAATGGCGATGATTCTGGAAACGCTGGCAAAGGCGGGAGTGCCGGTGTATCAGACAGCGGATTCGCAGTATTCCATTTCGGTGCTGGTTCCCGAGGCGGACACGCAAAAAGCGGCGCGTGCCCTGCACGACGTTTTCGATCTGGGCCACGAGGCGGCGGCGGCGGCAGTGGCCGAAGCATAAAAGACCCGAATAGGGACAGATTATGTCGACAGAAAATGACCGCAACGAGGCGGCGGAGCGAATACAGCGCGCTTTAGAAGCGGCGTCGGCAGATAAAAACGACGAGGAAGACGACGATCTTCTGGGGCGCTTCCCGGACCCGGAGGCGGACGAGCGGCTCCGGGTGCCCCGAGGCGACGCGCTGCCGGAAGTGCCGGAAGCAAAATTTACTCGCCCGACGTTGCCGCAGCCCGACCCGGCGAAGGATGCGCCTGGGTTTAGCTCGCTCAAAGGGGATATGCGGGGCATGGGCGAGGCGTCTACCATCGGAATGACGCTGGTTTTTTCTATCGCCATCGGGGCGGGATTCGGCTATCTTTTCGATACGTTTGTGCTGAAAAATCCCGCCACGCCCTGGGGCCTGATCGTCGGGTTTTTGCTGGGAACGGCCTCCGGATTCATTAATCTGGTTCGTGTCGCGAACCGAATCAACGACCGGCACGACCGGGATCGCAAGAAGTAGATTTCTTGGACAGCGGCTTTATACGGCGCACGTATCGCAGCACGGCATTCGTCACCGGCTTTGTGCTGTTTGCGCTCGCCTCCTACGGTCAGTTCTGGGCGCTGCTGCCGGTAGCAGGGGGCGTTGCGCTGGGACTGGTTCTGTTGTGGACGCTGGAAGCTCTGGTGCGCGGCGTTTTCACCCCGGAGCGAGTGAGCGCGGCGCGGACGAACAAAAGCGCCCGGCCCGGACGGGCGCTTCTGGGGGCGGCTCTGGTAAAATACCCGTTGGTGGGTATAGTCCTCTGGGCGGCGGCGCGTTACTGGAATCAGCGCGAGGTTATGGCCTTTATGGGCGGCTTCATTCTGGTGCAGGCCGTCATTGCCCTGCGCGGTGTGGGGCGGTATATGGTAGAGCGCCGCGAAGACAGCAGAAAGACGCCATCCGGCAAAGCGCCGTAGAATTAACCTAAGGAGAAAAGCGTTGCCGCAGCAAGGAACGCCAGCAAAAAAAGATTACGTTATCCTCGCGCAGCACGCAGAAGGTGGCGGCGGCGGCGAGGCGCATCAGGCAGGTGAAGCCGCCGCCGATAGTGTCGCCGGGCACGGCAAGCCCGGCCACGGCGGCGATGAGCACGGCAGTAACCCGCTTGCGCACCACTCTTCCTGGTACTTCAGCGGCGTTGCTATTTTTGTCGTCGCCATTATCCTCGCCGTAATTGCCATCTCCCGCGCGGGCGGTCTGCACAAGCGCATTCGGACAAAAGGGCAGGCGCTGCTGGAGCAGTGCGTGGAGTCCATGAACGTTTTCTGCCAGCGGGCCATCGGGCCGGGCGGCGAGCGGTTCATGCCCCTGGTCGCCACTGTCTTTGTGTTCGTCCTGACCTCGAACCTGATGGGCGTTCTGCCCACGGTCTTCGGCAAGTCGGGCGAGGGGGTTTCCCACCTGCTGCCCGCCCCCACCGCAAACCTGTCCATGACCATTGCTATTTCGTTGGTCGTGTTCATTGTGGTGCAGGCGGCGGGTATCAAGGCGAACGGGGTAGGTGGACACCTTAAACACTTTGCCGGGCCGATGCCTGCGCTGGCGCCACTGATGTTTCCGCTGGAGATTATCGGCGCGCTCGCCAAGCCCATATCGCTTTCGATTCGTCTGTTCGGCAACGTCTTCGGCGAGGAGACGGTTATCGCCGTGCTCGTCGGCCTGGCGGCAACCACGCTGCCGGTGTTTCTGCCGATACCGTTCCAATTTCCAATGCTGATGTTCGGCGTGTTCGGTTCGCTGGTGCAGGCGGGTGTCTTTACGATCCTGACCTGCGCCTATATCTCGCTGTCGCTGGGCGACCATGAGCACCACGCGCACGGCCACGACGAACACCAGACTCTGGATGAATTCGGGGCACCGGTCCCGACCCATTAGGACTTACGCAGTAAGTTTCTGTATCTCACCGGCGGCAAACACCGCCACGATTAAATGGAGGTTTTCGCGCAATGAATATGAGCTTCTACTACGGAATGCTCGCCCTGGCTGTGGGCCTGGGTCTGCCTATCGCGGTTCTGTCGGCGGCTGCCGGTCAGGGACGCGCCGCTGCCGCCGCGCTGGAAGGCATCGCCCGCCAGCCGGAGGCCGCCGGTCGTATTCAGACGGCCATGATTATCGCCCTGGCGCTTATCGAGTCGCTCGTCATCTACGCCCTGCTGATGTTCTTCCTGCTCAACGGCAAGCTGCCCGGACCGGAAGCCGCCGCCGGTGCGAATGCCGCGCAGACCTCGTCGGCGGGACCGGCCAAGGTAGCGACCATCAAGGCCCCGTAAGCGGTATTTTACCAACGTAAGGCCAACCGACGGGGGCGCAACGCGAAACCTGCGCCCTCGTCACCTACTTTTTGTTTTTGTTTGTAATCGGCTAACGACCTGCCTTTCCACGGGCGGAACATTCAACTATCATGGACCTCCTCAACAGTCTGAATATCGACCCGCGCGCCATTCTGGTCAACATTGTCGGGTTCCTGCTGCTCCTGCTTGTGCTGCGAAAGATGGTCTTCACCCCCATCGGCAAGGTGCTGGCCGAGCGCCAGCAGGATGTCAACAGCACGTACGACCAGCTTGAGGCCGACCGGCGGCAGATGGAAGCGCTCCGCACCGACTACGAGCAGCGCCTTGCCAGTATCGAAGCCGAGGCGCGCGAAAAGATTCAGGGCGCGATCAAGGATGCCCAGGCTGCGCGCGACCAGATCGTCCAGGAGGCGCAGGGGCGCTCCCGCGAAATGATTACCCGCGCCGAGGCGGAAGTCGCCCGTGAACGTGAGCAGGCGATGATCACCTTCCGCCAGCAGGTGGTGGATTTGGCGATGGGCGCGGCAACCAAAGTGATCGGCGACTCGCTGGACGAAACACGCCAGCGCCGCCTGATCGACGAGTTTATCACTACCGGCACGCAAAATGGTACGGGCAGCGTGGGCAGCACCAGCGCGGTGGGACAGGCGTAAACCATGCGTGAAGAGTCGGTGGCGCGGCGCTATGCCGCCGCTTTGTTCAACCAGGCCAAAGAGACGGACACCGTCACCACGGCAGCGAATGATCTCCAGTTGGTCGCTGAAACCGTAGCCGGGTCCGGTCATCTGCGGGCGATGCTGGCCCAGCCGCTCGTAACGGATGACCGCAAGAAACTGGCGCTCAAGAATGTTTTCGCGGAACGCATTTCGCCCATGACGCTGGCGCTGCTGAACCTGCTGATCGACAAGCGACGCATCGAACTGCTCCCGGAGGTTCAGGCGGAGTTCGCGCGCCGCGTGCTCGAATACCGAAATATCGCCCATGCCACCGCCACCAGCGCCGTCCCGCTAACACCGGAGCAGATCGTGTCGCTGGAGCGGTCACTCGAGGCGCGCACAGGCAAGGACATCGAATTGGAAATGGCCGTTGATCCGTCGTTGATCGGCGGCATTCTTGTCCGCATCGGCGACACCGTTCTGGATGGCACCGTTCGCGGCAATCTGGAGCGACTGCGCGAACAGCTTCTCGTACGCAAGTAGCGCACCGTCGAATGAATTCGAGGCTGCAAGGTACGAAGTCCGCCTTCGCGACTGGATACTTCTTCAGCCTGCGAAGGCAGGCTTGCGTTTTGGCAGCCTCGAATTCATTCGACGGCGGTCAAGCAAAGATAACAAAGGAAATAAACAAGTGGCAGTCAGACCCGAAGAGATAACCAGTATTCTGGAACGGGAGCTATCCCAGTACCAGAGCGGCATCGAAGAGGTCGGCGTCGGCACGGTACTCCAGGTCGGCGACGGCATCGCGCGCATCTACGGCCTCCGGGACGCCGCCGTCGCGGAGCTTCTGGAGTTCCCCAACGGCATCATGGGTGTCGCCTTGAACCTTGAAGAGGACAACATCGGCGCGGTCATCCTGGGTGATGACACCCATATCAAGGAAGGCGACACGGTCAAGCGCACCGGGCGCATCGTCGAGGTTCCGGTCGGCGAGGGGCTGGTCGGGCGCGTCGTCAACCCGCTGGGAATCCCGATTGACGACGGCGGCCCTATCGTCGCCAAAGAGTACCGCCTTCTCGAAACCGTCGCGCCCGGTATTGTGGACCGGCAGCCGGTCAAGGAGCCGCTGCAAACCGGCATCAAGGCTATCGACGCCATGATCCCCATCGGGCGTGGCCAGCGTGAATTGATTATCGGGGACCGGCAGACCGGCAAGACCGCCGTCGCCATCGACACGATTCTCAACCAGAAGGGGCAGGACGTTTACTGCTTCTATGTCGCTATCGGGCAGAAAGGCTCGACCGTGCGGCAGGTCGTGGAAACCCTGCGCCAGTACGGCGCGATGGACTATACCACCGTCATCGCGGCCACGGCGTCCGACCCGGCCTCGCTTCAGTATATCGCGCCGTATGCGGGCTGCTCGATGGCCGAGTATTTCCGCGACACGGGCCGCCACGCGCTGATCATCTACGATGACCTGACCAAGCAGGCCGCCGCCTACCGCCAGGTATCGCTGCTGCTGCGCCGCCCGCCGGGCCGCGAAGCCTATCCCGGCGACGTGTTCTACCTGCATTCGCGCCTGCTGGAGCGCGCCGCCAAGCTATCCAACGAGCGCGGCGGCGGCAGCCTGACCGCTCTTCCGCTTATTGAGACGCAGGCGGGTGACGTTTCGGCCTATATCCCGACCAACGTCATCTCCATCACCGACGGGCAGATATTCCTGGAATCCGACCTGTTCTACGCCGGTGTCCGCCCGGCCATCAACGTCGGTATTTCCGTATCCCGCGTTGGCGGGAACGCGCAGATCAAGGCGATGAAGCAGGTCGCGGGCCGCATGAAGCTGGAGCTTGCCCAGTTCCGCGAGGTGCAGGCGTTCGCCCAGTTCGCCTCTGACCTGGACAAGGCGACCCAGGCGCAGCTTGGGCGCGGCCAGCGCCTGGTAGAGATGCTGAAACAGCCGCAATACGCAGGTATGACGGTGGATCAGCAGGTCATCTCGATCTTCGCGGCCACCAACGGATATTTGGACGATGTGCCTGTAGAAGCCGTCCGCCGCTTTGAAAGCGAACTGCTTGCCTACGTCGCCGACCAGTATCCCGACGTTGCCCACTCTATTACTACGACTAAGGCTCTGTCGGAAGATATGACGGAGACGCTGCGCCGGGCAATTACCGCCTTCAAAGGTCAGTTCCAGGCGTAACGCGGCTCATTGCCGGTACTTGCAGAAAGGGGCGCACCAACTTGGTACGCCCCTTTCTGCGTCTGTCCGGTGAGAAGAAGCCTGAATCGTGCCGTGTATTTCCAAGACTGGTAATATTCAAGGAGTGGCAGCATAGTCAGTCCCCGTTGCTCTTTCGGTCGTTGTCTCCAATCTGTCGGCAGGCGGAAAGGAGCATCTCCAGTGCCGCCACGACACGATTCTGGTCCGGCTCAGATAAGTAGGAAAGGGCTGCGGCGACGCGCTCGGCGCGCTCCTGTCGCCGTGACTCCATCAGGCGCGCTCCCTCCGGTGTCAGCGCCAGATAACGCGCACGCCGGTCGCCGCAGCCCACTTTGTTGACCGGCTGACGCTCCACCAGGCTGGCCTTTTCCAAACGATCCGCAATCTGTGTCACCGCGCTGACGCTGATGCTCAACTCCTCGCTGATTTGCGACATGGTGCGCGGGCCGCCCAGAAGCAGCGAGCAGACTTTAAGCTGGGCGTTGGGCAGGTCCGCGAGCGGGTGGGACGGGTCGAGCGTGAACAGCCGCCGGGCAATCTCCGGTAAAAGCTGTTCCGCGTGCTCCGCCCGCTCGCTTACGGTCTCTGCGACGCTGTGCATCTTCTGGTCAATCAACCGGATTCTCCTTTTCCCGGCTTTCCCGTTGCATTCCCGTCAAACCAGGCCGTGATGCCGCAGGCGTGCCCTCCCGCATGCGCTCCTGCTCCACAGATTCGACGGACGGCTCAATGAGCGGCGGGCGTGCCAGGTCCTTGTCATCCCCACCGCGCAGGCGACGCGCCAGGTCATCGAACAGCGTGTAGACACAGGGCACGACGAAAAGCGTCAGCAGCGTCGAGGTAGTCAGCCCGCCCACCACCGATGTCGCCAGCGGGGCCTGCGTCTCCGACCCCTCGCCCAGACCCAGCGCGAGCGGCAGCATACCGAAGCCCGCCGCCAGACTGGTCATCAGGATCGGGCGCAGACGGGTCGGCGACGCTTCTAAAACGGCCTCGTCCCGTGCCCGGCCCCGCGCCCGCAGCAGGTTTGTATAGTCGATCAGCAGGATGCCGTTCTTGACGACGATACCGACGAGCAGAAGCAAGCCTATAAAGGCGGTCAGACCGAACGCCCGTCCCGAAAGGAACAGCGCCAGGATAACGCCGATAACGGAAAGCGGCACCGACAGCAGGATGGTCAGCGGGTGAACGAAGGACTCAAACTGCGACGCCAGCAGCATATAGATCAGCACGATGGCAAGGCCGACAGCCAGTCCCATGCCCGCGAACTCCTGCGCGCGCCGCTTTTGATTACTGCCCCAGTCCCACCGGTAGCCTGCCGGGAGCGCGATTCCCTCCATCTGCTTTGCCACATCCGCCTGAATGTCGCCGGCGGATCGGCCTTCCGGCGTGCCGGAAACGGCGATGTAGCGCTGCCGGTTCAGGCGCGAGATCTCGCTCGGACCCGTTCCGAGTTCGGGACGAGCTACCTGCCGTAACTCGATTGCCGGGGCGTTCGCGGCAGAAGCGGAGGTGCCCAGCCTGCCTCCTTCGTCCTCCGAAGCACGGCCCGCGCCGGAAAGCGTCGGCTTCAGCGGCAAAGAAAGGAGTGCGTCCACGGTTTTCCGCCGCTCTTCGGGCAACTGTACCTGAATGGGGTACTGGAAGCCGTTCTCCTGATAATAAGAAGCGATATTGCCGCGCGTCGCCGACCCGATGGTGGTAGCGATGTCGGAAAAGGACAGGCCAAGCTGCAGCGCCTTTTGCCGGTCTACTTTCCATTGCAGTTCCGGTGTGGCGTCCTGCCAGTTGACGTCCACATTCTGCCACCCGGAAACATCACGGCCTTTTTCCATCACTTCGCGCGAGATCCGCGATAACTCGTCCAGATTTTCGCCGAAGATGTTGACCTCGACATTCTGGTTGCCACCGGTCAAAACCTGGGTCACCACGTCTATCTGGTTCAGGCGGGGACGCACGCCCGGAATCTGGCCCATCTTACGTCGCAGGTCTGCAAGGACATCCTGTGTACTTGTCCTGCGGTCGTCCTTGAGCTTGACAAGCGCCGCGCCTTGATTGGAGGTGCCCGATGAACCAACGCCGCGAATGGAAAGGTTCGTTCCCGCCGCTGCAAATACCGTCGCCACATTGGGATTATCGCGAAGAATCTGCTCCACTTTAAGCATGACTTCGTTGGTTTTGGCGAAGCTGGTGCCGATAGGCATCTTCACGTTGACCTGCAGGTCGCCGCTGTCGGCCTGCGGCATCATTTCAACGCCGATATACGGAACCAGCAGCAGCGACAACGCGCAGGCACCGAACGCCCCGCCGACCACGAGCCATCGCCGCTTTAGAGACCATTGAAGGCCGCGCCGGTAGGACTCATCCAGAGCATCGAAGCGCTGACCGGACCAGCGGAAGAAGCGGCCCATCGGCCCCTTCTGCCTTTCCGTCGCGCCATGACCGTGCTCGGCTTCGGCGTAATCCTCCGCCTTGATAAAGCGCGAGGCGAGCATCGGGACGACGGTGGCGGCGTCCAGCAGCGAGATACCTATGGAGAAGATAACGACGAGCGCCAACTGCGTGAACATCTGTCCGGCCTGCCCCTGAATCAGCAGAAGCGGCAGGAAGACAATCATAATCGTCAGCGTCGAGGCGACGACCGCCGTTAAAATCTCCTGGGTTCCCGAAACGGCGGCCTCCGCCGCGCGCATCTTATCGCGCTCGATGTGACGGAAGATGTTCTCCAGAACGACCACCGCGTCATCCACGATCAGGCCGACCGCCAGCGCCATACCCGCCAGCGACATGGTATTCAGCGTAAAGCCGCAGAAATACATCAGCGCGAACGTGGAAACAATCGAAATCGGAATAGAAAGCGCCACCACCAGCGTCGAGCGAACATTACGCAGGAAGAAGAGGAGGATAATAACGGCCAGCGTCCCGCCGATAATGGCATCATGCCCCACGCGGTTCACGGAGGCCTCAATAAAGCGGGATTGATCGTAGGCCACATTGAACTTGAGGTGCGGATACAGCTTTTTCGCCTGCTCCAGGCGTTCGTGAACGGACTCGGCGGTCTTGATCGTGTTCGCGCCGCTTTGCCGGACGATTAGCATCCCGACGGCGTTATCCCCGTTCAGGCGCGTGTAGATACGCGTCTCGGCTTTGGCGTCGCGTACATTGGCGACCTCGCCGAGCGAGACAAGCCTGCCGTTAAAGTCTCCCACGGGCACTGCCCGAATCTCATCAACGCTGGTAAAGAAGCCGGTCGAGCGGATCGTGTACTCGGTCTCGCTCTGCTTGGCGATACCGGCGGGCAGGTTCAGGTTTTCTCTGGCGATACGGTCGGAGACCTGTGACAGAGAAAGGCCACGTGAGCGCAGCTTCTCCGGGTCCACATCAACAATAATAGCCCGCTCCTCACCGCCCGTAATGTTTACCGCCGCCACGCCGTCGGCGCTCTCGATAATCGGCGCGACTTGATTGTCCAGAAGCGTGCGCAGCTTGACCGGGTCCGGCTCGCCGGAGACGCCGTAGACGAGGATCGGGGTCTGTGACGGGTCGAACTTGAAGACGATTGGATTCTCGAGCGTTGGGTCGGAGGGGAACTCGCGCCGGGCGCGCTGCACCTGCTGGAGAACATCGACGGCGGCCTGCCCGATATCCACGCCCCACTGGAACTGGACACGCACAAACGAACTGCCCTGGTTGGAGTTGGAGGAGACCTCATAGAGGCCGGGCACGGAGGAGACAGCCCGCTCCAGCGGCTTCGTAACCTGGGCTTCTATCTCTTCGGGGGCGACGTTCGGCCAGCTCGTCACAATCGCCACCGTCGGCAGGGAAACATTGGGCAGCAGGTCCACCGGCAGGCGCAGAAAACAGACCGCCCCCAGAAGCACCAGCGCCGCAATACGCATGGTCACCGCGACCGGGCGCGTAACGGAAAAACGAGCGATATTCATTAACGAGCACTTCCTTCCCGTGCGGGCGCGTTTCCGTCCCTGCTGCCAGCCGAGGCTCCCTGACGGCGGTCAGCCCCGCCTGCCCGGACTGCCTGGCCTTCCCGAACCGGACGCGTTGACAGAATAATTACCTGATCGCCGTCGGTAACACCATTTCGGAGGACGATGACTTTGCCATTGTCCAGACCCGTCTGAACAGGCCGCGTCTGCGCTTTGCCGTCGGCGACCACGGTCACGGTGCCCGCGCCGGGTTTGGTGGGATCGGTCTTCACCGCTTCCAGCGGAGCCACCAATGCGTCATTCGCCTTCTCAGTCGTAAACGTGACACGCCCGAACATGCCGGGCCTGATCCGGCGGTTCCGGTTATCGACCCGCACGCGCACTGTAAACTGGCGGCTCTGGGCGTCGGCGGCGGGCAGAATCTGCGCAATCCTGCCCGCAAACGTCTGACCTGGTAAGGCATCAAACGTCACGCTCGCCGTCTGGCCCTGGAAGATACGGCGGGTGACTTCCTCAGGAATCGATACCGTTGCCCAGACCTGCTGTATTGCCTGCACAGAAAGAATAGACTGGCCGGGAGATGCCATTGCCCCGGTATCGAGAGCGCGCTGCGTCACAACTCCGGTAATCGGCGCGCGCAACATCGTATCCGCAAGGCGCGCCTGGGCAGCCCGAACATCGGCCTGCGCGGCCTCAACAGCGGCTTGGAGCGCGGCAAGGTTCTGTGTGTAGGCCGGGGCCTGGGCCGTATTGGCCCGCGCCGATTCCAGCGTGGCCTGCGCCTGCGCGACGGTCGCGGTGGAGGCGGCAACCTCGGCGCGGGCTTTATTGCGGGCAAGCTGCACCTGCCGTTCCGCAGCACGCTTTTGCGCCTGGGCGGACGAGCGCGCGGCGACGGCGGCACGGCGCGTCTGTCGTGCTTCTCCCAGGGCTGCCTCCCGCACCTTGAGCGTCGTACGCGCGTTATCGAGAACCTGCTGCGCGGAAGCTCCCTCCCTGACCAATGCTTCCTGACGACTTACTTCCGTTCGGGCATTGGCAACATTGGCTTCGGCGCTGGCAATGGCGGCCTCCGCCTCACCGATATTGGCCTCGGCGGCGGCGATTCGTCCCTGAGCCTCCGAGACCGCTGCTTCAGCGGCGGCTATCTGTGCATCGAAGTCCGCCCGCGCCTGCCGGTTCTGCGCCTGCGCGGTCCTCAGCGCCGCCTGCTGCTGGCGGACGGCGCTGGCAACGCCCACTCCCTGCGCATTCCTGGTTATTGCGGCCTCGGCGAGACGGGAGCGTGCCTGCGCCAGCGCCGCCTGCCTCTGGCGAACCTCAGCCTGCACCTCTGTCGGGTCGATGCGAACAAGAACCTGCCCCGCCCGTACCCGGTCGCCCTCCCGAACGCCCAGATACAATATTCGCCCGGTAACTTTCGGCATGACATCGACGGACAGGGGAGCTTCCACATTGGCTACCGCTTCCACTGTCTTTACAATGTCCTGCCGTTTTACCACCGCCGTCTCTACCAGGGCCGGGGCGCTGCGCATTGCTGCGCCCGCCCGCTTTTCTGCGGCGGCTTTGGCCTGCTGCTGTGTTAAACGCCACCCGATAAGCACCCCAAGAATCAGCAGCCCGCCCAGAATCGCAAGCCAACGCTTCATATAAATTTCCTTTATATGCATAAACCTTTTATTTATGTAAACCATAATACCATGCGGTGACATTTTGTCAAATAGAAATATCCAGGTGCGAAGTTCTGACCCTGAGTTCTCCACAGGAGGCGTTACTTACCACGCAGAAGAGGAGCCGGGGCATGTACCGGGTACAATCGCGCTGATGGGCTGGACGATAGAGCGTATTGAGATTCTGCTGCTGATCGCCGCCGTGGTGGCAATGGGAGCGCAAAAGCTGCGCGTGCCGTACACGGTCGGACTCGTAGCGGCAGGCGCGGTGCTGGCGGTAACGCGCTATGTGCCGGACCTGCAGCTTACCAAGGAGTTGATCTTTACGGCCTTCCTGCCCCCCCTGGTCTTTGAGGCCGCTTTCTTCATTCCCTGGAAAGAGCTGCGGCGCGACCTGGCCCCGGTGCTGGTTCTGGCAACCGTCGGTGTGATTCTTGCCGCCGCGCTGACCACGGCGGGAATGCACTTTCTGGCGGGCTGGGAATGGGCGGCGGCGGCACTGTTCGGCTCACTGATCGCCGCGACCGACCCGGTTTCCGTAATCGCCGTGTTCAAGGAGGCGAATGTCCAGGGACGCCTGCGCCTGCTGGTGGAATCGGAAAGCCTGCTGAACGACGGCACGGCGGCGGTGGTGTTCGGCGTGGTTCTGGCGGCGGTACAGGGCGCGGCGCTGACGCCGGGTGGCGTCGCCGTGAACCTGGCGCTGACGATATTCGGAGGCATTTTGTGCGGCCTGGCCGTCGGCTGGGGCGTGCTGCTGCTGGCCGGGCGCACCGAAGACCACCTGATTGAGATCACCTTTACCACCGTCGCCGCCTATGGCTCGTTCCTGCTGGCCGAGCATTTCCACCTGTCGGGCGTCCTGGCAACCCTGACGGCGGGACTGCTGCTGGGAAATGTCGGTACGCTGGGCGCGATCTCCGACAAGGGCCGTGAGGCGGTCGGCTCGTTCTGGGAATATGCGGCTTTTGTGGTCAACTCGCTTATTTTTCTGCTGATCGGTATCCGTGAGGCGAAAGAGCAGTTTCTGGGTGTCGCCGTGCCGCTGGGCATCGCGGTCGGCCGCATCGGCGACGTCATCAACGGC
>JAUJOK010000113.1 GCA_030447685.1 Armatimonadaceae bacterium
CCGGAAATGGCCCCGCCGTACTCACTTCTTTCTCCCCCTCTCCCACAGCGTGGGGGAGGGGGCAGGGGGGAGGGGGCCTGCCCGGCAAAGTCTACCTTATCACCGGCTCGACCGGAATCGGGGCGGCGACGGCGCGGCTGGCCGCCCGCGATGGCGCGCGCGTCTTCATTGTCAGCCGAACCGAGGAGCACTGCCGCGCGCTGGCCCAGGAGATTGAGGAGGCGGGCGGTGTCTGCGCCTATCATGTCGCTGACCTGACCCTCGCTCCGGCAGTTAAGGAAACAGTGGCGCAGTGTCTCGCCGCGTTCGGCACTATCGACGCCCTGTTTAATGTCGCCGGTATCAGCGGACGCCGCTTCGGGGACGGCCCGATCCACGAATGCACGGAGGAGGGCTGGGACACGACGCTGGACACCAACGTCAAATCAATGTTTCTGGTCCGCCGCGAGGTCGTCGGGCAGATGCTGACGCAGCCGGTCGCTCCCAACGGCCTGCGGGGAACCGTTCTGAATATGGCAAGCATGCTCGGCATCTCGCCGGAGCGCCGGTTCTTCGCCACGCATGCGTATGCCGCCAGCAAGGGCGCGATCCTAAGCATGAGCCGCTCTATGGCCGCCTACTACGCGCCGCACAAGATTCGGGTCAACGCCATCGCCCCGTCCCTTATCCGCACGCCCATGAGCGTCCGCGCGCAGGAAAACCCGGAGATTCTGGAGTTTATGAAGACCAAGCAGCCACTGGTGGAAGACTTAATCGAAGCGGACGATGTCGCCCGCGCCGCCCTTTTCCTGCTCGGCGATGATTCCCGCGTCATTACCGCCGACATATTAACCGTGGACGCAGGCTGGAGTGTGAGCGGATGAGGCGTTTTTTACTGCTCCTGCTGATTACGACCCTTGTCCTCGCCGGTATGCGCCCCGGTCGGGCCTGCGCGCCCGCGCCAGGGGAGGGCGAGCACGTACAGACGGTGGAGGAATCCGCCATCATTGTCTGGGACGCGGCGCGCAAAACGCAGCACTTCATCCGGCGGGCGACCTTTGACACGAAGACACGCGACTTCGGCTTTCTGGTGCCGACGCCCACGACGCCGACGCTGGCCGAAGCAAAGGATTCCGCCTTCACGCACCTGGAGGCGCTGATGAAGCCGGAAGTTCGCGACCATGTCGAGGCCGGTTACTACTGGACGTCCTGGCTGTTTCCCGGCCTGTTTGAGAAAGAGGAAATACTAACGGCGTCCGGTGTGGAAACGGGAGCCGTAGAAGTCGTGAGCGCGCAGCGGGTCGCGGGCTATGACGCCGTGGTGCTCAAGGCCGACGATGCGGCGGCGCTTGTCCGATGGCTGCGATCCCACGGCTACACCGCGCGCCCGACGCTCACGCAGTGGCTGCGGCCCTACGTCGCGGCGCAGTGGCGTATCACTGCCTTCAAGGTCGCCAAGAAAGAAAAGGACAATCCGCAGGTAGCATCGTCCGCCGTTCGCATGTCGTTTCACACCGAGCGTCCCTTCTTTCCCTATAGCGAACCGGCGGACCAGCGCGACCCGGCAAAGGCGGGCGATTCGCCCCGGAGTCTGCGTGTCCTGGTACTCGGCACCGAGCGCATGGACGGCGGCATGAGTGCGGCGGCGTCCGCGAATCCCGGCCCCTGGCCGGGGCGTGTGGCCTGGTCGAACGCGCTGAACGCGGACCAGAGCGCCCCATTGTCGAAGCAGCTGGCGGTGGGCGACGATCAACTGCCGGGGAAGCTGTGGATGACGGCATTCGAGGACTACTCCACGCCGCGACCGGGCACCCAGGATGTGTACTTTTCCCGCTCTCCGGCACAAGGCCCGATCCTGCCGGAGCCTATTATCATCGAACGCGACGAGCGTAGGGGCGTGCCTATCGAACTGCCCCTCCTTGGCGTGGTCGGCGGCGGATTGGGCATCACACGGGCGAAGAAGAAGCGGCGGCAGCGACAAAATCAGCGAGGTATCAACGCATGAAAAATAAGCTCACCCGAAAACAGATAGACAGCTATAACGAAAATGGCTTTCTCGTCATCAAAAACTGGCTCGATGCGGACGAACTGGCGCAGTGGCGTCAGGCGACCGACGAGGCGGTGGAGCAGCGATTGGGGAAAGGGGGCGGCTTTGGCAACCTGAACAACCAGGGCGACCCGGATGGCTACTACGCCCGCGTCTTTACCCAGTGCATCAAGCTTGCCGATACGCACGCGGGAATGCACGAAATTATGTACGACCCGCGCCTGGGCAAGATGGCGGCGACGCTCGCCGGGGTGGATGGCGTGCGTATCTGGCACGACCAGGCCCTTATCAAGCCGCCGTTCGGCAACCCGACCG
>JAUJOK010000057.1 GCA_030447685.1 Armatimonadaceae bacterium
GGTACGTTCGGATGTCCTTAAACGCGCTTCCCCCGGCAAGTTACTCATCCCACCCTTTCGGGTCGCCAGCAGGTGCCTCTGCAAAGGTGCATCCTTGTCGCGCTTCGACAGTTTTACGCCGCTCTATCCGTTCTCTGAGCTATGAGGGCAGAAACCCATTAAACAACGCGCCTGACGGGATTTGAACCCGTGATCTCCTGCTCGACAGGCAGGCATGTTGACCGCTACACCACAAGCGCACAAACAGGGCGGTAAGCGGGAATCGAACCCGCGTCCCCGGCATGGCAAGCCGGAATTCTGGCCGCTGAACTACTACCGCACGAACCGATGCAATGCCCTCGCGGCGATTCGAACGCCGACCTTTCTTGCTCTTAAGGCAAGTGCCTCTGCCAGTTGGGCTACGAGGGCAAGTTCCGCACAAACCATAACCCCGGCAGGACTCGAACCAGCGGCCATTCGCGCAGGAGACGACTGGCCCCGCAGGGGCTTTAGAACGCCGCTGCGCGGCCCACTGAGCTATAGGGCCGTAATTCTCTGGTGCCGCCAGTGGGATTCGAACCCACGACCTTCCGCTCTTCAGACGGACGCTGCTACCAACTGAGCTACAGCGGCACGATTTCTGGTGGGTTGGGAAGGATTCGAACCTCCGTGGCTTTCGCACCTGATTTACAGTCAAGCCCGTTCAACCGCTCCGGCACCAACCCACATCCTGGCAAAACTGGTCGGGATGAGAGGAATCGAACCTCTGACTTCTGCTCCCAAGGCAGGAGTTATCCCACTTCACTACATCCCGATGACCGATCAGAGGCACGGTGAATCGAACACCGACCAGGAGCTTTGGAGGCTCCGGCACTACCGTTATGCAATGCCCCTGTACTGCAATAATAGCAATATTCACTTTTCAATAGCCTGTAGGGGAATCGAACCCCTGTCGCCGGTGTGAGGGACCGGAATCCTGACCGCTGAACGAACAGGCCGAACCGCATACGCTCCTACTGGCGCGACAGCGCAACATTAATAGCGCGTGTGGGATTCGAACCCGCGATCCTTTCTGTGAAAGAGAAATATGTTGACCGCTACACCAACGCGCCGTATTGATGAGAACAAAAACAAATCGGCCCCAGGCTTTTCGCTTGGGACCGATTGCGTACTGCGTTTTCTTTATATAGGTGCTTGCTTGCTTTTACGCTTCAAGCACCTCGCAGGACGCAATCGGATCATCACGATACCAGCCTTCAAAACTCGGCGCGGATAAATGCCGCTGGCCGTCCAGGACGGGCACGACCGGCATGGCGAGGCAGAGGGATAGGATTCTCTGTCCTTGTTTCGCGCTCGGGTTTTTATTTTCGTTTAACATTGGATCGTTGGTTTTTCTGTTGTCCCAGGCGCTTATCACGCCTGCGCTTCTTGAGCCAATCCGTTATACCACATTTGACAGACAAGCACTCAGTTTTGTTCCGAACCTTCAGGAAATTTTTTTCCAACGATCTGTTAGCCGCAAAAAGCAAATCGGCCCCGCGCTGCTGCGCCGGGGCCGATTACGTTCCTGCTTTCGCTAAACGGGGAAGCGAGTTACCTGTTGAAACCTCGCTTCGCGGAAAACGTAATCGGTTGCGGCGCATTATAGTCCGGGTTGGGCAGATGTTTGGCCTGACCTTCCCCGGTACGGGATAAACGGCAAAACGCGCACGACCGGAGGTGGTCCTGCGTTTGATAGCCGCTTCTTCCGTTTTCCCTCAATGCCCGCATCAGTGAATCGCTTTCTCGCTTGCTTCTCTTGGACGGTGGAAACCCGCCGATGTTCCCTCAAAATTTCCGTTGGGGCCGCGCCAGAAGTGCCCGCACTGTTTTCTTATCGCCTGCGGCGGTGGAACCGCTAAATACGTCGCCCACTTTTTTTGCAGGAAATGGGCATGCCTTTACGGAAGAAACACATACCCGCATTTTCCGCGCTGCGCACCTCATCATTTTGTCCCTTTTTCTGCCATCGCTGCTCGCCGCGCGGTCATGAAAAGGAAAACGTTATGGAAATCGGTATCTGCTCTTTCAGCTTTCACCGCCTGCTGGCGGCGGGTAAGCAGGACATCTTCCAGTTCATCACCGACTGCAAGGAATTGGGCTGCACTCAGCTTGATCCCTGGAACGCCCACCTTTCCGTCATCCGCTCCGGCGACGAGGTGCTGCATGCCGGGCACAACCCCCACAAATCGCAGCATCTTTCCGCCGTGGATGAGGACTATATCGAGCGTGTCAAAGACGCGGCGGACACGGCTGGATTGCCGTTCGGCTGCATCGCGGTGGACGGCGCGCATATCTACGACCCCGACCCTGAAGCCCGCGCCGTCCACCGCGCCCGCGCCTACCGCTGGCTGGACGTCTGCGAAAAACTGGGAGCGAAGCAGGCGCGCATCGATGCCGGGGGGCCGGAAGAGATGCCGGACGACGTGTTTCAAATTATCCGGGACGGCTACGTCGACCTGATTGCGCGGGGCCAGGACAATGGCGTCGAAATTCTCGTGGAAAACCACTGGGGGCCAACGGTGATTCCTGATAATGTGATCAAGATGAT
This sequence comes from Armatimonadaceae bacterium, assembly GCA_030447685.1. Classification (GTDB taxonomy): domain Bacteria; phylum Armatimonadota; class Armatimonadia; order Armatimonadales; family Armatimonadaceae; genus JAUJOK01. Next base: position 2,570 of record JAUJOK010000057.1, read on the forward strand.
CGAGTCCAACGACGGTCTGGGTCTGCTTCTGGATACGCACAACTGGAAGCCGGAGTTGAAGGAAGAGGGTCGCCGTCGCTGTGCGAAGTACGCCCGCGCGACCCATATCAAGACGCTTGACTGGGACGACCAGGGCAACGAAACGACCGAGGACATACCTACCGCCATCCACATCCTCCGCGAGGCGGGTTATCAAGGTGCCTGGGGCATCGAGTCCGTTCCCCGCGACGGCGACGAATACGGCGGAGCGCGAAAGACCATCGCTCTGATCCAGAAGATCACCAACTGAGACACCAAATATGGCAGCACCGACGATAAGGGGGCGTACTGGATATCTGACGAAAGCGGCATCCGGTGAAGAACAGACAGCGGCGGCGGAAGCAGCCCGCCACGCGCCCGTCACGGCGCGTGGGGTTATCCTTGGATTGGTCATCGGTGCCGTCGTTTCCGCCATTCAGGTCGTTTTCAAGATGCGCCCACAGACGGTCGTCCTGCCGTTCGGCAGCGCCTTCACGCTGTTTGCGGGGGTCATCTTTTTCCTGTTTTTGCTGGCGGTCTGGAACACCGTCGCCCGTCGCTGGCTGCCCCGGGCGGCGCTGCGCCCTGCCGAACTGGGCGTCATCTACGGTTTATCCACGGTCGCGGCGGCTATCGCCGCGCAGGATGAGGTGCAGTACCTTCTGCCGATGTATGTCTGGCCGTTCCGCCAATCACAGGAAGACCGAGCGGGGCCGTTCCGGCAGTACGTCCCTGAGTGGATGGTTCCGCAGGACCCGGCCATTGTCGAGCCGTACTATGGGGGGCGTGCAAACTTCTGGGAACCGCCGTTTCTTCAGGCGTGGCTGATTCCCCTTGCTGCCTGGATGGCCTGGCTGCTGGCGCTGGGCATCACCATGTGGTCATGGAACGTCATTCTGCGACGGCGCTGGGTGGATCACGACCGGCTGTCCTTTCCCTGTGTCCAGTTGCCCCTGGAGATGTGCCGCGCGGGCGGGTTCGGCGGCATGGCGTCCGGGCGGCTTTTCTGGTACGGCTTCGGTGTCTCGGCGCTGGTGGAAACCTTCAACCAGCTTCATAACCGCTTCCCGAACGTTCCCGACATCATGCTCGATTTCCAGGCGACGCCGCTGCTGGAAGCGGCCCCGTCGCCATGGAAAGCCCTCGCGCCGATGTACCTGCTGTGGAGTCCGATCCATCTGGGCATCTGCTATCTGATTCCCACCGACATCCTTTTCAGCAGTTGGTTTTTTTATGTGCTGCGGAAGCTGCTGGAGGTGTTCGGCTATTCGATGGGCTGGCGGGAACTGGGCTGGGACGCGCGCGGCTTCCCGTACACCCGAGCGCAGTCGGCGGGCGCATGGGCGATGCTCTTTTTCCTGCTGGTCTGGGCCGAGCGGCATCACCTGGGGCGAGTCCTTTCTTCGGCCTTTTCGTTCTCCAGCCGCAGTGATCTGGACGATGCCGATGAGCCGGGTTCTTACCGCTGGGCAGGCCGCTGCCTGGTCATCGGTACCGTTTTTCTGGTCTGGTGGAGTGTTCAGTCGGGAATGTCACTGGGGCTGGCGGTGGCGTTCTACGCCTTCTTCTGGATTCTCAATGTGACGATGACCCGCATCTACGCGCAGGTCGGCCCGCCGATTCTGGAACTCTATTATCTCGATCCGCAAAAGACGCTGACGACGGTCTTCGGAACGCTGGGCCAATCCCCCGGTTCGCTGACACAGTTTTCGCTGATGTACTGGATCAACCGCGACCACCGGGGCCAGCCGATGGCGCATCAGTTGTCAGCCTTTCACGTCGGAAAATCGACCGGCGCCTCCCCGCGCGCGCTGGGAGCGTGGGTGATTGTCGCCTTTCTGGTCGGCGCGCTCACCTGCCTGCTGACCTATCTGCATTGGACGTACCGGCTGGGCGAAGACCAGTTCGTTTCTGGCGGCTGGCGCGAAAGCGGTTCCCGGACGGCAGTTTCCCGAATTACGGAATGGGTGTATCAGGCGAAGGGGCCGCAGTGGACGGAGATCAACTTCATGGGTATCGGGGCGGCGCTGACCTTTCTGCTCGCCAAGATAAACTACACCTTCATTGGGACGCCCCTGCACCCTATCGGCTACGCGCTCGCGGTCTGCTTCGCCGTCGAATACAACTGGCCCGCCTTCTTCGGCATGTGGGTGCTGAAAAGCCTTCTTCTGCGCTACGGCGGCCTTGGCCTCTACACCCGGCTGATCCCCTTTTTCCTGGGTCTGACATTGGGTGGCTTCGTCGTCCCCGTCTTCTGGGGTTTCCTCGCCTGGCTCTTCGAGTGGTATTTATAGCCCTCTCCCGTGCCCGCCCTCACCCCCTTCCCCTCTCCCAGAATTGGGAGAGGGGAAGGGGGTGAGGGCAAAAAAAGCAGGAGACGCCGACGCCCGTAACGAACCTACACAGGCCCCGAAGCGCGGCGAAGACATAAGTACAGAGGCCATCGAGAAGATGCCGGACGAGACAACGACAGTCACGTTTTTAGGAACCTCCGCCGTCGTCCCCGGCGGCGGGCATGACACCGCCAGCTTTCTTATCAATGGCCGTTATCTGGTGGACACCGGCTGGTACGCGGCCATTAAGATGCAGTGTTACGGCGTCACGCCGCTCGATCTGGAATACCTGTTCCTGACCCACTGCCACCACGACCACTATGTGGGCTTGCCCCAGATTCTTCTGTACCGAAGCATGCGCCGGGCGCAGCAGCGCCCCGACCTGCCCCCGCTCAAGATCATCGGGCCTGCCGCAGAGGTGGAGACGGTTGTCGAGTTGGCGCAGCGGTTCCTTCAGGCGGAGCGATTCCCGGAAGTCATCCCCCCCACCCAAGTGATTCCGTTATCTCCCGGCGGCACGTTTGAGGACGCCGCCTTTCATGTCGCTGTGTGCGCCTCGCGTCACCCGGTGCCCGGCCTGTGTTACCGCTTCACCGACCGGCGAACCGGCGCGGCGTTCGCCTTCACCGGAGATACGGCCTATGACCCGGCGCTGGCGTCCCATGTCCGGGGCGTTTCCCTGCTGATAACAGAAGCCTCCTACGGCGCGAATCCCGCGCCCGCCGACAACCGCTCGCTGCACATGGGCGCGCCCGACGCGGCGCAACTGGCGCAGGAAGCAGGTGCGCGCCGCCTCGCGCTCGTCCACTGCCCCGATGAAAAACAGGCCGCCGCGCTGGAGGCGGCGCGGGAAATATTTGCCAATACCTTCTGGCCCGCCGACGGCGAAACCGTGACCGTGGAGAAAGGAAAACAGTCCTCATGAGCAGCCCGCCCGCCTGGAGATTCGGCCCGCGCTTCGGCCCAAACTATTTCCCCATCGCCGTCTGGCTCCAGAACCCGGCGAACGCGCTGCACTACCGGGAAGCAGGCATCAACCTGTACGTCGCTTTGTGGCAAGGACCGACGGAAGAACAGTTAGCCGCACTGACGAAAGCCGAAATGCCGGTTATCTGCCACCAGAACGAGGTCGGGTTGGCACACCGGTCGAACCCGATTATCGCCGGGTGGATGCACGGCGATGAGCCGGACAACGCCCAGCCGGTGACGGACCCGGTGACCGGTAAAAAGTCTTATGGCCCATCCATCGCACCGTCCAAAATCGTCGAAGATTACCGGCGATTGCACAAAAACGACCCGACGCGCCCTATCCTTTTGAATCTGGGGCAGGGGGTCGCGAACGACGAGTGGATCGGGCGCGGCCCCGGCGCGAAATTGGACGATTACAGAACCTACGTTCAGGGCGCGGATATTGTCTCCTTCGATGTGTATCCGGTAGCGGGCCTGCGCAAGCCGGACGGCGAGAACTACCTGTGGTACGTGCCCAAGGGCGTCCGGCGGCTGCGCGAATGGACGGGCGGCAAAAAGCGCGTCTGGAACTGCATCGAATGCACCCGCATTGACGGCGGCAAAAAGGCGACGCCGGAACAGGTACGCGCCGAAGTCTGGATGTCACTGATCCACGGCTCGACCGGCCTTATCTACTTCGTCCACGAGTTCAAGCCCAAATTCAACGAGCACGCACTGTTAGACGACCCGCCGATGCTGGCAGCGGTAACGTCCTTCAACCGGCAAATCCGCTCGCTCGCGCCCGTCCTCAACGCGCCGACGCAGGCGGTTTCCGTCAAATCCGCCGAGCCGGACGTACCCATTGCCGCCATGAGGAAGTGGCACGGCGGCGCAACCTACATCTTCTCGGTGGGCATGCGTAACGCACCGACACGTGGCGCGTTCACCGTCAGCGGCGTACCTAAAAATGCGACGGCGGAGGTAATCGGCGAAAACCGGCGTATCTCCCTGCGAAATGGCTGCTTCGAGGATGATTTCTCGCCCTACGCCGTTCACCTGTACCGCATCCAGAAGGCAACATAGGAGCAGTAGCGCAGTGTGGATTGAGTTAGCAAAAAGTTTCACAGCCAACTGTCTCGTCTACTCGCCGGCAACAGAAAGTCAGATTGCCAGTGTAGAAGAAGCATCGGGCGTAGCCCTGCCGGGAAGCCTACGAGGTCTTCTTTCTGAAACCAACGGCTTGGACATTCGGCCTTCGTTCGAGGAGTGGGACGAGCCAGATGAGTGCACGGGGTTCATCTATTCAACCGAAGAGATTGTGGAAACGAACTCGCACTTACGTTTAATTTGGTTAGACCAGGAGGTTGAGCCGCTAAATTCCTTACTATTCTTTGCAAGTGAGCTGAGCGGTGACTTTCTGGGTTTTCCTGTGGCTTCTGGCCGCGCAGAAGATTTAGCCATCATCCGCGTGAGCCATGAGGGTTTTGCCGAGCGTTCCTTGGTTGCAGGCTCACTTCAAGGGTTGATCACCACGTTTCTCGGCCATGTACAGCGTCTGGAAGCGGAAGCAAAATCCACCTAACCCGTGATGCGTTCCGTAGAGTACTGCCAATTAAAAACGGAGGTTGTGGTATGGCGGAGCAGATAGTGAAGCCGTTTGTCGATCCGAATGATGTGGAAACGCAAGTTTTCGATTGGGGCAGCATCAAGTGGATGAGCGAGCCGCGCGTCACCGGCACGGACCGGTTCACGATGGGTGTGGTTGTGCTGGAACCGGGCAAGGGCCACACGCGCCATAACCATCCCGGCACCGAGGAGATTCTGTATATCGTTTCCGGCGAGGGCGAGTAGATGGTGGAAGTTTCCGACGGCCAGGGCGGGATGCGCCCGGAGCGCCAAACCATGCGCGCCGGGACGATGGTGCATACCCCAGCCGACATCTACCACGAGACGATCAACACCGGCTGGGAGCCGCTTAAATTGGTCGCAATCTACGCGCCGCCTGGCCCGGAGGCGATTCTGCGCGATATGCCCGAATGTCGCGTCGTTCCCGCCGGTCAGATTCCTGCCCGGTAAAGGAGGCGGCAATGCACGAGAACGCAGCGGTCGTCCTTCTGGGAACGCTGGACACGAAAGGCGCGGAAACCCGGTACGTCTGTGACTCTATCACGCGGTTGGGCCTGCCCACGCTGGTCATCGATACCGGCGTGCTGGGCGAACCCTCTGTCGCCGCCGACATTACCGGTGAGGCGGTCGCCGAGGCGGCGGGAACGACGCTGGCCCGCCTGCGGGCGGCGAACGACCGGGGCAGCGCCGTGACCGCAATGGGGCACGGAGCTGCCGCCGTGGTGGCCGACCTGCACCGGCAAAATCGTATCGCGGGCATTATCGGGCTGGGCGGGTCGGCGGGCACGAGCATCGCGGCCACGGCGATGCGCGCCCTGCCGGTCGGTCTGCCCAAGCTGATTGTCTCCACAATGGCCTCCGGGGACACGCGCGCCTATGTCGGCGAGCGCGACATAACCCTGATGTACTCGGTCGTGGATGTCGCCGGGCTGAACCGCATCTCCCGCGAGGTTCTGGGCAACGCCGCCGCCGCTATTGCAGGCATGGGGCGTCGTTACATTGCCGAGGGGGGCGGTAGCACCACCGGCCACGAGGATAGGCCGCTGATTGCCGCGACGATGTTCGGCGTCACCACGCCCTGTGTCACGCAGGCGCGGGAGTACCTGGAGTCGCAGGGCTACGAGGTGCTGGTATTTCATGCCACCGGAAGCGGCGGGCGGGCAATGGAGGCGCTGGTCGAGGACGGCTATATTGACGGCGTGCTGGATGTAACGACGACCGAATGGGCGGACGAGCTGGTAGGCGGCGTGCTTTCCGCCGGGCCGCACCGTCTGGAGGCGATGGGCCGAAAAGGGATACCGCATGTCGTCGCGCCGGGCGCGCTGGATATGGTCAATTTCGGCGCGCCGGAGACGATTCCCCATAAGTTCACGGGCCGCCGTCTGTATCCCCACAACCCACAGGTGACACTGATGCGGACGACCGCCGAGGAAAACCGCGAACTGGGCCGCATTATCGCCGGAAAGCTGAACCAATCCCAGGGGCCGGTGGAAATATTCCTGCCGGAGCAGGGAGTATCTGCCATAGACAAAGAGGGACAGCCCTTCTACGATCCCGACGCGGACGCCGCCTTTCGCGATTCGCTGCGTGAGACGCTCCATCCCGACGTGCCGGTTCACCAGTTGAAGGCGCACATCAACGACGAGATATTCGCCCTGGCGATGGCCCACCGACTGGAGGAACTGGTGCGTCACCACAAAAGAGCAGCAGCGGCATGAGCAACGTCTCTTCCTCCCGCAAAACGATTCTGATGCGCTTTCGAGAGAAGATAGCGCGGGGACTGCCATTGGTCGGGGCGGGTGCGGGCACCGGCCTGTCTGCCAAAGCCGCCGAGATGGGTGGCGTGGACCTGCTGGTTATTTACAACTCCGGTCGCTACCGCATGGCCGGGCGTGGATCGCTCGCCGGTTACATGCCCTACGGCGACGCGAACGCTATCGTCATGGAGATGGCCGGTGAGGTATTGACCGTCGTAGAAAAAACGCCGGTGCTTGCGGGCGTCTGCGGCACCGACCCGTTCCGCCGGATGCCCCGCTTTTTGAAGCAGATAGAAGAAATAGGCTTCGCGGGTGTGCAGAACTTTCCCACCGTCGGCATTATAGACGGTCTTTTCCGGCAAAACTTGGAAGAGACGGGAATGAGCTACGCCCTGGAAGTAGAGATGATTCGCCAGGCCCACCAGATGGGTTTGCTCACCACCCCCTACTGCTTCAATGAGGCGGAAGCGGAGCAGATGGCAGGCGCGGGCGCGGACATCGTCGTCGCACACATGGGCCTGACCACGAAAGGTACTATCGGGGCGAAAACCGCGCTGACGTTGGAAGAATCGGCGGAGCGGGTGCAGCGAATCGCGGGCGCCGCGCACGGCGTCAACCCGGAAGCGCTGGTGATCTGCCACGGCGGCCCTATCGCCGAGCCGGGCGACGCCGCCTTTATCTTCGAGCGCACCCGTGGAGTCGTCGGCTTCTACGGCGCTTCCAGCATGGAACGCCTGCCGACCGAGCGCGCCATCAAGGAGCAGGTGCAGAGCTTTCACGGTCTGCGGCTTTAGCAAGCAGCAAGGAGAACGTTAAATGACGTTTCTCAGCGACGAGCAGTGGCGGCAATACGAGCGCGATGGTTATTTGAAGCTGGGCATGGTATTGAAGGATGCAGACCTTGCTGCGCTTCAGGAACGAATCAACCGGATCATGCAGGGCACGGCGGACGTGGACTACGACCGGATGCTCATGCAGCTCGACAGCGCCACCGGCAAATACAACGACGCGGGCGAACAAAGCAGGGGCTGGAAAGGGGCGACGCTGGCGTACCGAAAAATACAGGATTTAGAACTCGACCCATTGTTTCTTGGGTATATGGAGCAGCCGCTGTTTCGCGAAATCTGCGCCCGCGTCTATGGGCTGGAAACACCGATTGCCGCCTTTCGCGCCATGTTCATGAACAAGCCTGCGAACCAGGGCACCTGGCTGCCCTGGCACCAGGACCGGTGGAGCCACCTCGACCGGGACCCGCTGATTACCGTCTGGACGGCGCTGGACCCGGCGACCAGAGAGAACGGCTGTGTCCAGATTATCGAAGGAAGCCACCGCTTCGAACTGCTCAACCCGGAGCACCCGTCGGGTTTCGTCAGCGAAGAGCAGGCGGAGCGGCTTCTTTCCGAGCATCCCGTGGTGTATCTGGAACTCGAACCCGGCGAGGCGGTACTGCTCCACAACTGGCTGCTGCACGCCTGCGAATCAGGTCGCGCGCCTTGACGAACTGCGCCGCGAAGCGCCGCTGGTGGCAGAAGGTAAGCTGGACGCCCGCCTCTTCGCAGGCCCGGTGCATCCTTCGCGCCTCACCCCAGGTCGGAGCCATCGGCTTTTCACAGTGGATCGCCTTGACGCCCGCCGCCGCGACATCCAGAACCATCTGCGCGTGCAGCCCGGTCCACGTACAGATACTGACGATGTCCGGCTGGTGCGCCGCCAGCATCTCCGGGTGGTAGGAGTAGACGGATTCCACGCCGTACTTATCGGCGACGACGCGCGCCGCCTCTTCCAGCGGGTCCACGACCGCCACGATCTTCGTCCTGTCCGAGGCCGCATAGCCTTTGGCGTGCTCCCGCCCTCGCCCCCCACAACCGATAATGGCCGCCTTGATTTCTGTCACTGCTTCTGCGCTGCCTCCCCCATTGGATTAATCAGAAGAACAGTACGGCATTGACGGCGGGTTATCCTGCGTTGGTCTGAGACCAACGCAGGAGACGCCACAGCCCGCGCCGAAACATGCCCCAATCCGGTGACATAAGGAGCAAGAATGGCAGCAGACAATGGCATCCTTTTGGCGGGCACGGTCGGTGAGGGAATCTGGCGCAGCACGGACGGCGGTGAGACCTTCACCCGGTCAAGCGGCGGCATGTTTCTGGAAGCCGACGTCCGGGCGCTCTGCGTCCACCCGGTGCACCCAAACGTCGTCTATGCCGGAACCAATGCCGGATTGCACCGCTCCGAAGACGGCGGCGGCACCTGGCAGCGCCTCCCCGCTCCGTTCGATCCCGGCAACGGCTGGCCGGGCGGTGTCAGCGTCTGGTCTCTGCTGCTTTTGCCGCAAAGGCCGGACACCATTTTAGTGGGTGTCTGTCCGGCAGCCATTTACCGTTCCGAAAACGGCGGCGCGACCTGGGAAAAGGCGGACGCCGCGCTGGCGGAAGCGAACGACATTCTGATGTACAACCGCGTCACCTGTCTGCGCGCCGACCCGATGGACGAAAACAGCGTCTGGGCCGGTGCCGAAATCGGCGGCGTCCACCAGAGTCGGGACGGCGGAAGGATATGGCAAGCTCTTGGCGACACCGGACTTAGCTCCGCCGACATCCACGACCTGATAATCGTTCCCGGTGACAATAAGACATTGGTTGCGGCAACGAACAATGACCTGAATATCAGCCGGGATGATGGGGAGACCTGGCAGCGGCAGAATGTCGCGGCGCAGTGGGGAATGGGCTACTGCCGGGGCCTGACGGCAAATGCGAACGATCCCCGCACCCTGTTTCTGGGCACCGGCAACACGGTTCCCGGCTCCACCGGCGCGGTGCGTTTCTCCCGCGACAGCGGCCAGACCTGGCAGACAGCAACGTTATCCGCCGAGCCGAACAGCACCATCTGGACATTCGCTGCCCATCCCGCCGACCCACAGCTTTTGTTCTGCGCTTCCGTGCTGGGCTACGTCTACCGCAGCGAGGACAGCGGCCTGACGTGGACAAAGTGCCGCCACGAGTTCGGCGAGGTGCGTACGCTGGCCTGTCTTCCGGCGTAGCAGTCTGCCTAACAACCCAGGTTCACTGGCGCGACGGCGGCAGAAGAGGGAGACGGCTACTTTCACGTCTGGTGCAAGCACTCGTTAGCCGGTCTGCCAGGTTTCCGATACGCCTTCGTACTCGAACTCCGCTTGCTCTTTGGCATCTTCCAAAGTGTCGTGCGATGTATCAGTGACAGAGTGCCATTCGGAATCGCAGCCAAACAGATAAAAAGACTTTTCGCCTTTATACTGGCAGATGGCAAGTCCAGCCGCTGGTCCCTGCAATACACCGGCGACTATTTGTTTACAGTTCCTGGTTGGCTGATGCCGCTCATCAATAACCGTATAGCAAATGACTTTGGCTCCGCCGATTTCGTTCGGTGCGGGTATCAAAGGTCAACCCCTTGTGAAAGCACGTCTAATTATGTATGCGGGGATTATGTAGCACCGTGCGGTATAGCATGTTAAAGTTGACATTTTACCGCAAGTTCGTGCGTAAATTACTGAACAGGGGCAGAGCAACAGAAGTTCGATAATTGCAGCCCAGATGCGGGTGTCATACCGCAGTTGTCTAACTCTCTTCTGTTATAGTAAGCCGTTCGATGCCCACCGATGAACGACGCATTACCGAATCTTGCTCTGCTTGTGTTTCCACGTTCCCGTGGTATGTTCGGGAGGGGCGACGCGCTGTCATTGCATCCCACGAACAGGGACACCACAAACAAAGCCTAACTGCTTCGTCTACCCAGCGGTCAGTGGGCCGCGCCGGACTTGGCTTTAGCGGCGGCTTCGATGGCGCGACGGCGGGCGCGCTGCGTCCGCAGGGGACTTAAATCGACGCAGATAACGTCAGGCCGGTAGCCCTCGCGCTCCAGCGCCTGCACTATCTTGGGGACGAAGTCGAACTCCAGGAAGTCGGCCCAGCGTTCGTCGTTGGTTATGGGCAGAATGCCCTCGGTCATGAGTATACCCGCCGCCCGCCTGCCTGCCGGGTAGACGAAGCAGTTGGGGCCGGTCTGTGTACTCCACTCGATAATGACGCGCTGCCCGCGCTCCGCCCCCGTCCAGGAAGCGCGCACGCGGTCGAGAAATCGGGACTCGTCAAAGACGGGAACGTTTTTTAGCGGCTTTTCCAAACCTGACCCCCACTCATTTACAGAAGAATCTGCATCGGGTTCTCGATGACGCGCTTCAGTTCCTGAAGGAACTGCGCGCCCGCCACGCCGTCCATGACCCGGTGGTCGCCGCACAGCGTCACCTTCATACGCTTGCGGGCTGCGATCTGCCCTCCCACCACGGCAGGCACGGGGCGGATCGAGGAGACCGCCAGAATCGCCGCCTCGCCGGGGTTGATGATCGCGGCGAAGTTCTCGACATCGTACTGGCCGAGATTGGAGATGGTGAACGTTCCGCCGGTGTACTCCTCCGGCTTCAGCTTGCCCGCGCGCGCGCGCTCAATCAGCGGGTGCGTTTCGGAAGCGATGGCACGGATGCTTTTGCTCTGGCAGTCCTGCACCACGGGGACAATCAGACCGTCCTCGATGGAGACGGCGATACCGATATTGATGCGCTTACGAAGGATGCGCGTGTTGTCGGAGAACGCGGAGTTGACCACCGGATTCGCCTGAAGCGCGACGGCGGTCGCTTTGACCAGGAAATCGTTCAGGCTGATCTTGCGCGCTCCTTCGCCCACCGAAGCGTTTACCTGCTCACGCAGCGCCAGCATCGCCTCGACATCGATCTCCGAGGTGACATAAAAATGCGGGATCGTGCTTTTGCTTTCCGCAAGCCGCTTGGCGATGGTGCGGCGCATGGCGTTGAACGGCTGCACCTCGTCGCCTTCGGCCACCTTCGATGGAGTGGCTGCTGCAGTGGCGGACTGCGCGGCGGGCGCAGCGACGACCGGAGTGGAAGCGCCGCCCCCGGCAATGGCGGCCTGCACATCGCGCTTGGTAATCTCGCCGTTCGCGCCGCTGCCAGCGACGGCAGCCAGGTCCAGGTTATTGCCTCGTGCCATCGCGCGGGCCACCGGCGACGCCTTGATACGCCCCGCGCTCTCGGTCGCCGCCGTCGCGCCTGACGCAAGCGGTTCCCCCACCAGCGATGCCGACCCGCCCAGAGTCTGCGGCAGCCCGCCGATAAACGAGTCGTAAGGCATGAACGGCGCGGCAGGAGCGGAAGCAGCAGCAACAGGAGCAGCCTGGGGCGCGAACACTGTCTTCGTAGAAGCTGGTGAGTCACAGGCAAGGGCGGCACATGCGATGTATCAGGGACAGATCATGTGCCATTCCGGAATCGCAGCCAAACAGATAAAAAGACTTTTCGCCTTTATACTGGCAGATGGCGAACGTGGCTCCAGCCGCTGGTCCCTGCAATACACCGGCGACTATTTGCGGGCAGACAGTTCCTGGCTTACTGCTGATGCCGCTCATCAATAACCGGTATAGCATTACAATGACTTTGGCTCCGCCAACCCCCATCTTCTGTTCTGTGCGTTCGATGTGTACCGCAGCGACGATACAGGTATCGACGAAGGTCCGGCAAGTGCGTCCCCTGGTTTAGAACCAGCTACATCTAAGTTATGGGCGGAAGCGCAGCGCGGGATTATGTAGCACCGTGCGGTATAGCATGTTGCCAACCTTCGTTGACATTTTACCGCAAGTTCGTGCGTAAATTACTGAACAGGGGCAGAGCAACAGAAGTCTGATAATTGCAGCCCAGATGCGGGTGTCATACACCGCAGTTCGCATGTCAATTAAGCATCTCTTCTGTTACAGTAAGCCGTTCGATGCCCACCGATGAACGATCGCGCGGGCGCCGAATTACCATGATGCCGCAAACGTCGGTTGCATATTGCAGGCTGTGTGTTTCCGTGAATGGTCATATCCGCTTGGGGCAGTTGATGTGTCTGGGAGGGCGGCGCGCTGTCATTGCATCCAACGAACAGGGACACCAGAAGCAAGTGCCAACTGCTTCGTCGACCCAGCGGTCAGTGGACCGCGCCGGACTTGGCTTTCGCGGCGGCTTCGATGGCGCGCGGCGGGCGCGCTGCGTCCGCAGGGGACTTAAATCGACGCAGATAACGTCAGGCCGGTAGCCCTCGCGCTCCAGCGCCTGCACTATCTTCGGGACGAAGTCGAACTCCAGGAAGTCGGCCCAGCGTTCGTCGTTGGTTATGGGCAGAATGCCCTCGGTCATGAGTATACCCGCCGCCCGCCTGCCCGCCGGGTAGACGAAGCAGTTGCCGCCGGTCTGTGTACTCCACTCGATAATGACGCGCTGCCCGCGCTCCGCCCCCGTCCAGGCGGCGCGCACGCGGTCGAGAAATCGGGACTCGTCAAAGACGGGAACGTTTTTAAGCGGCTTTTCCAAACCTGACCCCCACTCTGTTTACAGAAGAATCTGCATCGGGTTCTCGATGACGCGCTTCAGTTCCTGAAGGAACTGCGCGCCCGCCACGCCGTCCATGACCCGGTGGTCGCCGCACAGCGTCACCTTCATGCGCTTGCGGGCTGCGATCTGCCCTCCCACCACGGCAGGCACGGGGCGGATCGAGGAGACCGCCAGAATCGCCGCCTCGCCGGGGTTGATGATCGCGGCGAAGTTCTCGACATCGTACTGGCCGAGATTGGAGATGGTGAACGTTCCGCCGGTGTACTCCTCCGGCTTCAGCTTGCCCGCGCGCGCGCGCTCAATCAGCGGGTGCGTTTCGGAAGCGATGGCACGGATGCTTTTGCTCTGGCAGTCCTGCACCACGGGGACAATCAGACCGTCCTCGATGGAGACGGCGATACCGATATTGATGCGCTTACGAAGGATGCGCGTGTTGTCGGAGAACGCGGAGTTGACCACCGGATTCGCCTGAAGCGCGACGGCGGTCGCTTTGACCAGGAAATCGTTCAGGCTGATCTTGCGCGCTCCTTCGCCCACCGAAGCGTTTACCTGCTCACGCAGCGCCAGCATCGCCTCGACATCGATCTCCGAGGTGACGTAGAAATGCGGATCGTGCTTTTGCTTTCCGCCAGCCGCTTGGCGATGGTGCGGCGCATGGCGTTGAACGGCTGCACCTCGTCGCCTTCGGCCACCTTTGGAGTGGCTGCTGCAGTGGCGGACTGCGCGGCGGGCGCAGCGGCGACCGAAGCCACAGCGCCGCCCCCGGCAATGGCGGCCTGCACATCGCGCTTGGTAATCTCGCCGTTCGCGCCGCTGCCAGCGACGGCAGCCAGGTCGAGGTTATTGCCTCGTGCCATCGCGCGGGCCACCGGCGACGCCTTGATACGCCCCGCGCTCTCGGTCGCCGCCGTCGCGCCTGACGCAAGCGGCTCCCCCAGCCAGCATGCAGACCCGCCCAGATTCTGGGGCAGCCCGCCGATAAACGAGTCGTAAGGCTTGAACGGTGCGGCAGGAGCGGAAGCAGCAGCAGCAGGAGCAGCCTGCGGCGGCGTGGCTACCGGGAGCGTGGGAGAAGGAGCGGCGGCTGTCTCCAGCGGCGCAGGCGGGGCAGCAGCAGGGACGTTCTCCTTTGCCGGGGCGCTGCCGTTGCTTTTGGCGGCGGGAGCCTGTGCTTCCGGCTGTGGCGCGGACGGTGCCGCAGAGGCGGCAGCCGGTGCGCCGTTTCCAATCACCGCGACGGTCACGCCCACAGGCGCGGACTGTCCGGCCTCAAAAGCGATGCTTTGCAGCGTCCCCGCTTCTTCCGCCTCTATCTCGACATTGGACTTGTCGGTTTCGATCTCGAACAGCGGGTCGCCGACCGCGACCGGATCGCCGACCTTTTTCTTCCATTCGATGATCCGACCCTCTTCCATCGCGTCGCCCATCTTGGGCATGATAATCTCTGCCATTTGTTTCTCTTTAGGTTGAGAGTTGAGAGATGAAGGTTGAGAGCACGAGGGTTTTCACTCAACCCTCAACTCTCATCTCTCAACTATTGTGCAAACAGGGTGCGCTTAGCCGCCGCAACGATGTCGTCGGCATTCGGGTACGCCAGGTCTTCCAGCGGCTTCGAGTAGGGCATCGGCACGAACGCGCCGGTGACACGCTGAACCGGAGCGTCCAGATCGTAGAAACCGCGCTCGGCAAGCTGCGCGCTGATTTCGGCGGCACAGCCGTACAGCCCCCACTGCTCCTGCACCACCACCGCCCGGTGCGTCTTTTTCAGTGAGCGCAGCGGCGTCTCCATATCCAGCGGCAGCAGCGTTCGCAGATCGACCACTTCGGCGGAAATGTTCTGCTCGGCAAGCTGGTTGGCGGCGCGCAGGCAGGCAATGCTCATGGTGGAGTAAGAGATGAGGGTCACGTCCGTACCTTCGCGCAGAACCTGCGCCTGGCCGAACGGCACCATCCATTCCGGGTCGTCCGGCACTTCACTCAGACCCGGCTGAATCGCTTCCAGACGCTCCGGCTTTTCCATGTACATCCGCAGCGATTCCAGGAACATCACCGGGTTGTCGTCGCGAATCGCCGTCTTCAGCAGTCCCTTCGCATCGGCGGGCGTTGCGGGCACGGCTACCTTCAGACCGGGGATATGCGCGAACAGCGTTTCCAGGGACTGTGAGTGCTGCGCGGACAACTGGTTGCCGACCCCGCTCGGGCCGCGAACCACCATCGGCACCTTGAACTGGCCGCCGAACATATAGCGAATCTTGGCGGCGTGCTGGGCGATCTGGTCGTAGGCGGGCAGGGAAAAGTCCATCCGCATCATCTCGGCGACGGGGCGCAGGCCCGCCATCGCCGAGCCGATGGCCATGCCGATGATGCCGACTTCGGAGATGGGCGTGTCCACCACGCGCTCCGGGCCGTATTTTTGCAGGAAGCCGCCGGTCAGTCCCAGCGTCCCCTGGTACTGCCCCACCTCTTCGCCCACGATAAAGACGGAATCATCCCGATCCATCTCCTCGGTCAGCGCCAGTTTCAAAGCGTCGATATAACGTAGTTGTGCCATGAGTTTCTTTTTATGCGTAAACGTCTTTGAGCAGTTCGTCGGGGGTCGGGTTCGGTGATTCGTCGGAGAAGCGCAGCGCCGCCTCGGCGGCGTTTCTGGCCTCCTGGTGGATACGGTCCCGCTCCTCCTCCGACAGCGCCTTTTGTTCCATCAGCACGCGCTCCAGAATCAGGATCGGGTCGCGCTGCCGCCAGAACTCTACCTCTTCACGGGTGCGGTACGTCTTCTGGGTAACGGGGCCGTCCGCCGCGCCGTGGCCGTGGTAACGGTAGGTGTCGCACTCCAGAAAGAACGGCTCGTGCGTTTCGCGCATCTCCTTGACGATCTCGCTGACGCGCGTGTGCAGTTTGACCACGTCCTGACCGTCGATACACTCGCGCTTCATCGCATACGAATTTATACGGTCGGTCAGGTCGGGGTTGGCGTGAGAACGCTCGATGGAGGTTCCCATCGCGTACTTGTTGTTCTCCACCACCCACAGCACCGGCAGCTTGTACAACTGGCACATATTGAGGGTTTCGTGGAAGGCCCCCTGGTTCATGGAGCCGTCACCGAAGAAGCAGACACAGATCTGATCGCCGCCCCGGTAGCGGATCGCCTTGCCGAGGCCCAGCGCGATAGGCACATTGCCGCCGACAATGCCGTAGCCGCCGTAAAAGCCGCGCTCCGCGTCGCAGATATGCATCGAGCCGCCCTTGCCTTTGGACGTCCCGGTAGCCTTGCCGCAGATCTCCGCCATCACCGCGCCGGGGTCGGTGCCGCGCGCCAGGGCATAAGCATGGTCGCGATAGTGGCCCAGGAAATAATCGTCCTCGCGCAGCGCACCAATGATGCCGACGGCAATCGCCTCCTCGCCGGAATACACATGCACATAGCCGTTGATGCCGTGCCCACCCCGCTGAAAGGCGCGGTGGCAGGTCTCCTCGAACTCGCGGATATGAACCATCTGCTCGTGGAAACGGCGGTACTTTTGAACGTCGAGAGCGGGCGGCGCTGCAGCGGCGGCGGCGGACGCTTTTGCCATGGTGGTACGGTTACTCCTTGCCATTGTTACAAATAAGCGGGGCGCGTTGTGAAAGTGGCGTCGCCCAAACAGCGACCGAAACATTATACCAGCAAGCGGTTATGTCTGAGAAGCCTCTTTGTCAACCTGACTTGATGGGTTCATACCCCGCAGCTTTCGTAAATGAAAACCAGAGACAAGCAACAGCCCTCACCCCCGTAGCCACCTTCGGTGTCTGTGCCCCTCTCCCGGCGGCGCAGTGCATTTGAGCTGCCCTTCGGGCGCGGGAGAGGAGTGTCTGTGGCATTACCAACTCCGCTTCGCTCGTTACCGTCTTGTTACCCATCGGATGCCGGTAACGTTACCAATTCCAGATTCATGCAAGGGCTGACTTTGCCGTTCTGGTGCGAAGCCGGGGCCGCTTCCGCAGTAGGCTCCCTCTCCCAGAATTGGGAGAGGGGCACAGACACCGAAGGTGGCTACGGGGGTGAGGGCTTCTAAACCAACGCTTGCATCCCTTCACCCGTTCATGTTAAAATTGTCCATGCCCCCGACGCTCGCTTTGCCGCACCGGAACCCGATGCTGGCAGCGCCGCCCACTGTGCGCCTCGAAACCTTCGAGGGGCCGCTTGACCTCCTCCTCCACCTCGTCCGTGTCGGGCAGATGGACATCTTCGACCTGCCTATCGCCCGCCTGTGCGACCAGTACATCGCGCACCTGAGCGCCATGGAGAGCCTTGATCTTTCCGTTGCCGGGGAATTTCTGGTTATGGCGGCGACACTGCTGGAAATAAAGTCCCGCCTGCTGCTGCCGGCCCCGCCCCGCGAAGAGACCGGCGAGAACGACGACGGCAGCGACGCGCTGGACCCGCGCGCCGAACTGGTGGAGCGGCTGCTGGAATACGGCAAATATCAGCGCATGGCCGAACTCTTGAAAGGGGCCGAAGGCGACCGGGGCCGGATGTTTTTCCGTGACACCGCCGAAATCCGCGATTACGTGCTTCCCCCCCGTTTCGGCGAAATGTCTGCCGATGACTTGCTGCGAACGCTTCAGCGCCTGCTGGCGTCCGTAGGCGCGGGCGAGCGCGCCGTTACCAGCGTCCGCCGCCAAAAGATCACCCTGCGGATGAAGATGCGTGAAGTCCTGCTGCGCGCCGAAGCGGCGGGCGCAGACGAAGGCGTGACGCTGGAAGAACTTTTGCCCGCGCCGCCGTTCGCGCTGCTGGAGGTGGTTCTGCTGTTCCTGGCGCTGCTGGAACTACTGAAAGTGGGAAGCATTCTGGTGGCGCAGACACAATTTTGCGGCGAAATGCGGGTATTCTTTGTGCCGGAAGCCGAGCGCGCCGCGCTGGTGGACGAGCGAACGGAAGAGGGTTTAACAATCGCCGGGGGAGTCGATGGGGAGTAACCTTTCACAGATTATCGAATGCCTGCTGTTCGTGGCGGGCGAGCCGCTTTCGGCAAAAGAGCTTGCACGCACGACAGAAACGGAGACAGATGCGGTCGAAGAGGCGCTGCTCGCCCTGCGGCGGCGTTATGATTCCGGCTGCGGTCTGCAAATCATCGAGATTGCCGGCGGCTTCCAGATGGCGACGCGGCCCGAGCACGCGCCGAGCGTGGGACGCCTGCTGGCTCCGCACGCCAACCGTTTGTCGCGGCCCGCGCTGGAGACGGCGACCATTATCGCTTACCGGCAGCCGTGCACGCAGGCGGACATCGAAGCCGTGCGCGGGGTTTCCTCCGACGCGGTGCTCAAGACCCTGCTGGAGCGTGGCCTTATCTGCGATGCCGGGCGCAAGCCATCGCCGGGGCGGCCTATCCTGTATGCCACCACCGCCGATTTTCTGCACTATTTCGGCCTTTCCGAGCTGACCGATCTGCCGCCGCTGGAAGAAGACGAAGACGATGCTTCGACGATGGAGGCGATGACCACGGCGCTGGCGGCGGCGGGCGTTTCCGGCGAGGGGGACGCGTGAGAAAAACCGCCGCTCTTTCCGCTGCGCTATCGCTGCTGAGCCTGCTCGCCGCCGCCGCCGCGCCGTCCGTTACCGCCGCGCCCCCGACGAAGACGAAGGCTGCCGCTCTTGATCCGAAGACGCTTGTGCTGATGGGCAAGCGCGAGGCGTTTTACGACCCAAACGATTTGACGAAGCCACCGGTACTTTCGGCGAAATCGGCGCTGCTGATGGACGCCGACACGGGTCAGATTCTCTGGGAAATGAACGCCCGTCAGAAGCGCGCCCCGGCTTCCACGACCAAGATACTGACCGCGCTGCTGCTGATCGAGAACAGCAACCCGGAAGATATTATCACGGTCACGGACCCGAAGGTAAAATACATTGAGCCGAGTTCGCTGCACCTGAAGCCGTGGGAAAAGCTGTCGTCGCGCGATATGCTGTACGGCCTGATGCTGCGTTCGGCCAACGACGGCGCGGTGGTCATTGCCCAGCATGTCGCGGGGTCGGTGCCGAAATTCGCGGAGCGAATGAACCGGCGCGCGCACGAACTGGGCGCGTACGACACGCATTTTCGCAACCCTAATGGTCTGCCCGACAAAAACCACTACAGCACCGCCTACGATCTGGCAGTCATTTCCCGCGCCGCGCTGAACGAACCGCGCTTCCGGGATGCGGTCGCCATGCCCCGGCGCGTTATCGCCCGTTCGAAAAACAAGAAAGACACGGTCGTCGTCACGAAGGGAAAGAAATTCTTCAAAAAGTTCCCCGGCGCGGACGGCATCAAGACCGGCTATACGCGGGCGGCGGGCCACTGCTTCGTCGGGTCGGCGACGCGCGGCGGGCGGCGTCTTTTGTCGGTGGTGCTGGGCGCGAGGAACGCCGCTATCTCCGATACGATCCCGCTGCTTTCGTGGGGCTTTCAGCGTTTTCCGGCTGTGCCGGTGGCCCGCAAGGGCGATGTGGTCGGCTCGGTAGTGGTGGTCGGCGGGAAGGAAGGTGTGGTGTCCGTGTGGGCAGGGGATGACCTTCATGCCAGCACAGATCGTTTCACCACGGCAAGCGTCACGCCGGAAGTAGAGGCCGCACCGGTGAGCGCGCCCGTGCGCGCGGGGCAGGAGGTCGGTCGTCTGCTGGCGAAGGTAGATGGTGTGCCGGTCGGCAGCGTGCCGCTGGTGGCGGCGAGCGCGGTTGATCGCTCAGTTTTGGCGGCGGTCATCCCGGCGCGCGGATCGGGCTGGCAGCGGTTTTTCGTGTGGGCGCTGATTGCGGTCGTGGGGGTACAAATTGGAACAACGGTTGCAAAAGGCGCTCGCCGCCGCCGGCGTCGCCTCAAGGCGGCACGCCGAGGATCTTATCCAGTTGGGGCGAGTGTCCGTGGACGGGCAGATAGTGCGCGTCCCCGGCACCAGCGTCGATCCGGACACGCAGACCATTGAGGTGGACGGTAAGCCCGTCGCCGCGCCCTCGCGCCGCCACTATATCGCTCTGTTCAAGCCGGTCGGCTATGTCAGCACCGTCCAGGATAAACACGCGCCGCGCAAGGTGACGGACCTGGTGGACATTGCCGATGTGCGTCTGGTTCCGGTGGGACGATTGGACGCCGATACGGAAGGATTGATCCTGCTTTCCGACGACGGCGATTTCGTGTACCGTGTCACGCACCCCTCGCAGAGCGTCGGCAAAACCTATATCGCGACGGTAAAGGGAACACCTGACGATGCGGCGATCAAGCGGCTGTCGCGCGGCCTGACGCTGGATGACGGCGTCACCACCGCCCCGGCGGGAGCGCGCCGGGTAGGTCGCGGCCCGGAATCGGGTACATCTTTAGTGGAGCTTATTTTGCATGAGGGGCGCAATCGGCAGGTTCGCCGGATGCTCGCCACAGTCGGCCACCCCGTCGTGCGCCTGGTGCGTACTCATGTCGGCTCGATAGGGCTGGATAATCTTCAGCCCGGCCAGTGGCGGCATTTGACCGAGGCGGAAGTGGACGCGCTGCGCGGTGGCGGCGGCAGCGGCGGCAAGGAAGTCGCCAAACCGGAGCGATCCGCGCGCCAGGAACGTCCTGCGCGAGCAGCAGCAGGCGGCCCGACGCGCCCACAACAGCAGAGCAGCAGCAGCAGCAGTGCCCGCGCATCAGCGGCGGGCCAGGAGAAGACAGATGAAACTCGTCATCGCAGTAACGCACGACCGGGATCGCAGCAAGATAACCGAGGGCCTGCTGCGGAACGGCTTCCAGTTCACCAAGATCGGGTCAACGGGCGGGTTCCTGCGCGAGGGCAACGTCACCCTTCTGATCGGCGCGGAGGACAAAGACGTGGACCGAGTTCTGGGGATCATCGGTGATTCGTGCAAGACCCGTAAGCAGTTCGTGAACGTGCTGCCGCCGGACGCCGGGCCGGTAGGCACGATCATCCCGTCCCCCGTCGAGGTACTGGTCGGCGGCGCGATCACCTTCGTGGTGGATGTCGAACGCTTCGAGCGATTTTGAAGCCTCTCCCCCGTCGGCCTCTCCCCCCTGCCCCCTTTCCTTTAGGAGAGGGGGCAGGCGGGGAGAGGCCCGTGCTAAACCATCCCTCACGCGCCAATCTGGAAAAAACGGTGCGTGCGCTGGCCGCGTTCCCCACCCGGCACACCCGTTCGCGCCATATTCATGAGGCCGCGAACTGGCTCGTCGCCCAGTTCCGAAGCGTCGGCTATAAGAACGTCGCCCTCTCCCCTTATCGTCATGATGGACTCCGTCTCAGCAACGTCGTCTGTACAAAACCCGGCGCAGTAAAAACCACGATAATCCTCTGCGCCCACTACGACTCCATCATGGAGCGCGCCGACGATGCCGAGGCGCGCGCACCCGGCGCGAACGACAACGCTACTGGCGTCGCTGTTCTGCTGGAAACGGCCCGCCTGCTGGCAGCCACGCCCCTGCGAGCCAGTGTGCGCTTCGTCGCCTTTTCCGGTGAAGAGCAGGGCCTGTGGGGTTCCTCCGCCTATGCCGCGCAGATCCGGCGCGAAAACCTCCCCGTGCGCTTCGTGCTCAACCTCGATCAAGTCGGCTTCCCCGACGCGCGGCGCGCGGTGATTGTGGAAGATGACCGGCGCAACCGCGTTCGCGCCAACGATGCCCCATCCCGCCGCCTCGCCGACACCATCGAGCGGCTGGCAAAAGCCCACACAAAGCTGCCGGTAACGCGCGGCCCCATCTACAGCAGCGACTACATGCCCTTCGAGGCAAACGTCCATACCGTCGTCGGCCTATATGAATCCGGCAAATACCCCGCCTACCACACCCGCGCCGACACGCCCGAAAAAGTGGATTTCGCCTACCTC
>JAUJOK010000058.1 GCA_030447685.1 Armatimonadaceae bacterium
CCCTCCCCGCGGCCCCCTCCCCCGCGCTGCGAGGTGTGGGTGATAAAGAAGCTGGCTTGACCTCTACCTCTGGCTCCCCTCTCCTCGGTGGCGACGGTCGCCCGCAGCGTGGGGGAGGGGCAGGGGGAGGGGCGGGCTACTACAAAGCCCTTTCCGAAAGCCTGGTGGCCGCGCTGTCGCAGCCGACAACCGACGGATTCGTGTTTCGAGTGGACATGCGCCTTCGCCCGGAAGGCCGGTTCGGGCCGCTGTCGCGCTCGCTTTCCGCATGCCGCGCCTACTACGAATCCTGGGGCGAGAACTGGGAACGGCAGGCGCTGCTAAAAGCCCGGCCAATCGCGGGCGACCCGGCGCTTGGCGAGGCGTTCCTGCGTCTGGTGCAGCCGTTTGTCTGGGGGCGCGGCGCGGCGGGCGATGTGGTGGCGAGCCTGCGCGAGAATAAACGGCGCATCGAGACCAAGATGCACGTGACGGGGGCGTGGCGCAGTTCGGTGAAGGAGGGATACGGTGGCATTCGTGATGTCGAGTGGGCCGTGCAGACGCTTCAGATTGCGCTTGGGCCGGCGCACCCTTCGCTGCGTATGGCTGCCGGCACTCAGGCGGCGCTGCGCCGTCTGGCGGAAATGGGCCTGATCGATGCTGCGGAGCGGGAAACGCTGGAGTCGGCCTACTGGTTCCTGCGCGCCGTGGAGCACCGGCTTCAGATACAGGATGAGCTGCCCGTGCGCCTGCTGCCCGCCGACCCCGCGCAGCGCCGCCGGTTGGCGCGCCTGATGGGCTTTGACGACACGCCCGCTTTCGATGCCCACTACAAGGAGATCACGGATAACGTGCGCGCCCTCAGCGCGCGTTTAATGGGCGAACGGACGCTGCTGGACAACGGCCCGCCTGGCGGGGAAGATACTGGCGACTGGGCGACACTGCTTGCCGCCGCCGACGATCCCGCAGTACGGACATGGCTGTTGACGCTCCTGCGCTCGCGCGGCTTTGCCGACCCGGAGCGGGCGCTGGGCCTGCTGCGTATCCCCGTGCTGGGCACGGCGCAGGGGGCACCCACGCCGGGTACGCAGGAACGTTTCCGCATTATTGCCCCGGCGGTTATCACCCATTGCGGACGCACCGCCGACCCGGATGCCGCTTTGCTGGGTCTGGAAACACTGGCCCAGGCTTCGCCCAGCCGCGAGGCGCTGTATGGCTCCTTTGCGGATGGCGGCGAAGACCTTTTAGCGCGGCTGTGCCTGCTCGGAGCGGGCGCGCCGCCGCTGCTGCAAACGCTCGCGCGGCATCTGGAACTGCTGGATATGCTCTTCGACCCGGACGAGATGCAGACACCGGCCACGCGCGCGGAACTGACCGAACGGGTGCGCGACCGCCTGCGCGGGGCGAAGACCCCGGAGCGGCGCCTCCGTGCACTGGGCGCGTTCTGGCGGCGCGAGCGTCTGCGGGTGGGCGCGCGCGACCTGTGGGGTGAGACCGCCGATGTGGGCACCACGGGGGAAGAGTTGACCGACCTGGCGGAAGCGATTCTGGAAGGATTGCTGATAGTGGCGGCGGAGCGGGCGGGAAAGGAAGCCGTACTGCCCCATATGGCCGTGATCGGGCTGGGAAAGTTCGGCGGGCGCGAACTGAACTACCCCTCCGACGGCGACCTTCTGTATGTCCACGAGCGACCTGAAGACAGTGATGCCGCGATAGCCGTGGCGGAATCGCTGCGCGCTGTGATGCAGGCGCTGCGGACAGGCGAGGGAGTGGACATGGAGTTCGACCCGCGTCTGCGTCCCGACGGGCGTTTCGGCCTGCTGTCGCGCACGCCCGAGGGGTACGCCCGTTATTACCGTGAAGAGGCCGCTACCTGGGAAAAGCAGACACTGCTGAAGGCGCGGCCCGTAGCCGGAAACCAAGCCCTCGCCGAGCGGTACATGGCATTTCAGCGTGAAGTTCTGTTCACAACGCCGATAACGGAGCCACAGGCGGCGGAGATGCGTGCCATGAAGAGCCGAATCGAGAACGAGCGCGTGCGCCCCAACGAAGCGACTACCGACCTGAAGCTGGGGCGCGGCGCGATGGCCGACATCGAATGGACAGCGCAGCTCCTGCAATGGCGTCACGGCGCGGAGCAGCCGTCTCTTCGCCTGCCCGGCACCCGCGCCGCGCTTTCCGCCCTGCACGCGGCGGGGCGTCTGGCGCGTGATGACTATCTCACGCTGTCGGAAACCTTTGATTTTTTGCAGCGGCTCCGCAACGTCGGCTATCTGCGGACGGGCCTGCCCGCCGATGTGCTGCCGGTGGGCAAGGAGGAGCGCCTGCGCCCGCTGGTACGCCTGATGGGTTTCGTGGATGATGAATCCGGCACGGCGAGCGCCTATCTGCTGGCCGAGCACGGCGCACGCACAAGCGCCGTCCGGCAGGTCTTTCGCCGCCTGTTTCACGGAGAAACCGCATGAGTTCTGCCGCGCTTCCGTTTGTGGTCTGTGCCGGGGCGTTCCTGCTCGGTGCCATTCCCTTCGGCTTTCTGGCGGGGAAAATGAAAGGAATCGATCTGCGGCAGCACGGCTCCGGCAATATCGGCGCGACAAATACGCTGCGCGTCCTGGGCACCGGGCCGGGGATAATCGTATTGCTCCTGGATGTGCTCAAGGGGTATCTGCCGGTGCTGCTGGCACGGCGTCTGGGGCTATCCCCGTCACCGGAGCTATCGGCCTGGTGGGAGGTGGGCGCGGGGCTTCTCGCCATTCTCGGTCATACGTTTTCGCCGTTTCTCGGTTTTCGCGGCGGCAAGGGGGTTGCGACATCGCTGGGCGTGCTGATCGGGCTTTCTCCTCAAATTGCCGCGCTTACCGTTGTGGCGTTTCTCCTGGTGGTGCTTGTCACACGCTTCGTTTCCCTGGGTTCCCTGGTAGGGGCGGTGGTGGAGGCGGTTTTATTCTTCGCGCTGCCCGGCTATCCGCTCGCGTATCGTCTGCTGGGCCTGCTTGCCGCTTTCTTCGTCATCCTTCGGCATCAGGAAAACATCAAGCGCCTGCTCAGCGGCACGGAAAGCCGGGTAGGAAAAATCAAAAAAGACGAAAAAAAAGACAAAGACGGCTGACCTTCCGTTTCGAAAGGGTTCAATTTCAGGTAAAACCACCTATATGCGGCAAATAATTTAACGCCGTTTCCCACAGCACCGATACGAATATCTCAGGAGGAACAGATGAAGACGCTTCAATTTGCAGCCGCAGCACTGGCACTGGGCGCTCTCGCAGCCGCGCCGACGCTGGCGCAGACCAGCAGCCAGCAGGGCGGCAGCACGGGCCAGGGCGGCACCATGCAAGGAGGCTCCATGCAGGGCGGCTCCATGCAGGGCGGCCAGGGCGGTATGATGCAGGGTGGCTCGATGCAGGGCGGAATGTCCGGCGGCATGATGGGCATGAGCGACATGGACATGTACAAAATGCGCTGGGTGTACTACAACCTGGATGAGCGCCAGGTCAAGCGCTACCGGGCGCTCGGCTACACGGAGGCTGAAATCCGTGGCGCGGCCAATATCGCCCTTCGCACCGGCCTGGAAATGGACTACGTGCTTCGCCGTCTGTCCGTGACTGGCCTGTCGCTGACGGCCCTTGCGACCATGTTCGGCGTGCCCACGACGGCGGTTAACGCGGACATTCCCGGCATGGGCATGAGAGACATGGGCGCTATGATGATGGGCGGCGGCATGATGGGCGGCTCCGGCGGGATGATGCAGGGCGGCGGTATGTCCGGTTCCGGCGGCGGCATGATGGGCGGCGGTGGTACCGGCGGCACGACCGGCGGTGGTACCGGCGGTGGAACGACCGGTGGTGGTACCACGGGCGGCGGCACCACGGGCGGCGGCACCACGGGCGGCGGCACCAGCACTCCGTAGTTATCGCTGCGACAGACGAAAATACAAAACGCCCCGCGACCACTGTTCGGTCGCGGGGCGTTTTCTGTTCGCCATCAATCCGGGTAGCGGCTGCCTTTGGCGCGCAGAATGGTCAGCAGTTTCAGCGCGCGATCCGCGATCCCCCGGCGAATCGCCTGAAGCTCGCCCGGCGTGGCGGTGGCGAGGGATATCGACATGCTTCTGCGTAAAAACGCATCCGCTTCATCAGTAAGCTCCTTGCTGATCTTCAGGTCGATAAGTTCCCGGATATAGGTTTTGAGGTTCGTGATATAGCGGATATCATCCACGCCCTCGCGCGCCGCCTCCCACTGAAGCGTATCCAGCAGGCCGTCTCGGGTCGGATAGGCCAGCATCTGTGGGCGCAGCACGGGCTGCTTGTTTTCACCAGCAACGGCGGCCATTGCCGTCTCGTTGAACGGGTCGCCGTTTGGAGAGAACTGGTAGGGGCCGACGAACGCCCCGTACAGCGGCGAGCTGTTCAGGCCCGTTCGGTACAGCAGATAGCCCGCGTAGAGCCGGTTCTGCAAAGGCTGCTCCAGGGCCGGGTTCCACGACCACCAGTCGCGCTTGGGGTTTTCGCGCCGTCCCGTCATCAGCAGCCGCTGCGGATACTCCGCGGTGACGTTGTAGATGGGCACGTCTACCAGCGCGCTTAAAGTATCGGCGGCAGCCGGGCCGGTAACCGGGGCGGCGGTCAGCGGGCGGCGTTTGAGGCCGCGCAGGGCCGTAAAGTTTTCCGCTGCGGACGCCACCTGCTGCAAGGGGAGCGGCGTTCCGACATACATATCGAAATTAGGAGCCAGTCCGACGGCGGCGCGCGCCTCGTCCAGGCGGCGGACATCCCCCGCGCTGTTTACCGGCGACATGATGATCACCGGTCCGGCGGGGCCGAGTCCCGCCTGGCGGTAAAGACCAAGCGCTTCGGTCAGCGAGGGAAGCGGGTCGTACAGGGAGACGAACCGGAAGCCGTGCTCACGAATATTGACCAACTGCCGGGTGAAATCGGCGGATGTGGTCGCGCCGGTTTCCCCCGACAACCGGGCGCGGAAATCTACCCCGTATTGAAGGAAGGGCATCCGCAGGCGCATGGGAAGCACCTCGACGGTCATTGTGATGGGCGTCGCGGGCACGCCGGGCGTGCTGAAAAGAAGCTGGCCCGTGTACCGCGACGGCGACTGGCTTTTGGGCACGCGCACCGTTATCCAGAACTGCTTGGAGGTGCCCGCCGGGATGGTGGTGACGGGGTCGCCGGTAAGGCGCGCGTCGGGCAGGGACGACCCGGCGACAGTGGCGCTGGCCGTGGCGGTGCCGGTGGCAGTGCCACTGCCGGTGGCAATAGCGGCGGCAGGGACCAGCGGCGCGCGGTCGTCTTTCACCAGAAGTTCCGGCACGCGGTAGGCCGCGCCCGGCTCGACCACGGACGACAGCCCGGCCTGCTCCCATACCTTGACCACATGCACCGAGATGGCCGCGCGGGGCAGACGTGACTGCTTGGATTCCGATAGGAACTCGGACGCCACGGTAACGGTCGCGTTTGTCAGGTCCTTGCCCGCGTAAACGGCGAACGTCACCGGCTCGGTTTCGTCGGCGCAGGCAAACAGACTGAGCGCGGGCCGCGCCATTATCTCCGTCGGAGCGGGCGTGCTGTCCGGGACGATCAGATCGAACGGCGCGCGGGCATACAGGACATAAGGAACCTTCGCCGTCTTCAACCGGGCGTTCAGGGCCGTGCCGTGAAGCTGCTTGTCCACTATGGCTCGGGAGCGCACCTGCACCACAAGGGAGCCGCCGCCGCTTTTCACGAATGTCGGCAGGCTGTTCCTGCTGAGCGTGGCGGCGCGTATCTGTTCATAGGTGCCGGAAACCCGCCAGGGAGCCGGGGCGCGCTCAAAGTCATCGATCATCTGAAGCGGCGCATCGGTGGGCGCGGCTCCCGCGGTCGTCCAGGCCAGGTCATCGATGAAGATACGGGCTGCATCCGCCGTCACAGCGAACTGCACGGTGTCCGGGGCGGCAAGCGGGCGGGCGACCGCATCGGGATTATGCTCGGAGTGGAAGGTGAAATCGCTCAGGGGAACGATAACGGTTTTCCAGCCCTTGAAATCGAGCCGAATCGCGGGCGCGGCGAAACCGTCTCCCACATCCTGCCCCGCGCCCAGTGCCATAAGCCGGGGCTGAATGCGCGCGCCGGAGCCGTCACCGTAGACGCTGAAACGTAAAGCATCCGCTGCCGTGGGCGCTGCTGCGGCGGTCAGGGGGCGGGTAAGCAGGGCGCGCACCGGCATCTGCGCCCGGACCGGGGCCGGGGTCAGGACCGATAAGAAAAGAGACGCTGCCGCGCCGGAAGCGGAAAGAAGACCCCATCGTCCCCCTCCAGGCCGCGCAAAACAACGGTATTGCACGAGACGTCGTACCTCCTACTAAAAAAGAACCCCGGCAAAAAGCCGGGGCGGTTGGCATCTGCATTCCCCTGCCTCCTTACCCGTTCCGGGCGGCAGGCAATCCCCAAAGAAGGGGGATAAAGTCAACGAGCGATGTCGGTCGTATGCGAAATCGCGCTCACATACCATTCGCCGTTCAAGTAGAGCAGCGTGTAGCGCACACCGGCGGTGCGGGTTTGGCGCTCGCCGCGCACACGGTACAGATGCGTCGCATAGACGTTCACCAGGCCGTCGGAGCGGTCGCGCACCGAGTCGAAGCGGAACGAAAGTGTCGTCACCCGGTTCAGCGCGTCGGCAGACAGGTCCAGGAAGTCATTGCGCCGCAGTGAAAAGGCGTACTTCTCGTCCTGAAACACACCAATGGAAAGATCGGGCGAAACGTGCTCACGCAGGGCGCGCGCATCGTTGTCTTCCCAGAAACGAATCAGGTCGTTCAGGGCCGCCCGCAGCGCCTGTCCCCGGCGCACGTTGCTCCGATAATAGGTGTCGTTGTCCGAGTACGGCAGGAACACGAAGGTTTCCCGACCGTACTGGTACGGATAGTAGGTGTTTACCACGCAGTCCGTGCGAATATAGGCCGGGCAGCTATAGATACTGAACGGCGAATACACGGTCAGGCGCGGATGATAGGTGGACACATAGCCGTTAAAACAGAAACCGCTGTTGCCGCCCCCGATGATGACCACCGTGTCGCGGCCCCGGTCGTAGCGGTGCCCATGATGCCCTCGGTCATAATGGTCATGATGCCCGCCGTTATAATAATCGCTGTCCCGATCACGGGGCAGGCGGCGCGGCACATTGATACTGCCGGGCTTGGGCGGCAGTCCGACCGATGGATTGCTTCGTTGCGGCAGGGTGGAAGGATAGCTGTCGGGCCGATCCTGCATGATGTCGCCGGGCCTGCGGGCGCGCCGCAGCTGGTCGAACGCATAGGCCGCCGGGTCGCCCATACTGCCCGAGTTGTACTGTGGGGCTGCGGGCGCGCCTCAGCTGGTCGAACGCATAGGCCGCCGGGTCGCCCATACTGCCCGAGTTGTACTGCGAAGCCCTGGGCGTGGATTGGAAATAAGAATCGTTCCTCCGCATCTCCGTCTGCCGCTGCTGCCCCAGCGACGAAGGCAGCGAGGAGCGCTGCCGGTCCGGGAAGGACCGCGAGCTTCGCTGCTCCGGCGAGGAAGAGGTTCTCTCCGGCACGGAGGCGCGTCGCTCCGGCGAAGAGATGCGTGACCCCGACGACGAGGGAAGCCTATCCGGCGTAGACCGTTGACGGCCCTCACCCCTTTGCGCCGAAGCCGGCGCTGCCGTGAAAAGGGTAATGGCTGCCGTTCCTCCGGCTAAGGCGACTGCGACCGCGCGCCGCGTTGCTGCTTTCACTTCTTTTCTCCTTGATTTACGATTATGATACGGGGAGCGCTGGCTTTCCCTTTCGGGGCTACGAGACGGGTCTGCGGCTCCGATATCAGCGGCGGCGGCGTCACTCCCGTGATACGCACGCCCGGCGGCACCCCCCGAAGATAGATGGCATGATACGGCCCGGCCTTCTCACCCCGGTACAGCAGATCACGGCGGCCCGTTCCGGCTTGCGGCGCGGGAACGACAAAAAGACGCGGTTTCGGCTGCTCGGTCGGTTTTGCTGCCGGGGGCGGAGCATCAGTCGGCTTCGCCCCGGACGGCTCATCGCCGGTGGCCGCCATCGGCAAAGCCGAAAGGAGCGCCAGCGTCGCGCCGCATGACAGGTTAGAAAACATCATCAACGTCCCCTTTCTATTCGACTCCGCCGTTCGCTTTTCGCTTCAATTCAACCCTTGTGCCGACTACTGGCAGCGCTTTTGCAGGGCATCGCGGTCGTAAACGGTGATCTGATGCAAGCCGTCCACGCTGATATAGTTTTTGGACTTGAAATAGCCCATCGCTTTGTTGACGCTTTCACGCGACGCCCCGACCAGACTTGCCAGATCGTTCTGGGTCAAGCGCAGCCGGATCAGCCGTCCGCCGCCCTCCGGCGCGTCCACACCAAGCATCTCCGACAGGTGCAATAGCTGCGCCGCAATGCGCCCGTACACGTCCTGGCATGAAAGCGAGTGTATCCATTCCGTGGAACGCCGCAGCCGCCCGGCCAGTTCCCGCAGCAGCGCGATGGCGATGGACGGAAAGGCGACGATGCTCGCATGAACATCTTCGGCGGCAAGCATCAGAGCCACCGTGGGTTCCAGGGCGACCACGTCCGCCGAGCGACCTTCTCCATCCAATACGGAAAGTTCGCCGAAAAAGTCCCCCTCCGAAAGCACGGTGATGATCGTTTCGCCCTCGTCATCCGGGTAGCAGACCTTGACCTTGCCGGAAATCAGAATATACAGTGCGTCACCGGGGGTATCGCGCCGCACGATCACCTCGCGCTCCTCGAACGAGCGGCGGCGCAGGTAGACGGCTATCATTCCCAGTTGATCGGGGGTGAGTTCCGAAAACAGGGGAACGGTGGCCAGGGCATTCATCATGTTCATGTGACTTCCTCGACTTTCAAACGGGCGCGGGCGCGGCGCGCTGGGCGGCGAAGGCCGCGCGCTTGCCGTCGAGCAGCGCCGCGCCCAGAGATTCGAACAGACCGACGCCGTCCTCGGAGCCGAGCCAGGCGCAGGCGGCGCGCTCCGGGTGGGGCATCATGCCAAGCACATTGCGCTGCGGCCCGCCAACGATTCCCGCGATATGGTCGCGCGAACCGTTCGGGTTCGCTTCCGGCGTGCTGCGCCCGTCCGCATCACAGTAGCGAAAGACAACCGCATTCTCGCCAATCAGTCGGTCGTAAACGGCATCGTCGCAGGTGAAGCGCCCCTCGCCGTGGGCCGTGGGGATTCGCAGCACCTGGCCCGGACGGTAGTGCGAGGTGAAGGGCGTGTCGGTGTTTTCCACGCGCAGATACACCTGACGGCAGACAAAGCGCAGGCCCTCATTGCGTGCCAGCGCTCCCGGCAGCAGCCCGGCTTCGCAAAGAATCTGGAAGCCGTTGCAGATTCCCAGAACCAGCCCGCCGTCCGCTGTGAATCGCGCCACCGGTTCCATGATCGGGGCGAAGCGGGCGATGGCCCCGGCGCGCAGCGCATCGCCGTAGGAGAAGCCACCGGGCACGATAACGGCGTCCACATTTTCCAGGTCTTTGTCCGCGTGCCACAAATAGGACGCCTCGCCGCCCAGCGTCTGCTCAACGGCATTGCCCGCATCCGTATCGCAGTTAGAGCCGGGGAAAACGACAACGCCGATACGTGGCGGCGCAGGCGGAGCAGGAGGGGCGCTGTTCATCCGTCTACCTCGATGCGGTACGATTCGGTGACGGGGTTGGCAAGGAGTTTGTCGCACAAGGCGGCGGCGCGGCTTCGGGCGGCTTCCGCGCTGTCGGCGGCAACGTCCATCTCAATCACCTTGCCGATACGGACATCGGTCACATCCGAATAGCCCAGGTGGTGAACCGCGTTCTCAACTGTCCGTCCCTGCGTGTCAAGCAGTGTCGGCTTGAGTGTGACGAAGACTGTGACTTTAGCCATCAACTCGCCTTTCATAGCCGCGTGGATAGAAAGAA
Source organism: Armatimonadaceae bacterium (assembly GCA_030447685.1). Lineage (GTDB taxonomy): Bacteria > Armatimonadota > Armatimonadia > Armatimonadales > Armatimonadaceae > JAUJOK01. The sequence continues at coordinate 9,920 of JAUJOK010000058.1, forward strand.
ACGGCAGCCGGATTTCCCTTTCCAGTATGCCATAGCCTAACAACGATTGTCAAGAAAACCCGGCAGGAGCAATCGGGCTTCAGGCGGTATTGCCTATCGAATGGCCTCCAGTGCCGACCCATCAAAAAGACGATAAATATAGAAGTCATTATCCACCGCGAAGATACGGCGGAAGGAGCCGCTTTCGGCAGCCGCTATAAGTGATGCATCGGCTAAATCCATCGGCGTGTCCGAATACTGCTCCATAAGAGCATCCATGCGATCTGCATCGGCAGGTGTCAGATCGCGCAGAACAAGCCGCCCTGCCGTCCGCATTTGCCACAGGCTTGCCTGATAGCGATGGCCGCCTACTTCCCCGAGCAGATACATGGCTTCCGTGAAACAGGGCCAGGTCGTCAGCAAGGGAGCGCGCGGCAAGCGAAGGGATGCGGTGAGACAGGCGGTATGATGGGTATCGTCGGCATCCAATAAAGCAACAAGCGGGCCGGTATCGGTAAGGGTCACAGACGCCGTTCCTGCCGTCTCTTGACCATTCCCGCAGCGAACTTCTTCCCGCTGTCTTCCGACATACGCGCGCCGCCTGCGACATGCTCACTGCTGTGAAGAACGCCGATATAACCCGAAAGAAAGTCTGCCAGCGTACCTTCTTTTTCCGATTCTTCCGGCGCGGCTTCCGTGACGGAGGAAGGCGCGAACCGCTCCCGCAGACTGTCCAGCGCAAGCAGTTCCGGCGTCGTTCCCTGTCTGCGGGCTTCTTCAGCCAGTGGCCCCTCAATATCGGGCGGGAGTGTAATAACGGTCATAGTATACTCATTATAACTCTGTAGTGCCGAATCCCTGCCCACTAAGCCGATAGGACGTGCAGCAGGTTTCTACAATGCTTGGTCACGGTACCAGGACCCGCCGGAGGCAGTCAACAGACTCAGCGGTTGACGAGGGGCGGGCGCGGGTAAAGTCTGACGGAGCGGCGCGCGGTGATTCAGAGTCGGGAAATACAGCGGTGCGCGCTGCGAAGCGAATCAGGAGAAAGAATCTATGAGATGGTGGAATGAGCAGAAACGCCGACAGCATACGGCGATGGCGGTGGCCCTGTGCCTCACCCTGCCCCTGGCGGTGGTGCCCACGGCTGCTTCGGCGCAGGTTTTCGGCAATCGTCGGCAGACGCCCGTTCGGCAGGGAATGAGCACCAAAAAGAAGCTGGTGCTGCTTGCGGGCGCGGCGCTGGCGTATTATCTGTATAAGAAGCACCAGACCAAGCGGCAGCAGGCGGAGCGGCAGGCATCCCTGAACCGGACGAACCAGACCGCCAGCGGCATGACGACGGCGCGAAGGATGCCCCAACTGTATCGCTCCCGGAACGGCGGCATCTACTACCGGGATCCCAACGGACGCCCGGTGTGGCTGACCGCACCGACACGTGGTATCCAGGTGCCGGCAGAGGAGGTGCGCCGCTACGCGCCGGATTACAACCGGTATCGCGGCCCGGCCCCGTCTGTTCCCCGGGGCGCGCGGACGGAGTCCTTCGAGCAGTTCGACGAGAGCCTGCTTGAGAACTCCTATTCCACCTCCGGCGGCGGGCGCATGGGCGCTGGTGGCAATCTTCCGCCCGGCCCACGACGCTATTAGAAATGAGGAGTACCAGACAATGGATTTAAGTCAGCTTTTCGGGGCAGTAACCCGTGCAATTTCCGACCGAACCGGCCCGGTTCAGGACGTGGATACCGGCGGCTTTTTAGGTGAAGTGGCCGGGATGTTCCGGCAGCACGCCGGGGCCAGCGGTCAGGAGATCGACGATTCGTATGCGCGCCCGCATCTGGATCAGTACCAGGGGCAGGAGGTTCTTCCGGCGTCAATGGACCCCTACGGCGATCCCGCCGACGAGGGGACGGATCAAAACATCCTTCCGGCCAGCCAGGACCCTTACGGCGATCCGGCGGACCAGCGCCGGTAGTCGTACGCGCGTTAACCGCGACATCAGCGAAGAAAGGGCAGCAGGCAGTCATGTCTGCTGCCCTTTCTTTTCGTCTTCCTGCCGGGGGCACTATTGGGCTTTGAGCACGAGCAGGGCGATGTCATCGGTCAGGTTGCCGCCGGTGTAGGTAAGCACGGCATCGTATATTGCGGCGGCGATCTCCTGCGCGCTGCTCGTCCTATTGGCCTCGACAACCCGGCACAGACGGTCTACCTCGAACAGGGTCTTGCGCTTGCGCGCTTCCGTGACGCCGTCGGTGTAGAGTACCAGAATGTCGCCGGTTTGAAAGACGTCGGCGACGGAGGCATATTCTTCGCCGACCCGAATGCCCGCCATTACGCCCGGCTCGTTGGATAAAGGCGCGCAGACCCGTTCACGGGTGCGGCAGAACAGCGCGGGTGGGTGGGCGGCGCAGGCGACGCGAACCTGGCGCGAAGCCGGATCGAGCAGCGCGTAGCAGACGGTCAGAAAGGTAAAGTCATCGGTCTGTGCGTACAGGGCGTCGTTCAGGCGGGCCAGAACGCGGGGCGGTTCGGGGTCCTCCAGGGCGTAGGCGCGGGCGGTATACTTGGCCATGACCGTCAGCGTCGCTGCATAGGTGCCCTTGCCGCACACGTCCGCCATTAGAACGGCGATACGCCCGTCGGGCAGCTTGAACAGGTCGTAGGTGTCGCCGCCGACCGCCGCCGCTTCGTTCGCGGCGGCATAGATACGTCCGATCTGAAATCCGCTCACGCTGTCGGGAAGCTCCGGCAGAAACGCCTGCTGGAGCGTCTGGACGACTTTGTGCTCCTGCGCGTAGAGGCGGGCGTTTTCGATGGCGACGGCGGCCTGCAGTGCGAACGATTCCAGAAGCTGCACATCGTTTCGGTCGAAGTGATTCGGCTCGGCGGCGTATTGCTCCAGAATACCGACCGGGCGCTCGCCTACGATCACCGGCACATACACCGCCGAGCGTACCGGGCGCGGCTCGGCTTCCGCCCCGTCCGGCGCGGCGTGGCGCAGTGACGGAAAGGGCACGTCCGGGTGACGCCGCGTGTCCGTGACCACCACCACTTTGCGTTCGTTCAGCGCGCGGGCCGCCAGCGACGACAGTCGAACGCGGCGAAACAGACGGATGGAGCGCCGGTGAAGCCCGCGCGCGGCGGCGAGAAACAGCTCACCCCGCTCATGCTCGCCATCTCCGTCCGGCATGAACATCGCCCCGCCTTCGGCGCGCGTCATCTCGCCCGCAAGCTGCACGATCAGCTTCAGTGTCTGCCCACTGTCCAGCGACGAGGCGAGCGCCGCACCGACCCGCTGAAAGGAGGCGCGTATCTCGGCGGCATGGGCGCGGCTCTGCCGGTACAGGCGCGCATTGGTGACCGCTATCGCTCCCTGCGCGGCCAGCAGCGACAGCACATGGAACTGATCTTCGGAAAAGCAGTAGGGGTCGCGGCAGTACAGGTTGAGTGCGCCTACGGGCCTGCCCGCCGCGAACATGGGAGCGCAGGCGACGGATACGATGCCTTCCCGCGCGGCTGCGCCTGCCGTTGCCGGGTCGGCGCTCTGGCGGATGTCCCAGGCGGCGAAGATGCGGCCCTCAGTGAGCGCGCGCCCGGAGATACTGCCCTCCAGCGGCCTGCGCTGTGATTCCACATAGGCGGCGGAAAGCCCCTTCGCGGCGCGCAGGCGCACTTGCTGTCCGTCTTCCACCAGGACCACCGAAGCGGCGGGCACATGAAGCAGTTCGAGCGCCTTCTCAACCAGCAGATTCAGCACCTTTTCCAGATCGAGCGTGGCATTGACGGCGGTTGCGACTGCAACCATCTCTTCCAGATAATCCAGCCTGCCTCGGGAAGATTTCGCGGTGGGTGAATCAGGCGGGGATGAGGAAGCGTTGTCAATGACCTGCGGCTCAGAGGCGTCCGGCTGCGGCGCGGAAGGGTCAGCGGGGACGTAGGTCACGGGGCGCTCTCCTTTCCCCTATACTATACCCTACGCCGTCCTGCCCGGCAGTTTCCGGCACCCGTAAAAATAGCGGGGCAGGACGGCATTGGATGCCTCCCGCCCCGTATTCGACCCCGCCGGTCCAAATACACGGCCATCGCCCCTTCCAAAAACGTTTCGGCGGGAGCCTGCGCCGCCGCCGCCGCTGGGCGTCGCCGAGCGGGCGCACTGCCTGCGGGCTGCTTTGCCATCACCCTTTCCGCCGTGTCCCGTCCCTCCACATAAACGATTCCGCGCCGCGTTCCGTCCTTCCACATCCTGCTCGCCATGTCCGTCTCTCCTCGCCGCGTCAAATCTTCAGTTTTTTCGCCAGAACGCTTTCCACGTCCTGACGCGCGAACGTCATCCAGACACGCACTCCCTGAAAGCCCGACGCCCTTCGATCCGCCGCATCGGAATGGATATGGCTCTGGGACGCGCCCGCTTCCCAGCGCAGATGGGAAAGCGCGTCCGCCACCTCGGCCTCGCACGCGGACACTTCCGGCGGCTGAATGCCGTCCGCCACGCACAACTGGAAGCGGGCCTCGCGCGGCGACAGCTTGCTCGATACCAGCGCCATTTTCTGCGCCTGAAGCACCCGTTTCCACTGCTTCATGAACTTCTGCCCATAGCGGCGCTCGGTTCCGGGCACCTCGACATCCCAGCGAAATTCGTAGGTCGTATCTGCTTCCATAGTGATAACTGTTGCGGCGGCGGCGGCGGCTCTTCTCCGGGAGGGTAGTCTACGGTAAACGTATAGCAAACTTTCGTTTCATGTCAAGCAAATGTTTACCTTTTGAACCATCGTCACACCGAACGGTGTGACGATGACCAGGGAAGGAGAGGGGAGAAAAGCCACCGCGTCCTGACGCTCCTCCCTTTTCCGCGATCTTCGTCTACGAACGTCGAAAATACCGTTTCCTTTGATTTTTCGCCTTACCTGAGGTAGCATATTTTAAGCACCAAATACTATGCTTATATGAGGCTAACCATGATCAACCGCCGAGACATTCACCCGCTTACTGACTTCAAGCGCAAGACAAGCGAGTTTGCCCGGCAGATGAAAGAGACCGGGCAGCCGGTGGTACTCACGGTCAACGGAAAAGCTGAGTTCGTTATTCAGGACGCAGAGAGCTATCAGGCCATGCGATCGAGCGTGCTGAAGCCATCGAGGGCGTTCGCCGGGGTTAGAGCAAATGAAGCGCGGTGAGGACGGCCCGCCGAAGAGGTATTCACTGAGCTTGAAGCCAAATTCGGCGGCTCCGGCTGATGCCTACCGTGTCATTATCCAGCCCGACGTCATGGGCATTGAGGGGGCTTTTCACTGGAAGCGGGCGAGCGCCGGAAGCGGCTAAGAGACGGTTTGAAAATTCTCAGTTTCTCGCCAATCTTCGCAGCATGAGCCGAATCATCGCCAGGTAGATCATCGCCTCGCTGCTCTGGGGCAACACTTCATAATCTGAGACGCCGACAACAACACAGCCAGGCAAAGGTGCGCTCCACAATCCAACGATGCGGCCAGCACAAAGCCTTTCTGCTCCTCTTCACCGGCGTGAGCACAAACTGAAAATGCGCCACTACCCAGACCAGCAACTGACCTCTATAGGTGCCATCTACCCAGATGCGGCGCAGTTTCTTGCACGACCCGCTCAGGCGACGAAACAACAGACGCGCTCCTGCCGGATCGGACACCGAGGCGGCGGTGACTGCCACTGCCAGCACCAGACCCAAAGTATCGACCAGCAGGTGCCGCTTGCGCCCCTTGATCTGTTTGCCGCTGTCATAACTGCTACCTGCGTGGTCTTGGCGCTGTCCAGCGCCCCGGCTGTGGGATGCTTGTGCCGCCCTGCTTTTTGCCGTACCTGTGGCAGGAATGCGTTCCACGTGCCGTCGTCGCGCCATCTGCCAAAGTAGGCTCTGCCAACTCTCGGGGCAGCAGTCGCCACGCGATGCCGCCCACCAGCAGGTACAGCAGGGCATTTCGTTTAGCATGCCACGGCGTTTCAAGCAAACGATTCAATGCCCTCGGTTCGGTGGGGTAGGTAGAGGTAGTCATAACCACAGCCTATCGCCATCGGGCTGACCGTAAATCAAACTTAGGAGTGGCGCGCAGGCATGTATCTCGACCCGCTGCCCGCTTGCGCCAGAAGACCCCTATTTTCCTGCCGAAATAAGGCAGCTTCTTTATGGCAAGCGCAGCAGCGGGGTTTACCGCATTCTCTTCACCATTGAAGGGGATACGGTAAGCGTCCTTTATGTCCGCCACAGTGCCCAGGCAAGGCTTATTCCTGCCGAGGACGATGAGTGAGCGTGCTGCATCGGCTGCGCCGCGAATCTACGCGGCGGCGGCGACAACCGGGTTGCGAAGCGTCCCCAGCCCCTCGACGCTCACCTCGACCGTATCGCCGGGCGTGAGCGCGCCGATGCCCGACGGCGTGCCCGTGGCGATCACGTCGCCCGGCTCCAGCGCGAAAAACTTCGATAAGAACGCGATCAGCGTCGGGATGCGGTAGATCATTGACGCGGTAGTGTCGTCCTGGCGTACCTGGCCGTTCACCGAAAGGAAGATGCGGAGCGCGTGCGGGTCGGGCACCTCATCCGCCGTCACCAGATATGGCCCCATCGGCCCGAACGTGTCCATGCTTTTAGAGCGGAACCAGGGATGCTTGCGCGCCTGGTCGGCCCGCTGAAGCTCGCGCGCGGTCACGTCGTTAAAGATCGTGTAGCCCGCGACCAGATTCATCGCGTCCGTTTCCGGTACGTTCTTGCCGCCGCGCCCCAGAACCACAAGAAGCTCGCCTTCGTAGTCCACACGGCCTGCCCACTCCGGCACCTCAATGGGAACGTCGGGGCCGATAACCGACGTAGACGCCTTCAAAAAAACTATCGGCTCCTCGAAAACCTCCGCGCCCGATTCTTTGGCGTGTTCCGCGTAGTTACGCCCGATAGCAAGTATGCGGGTCGGGCGCGGCAGCGGGGCCAGCAGCCGCGCATCCGGGGGCAGCGCGAAGCGCGCCAATAGTTCATATCGTGCCAGAACGCGCGTCGCCTCGCCGAGCAGGTCGGCAAGGTGCGGCCCGGCCATCGCCGCGTCCAGCAGCGTGCGCGGCGGTTCGATAGCCTGCCCGCGCAGTTCGCCCAGAGCGCTGAGCATCCGGGGCAAATCGTAAACGGTTCCCTCTTCTCCATGAACGCCGTACGTAGGCGTGCCGTCCACCGCAAGCCGTGCCAGCCTCATTGCTTTCCTTTCAGCCGCTTCGCCCGAAAGAGAAATCGTTCCGTGGCGTGCGCCAGATCGCTGTAGTTCGCCTCGGCCAGCTTCTCCTCCGCGCCAAACAGGAACGTCGGAACGTGTCGGATGCCCAGCGCATACGCCTCGTCATCGAAAGGAACGATGTTCTCTGCCTGCTGTTCTGAGCGTATCGCCTCTACCAGCGCCGCGCCGGGCAGACCCGCTTCTTCCGCCAGCTTCTCCAGCACCGTCAGATCGGAAATGTCTTCCCGCCGCTCCCAATAAGCGCGGTACACGGCCTCGTTATAGGCATCGAAGCGGCCCTCGGCCTGCGCGAACTCCGCGCCTAACAGGGCTGCGTGCGAGCGAACGAACGCGGGGCGCGGCGACGGCATCTCCAGGTTCTCGTCCAGCAAAAACTGATCGAAGCGCCCTGGCGGGCGCGGCGGCGCGTTGGGATCGGCAGGTCGGGGTGGGGCAGGCGTGTAGTCCATACCCGGCGGTATCAGCTCGAAACCGCACCAGTCGAAAGTGACGCCGTATTCTTCGTTCAGGCGGCGCGCATGGAGGAAGCCGACCCAGCACCACGGGCAGATATAGTCATGGCAGAGCGTGATGGTTGTAAGGGAGCCGAGGGTGAACTTGTCACTGAAGCGGTTTCTCTCGTCGGGGTCGCCTGTTAGGGCGACGGGAGGGGGCATTCGCATTAACCATTCTCCTAACGTTGCGGCGGCAACGTAGACACAGTGTACCCATTGTGCGAGCAGCCAGTGAATCTTTGGGTGAAGGCAGGCTGGAATTCCCAGCTTGAGCGACTTATGCTTTCTCAGGTGTAGGGCGGGCTAAGCACTGTCACAGTCAGTCCCACACCTTCGTACCGTCCGTTCTGTACTCGGAAAGCCCTTCGCAGAACTCCCCGAAGGTAGGCGCGACAAAGAACACCTCTGTCTTGGGGGAACACTCCGCGTACACATAGATCACCTCTGGCTCGCCTGTGCGCCCGCAGTGGCTATAGTCGAGCAGGTAGCCCGCGTGCCCTCCCCAGAAGATCACTACGCCGACGTTCGGGGAGTTCCACATCTCGATCAGGTATTCACTGATGCACATACTTGCATAGGAAGGTGAAAAAGCAGGGCCAGGAGCATCTATTCCTTCCTCTCCGCCAATGCCATAGAAGCTGTGAACCCAGAACTCGCTCAGGCTATCGGCGCGAGGTGCGCGGGGGCGGAAGTGACAACGGCGCAGCAGGCCGCCGTTTTGCTGCCGCAGGACCGCAACATAACTGCTGGGCAGCTTGTACCCAAGTCTTTCCTCCGCTTGTACGATCATCTGCTCGTTCAGGGGAGGGCCGCCGTCGTCCACTGCCGCGAAATCGGGCAGTGAGGTCAAGAACAGGTCGTGCAGGGAGTCCATACCACCAATTATACTTTGTCGAAAGACGTGTTCGGAGGCGTAACTGCCCGGGAATCACATCGCACATGCGCTCGTAATAGTCACTTCTTAACTGCCCAGAGCCGATGCCGCCCCGCCGAGGGCCGCGCCGCCCAGCAGCAGCCACAGCGGCTGTATTTTGGTGCGCGCCACCAGCAGCAGCGCGGCGAGCGCAATAAGACCCGTGGGCCAGGAGGTGACGGTGTGGCGGGCGATGTTCCAGAACGTGGCGACAAGCAGACCGACCACGGCAGGGGCCGCTCCCGCGCCAAAGGCGCGAATCCAGCGGTTGTCCGCAAGGCGCTCGACACCCGCCGCCGCGAACGCCGCGAGAAGGGTGGGAGCAAGAAACATTCCCAGCGTTGCCGCGAGCGCGCCGGGCAGCCCACCCGCCAGATACCCGATAAACGTCGCCATCGTCGTCACCGGGCCGGGAATCATGTAGCCGAACCCGACGCCCGACGTGAACGCCTCGGTCGTCGTCCAGCCGCGCTGCGCGACGCTGACCCGCTCGATCAGCGGCAGCACGGCCTGCCCGCCCCCGAACGCCAGCAGACTGATGACGGCGAACTGCCAGAACAGCGTCCACAGCAGGGCGACATCCGAATTCATGAGCGGGTCGCCTCCGGCTTGCGTTTTCCGGTGAACGCTTCACGGGCGACGCTGAGCAGTCCTGCCGTCACCACGAGAAGCGCCGGGTTGACGTGCCATTGGAGCGAGGCGGCGCACGCCGCGACCGCAGCAAGAAGGGCAAAGTTACCTGTAATCGTTTTGCGGCCCTGCTTCCAGGTGGCGACCGCGATCAGCCCCACAACCGCCGCCGTCAGACCGTTCAAAGCCGCCCGCACGCCCGCAAGAGACGCGATGCGCTGATACGCCACGCCCAGAGCAAGCATGGTCAGTAACGAGGGAAGAAGAAAGGCAACGGTCGCGACGATGACCCCGCGCGCGCCACGCAGCTTCCAGCCCAGATACGCCACTACCTGCACCACGACCGCGCCCGGCAGCAGTTGGACATAAGTGAACGCTTCGGTAATGTCCTTCTCGCCCAGCCAGCCGCGCCGCTCTGCCAAATCACGGTTCAGAAGCGCGAGCAGCCCGCTCTGGCCGCCGAAGGCCAGCGCGCCGATTGCGAGAAAAGCGCGGCCCATCTCCCGCAGGCGCGGTCTGCTTTGGTTCGGCAGCGTTGTTCGCCGCGGCTGTGTCAACGAAGCTGATCCCATTCCTGCTTTCACTGCTTCCTACGCGGGCGGCGGCGGTTGATAATCGCCTGCATCCGGTTCGACACGGGCTTTCAAACTCCCTGCAAACTGCTTTCATCGTTCCCCGGCTTCAGGCAGTCTGGCGGTGTCCTGGGTATAAAGAAGGCAAGGGAGGCGGACAAGCCCATGAAGGGTTCCCCCGGTGTCGAATTTCTGGGTGAGGTGGGACTGGTTCTGGTGGCCGCGCTCGCAGGCGGGCTGGTGGCGCGCGCGCTGCATCTGCCCGTGCTGGTGGGCTACCTGCTGGCGGGAATCGCCGTGGGGCCGCACACGCCGGGCTTTATCGCCGATGAGCAGGCGGTTCGCACGGTGGCCGATCTGGGCGTGGCGCTGCTGATGTTCGCGGTCGGCGTGCAGTTCTCACTCAAGGAGCTGAACCATGTGCGCCGCGCCGCGCTGGTCGGCGGCGCGGCGCAGATCGGCGGCACAATTCTGCTCGGCCTGCTGCTTGGCGTCGCCTTCGGCTGGGGCGTGTACGGCGGCGTGTTTCTGGGCTGCGCTTTGTCGCTCTCCTCCACGGCGGTCATGCTGCGGGTTCTGGAAGAGCGCGGCGAACTGGGCACGGCCCACGGGAACGTGATGCTGGGAATCCTGGTGGTGCAGGATTTGTCGCTGGTGCTCATGATCGTGCTGCTGCCCGCCTTAGCCGCGTTCGGAAGCGACAGAGCGGGCGCGCTCGGCAGTGTCGGTACGGCGCTGCTCAAGGCGCTGCTGTTCCTGCTGGTAACGGTCCTGATGGCGACGCGCGGGGTGCCCGCCCTGCTGGACCGGGTCGCCCGCACGGGATCGCGCGAACTGTTTCTGCTCGCCGTGATCTGCCTGTGCCTGGTGGCTGGTTACGCCGCCGACCGGATGGGCCTGGGGCTGGCGCTGGGCGCGTTTCTGGCGGGTATCGTGGTCTCCGAATCGGCCTATGCGCACGAGGTCTTTTCCCAGGTAAGACCGCTGCGGGATGTGTTCGCGTCGCTCTTCTTCGTCTCGGTAGGCATGCTGCTCGACCCGAGCTTTGTCCTGGCAAACTGGCCTGTTGTTACAGCGGTCGTTCTGGCTATCCTCATCGGCAAGTCACTCATCACCATGCTGCCGCTGTATCTGCTGGGCTTGCAGGGGCGCACGGTCGTTCTGGTGGGGCTGGGCCTGGCGCAGATCGGGGAGTTCTCCTTCGTGCTGGCGACCGTGGGAAGCGCGCGAAACCTGATCGGGCCGGAGATCGCCGGTGTCATCCTGTCGTCCGCATTGATAACTATTCTGCTCGCGCCGTTTGTTTCCGGCGGGGCGGGTGCATTATATCAGGCAATGAACCGCGTCCCCGCGCTGGCACGGCGCATGAACCGGTCGCACGAGCAGATGCCGGTGAACGAAGATGCCGGTTCCGACGCCCGCGTCCTCATCCTTGGCAGCGGGCGGGTCGGGCGCTACGTCTCGGATGCGCTGCGGGCGAAGCAGGTGCCGCATGTGGTCGTGGACTACGATACCAGCGCCGCGACGCGCGCGCGGGAAAGCGGCGTGCGCGTGGTCTACGGCGATGCAACCGCCGAGGGGGTTCTGGCACAGGCCGCGCCGGGCCAGGCGGAACTGGCCGTGGTCGCTTTGCCCGAAGCGGCAATCACGGAGATGGCCGTACGTCTTTTGAAGCAGATGGCTCCGAATCTGCCCGTGGTCGCCCGCGTGCATCGTGGCATAGACATCCCGCGCCTTCGGGCAGCGGGTGCGGACGCCGTGATCCATGCGGAATTTGAGGCGGGAACGGAGATGATGCGCCAGGGGCTGGATCGCCTGGGTTTCCCGGACGCCGAGGTGGACGCTTACATCGAAAGCGTCCGGCAGCATCGGTACCGGCAGGAAGAACCCTGACCGAAGGAAAGCCGGATTGGTGTCCCTGCGCCGGGGTCACGCATTGCGCGGCGCAGCCAACTCAGGCATACTCTATCCAGCCCAACCCTATCGCCAAAGAATCTGAGACGTCCCCTATGATCATTGAATCCCTGCTCGATACCGACCTGTACAAATTCACCATGCAGCAGGTCGTCTGGCACCGGTTTCCACAGGCGCACGTCGAGTATGCGTTCCGCTGCCGCAATGCCGACATAGACCTGCGCCCCTATGCCGACGAGATTCGCGCCGAGATCGACCGCTTCTGCTGCCTGACGCTGACCCCCGACGAATTGGCCTATCTGAACAGCATCCGCTATTTGAAAAACGGCTATGTGGATTCACTGCGGCAGTACCGGCTGGACCCGGCGGCGGTGCGGATCGGCACGAACAGGGCGTTTACGCTGCGTATCGAAGGCAACTGGTATCAGACGATTCTGTTCGAGGTGCCGGTTCTGGCGATTATCAACGAGGTCTACTTCCGCAATACCCAGCCGAACGCCTACGCCCGCAGCCACATCGGCTACGAGCGTCTGAAGACGAAGTGCCGTCAGGTGCGGGAAGCGGACGTGCCCCTGCATATCATGGAGTTCGGCACGCGCCGCCGCTACAGCCGGGAATGGCAGAAGATCGCCGTCGGCGCGCTCGCGGAGAAGATTCCCGGCTCTCTGGTGGGCACCAGCAATGTCGCCCTGGCGAAAGCCTATGGACTGAAGCCGTACGGAACGATGGCGCATGAGTTTTTGCAGGCGTGCCAGGCGTTCACGGCCCTTCCCGACTTTCAGCGGTTCGCGCTCGAAGCCTGGATGCAGGAGTACCGCGGCGACCTGGGAATCGCGCTGTCCGATGTAGTAGGAATAGACGCCTTTTTGCGCGACTTCGACCGCCTGTTTTGCAAAGCCTACGACGGCGCACGCCACGATTCCGGCGACCCGTATGAGTGGGGCGAAAAGCTGATCGCGCATTACGAAAAAATGGGCATTGACGCGACCACCAAAAGCGCGGTGTTCAGCGACGCCCTGGACATTCCCAAATCGCTGGCCCTGGCGCGGCATTTTAACGGGCGTATCCGCACCACGTTCGGCATCGGCACGAACCTGACCAATGACTTTGAATTCGAACCGCTTCAGATCGTGCTCAAGATGGTGCGCTGCAACGGGCGGCCCGTCGCCAAAGTCAGCGACTCGCCCGGCAAAGGCATGTGCGACGACGCCGTGTATCTGGCGTATCTGCGCGCGGCTTTTCATCTCGACCAACAAAGGGAAACCGTATCATGAAACAAAATCGATCTGCCCCCGTCGTGGATACGTCGCGCAGCCCGCACGCCCGTCTGCGCCCGGTGCCCGCCAATGCCGTGACGCTCTCCGATACGTTCTGGGAGCCGCGCCGGAAAATCAACCGCACCGTCACGCTGCCGTCGCAGTATCGCCATCTGGAGGAGACGGGCCGTCTGGACAACTTCCGGCGCGCTTCGGGGAAGAAGACCGGTATTCCCTTCCAGGGGATATATTTCAACGATTCCGATGTGTACAAGTGGCTGGAGGCGGCGGCATGGACGCTTGCCACGCACGACGACCCCGCCCTGGCGGCGATGGTTGACGCCGTCGTGACCGAGATCGAGGTTGCCCAGCAAGCCGACGGCTACCTGAACACCTACTATATGCTGGAGCGCGCGGAGCAGCGCTGGAGCAACCTGCGCGACATGCACGAGCTTTACTGCGCCGGGCATTTCCTGCAAGCCGCCGTGGCCCACCACCGGGCCACCGGCGACGACCGCCTGCTGAATGTCGCCTGCCGCCTCGCGGACTGCATCTGCGCTGTCTTTGGGCCGGAGGAGGCGGGCAAGCGCGCCCAGTCAGACGGTCACGAAGAGATCGAGATGGCGCTGGTGGAGCTATATCGCGTGACCGGCGACGCAAAATACCTCCGTCAGGCGCAGTTTTTCATTGATGTGCGCGGGCGCGGCGCGATCAGCGGCAGCAGCTACCATCAGGATCACAAACCGTTCCGCGAACTTGATGAGATGATCGGGCACGCCGTCCGCATGGTGTACCTGGACTGCGGCGCGGCGGACGTCTGCCTGGAAACCGGCGAGGCGGCGCTGAAAGCGGCAATGGATCGGCAGTGGGACAACATGATTCGGCGTCGCATCTACGTCACCGGCGGTCTGGGGGCGAGGTACGAAGGCGAAGCGTTCGGAAAGGACTATGAGCTGCCCAACGAGCGCGCCTACACCGAGACGTGCGCCGCTATCGGCAGTGTGATGTGGAACCATCGGATGCTCGCCATCGCCTCCGAAGCGCGCTACGCCGACCTGATCGAGCACACGCTGTACAACGCCGTCCTGCCGGGCCTGTCGCTCGATGGGCAGGCGTATTTCTACCAGAACCCTTTACGCGACGACGGCAAGCACCGCCGCCAGCCCTGGTTCGGCTGCGCCTGCTGCCCGCCCAATGTCGCCCGGCTTCTGGCATCGCTGCCCGGCTACTTCTACAGTGTGGACGACCGGGGCATCTACGCGCACCTCTACGCCGAGGGAACTGCGCAGATTACGCTGCCGGAGGGGCGCACGGTCGGTCTTACCCAGCACACGCGCTATCCGTGGGAAGGCGACGTCCGACTTACCGTGGAAGGCGAAGGCGTCTTTTCTCTTTTTCTCCGAATCCCGGCCTGGTGCGGAGAAGGCAGCGCAGCGGCGGCGCTGGAGGTCGCGGGCGAGCCATCGGGGGTGACACTCACGCCCGGCACCTATGCCGAGGTTCGCCGCGCCTGGACACCCGGAGACACAATCCATCTGCGTCTGCCGATGCCGGTCCGCCGCATAGAATGTCATCCCTGCGTCGCCGAGAACGCCGGGCATGTCGCCCTTCAGCGCGGCCCGATTGTTTACTGCGTCGAGCAGGCGGACAATCTCGGCGTCGATGTGCATGATCTTGCGCTTCCTGCTGACGCCGAATTGCGGCCGGAGTGGCGCGCCGACCTGCTGGGAGGCGTGGTCACCCTGAGAGGAACCGCGCAGACTGCTCCCCCCGACACGGCCTGGGAGGGGCGTCTGTATCGCACGGTCGGCGCTCCGGCCTTCTCGACGCCTGGCAACAGCGTTTCGCTCACCGCCATCCCGTACTACGCCTGGGCCAATCGCGAGTCCGGCCCCATGCAGGTCTGGATTCGGAACCGGTAATAGGTTTCACCGTACGCCCGGAGGAGCCTGCCGCCCTGCTGGACTGGCATCGCAGGACCGCGCCAGACGATGCGCCGGGAACGAGAAAACCAGGCTGGTTCCGTCCTCGGTTATTTACGGGTATTTTACCGGCGGGGCGGGTTCCGGGCCTGGGACTTCCGGCCCGTTTTGCCGGATAGGAAGACCAATGCTGTTCAAGCAGGTATCAGAAACAACAAAGGACGCGGGCAGCTTTGCCCGCGTCCTTTGCGTTTCGTCCCGACGTACTATTTGCGCCTATCTCATAGGCGGGTTAGCCGCCGCTTCCCGTACCGGGCGTTTCCACGGTGACGGAACCTCCCGATGCGCCGCCGGACTCTCCGGACGCGCTCGGTTCCGATGTCTCACCTCTGGGAGCAGGCTGCGCCGGCTCGACGATGATCGTCGGCGCGGGCTGCTGCTGCTGCTGCCGAGGCTCCGGCGCGGCAGGAACCGGCACCGGGCGCTCCACAACCACCGGCACACGCCGCTCTACGACGGCAGGCGGCGGCGGGGCTGCGGGCTGCACCGGTACGGCAACAACGGGCGCTTTCGCCGGTGCGGGGTCAGACGTCGTGGTGCGGTTGATGACCGTTGTCGTCGAGGACGGCTCGGGGCGGGTGGCGAACCAGATCGCCCCCAGAAGCAGTCCTATACCCACCAGGCCGAGCAGCAGCCAGAACCCGAACGAGGCGCTGCGGGCATCGTTGCGGGCGACTATCCCGCCGACGGCGGCGGCATCACGCTGGGCGCGTACCTGCTCCAGGTGCGCACCCTGGCGGATGTTGTTTGCCGCCAAAGCGTCCGCGCGAATCTGCTCCTCGGTCGCCTTGGCCGCCATCCCCACGGCCACATCTTCGGCTACCGCCTGATCGACACGGGCCTGGATGATTTCTTTGTCTCTTTGCGTGCTCATTTTTTTGTCTCCGACTGCATGTGATAGCTATCGTTTCACTTGATTGTTACCCGCGCTGAAACGTTAATAAACACCAAAACCGCTTTATGACCGCTTGCCTCCTCTTTTCCGGTATTTTGCCCGGTATGCGCCGGGGCGGGGCGCCCGCCGCGGCGTGGGTGGGGGGGGGCGGGGCCCCCCCGGGGGGTGGGGCTAACTAAAAGACAC
>JAUJOK010000114.1 GCA_030447685.1 Armatimonadaceae bacterium
GCACAGGCGATGGCCCGGCCCGGCAATGTCGGTTTCCTGAGCCAGAGCGGCGCGCTGCTGACGGCGGTGCTGGACGTTTCCTTGCGGGAGATGATCGGCTTTTCCGCCTTCGTTTCGGTCGGCTCGATGCTGGATGTGGGCTGGGGCGATCTGCTCGACTATCTGGGCGATGACCCGCGCACGGAAAGCATCGTCTGTTATATGGAGTCCATCGGCCATGCGCGCTCGTTCCTGTCGGTGGCGCGCGAGGTGGCGCTTGCCAAGCCGATCATCGTCATCAAGGCCGGGCGCACCGAGGTTGGGGCGCGTGCGGCGGCGTCGCATACGGGTTCCCTTACCGGCAGCGACGAGGTGCTGGATGCGGCCTTTCAGCGCAGCGGCGTGCTGCGCGTGGACAGTATCGCCGATGTGTTTTACATGGCCGAGGCGCTCGCCAAGCAGCCGCGCCCGCAGGGGCCGCGCCTGACCATCGTCACCAATGCGGGCGGCCCCGCCGTGCTTGCCGCCGACGCGCTGATTACCGGCGGCGGGGAACTGACGGTGCTTTCCGAGGAGACGAAAACGACGCTGAACCAGTTCCTGCCCGCGCACTGGAGCCACGGCAACCCAATTGACGTTCTGGGCGACGCCGGGCCGGACCGCTATGCCAGGACGCTGCAAACCGCCGCCAATGACTCGAACAGCGACGGCCTGCTGGTGATCCTGACGCCGCAGGCGATGACCGACGCGACCCAGACCGCCGAACTGCTCCGGCCCTACGCGCATATCGAGAACAAGCCGGTACTGGCAAGCTGGATGGGCGGCGCGAGCGTCACGGCGGGCGAAACGATTCTGAACACGGCGGGAATTCCCGTCTTCCCGTACCCGGATACGGCGGCGCGCGTCTTCGACTATATGTGGCAGTACAGCAGTAACCTGCGCGCCTTGTACGAGACGCCGGTTCTGGGGGAGAACGAGCCGGACGTGGACGCAGAACGGGCGGCGCAGATCGTGGACGGTGCGCGCAGCGAGGGGCGGACGCTGCTGACCGAGCCGGAATCCAAGCAGGTGCTGGCCGCCTACGGCATCCCGACCGTCGAAACGCATATCGCAGGGAGCGAGGATGAGGCGGTGCAGTTCGCCGAGCGGATCGGCTACCCGGTCGTCGTCAAAATCTACTCGAAGACGATCACGCACAAGACCGATGTCAATGGCGTTCAGCTTAACCTCAAAAACGCAGACGCGGTTCGCGATGCGTTCCGGCTGATCGAAACGTCAGTGCGGGAGCGGGCCGGGGAGGGGCATTTCGACGGCGTGACCGTGCAGCCGATGGTGCGCATGGACGGCTACGAGATAATCATCGGCAGCAGCCTGGACCCGCAGTTCGGCCCTGTCCTTCTCTTTGGCACCGGCGGGCAGTTGGTGGAGGTGTTCAAAGACCGCGCGCTCGCTTTGCCGCCGCTGACCTCCACCCTGGCGCGGCGGATGATGGAGCAGACGCGCATCTACACGGCGCTGCGCGGGGTGCGCGGGCGCAAGCCCATTGACATCGGCGCGCTGGAACAGCTTCTGGTGCGCTTCAGCCGCCTGGTGGTGGAGCAGCGTTACATTTCCGAAATTGATATTAACCCGCTCCTAATTTCGCCGGAAAGGATGATCGCGCTTGATGCCCGCGTGGTCGTGCAGGAGCCGGGTGTCACCGAGGAGCGGCTGCCGAAGCTGGCCATTCGCCCGTACCCCAGCCAGTATGTCGGTGCGCATATGCTCAAGGACGGAACGCCGGTGACGATTCGGCCCATTCGCCCCGAAGATGAGCCGCTGCTGGTGAAGTTCCACGAGACGCTGTCCGAGCGCAGCGTCTATCTGCGCTATTTCCAGCCGCTTCAGCTTGGTCAGCGGGTCGCGCACGAGCGGCTGAACCGTATCTGCATGGGCGATTTCGACCGGGAGATGGCGCTGGTGGCCGAGGGCGCGGGGCGTGAGATTTACGCGGTCGGGCGTTTGAGCCGCCTGCACGGCACGAACGACGCCCGCTTTTCCCTGCTGATCGGCGATCAGTACCAGCGTCGTGGCCTCGGTACGGAACTGCTGCGCCGTCTGCTCCAGGTAGCGAAGGGGGAGAAGCTGACTCGTATCGAGGGGGATATACTGGCGGATAACGTGGGGATGCAGCGCATCTGCGAAAACCTGGGCTTTCGTCTTCAGCCGTCCCCGGACGGCGGCACCGTACACGCGGAGATCGCGTTGTAAGGGCCGATGACTGTCCTCACCCCCTGCCCCTCTCCCATGGTTTCCGCTTCGCGGTGGGAGAGGGGAGCC
>JAUJOK010000059.1 GCA_030447685.1 Armatimonadaceae bacterium
TCCCGGTTCCCGCGCGGTACAATTATCGGTGTGAAACAGAGAATTCTTCTGCCCGGCGCTCCGCCGCGCGCCGCGCTGGGATGGCTGGCGGGCGCGGCCTTCGTGGTGGCGGGTGTGCTGACGCCCGCTGCCCTGGCCTGGGTGTTCACGCACCCGCCGCGCCGCTTTCATACGAAGAACCCGCGCGTGCTGGGCATGCCGTATCAGCGCATCCGCCTGCGAACGCGCGACGATCTGCGTCTTTCCGCCTGGTATGTCCCTGCCGCGAAAGAGGCGCGTGGGGTCGTGATCGTCTGCCACGGCTATTTCGGCAACCGCGCGACGATGCTGCCGCATCTGCGCTTTCTGCACCAGGCGGGCTATGCCGCGCTGCTGCTGGACTTTCGCGCGCACGGGTGGAGCGGCGGGAGCATGGCGACATTGGGGCGGCGTGAAACGCTGGATGTGACGGCGGCGCTGGACTGGGTATCGGCGCACCCGGCGCTGGGGAGGCTGCCTGCTGCGCTGCTGGGGGAAAGCATGGGGGCGTCCGTGGCGCTGATGGTAGCGGCGGACGATATGCGGGTGCGGGCGGTGGTGTCGGACGCGGCGTTCGCACGGCTGGATAATGCGGTGGCGGGGCGACTGCGGCTGACACTCGGCCCGCTGGCAAAGCGTATCATTCCGCCGACGCAGACTATCGGCGAACGGCTGATAGGAACAAGCTGTGCGGAGGTTGCCCCGGTCGAGGCGATTGCGCGAATCGCGCCGCGCCCGGTTCTGCTTATCCACGGCACACAAGATCGCTTGATTGGCGTAGAAAACGCGCGGGAACTGCTTGCCGCCGCGCCGGGAAACGCCACCCTCTGGGAGGTGCCGGGGGCGGGGCATGTGATGTCCATCTATACGGCCCCCGAGGAGTACGCCCGCCGCGTGCTGGATTTTCTCAATGATTCGCTATAGGCTGTTCTCCAGACCCACGAATCCGGTGACCGCCTGTGGCTTTTGAAACTCGCAAAATAATTTGGGAACTAAACGCGGATACCTTACGTCTTTTACAGATGTGTGATCTCCTTTTCTCTCCACGTGTTTGTGGAAAAGCCATGACTACCCCGGTTGACTTGTCCCGGCTTGGTCATGGCTTCTTCTTTTTTTACGCAATGCGGACTGCGGACACCGCTTTTTGAAGCCTACGGACGGCTGCTTGGGGAAGCGGCATTACCGCCGCCGGAAACGGCAGAGTTCCCGGTTTCCGATTTGCGGCCTGGGGACGTGGCCGGTCGCTCCCGGAATGGGAGGATGACCCGCTCCCGAAGTGCCAGCAAGCGTTTTGGGGCCTGTCCCGGCATGTCCGGCACCGGCTCAGTGTGGAACGTCAATACCCGTGGGAACGTCTTCTCCGCGACCCCATAGAGTACCTTCGCCTCGGTCTCTTCCGTAATTTTTAGCATTGCCGCCGCCTCCAGAACAGTCCTCTCGTAGGCCATGTTGTTCCGGCGAGAAGAGTTCTGGAGAACCAGGCGACGCTGCGCTTCGGGTATCTGCCAGAAAGGCACGCCGTTCTTCGAGCGCGCGGCCTGCCGCTGCCCCTTTGTCAGGCTGGCGTAGAAGCGCAGCCAGTCTTTGAATGCCGTGCGCGCCTCCGGCACTTTCACCGCCAGCCGGTTCTGCTGGTCCTGCGAAAGGAGCGCCATCTGGAGCGCCTCTTCCAGGGGAAGAACGCCTTCGCTTTCAAGCCGGGAATCCCAGCGAACCACGGCAGTCGCGGGCGGTTCGGCCAGATCGTCCTGCCACCAATAGCGGCTGCGCACCAGGATCGTGGAAGGGGAGGCAATGCGCCAGTAGCAGGCGTGCAGATCGCAGACGGCATCGAGAGCCTGTTCCACGGTCTTTCCGGCAAGGAGCGGGGCGGGTTCGGGCGATTTGGTGTGGGAGTCGCTGATCAGGTTCAGGTCGAGGGCGTCGGCCAGCGCGACCAGCAGTGCGGAGCGGGTGATCGGCGCGCCTGCGGAGAACTCCTTCCGGCTGGGAACAACCCGCTCCAGCAGCGCCGCCCCGCCTATCCTGCGCCGCTCCTCGGCGTCCTGCTCCTCGCCGCGCCGCAATCGCGCCGTTTCCTGCTGTAATTTCTTGCCGAACGTTTCGGGGTCCACTCCCAGACGATAGGTGGAAGCATAACCTGCTCCGTGCTGATTACCGACGCCGAACCCCAATACGCGCAGGGGCACTCCCTTAAGGCCGAA
The DNA here is from genome assembly GCA_030447685.1 of Armatimonadaceae bacterium. Lineage (GTDB taxonomy): Bacteria > Armatimonadota > Armatimonadia > Armatimonadales > Armatimonadaceae > JAUJOK01. Next base: position 2,223 of record JAUJOK010000059.1, read on the forward strand.
CCGTTCCAGGGTGTACGGCGCGGCGTGGAACTCCACCCAGGATTCAGCGCGTGCCTCCGGCGACCATCCTTTCAAAAACGTGTCGGCAAAGCTCGTAAACGCCTCTCCCAGCTTTCCCGGCGTGTCCAGCATCGGAAAGCGCAGCGGCTCCCCCGCGAGTAGACGGGCAACCGTCTCCGCCGGTAGCTGGGACAATACGGCCCCTACCCCCTGAACCCCCTTTGAGACCTTGTCCCTCTCGCCGGGTTCTAAACCTTCCAGCTTGCTCGCGGGCACGCCGTTGGCGGCGCGATCACGAGCCGTTTCCATAAGCTCCGTCTGCAATAGACGCTTCTGGGCCTCCAGAAGCGCACGCTGTCGGTTCCGGCGCGCCGCCGACGCCTCCAGCACATAGGCGGTCTTCTCTGCGTTTCCCTGGCGCGTCCAGAGATCACGGTACAGCGCCGTCACTGCGTCCATGAAATCGCGCAGCGGGAGGTCTTTCACGCGCAGGGTTATGGGACGGTCTTCATAATCCCGCGCCATCCGCAGCGACACGCCGGACTGCCTGCTGACCTGTTCGAGAACCGTCTCAAGCGGCAGGTCTACGGCTCGCACCGTTATCTTTTTTTGAAGCCGCTCATCACCGGGCTTCGCTGCTTCCTGCCCGCCCTGAGCATCCGGGGCGAGCAGAGTCGCGCTCAAAACAACCGCAGCAAGAAGCAGCAGCCCTTGCCGTGCCCATCGAGTTTTACGGTAGCCAATTCGCATAGTGACCTTCCTTCGTTGGAATGTTGGTGTCCTTGACCTGCCTTCGATGACGGCTGGGAACCCCTGGCGCTTGTTTATTGCGCCGAGTTTGCCTGCCATGATAAAAGAGGCGTGTCGGACGCCTCATCTTCAATATCAATGAGCCGTCGCACAGGTTTCAATTCCTCGCCGCTTCGCCGAATCCTGCTTCAGCCGCCGCCGGGCGGGCCGCCGCCCAGCACCTTGACGACGGCCAGAACCAGGGTGACGGTGACGGCGGACAGCAGAGTTGTCCAGAAGACGCAGTCGGCGGCAAGCTCGGCATCGCCTTTCTGCTCGATAGTCAGCAGCAGCGTGTTGACGGCGGTCGGGGCGGCGGCGGCGACGATCAGCATCGCGCCCGGCCAGGGCCATAATCCCAGCGCCCAGACGATACCCGCCATTATCACGGGCATGATGAGCAGCTTCAAAAACAGCAGCGGGACGATGATGCGCCACCGGGGCCAGCGCGCCTGCTGCGCAAGCTGCGCGCCAAGCGTCACCAGCGCGAGCGGCACCAGCCCATCGGCGATTAGGTGCAGCGAGTAGGAAAGGGGATTGGGCAGCGTGACGTTCAGCCCGCGCAGCAGCAGCGCCGTCGCCACCACATACAGTGTCGGCAGCCGGAAGTAGCCCAGGATAACGTCTTTGCTGCTGCCCGAAAGCGCCGCCATCAGCACATAACCGACACCCCACAGCGTCAGGTTGCTCAGCGTCACCACCAGCGCCTGCACCGCGCCGCCCGCTGTGCCAAAGGCCCGCTCCGCCAGCGGAATGCCGAAATTGCCTGCGTTGAAGATAACGGCGGAAAGTATGACCACGGCGCTGGTGTTCCGGTGGACCTGGAGACGCTTCAGCGCCCACCAGAGCGGCAGCGCGAGCGCGATCTTCGCCAGCAGAACGGCCCCGGCGATTCCCGCCATCGCCCGCGCGCTCAGCCCGCTTTCGAAAAAGCGCACGAACAAAAACGTCGGCACGAATAGATAGATTTGAAGCTTGGACAGGGTGGCGATGTTGATCGGGTGGAACCGCTGCACCAGCGCGCCCATCGCGATAATGAACAGAATCGGCGACAGGACACTTGCAAAGATAGTGGTTACTTGATCCAGCATAAGAGAAGCGGCAGCAAGCCTTTTCACCCGTAGGCGATGATTCCGACCAGCGCGCCCAGCGCGAGCGTCAGAACCACCGGCACGCGCCGGGTCGCTCCCAGCGCCATACTGCCGAGAACGATAAGCACGCTGCTCATCTCCGGCCCCGCGCCCCGCAGCAGGTCAATGAGCACGACCACGAACGTGCCGACCACCGCCAGACTCATCCCGCGCACGAAGCCCTCCATCGCCGGGTGTTCCTGAGCGTGCCGGTACAGCCGCTCCACCGGCAAAATGAGCAGCGGCGGCAAAACGATGGCGACCAGGGCCAGCAGCGCCCCGCGCATCCCCCCGACCAGATAGCCCAGACTGATGACCCACAGCCCGCTCGGTCCCGGCGACACCTGCCCGACGGCGAGCGCCTCGGCGAACTGCCGTTCAGTCGCCCAGCCGCGCGCCAGCAGGTCGTCATGAAGGCTCGGAACGTTGCCGGTTCCACTGGTGGAGAACAGCGACGCCTTGAGCATCAGGAAGAACAGGACGGGCAGGTTCATCGCGGCGTCGTCCGTTCTTCCACCACGCGCCATCGCCACCGAAGCAGGGCGCTGATGCCGCCTGAGGCGCATAAAATCAACACCACCGGCAGGCGCGTCAAACCGGCGGCAAGACCGGTGCCGATCAGAAGCGCGCCGCTCAGCAGCAGGCTCGCGCGCCTCTCGCTGCGGCTTTCCGCAAGCAGGGGACGAGCGAGCTGAACGGCCATCAGCGCCCCCAGGCCCACGGACGCGGGAATCACGCCGCGCAGCGCCGCCTGAACGACTGCCAGGTCACGGATGCGCGCGTACAGCGCGGTAATTATAATCGTAATTGTGACGCTCGGCAGCAGCAGGCCCAGCAGGCAGAGCGCGATTCCCCGCGCGCCCGCAAGCCGCCGTCCAATCAAAATCGTCAATCCCAGCAGGTTCATTCCCGGCGCAATATGGCACAGCGCCCAATCCCGCGCGAACTCGGCATCGGGAATCCACTTATGCTGTTCCACGACGGCCCGCCGGATCAGGTACAGCGTCGCCGCCCCGCCGCCGAAAGACTGTATCCCCAGCGCCAGCCAGACCCGCAGCAGCAGTGCGGAAGAGGGCAGGGGAACGGTGAGGTCAGGCGTCGGAGCGTCGGGGGGCGGGGGCGGAATGGGGGGTGAGTCGGAGCGTGGGGAAAGCATCAAATAAACCTTTGCTTCCAGGTTCGCCATAACTGCCCTCACCCCCTGCCCTGTTTTCGCCCTCACCCCCGGCCCCTCTCCCCGTCTGCGGGAGAGGGGCCGGGGGTGAGGGCTTGCTATCCCGCGCCCTGGGGAGCGGCGACCACCGGCGGCGCGGGACGCCCCCCGGCCCGAAACAGCATGTGGACGGCTTCTATCAGCATCAGTACGGCAAGCGAGATGAGAATGGCCGCGACCCAGGGCACCGGGTCCCTGGCGAATCCTCTTGAAGTCGTCAGGATTCCCCACAGCGCCCAGACGCTCATCGCGTACATCCACAGAGTCGGCAGGCCCGTTACCAGCCAGGGCCACTTCGCCTGGGTCGTCCGCAGCAGCCACACCGTCACTCCCAGCAGCGTCAGCGCCGCCAGCAACTGGTTGCTCGCGCCGAATAGCGGCCAGTAGGTCTGCCAGGCCGGTATCACCTTGCCCTTGGCGTCGGTAGCGGATTGGAGGACGAAGTAGAGCGGGGTCGCGGCGGTCACGGCGGTCGCAAAATACTTACCCTTCGTATCCTGCCAGCCGGTCAGTTCCTGGATGATATAGCGTCCGAGCCGGGTGCAGATGTCGAGCGTGTCGTAGACAAAGGTCGTAAACGCCATCAGCCCGAAGGAGATACCCAGCACCGGATTGATGCCGACGACCGACAGAAAGCTGCCGATGCCGGAAGCATAGATAAAGTTCGGCCCTCTTCCCAGCAGTTCGTCGCCGCGCGCCAGCATCATCACGCAGCACAGCGCGATCAGCGCCACCATCGCCTCCAGCAGCATCGTCCCATAGCCCACCACTTTGGCGTCCGTTTCGCGCTTGAGCTGCTTCGAGGTCGTTCCCGACGCGATCAGCGCGTGGAAGCCGGAGCAGGCCCCGCAGGCAATCGTGATAAACAGAATTGGGAAAAGCGTCTGCCCCTTGTCGGTCTGCCAGCCGAGAAAGGCCGGATACTGCGCCGTCTTGCCGCCCAGCAGCAGGCCGACAGCCCCCGCCGCGAGCGCCGCATACAGAAAGTAGCCGCCCAGATGTCCGCGCGGCTGGAGCAGCAGCCACACCGGCACCACCGAGGCGACGAAGCAGTAGACCAGCAGCAGAACGTCCCAGGTCTTATGCGCGGCGGCATCCGATAGATTCAGCGCGGCGGCCAGATCGAGTGGGATAAACTGCCCGACCCAGATGGCGACACCGACCAGCGGCAGAAAGAGAACGGTCGCCAGACCCAGCGACAGCTTCGTGTAGCGCAGCAGCAGGCCCATGATAACCGGCAGGGCGAGGTAGATCAGCGATGACGTGGCGATGCCGCCGCCCGTCACTGTCTGTCCGTTTTCCAGGGTCTGCCGCCCGACAAACGACGCGCCGGTAATATCGGTAAAGGCGACCACGATATAGATCAGCGCGATCCAGACGAACGCCAGAAACAGCAGGTACGAGCGGCGGGTCATATGCTCGCGCACCACCTCGGCGATGGAGCGCGCCTTATGCCGAATCGAGGCGGTAAGCGCGGTTATATCGTGGACCCCGCCGATAAAGATGGAGCCGAGGACTATCCACAGCAGCGCCGGAAGCCAGCCGAACATCACCCCGGCCAGGATCGGCCCGACAATCGGGCCGGCGGCGGCGATAGCGGAAAAGTGTTGCCCCAGCAGGAACTTGGGTTCGATGGGGGCGTAATCCACGTCGTCGCGCATCTGCACGGCAGGCGTCTCGGCGTTCGGGTCGAGGCGCAGCAGGCGGGCGAGCAGATTACCGTAAAGGCGATAGGCCAAAAGAAGAACGACAGCGCAGCAAAGGACGATAGCGAGCAGACTCAAAAGGGGAACCTCCCGTCACTGGGATGCAGCAGTAGCAGCGCCCCGATTGTAACGCAGGCCGTTCCGTCTTGTCAAACTGGTGCCTTCGAGGTACTTTGATATGAATCGCCTGCTTCCCTGGTTTCACAAAGCTCTTCAATCGGGAAATGTGGGAGTTAGTTATGGTAGCTTCAAGAGGATAGGATGGCCGCAGGCAAAATATCGAGGGAAGTCGAGCAATTTATCCACGAGAAAATTCACTCTGTGGAACAGTTAGAAGTCCTTCTCCTTCTCAGCAGGACCCCAGAGAAGGAGTGGGGTCCCGCTGAAGTAAGCCAGGAACTCCATATTCAGCCGGAATCGGCGGCGAAGCGGCTGTTCGATCTGCACGCTGCTGAACTTCTGATACTCAGCCAAACATCGGACCGTCTGTATCGGTACAAGCCCGCCACGAGTGCGCTGGAGAGTGCTGTGCGTGGCTTAGCGGAAGCCTATACAGTGCGCCGAGTTTCCGTGATTAATCTGATTTTTGCTACGCCCCGAGATCATATCCGCGTTTTCTCGGACGCATTTCGAATCCGGAAGGAGGATTGAAATGGCCGGAGTAGTTTATATTTTATGCGCTCTAACAAGTCTGGCTTGCGCTGTGCTGCTGCTGCGCGCTTACCGACAGAGCAAAGTGCGGCTTCTGCTCTGGAGCGGTCTGTGCTTTATCGGGCTGGCACTCAACAATGGTCTCCTCTTTCTTGACAAGAAGGTGTTTCCCGATGTTGATCTCTTCCTACTGCGTAGCCTGCCAGCACTGGCCGGACTGATGTTGCTCCTTTACGGCTTAATCTGGGAAACTGCTGAATAATTAGTGAAATCGGAAACACTATGAGCCAGTTTATATCGGGGGCTATTACGATGGCTTACTTAGTAGCCGGCCTCTTTTTTCTGCGCTATTGGAAGGTGACGCGCGACCGCCTGTTCGCGCTTTTTGCCCTCGCCTTTTGGGTGTTGGCGGGGCAGCGCCTTGCTCTCGCGCTCACCACGGAAACTGCTGAGAATACTACCGTTCTCTATGTCGTGCGGCTGATTGCCTTTACTCTCATATTGGCAGCGATTGTGGAGAAAAATCGTTCCCGTAATCCTAAAGATTGAGAAACGCTTGCTTCACCAAAGAGTGGAAGTCGTATCAGCGCTTATTGGAAGGAGCCTGGGCTTAGACAATGAAAAGCTGCGGCTTTCCTGGTGTAATCGGGTTCGTTCTGCTGATAGCCCCGCTCGCCGCCCCAGCGCAGGCGGATGAGATACTGGTGTCGGCGGCGGCATCACTGACCGAGGCGTTTGGCGAGATCGGCGCGGCCTTTTCGCGGACGAATCCGGGGACACGCGTGCGCTTCAACTACGCCGCTTCGGGCGCGCTTCAGCAGCAAATCATGCAGGGAGCGCCGGTGGATGTGTTCGCCTCCGCCTCGCCCCAGGAGATGGACGCGCTCCAGCGGGCGAACCGTCTCGAAAACGCCACCCGCGCCGACTTTGCCGGAAATCGCCTCGTGCTGGTCGCGCCGCGCGCGAGCAGAACCAAGACGATGGACGCTTTGCGCTCCTCGCTGGTGCGCCGCGTTGCCCTGTCAAACCCCGCTTCGGTGCCTTCGGGCCGCTATGCGCGCGAAACGCTGATGCGCCGGAATCTGTGGAACGCGGTTCAGCCCAAAGCGGTCTTCGGCGAGAACGTCCGCCAGACGCTGACCTATGTTATGAACGGCGATGTGGATGCGGGCTTTGTGTTCGCCACCGATGCGCGCGCCGCGCGGGGCCGGGTGCGCACTGTCACCGCCGCGATGGGGGGCAAGGACCACGCGCCGATTCGCTATCCCGCTGCTGTCGTGAAAAATGCGCCCAACGCGCCCGCCGCCCGACGTTTCGTCGCCTTTCTTCGCAGCGCGCCAGCGCAGGCCATCCTTCGCCGCCACGGCTTCGCGCCCGCGCCCCGCTGAAAGGAACGCTGTCCTGCCGCCGCCTCTTCCGCTTGATCTTTCACCCCTGCTTCTTTCGCTGCAGGTCGCGGCCACGGCAATGCTGCTGATGCTGCCGGTCGGCGTTCTGGGGGCGTGGTGGCTGGGGATGGGCAGACCGTTCCGGGGCAAGCTGCTGGTGGAAACGCTGCTGACGCTGCCCCTGGTGCTTCCGCCCACGGTGGTCGGTTTTTGCCTGCTGTTGGTGTTCGGGCGCGGCACGGCGCTGGGACGGTGGCTGAACGATGTGGGCGGGCTGCGCCTGCTGTTCACCTGGGAAGGGGCTGCGGTGGCGGCGGCGGTGATGGCTTTGCCGCTGTTCGTGCGAACGGCGGCAGCCGCGCTGGCGTCCGTGGACCGGGAGCTTCTGGACGTCGGGCGGACATTGGGCGCGCGCGAGTTCCCCCTGCTGGTTTTCGTGCTGCTGCCGCTGTCGTATCGGGGTCTGCTGGCGGCGACGGCGCTTGCCTTCGCCCGCGCGCTGGGCGAGTTCGGCGCGACCTTAATGGTAGCCGGTTCGATTCCGGGCCGCACGCAGACGCTTCCGCTCGCTTTGTACGCCTCGGTACAGGCGGGACGCAATCAGGAGGCATTGTTGTATACGCTGCTGCTCACCCTGATCGCCTTTGTTCTGCTTGGCTTAGTGGGTGCCTACCAGGGGAGACTCGCGGTTAGCCGGGGCGAGAAATAGCGGCTATGGGTTCTGCTTTCGTTTGCTTATCACCCAAAGCCTTGCTTTGTTGTTCAGCACTGTCGTATCTATCTCGCTTATCGGCACAATGGTATTAACCGTTTTTGTCATGGAGCTGACCTTACCCCAGCGGGAGGTATAAGGGGTGTCAACTATGATTTTGTCAATAGATATGCTTGCCCAGATACCACCGGCCAGAGCCAGCGCCTGAGCCACGGTCAGGGAGCCGCTTGCTGGGAAGGGATACACGCCAGGTCGGTTTACTGCGCCTATTACCTGCACGTAGTGTTCCTTTTCCCGTACCATCACCAGACTGCCATCTTCCAACACGGTGCGCGACGCCGCCGCGCTGCTGCCGGAATCCGGTGTCGCTGTCAGATTAACCGTTATGGGAGCTGTTGCACGACGGTGTATAACAAAGACCTTCGCCATATCTCCAGTCTCGTTAGCGCCGCCTGCCCGAGCGACGGCTTCCGCGACGGTAATGCCAGGCCTCACCTGCTGATTACCGGGTTGAGCCACCTGCCCAAGAACGGTTATCGTGATGAATTCTGGAGCCTGCGCCTGTGCCCGCGCAGAACTCAGCGCGGTCAGGATGAGGGCGAATGTCGCGGAAAAGTAAAGGAATCTCATGTTTTTCTCCTCGTCGTTGTAACGTTGACTGCTGCTGCGCTTCGCTTGATATTACCTCAGCCCGCCGCCCCGGATAGGCCTTTTGCTGCGGTGTCCGCGCGGTTATTCCTCCAGCGGGCGGCGTCCTGCGAAGTTCCCTTCGATGGTATGCCAGTAGGCAATGTCGGCGTCGCAAAGCTCCCAGCACAGGAACACGATTTCGCCGGTCGTAGGCCGAAAATAGGGGAAATCACACAGGCCGCGCTTGAGGTCCTTGACGAACACGCCCTTTTCGTGAATCTCGTCCACGATCTGCTGCACCTGGGCCAGCGCCTGCCCCTCATCGCCGCCGGTGACGCGCGGGCCGTGGCCGTTCGCGCTGAAGAACATCACCGCGCCCTCCTGCTCGCCGCGTTTTTTTTGAATCTCTTCCAGCAGCGCATGGATGCGCGCAAAAGCGCGGCGCAGTTCGGGCAGCAGAGCGCGCGCCTGGGTGAGCGTGAAGTATCGGTCAAACTGCGGCATAAATATCGAACCTCGGACAAAAAAGAAGGGGAAGCGCGCTGCTTGCCCGCCTCCCCTCCCCATTCGCCGCCTGCGGCGCAATATCCTACCGCCGCCGCTGCGCTATCTCTGGGCGCGCTGGATGTCGCCGCCGATGACCGGAGTGGTCTTGGCCGGAACCGGCTGCCCGGCCAGCACCGCGTCCAGGGCCGCCTGAAGATGCGTCTGCTTTACCTCGCCGGGGTTCTGTGCGTCGTCAATGCCGCCATGATAGACCAGTACGCTGCGGGCGTTCAGGACGAACACTTCAGGGGTCTTTGTCGCTCGGAAGCGGTCCGCGATCCGGTTATTCACATCCTTGAACACGGGAAAGCCGAAGTTGTTATTCCTCGAGTGCGCGGCGACCTGGCTCATCGACTCATTGTTGTTTGAGTTGATGCCGATGAAGGCGACACCCTGGCTCTTGTACTGCTGCGCCAGGCGAATCAGTCGCTCGGTGTAGGCATTCGATACCGGGCTTTCGGTAGACATAAAGACGATCACCGTCGCCTTTTTGCCCGCCTGAAGTGTGGTCAGCGCCCAGGTGCGGCCCGTGACCGGATCGGGCAGCGCGAAATCGCCGACGAACCGATCCATGGTGATGATCTGCGACGCGGGACCGACGAAGTTCTGATTCCGTTCCGTGGTCACGACCGGTTTGGATAGGCCCAGGGGCCGGGCGGTGTCGCTTCCCGCCGGGCCTCTGCCCGCCGGGGCTGCTGCGCCGGCCGCAGATGCCTGCGCCAGTCGGGTCAATGTGGCAAGCGAGTCTTCCGCTGCCGTCGGGATTTTAATCTTCTCGTCTACATTCGCCACGGTGCCGTCGGGTGCGATATAGAACGTCACCCGCCGGGCGACGGCGTTAGGGGTCAGCACGCCGTAAGCCGCCGCTGTCTTGCCCCCAACATCGGAAAGCAGCGTGTGGCGCAGGTTTGCCTCCGCGCAGAACTCCTTTTTACTTTCAACACCCTGTGTCGAAACGGTGTAAACAACTGCGTTCAGAGGAGAAAATTTGTCGATACTCGCCGAGTACGACTGGTTTTGGAGCGTTCACCCACGGGTCTTGTCGGCGGGATAAAAGGCCAGCACGACCCATTTGCCCCGGTGCTTGCTCAGGTTTCGGGTCTCGTTGTTCTGGTCAGGCAGCGCGAAGTCGGGGGCGGGCTTGCCCACCAGCACGGCGGCTGCCGAGGTCTCGGATGCCGCTGCGGGCGCATTCTGGGCCGCAGCAGAGCCGCTGCTGGCCGTGACGCCGAAGCAGGCGGCGTAGACCAGTGGTGCAGCAGCAATAACGGTGGCGGTAATTCTCATCAAATAACTCTCCTTACAGGTTACGGGCAGCGAAGAAACGCCCGCAGCGCCATTATACCCGTCTCATCGATATGCCATTCCCTGCGCCGCTCCTACGAACCCGTCTTTCACGACGTGATTAAAAATATTAATAATGATTTAAATAATATTAATTTATTAACAAATATGGCGGTATAATTCATCAGCAACATCCGATGAGGAGTTATCACCGTTATGTCGCGGCAAGTTACGCAGTGCCCGGTCTGTGATGAACCGCTTCGTATTACCGAGCTTTCCTGCACCGCCTGCAATACCCGGCTCGGCGGTTTATTCCAGGCCCCGCCGCTCGCGCGCGTGGCCCCAGAGCATCAGAGCTTTATCGAGACGTTCGTGCTGTGCCGGGGCGTTATCCGCGATGTGGAAAAGGTTCTGGGAATTTCCTATCCGACCGTGCGTGCGCGCCTCGACGCTGCCGTGACCGCGCTCGAAGCCGTCTACGAAACGGGCGGTGCGGCCTCCTCCGCTTCCACCGCTGATACTGCCGCTGCCGCGCGCCGCCGTCAGGAACTTTTACGCCAGGTCGAAACCGGACAGCTCGATCCCGCCCAGGCGGTAGAGGCCCTGCGCCGCCTTTAAGAGAGCTGCCCCGCTGAATGAAAGGACTACGCGCCTGATGAAGACACCGCCTGTTTCTTCTTCCTCCGCCACTTCTGATCCGCCGCGTGCTGCTGCGGGCGCGCGCGGGCGTTACCTCCCCCGGCATCGCGCCCGCATCGTTGAGCGCGACAATCTGCTTCTGGTGGAGTTTCTGGAGCCGCCCACGGCTTCCGTCGGCGCGCTGCTGCGCCGCCGCCCCCTGCCCGCAGTGAATCTTCCGGCGTGGCATATCGTCCTGCTGTGGGGCGTTTCACTGTCGGCCCTGACACTAGAACTGCTGCGGCTGCTGCTTTAAATAGAAGGAGAACGATATGTCCCGTGAAGAAAATATGCTGATTCTTAAGATGCTCAGGAGGGCACCATTACGGCGGAACAGGCGGCGGAACTGCTTTCCGCGCTGTCCGCCTCCGGTTCGACACCGCCCACCCCGCCAACACCACCCACGCCGCCGACGCCTCCCACACCCCCCGTTCCGCCCACACCGCCTTTGGGCGAGGATAGGGGCGAAGAGGGAGAAACCTACGCCCGCGCCCGCGCCAAGATCGCCGCCGCCCGCGAAACCGTGGCGGGCGTGCAGGAGCGGCTGGCAGCGGCGGAACACCGGCTCGGCGACGCCGAAGATGCGTCCAACCCGTGGCAGGCTATCGCCGATGCCCTGAAGGACGTTCCCGGCGCACGCTCGATTGCTGATGCGCTGCGCGGCGTCGATCCGGGCCGTATCGCCGCCACCGCCCGCCGCCAGGCCCGGCGCATGGCGCGGAACGTGCGCTCGTCGCTCAATGACATCACGGTAGACCTGAACCTCGAGATGAGCACGGATAAGCGGGGCGAGCCGATTCTTTCCGTTTCCCGCGAGGCGAACTCCGATGTGCCGCCGGGAGGGACGCTGCGGGTGCGTAACACGCTGGGCGATATAGACGCCGTAGCCGCCGCCGCCGAGGACGGCGCGGCGGTGCGTGTCGAAGGCTCGCTTCAGGTCTGGGCGGAAAACCAGGCGGCGGCGGAAAGCATCGCAGCGCAGATACAGCTTTCCACCGAGCAGGGACCGGAAGGGCCGACCATCGCCGTCACCCATCCGGCGCGCGTGCGCGGCGTGTCGCTCGATCTGAAAGTCTACGTTCCCGCCGGAGTAAAGGTGTCGCTGATGAGTCCGTCGGGCGATGTCACCGCACAGGGCGTGCGCGGCGGCGTGGTTCTGGCGACCCAGTCGGGCGATGCGCTGGCCCGCGACGTTTCCGGGGATGTGGCGGCGGAAACGGCCTCGGGCGATATCGGTGTGGAAGGGATTATCGGCAATGTTACCGTCAGCAGCGCGTCGGGGGACATCAACGCGATTCGGCTGGCGGGTCAGTCGCTGAAGGCGTCCGCCCAGAGCGGCAATGTCCGTGTTTCGGAGGTCACGACGCCCACCGTGACCGTGGAAACCGTTTCCGGCGATGTGGAAGCGCGCGCGGTCGGCGGGCGCTCACTGCGTGTGCGCACGGTTTCCGGGGACGTGGCGGCGACCGATATTGCCGCCTCGGAAGAGACGCATCTGGACACGGTCAGCGGCAATCTGCACATCGCCCCGCGCGCCCCCGTCACCGGGACGACCGCCGTTTCCGCCGTTTCCGGCGACACCGCCGTGCGCCTGCCCGCCGACGCCGATCTCGTACTGGAACTGGACACCAAGAGCGGCGACATCCACGGACGCTGGCGCGGCCCGGACGGTGAACGGCGGATCAACGCTTCCGGCACGACCACGTTTAGCGAATCGCTCGGCACGGGCGGCGGGGGCCGTATCGAAGTTTCCACCGTGTCCGGCGACATCCAGGTTAGCCAGGAGTAGCTGGGCAGACCTCTCCCCATGGGCACCTTTGGAGTCCACGGGGAGAGGTCGATTTATTTGACGCGGTGGGCCTTCATGCCTTTGGCGTTTTCCAAAGCCTCCACCCAGCGGCGGCTCCATTCGGCGTGGTCGGTCAGGACGCTTTCAGGGTGCGCGCGGCTGCGGGCGACAAACTCCGGATGGAAGGGGCGGCCTGTCGGGGTGCCGGTCTTCTGGTAGCGCAAATCCACGCTCCAGCGCACGCCGTCGCTGAAGTTGGGGGTGGATGTGTGCGGCGTGTGGCGGTGCATGAAGACGAAGCCGCCTTTTTTCACCGGCACCGGGCGCGGGGGGACATCCGGCAGCAGATCGGGACGGATGGTGGTTCCGCCTTCCGCCTGGTGCGCGAGATGGCCGCGCTTCCAGACGCCGGGCATCACCTCCATGCAGCCGTTTTCCACGGTCGCATCCACCAGCGCCAGCCAGCAGGTGATAATGTCCGAATCGTCGGCTTCTTCCCAGGTCACGCCCGAATCCTGGTGCCAGGGGACGTTGTAAAAACCCGCGCCGGTGCCGGAGGCGTCCGCCGGGGGCTTGGCGCGGATATGCTGGATCGGGTTGCAGGTTATCTCCGGCCCGACCAGGCACTCCACCGCATCCAGAAGGTTATCGTTCCGCAGAAACGCGAACATCGCCGGGCCGCGTAACTGCATGATGTCCATTCCGCTGGCGATCTCCGGCGACTGGGCATACAGCTTGGCAAAACGACGTTCAAATGTCTCGCCTTCATGCAGATCGCTTATTTTCCCCTCAGCCTGAAGCTGTCGCGCCCGCTGCTCGATCCACGCTTCGTATTCGGCAATTACGGGGGCAAGATCGTCCTCCGTCACTACCCCTTCGGCCACCAGCACGCCGTCTTCGCGGAATGCCCGCACCTGCTCATCGGTCAAACGCATAATTCGGTACCACTCATTTCTTTCGGTTATCTTCGGATTCGTCCCGTTGCCGTCAGATTCCTCCGCAGGGCTGCCTGTGCACCCCGTAGGCAGGGACTCCTCAACCGCAAAGTTGTAGACCCCTTGCTTTATCCACCTATACAACTCAGCGTCGTTGAGCAACTTGGCGCTCAAAGGCTAAATCCGCTAAGACATCTGTCAGAGTTTTTGCGCCTGGTCCGACCGCTAATCTTCGCGTAGGAATAAATTGGATGCCTTGAAAACCTGCGTCTTCAACTTTTTGCTTAACACGCTCCGACACGAAACTGCCAAATAACCCCTTTGGCCTGACAAAATCGGAACCATCCCACTGATTCATATCGAATACTAAAGCATCATACTGTAGTTGTTGTGCCTGTCTGCACATCGAACACTGTTCCTGTCGGAAATGTGCCTCTGGTGCACTGGTAAGTTGAGCCAATGTGACTATTTCAAAATAGTTGCGTGCCAGAGAAGCGTTGCCTGCTCTACGACTCTTCACGTCTGCGACGTATACATCAAAACCGCTGAAGTCTTCAAGCAGCTTGATCAAACGCTCACTGTATACGTAAAAGGAGTAAATGGCAGTAGATCAGGCGGTTCTTTCTGGCAGCTCAGGCGAATGTGTAAAGGGGCCAATCCGCGTTCCTGGATAGATCCAAGGTGCAGGGACGACCTGCGGCCACAAACCGAGCCTGCAAGGTATCTCTGATTTTCTGCCACTCTTGAGGTGTAACGAAGAATGGCTCTCCTGTTTCTCGCAGATACGCCCTAACAGGTGATTCGTCTGGCAGTTCCAAAGGTAAGCTAACGGATGCCCACCATATTTCGTGCTTACAGTCAGGATGTCGAACCTGTGGAGATAATAGTGGACTCCGCCGTCACTGACCTTGTAGGATTCGCTCCACTCACCAGCCAGCATCATAGATAAAACTCCATAATGCCTCCTATTTTCTGTAAGGCACAAATGCCTCAGGAATGTCGTAGCGTTGCATCATGTCTTGCCTTGGCCCATACCTCGTCTTGGGTGTGCAGCAACCTAACAAGCTTTCCGCGTCGGTGAACCCATAATCTTGAATCACGCCCCTGCCTGTGTTATAGTGATGGTTCACAGAATACCCCGCCGCTGCCGCCAAGGCTGACCATGCCCATTACCCGCTTTCCCGATCCCCGTCGTACCAGCCGGGAGGGTATCGTCGCCGTGGGAGACCTGCATCCCGATTCGCTGCGCCTGGCGTATGCACGGGTATCTTTCCGTGGCCGGCGCCAGACTATCCGCTTCTCTGGTCTCTGCCCGCCGGAGCGTGGCATCCTCGAATTTGACCGGCTGCATATTCCCCGAGCCGTCTGGTGCGCCGAAAGTCCCGACTGGCATTCGCTATCGATACGGCATTCGACCGGGTGATCGAGGGCTGCCGCGAAGCGTACCGGCCCGGACAGGGGGGAACCTGATTACTCCCGGCTATGGAGGATGCTCACCGCCGGATTCACCGCGAAGGGGACGCCCACAGTGTGGAAGCCTGGGACGAATCCGGCGCGCTGGTCGGCGGGATGTACGGCGTGGATGCGGGCAGGGCATTGCCGGGAAGCATGTTTTACCGCCAGCCTTACGCCTCGGAAGCTGGCGCTGCTGCACCTGATCGAGCATTTGCAGGCGCGTGGCCTGGACTGGCTGGATATTCAGATGTTAACGACAGTTACTGAATCGCTCGGGGACGACACATCCCGCGCGATGAGTTCCGGGCGCGGCTGAAGGAAACACAGGGACGCGGGCTGGTACTGTTCGACACGCCCACTTCAAAACACCCTGATTTGGTGAGCGCCACGCTGTCAGCCGCGTCAACGGCAGGCAGTCGCCGACTCCGGGACGCAGCAACATGCGGCAGGCTCCGTCGCCTTCCGGGATTGATCTGGTCAAGCACGGTGGACAAAAAACCGCATTCTTTTTAATCGCTGGTGACGGATTCTCGAACAGTACAGGCATTTGGGAAAGCATCGCTCTGAGACGCTTTTCTATGTGCTTTGGTTTTCTGCGTTGACGGCGGGAACGTTGCCCTGCTTGCCAGCCGCGTCTCGGCTGCTTTGCGTCGTGTTGCAATTTCTGCAATCGCCTCGGCATAAAGCGCCGGGTCGGCTCCCGAGGCTATGCCTGCTATCTGCGCTTGAATGGCGGCGCGTTCTTTGGTTTATCAGCGCCTCAATCTCCCGACGCAGCCTTTCCCGCTCACCTTCGCCGGGCCGCTGACACCGAATTTTCTTCCACGCTTCACGCATGCGCGATATCTGCGGCTGGCTCGCCAATCGTCGTATTCCTTCGATAACCGTTGCCTCCAGCCGCTTGCCATTGAAGTAGTGCGCAGACATACCCCTTTGACGCTCTCGCTATGTGCGTCCTGGCAACGGTGGTACCATAAATCGTTACCCGTCGATTTCGTTCCGGCCCATGCGCCGCTCGCAGAGAGGACAGCAGCAGCAAGCGGAAAGCGTGCCAACGTCGGCCAGGGTTTCCGCCCGTGCGCGCTCGATTCGTTAGAAGACGTTCTGGCACTGCTGCCACGTCACTGCGTCAACCAGAGCAGGGGCCGAGAGTCATGCCTGGATTCTCTCTTCGGGCGCAGGAACTACAAAATGGGCTTTCTGCTGCCTTGCTCAACAATACGTCGTTCGTCGGCCGTTGAGTAGCACCCAGAGTGGTTCACCCTTGTAAACGGGATTCGCCAGAATACGATCCAGTGTATCTGCTATCCAGTACGGCTTGCCGTTTTTGGTGGGAGCTTGGTTTCTCGTTGAGCTACGTGCTACGGCTCGTAGAGTGTCGCCCAGCGCATACCGCGTGAATATCCCCCGGCGCCCATGGAGCCTCCTTTTCCAATACCTGATAGGTGCCCAGCAGTGTCAGTGGATATGTCCCGCCAGCACATCCTTCTGAGTGACTATGTGGTAGCGGCGAGACCGCGAGCGTGACGGTTGAGGCTGCCTCTGCCTTGCGCGCCGGCCCCCATCGCCTCCCGAATAACCTTGCGCTCGTATTCGGCAAACGTGCCCATTATGCCAAAGGCAAGATCGCCCTCGGCGTATCGGAGAATTCATATCACAGAAAGCAAGCCGCCCGCCGCCATCTCTTACACGCTTCTTGATGGCCGATTGCGTTCTGGTCGCGGCCGAATCGGGAAAGATTGGCAGCAATGATGAGTGTTTCGGCCCGTCTTTCCCTCAATAGCCGATAGTGCCTCTTGTAGACCCGAGCGGGTTGCATAATATGCGCCGGAAATACCCGCGTCCTCATAGTGCCCAACAACCCGCGCGCCGATCTGCTCCGCCTTTAGAGAACAGGCAGCAAACTGCGCGGCAAGGCTCGTGCCATTTTCAGCCTGCTCATCGGTGCTGACACGGGTATACAGTACGGCTCGTGGTGTTGCTTTCATAAGTACCTCTCGTCTTCTTCGGGAGAGGGCGGGGTAGTTTGCCCCGCCCGGTCTTGTTTAGCTCTGCACCATCGGCAGGTGGATCGTCTTCACGCGCCGGTCATTCTTTGCCAGCTTCACGGCCCCGGCCAGCGTCCTGGTGCCCAGGTCGAACAGCCCGCCGCCGATCTGCACGGTGTAGCCGGGCTTGAACCGATTGCTGTCTATCCACGCTTCGATCATCTGTCTACTGTCCCCCATTCAATATACTTTAGTATAACCCTAACGTTAAGGTTATGTCAATAGTAAATAGGCATGGGAGAAGTTATTTTCGGGGGAAGGCGGCGAAACTCCGCCACGTAAAAAAGGCCGGGGAGGGAATCCCGGCCTGTGCGATCTCCTTCGAGTTTCAGTAAGTTCTTAGATTTCGCGCTGCTGTCACCCTTGCCGAAGCGGATAGCGAAGTTCTCCCGTTCCGGCACCACCACGACGCCGGGGAGCAGTTCGCCGGTCGTTTCCTTGCCTTGACTGCCGCCTCCCGGTACGCAGCCTCGTCCACCTTGACCGCGCCGATAGCGGCGGCATGGTTGAGCGCGGCGGCTACATCGTCAACGCGCAGGGACGCGGGCACGGTGCGGAAAGCGAAAGTTCCCCTGGAGCAGCGTCAGGACTTACGGCGGTTCCCCTTCTTCTCCAGTTCGCCCGCGCCATTCGTGCGCCTCAGCTGCGCCAGGTGGCGAAGTCCGCCTCGTTCGCGTCCAATTCCGCTATCATCTGCGCGGCCTGGCGCGGACGCGCGCCTTTTCCGCCGCGATGTTCGCCAGTTTGCGGAGCAGCCAGTTTGCACCGTCGGCGTCAACGATATGGAACTCCCGTACGCGCGGTTGTGATGTTGTCGGCGGTCGGTTCGGTGGTCAGTATTTCCATTGGTTCGCTGTCTTTATTCGAGAGTGAGGGATTTTCACCCTCCCTGTTTCGTTAGTGGTAGGAGGCTTGCAAGTACTGGCCGAGCCTTCCCACGCCGTTATCTCTCAGCTTTCGCCTCCTTTGCGGCTTCACAGCCCCGTTCATCACGCAGCTAAATCTGATGCTTGCAGATCCCGTTCTCTTTGGCGAAGGAGCAGTCGCAGTAGGCAAGTACGCTTCTTCGGGACACTACATACGGTTGCTCTGCTGCGGGCTTGGTCACGAGGAACATACAGGGTTGATGCTGTCTCCTTTCGGTGTAGCCTTCCATTTTCGCCGCCTGCAGCATAATCAATCGCCTCCGCCTTGATCTGGTCAATGATGTTGCTCTGCATTTGGTTTCCCTCAAGTTTGCTATGTCTTATTATAACTAACGATAGGGTTATGTGTGCTGCAGGGAAGGATAAATGTTAGGGTTTCGTGTAACTTTTTTCGATAGGGCATCAGGCGCAGTCAGCTTACTATTACTCTAACGTTTGGGTTATAATAAGTGTGAAAAGGAGCCAATGATGACAACTGCCAAGAGGGCGTGGGCCGCCTTGAGGACTGCGGATGCGGAAGCGCGGCGAGAAGGCGCGGCTCTTGGGTGCAGCCACCAGCGAGCAGAGCGCCAAACGTCCGCCGAGAACGGCGCAAGTCGCGCAGGCTGAGAACAACGGACGCCCGCGCCGTCCCCTTGTCGGAGATACCTGCACCTGCGGGCGCGGGAAGGCGGTGGAAGGCCATCCCACCACCTGCGCCCGAGCTGCGCTGTTCGGCGGCGGCAGAAGGCGGGCAGCCGCTTACACGAATGTTACCCAGTCTGATCTTGACCGCTGGGCAAACGCCACCTATACCGCGTGGCACCATGCCTCCATGCCGACATCGTTGCATCGGGGGGCAGGTAGAACCGGCCCGTGGAGCACCTGGAGGACAAGAAGGCGGCAAGCTGGAACACCCTACCAGGCGCTCGTTGACGCCGGGGCCGCGCCGGTGGAAAGCTGGTGTGCCGCAAGAGGTTCCGCTGCACCTGCTGGACACGCCCGCTACACGCCGCCTACTGGAGCTGCTACTGTCGGGCTCTGAAACTGCGCGAAGCAGTAGACGCCGAACGCGAGAACGTCCTGCGGATGACATCCCCTGCAGCCGGGAGAAAGCCGGGGTACCGGCTATGCGGAGACATATCAATATCGTGCTACGGCTGTCTATCGAGGTCGAGGGGCCACGCGACGTGCCGCCAGGGTTGCGAGTAGTAGACACGAATACAGCCATTGGAGAACACATGACGCTGGAAGAGTTTGTTTGCCCGCTGGCAGGCAGTTACGGGAACCGAACGTGGTTTGGCGCAATCGCACTTCATGGATCTATGCGCCCTGCTCCAGCAACCGCCCCCGCCTCCTGACCCCACGCAAGCGGCATGCCTTCCGAGAAGAGCGTTCTCAAAACCGGAGGCGGGCAGGGATTCGCCGACGTGTGGCTCAAAGGACACTTCGCCTGGGAATACAAGGGCAAAAAGAAGAATCTCGCCGCCGCATACGACCAATTGCGCCTGTACGAAGAATCGTTACAGAACCCGCCCCTTCTTGTGGTGTGTGACCTGGACCGTTTTGAGGTTCACACCCGCTTCAATGGCGTGGTGAAGCATGTCTATGCCTTCAACCTGGAGGATCTGCGGGCGAACGCGCCGACGCCCTCCTGCGCTCTCCCGCCGCTTGACGTGCTGCGCGCCCTGTTCGAGAACCCCAACCGACTGCGTCCGCAGAAAACAACGGCGCAGGTGACGGAAGAAGTTGCCGCTGAGTTTTCTAAGATCGCCGCGCAATTATTGAGCCGGAAGGTAGAACCGCACAAGGCGGCCCGATTCCTCATTCGCCTGTTGTTCTGCCTGTTCGCCGAAGATGTAGGACTGCTGCCCGAAAACCTATTCACGGGTCTGGTGGACTCGACACGAAGTCAGCCCGATAAGTTCGCCGTCCGGCTTAAAAACTTGTTCGGCGCGATGGCGGAAGGCGGCACTTACGGTAATGATGACATCAAGTATTTCAACGGCGGCCTGTTCGAGGATGACACCGTTATTGCGTTGAACGTCTATGAACTCGGCTTGCTTTCCTTCGCCGCCAAGCGGGACTGGGCGAACGTAGAGCCGTCCATTTTCGGAACGCTGTTCGAGCGCGGTTTAGACCCGGCCAAACGAGCACAGTTAGGCGCGCATTACACCAGCCGTGATGACATTCTCGCCATTGTGGAGCCGGTTCTTATGGCTCCGCTTCGTAAACGCTGGGCTGAGGTGCAGGAAGCTGTCGCGCCGCTTGTCGTGCAGCGCGAAGCCATCAACGCCAAGCAAAGCCCTGGCACGCCTCTGACGGGCAAAGACAGGCGCGACATAGAAAATTTGAATGGGCAAATCTCCAAAGCATTGCGGGCGCTTGGCGAGGAGTTGGGCGCGGTTCGTGTGCTTGACCCGGCCTGCGGGTCGGGCAACTTCCTGTATGTAGCGTTGCGTCAGCTTTTGGACTTGAACAAGGCGGTGCTGGCATTCGGGACGGCCTGCGGCGTCCCGTCACTTGATTTGCACGTTCAGCCCATGCAAATGCGTGGAATCGAACTGAGCGAGTACGCGCACGAATTAGCCCCGGTCACGCTCCAAATCGGCTATATCCAGTGGCTGCGCGAAAGCGGCTTGGGGCAGCCGTCTGAGCCGATTTTGCAGGCGATGGAGAACATCGTAGAGCGCGACGCAGTCTTGGGCGTGCGGGAAGACGGAACGCTGTTTGAACCAGAGTGGCCCGAAGCAGACGTTATCATCGGCAACCCGCCGTTTCTGGGTGGGAACAGGATACGGCAGGAGTTGGGCCGCGAGTATGTAGAGCGGCTGTTCCGACTGTATGAGGGGCGGGTGCCTGCTTCAGCGGACTTGGTGACGTACTGGTTTGAGCGGGCGCGTCAGTTAATTACTGATGGACAAGTACAGCGGGTGGGCCTGCTTGCCACCAATAGTATACGCGGCGGAGCAAACCGACGCGTCTTGGAGCGCATCAAGGAGAGTGGCGACATCTTTATGGCGTGGGCTGACCGCCCGTGGATTCTGGACGGGGCGGCGGTGCGCGTTTCAATGATCGGCTTTGACAGTGGGGAAGAAGTCGAAAAGACACTGGACGGCGCACCAGTTGCAGAAGTGAACGCCGACCTCACCGGTGCTGGCCTTGATTTGACGGCGGCCCAACCGCTATCAGAAAATCGAAAGATCTGTTTCCGCACTGACGAGAAGGGCGGCAGTTTTGACATAAACGCGGCGACGGCTCACGGCCTACTGACCGCTCTGAATAGGAACGGTAAAATCAATGCCGAGGTAGTACGACCCTATTATAACGCACGGGACATCTTAAGCCGTCACCGAAACACATGGATTATAGATTTCGGCGTCACGGCAACAGAAGAAGAAGCGGCGGCATATAGTGAGCCGTTTCATTGCGTGGAGAAACGCGTCAAGCCGGAACGGGAGAAGGTGAGCAACGCCCGCGAACGCAAATACTGGTGGATTCACCGACGGCCTGCGCCTGATATGCGAGTGGCGGTCGCGGATCTGAGGCGGTACATCGTAACACCTGCCTTATCCAAGCACCGGCTCTTTGCTTGGCTAAACGGTGATGTGATTCCCGACCATCAATTGATGGCCTTCGCCCGTGACGACGATTATTTCTTCGGCGTCTTACACTCAAGGCCGCATGAACTCTGGTCATTGCGACTGGGAACGTCGCTGGAGGACCGCCCGCGCTAC
>JAUJOK010000060.1:0-13884 GCA_030447685.1 Armatimonadaceae bacterium
GGCCCAACAAACGCTTGCACCGGACGCGAACGCAGCCCATGCTTGTCGGCGCGCTTCGCGGAAGGCTTATCGCCGCTACCGCTCAATTGCTCGCGCCGGTGAACTCTGCCGTTCGGTGGTGTTCACATTGACGGCACCAACCCCTGCACGGAAGCTCCAGATGAATGATGTTCTAAACGGGGTCGTTTACCCGGAACAGCAGTGGCAAGCACTTCCACCGGAAGAAGCAGGCTTTACTCCAGAGTTCGTGTCGCGAATGAACCGGTGGCAGCCGGAACCCTACCAGCTATGGGGAGAGCGCGTAACCAACTGCACCGCAGTATTGACACGTTGCGGTTATCTGGTTCGCTCCTGGGGCAATATCAAGAGCAATACCCAACAAACGGCTTCGGCAGGCAAAGCGTTTACCATTGCCGCGTTAGGGCTTGCCGTAGAGAAGCTGGGACTGAACCCGGATGAGCCTGTCTGCCGAACCTGGACCGGAGCCGGACAGGTGTCGCACCGGCATAAGCGGCTTGACTACGGCCCGCACCGAACGATTACCTGGCGGCATTTGGTGGAGCATACGGCAGGATTTGCCATCGAGAACGCGTGGTGGTGGCGTGAAGGAATCGCCGTTCCCTCTTGGGTCAGCCCCGACCAGTACACCGGAAACCCACTGCTCGATATGCGCAGCTTTCGAGAGCCGGGCATAGCCGCCTACTACAGCAGCGCGCATTTCGTGCGCCTGGGGCAGGCGCTCACCGCGCTCTGGGACGCGGACCTGAAAGAGGTTGTGGATCGCGAGATATTCGGCCCCATCGGCATTGCTCCTGACCGCTGGAACTGGATGACTCTTAGCGACGTGTATCAGGACTACGATCTTTATCCTGAGACTCCAGGGTACGGCCAGTTCGTCGATCCACCTTACGAGATCAGCGGCAAGGTGGTGCGCGGCGGCCCTGGCTGGGTCAGGATTTCAGCCGAAGACTTGGCTCGCTTTGGTCTGCTTGTTGCAACCAGAGGGGTATGGAAGGGACGGCGGCTCTTGTCCCCTCAATGGCTTGTGAGTCACAGCGGAGGCAACCGGAGCGCGGTCCTGGGATGCCCGAAGTCACTGGTGGCCGTGGCGACCATAACCGCAGGTAACCTCCCTCAATACATGTGGGACATGGGCCATGTCGATCAATGGCCGCAGTTCGTACGCGGCGAACCAGCACCGCAGCGCACCTGACTATCACGAAAGAACGCACCACCGAACCAAGCGCTGCACCGGACGCGAATGCAGGCGGTGGCGGTCGGCGTGGAAAGGCTTGCCGCCGGTCGAGAGTCGGGTGCTTCGCGCCGGTGAACTTGGGGCGTTCGACGGCTGCGCGCGGCTTGGTCGCATGTCATACTCGAACTGTTGATAATTAAGCAATCGTTTCCAAACTTGTTCTCGTATTGTTGAGGCTACCGTCTCATTGTGCTCCCTTGCATAACTTCAATTAACACTACTGGAAACGAAGAGGCAGACTCTATAAACTTCCAGTGCCATTCCACAGTCACTCACATTTTTACGCGAGCAGTGAAACGCAGTTCATATTGAGCGAGCCGGCCATCGAGAAACAGCCGATGCCGGTAGGGAGAGAGAAACAATGATGAAACGAGTTCGATTGAGCCAAGCCATGACTTTGCTGGTGTTCCCGTTGTTGGCCGGTTCTACTCTGCCGTCCACACCCGCCTGTGCCGCGCCGCAAAAGGCGGCCAGCGCCGACCGCTTTGTGGATTCCATCGGCATCGGCGGCGGCGCACCGCGCACACCTGAAGGCAACAAAGTCTATCGCGAGAAGGCGATGCCGCGCATTCTGGAACTGGGCGTGCGCGCCATCCGCACCGAC
Organism: Armatimonadaceae bacterium; assembly: GCA_030447685.1. Classification (GTDB taxonomy): domain Bacteria; phylum Armatimonadota; class Armatimonadia; order Armatimonadales; family Armatimonadaceae; genus JAUJOK01. The sequence goes on from JAUJOK010000060.1 coordinate 1,860, forward strand.
GTGGACACGCACAACGAAAGTTCTGAACAAATTTACCGTGACTTGGGCAAACAGGGCATTAAAACGATGGCTATCATTGACCCGCGCGGCGTACAGTGGGGCACGGCCCATACGCCCGAACAGGCCATTGCCATGCTCAAGCGCGTCGGGCCGCAAAACATGATCGTCGAGGGGCCGAACGAACCCGATCTCATCAATCCCAACTACCTCTTCGTTTACAACGGCAAGGCGATCACCGCGCATCCTGAAATCATCCGCGATTATATGCGCGATCTCTATACCGCGCTCAAGAATGACCCGGCGACTAAGAATGTTACGGTGGTGCAGGCGAGCATCGGGGCTGCGCCCAAAGGCGGCGAGGACATTTGGAAGTACTGCGACGTGATCGCCGCACACTGGTACGGGCCGGGCGCGGCTCCCGGCTGGCGCGTGAACTGGGAGGCGGCGCGCCGCCAGATGCGCGACACCGACAAGCCGATCTGGGTGACCGAGACCGGCGACCACACCGCCGTTTATAAAAGCGACGGCTTATGGCAGCCGGGTATTCCCGAAGACGTGCAGGCCAAAAACACGGCGCGCATTCCCTTCTACTATTTCAGCCAGGGCATTCCGCGCACCTTCATCCATCAGTTGTTTTCCGGCGACGACCTGTTTTATTCGCAGGCGCAGTTCGGCATTCTGCGCGGCGACTATTCGCCTAAGCCAGCCTTCAATGCGCTACGCGACATCATCACGCTCATGAAAGACCCCGGCCCGGCACATGAGGCCAAGCCTCTCGATTACACCTTAACGGGCGATCAGACTAATATGATGCAACTCCTGTTGCAAAAGAGAGATGGCAGGCATTATTTGGTGCTGTGGCAGAACGTCAACTCGTTCAACCCACAAACGCTTTCGATGCTCAACAACCCAACCAAGCGGATCACCGTGAGCATTACAGCGCCGACTGCCGGAGCCAACCTTTACGCGCCGACAACCAATGGAACGGTCGCCACCGGCACGCGCCAAGGCAAAACTTTCACCGTCGAAGTTCCCGATCATCCGCTCATCATTGAGTTGGTCAGCAAGGCGGGGCAATTGGCTAAAACCACGCGACCGTTACTTGCACAGGTGCCGGGTGCGCTACCGCCGCAAGCGCCCATGGGAGTCCGGGCACTGCGTCCCATCGCGGGTAACGAGATTGCCAATCACGGCTTCGAGATCGGAGCTTTGCAGCCCTGGAACGACTATGGCACCGAATCCAAGATTGTGGGGCAGCCGGTGTTTTCGGGCACCAAGGCAGTGCAAATTGGTGATGGAGACGGCAAAGGCGGCGTCAACATTGGCGTGGCTTTGAAGCCCAATACAGAGTACTTACTACGCGCTCATACGATGCTGTCCAAAACGGGCGAGCAGGCGCGTCTGACCGTCGCACCAAGGGGAATGCCTGAAAAGACTGGCCACTTCACACACACAATATGGGCACCGGTGACGGTCGAGTTCACCACTGGGGCTGACGGCTCGGCGCAAATCTACTTCTGGAAAGACGCCGGTGAAGGTTCAGCTTTCGGTGACAACTTCATCCTGACCACCCCCGACAAATTGAGCGGCGTCGAAGCTATCATCAAAGCGCAGGAACTGAAACCAGTTGGGCTGAATGCGACCACAACGGCTAAGTGATAGCCAGTTTTAGGCACTCAACACTGTGTGGCCCAAACCTTGTGGAGAGGTATAGGCACCCCTATAACTCTCCTAACAGCCGCCGAACAAGGCGCTGCATCCGACCGCCTACAGTCCGCTCGTTCCTCGCTCCCTTTCAGCGGCGGGTGAGATTGGTCGTTAGGCTAAACCTGGCGATACGCCTTCTGGAACTCTGCGAACATCCCAGGGAGGAGCATGGGGTGACACCGGAAGTATAAAGGACGGGTCAGGATTTCTTTACGCCCCTGTTTCGTGATGTGGCGGCGGAAAAGCCCCATTATCCACCGCTTCTCCCACCCTCTGATCGGGCAAGCAGACAAACACAAATCTGCTTTGTTTGCGGTATATTGCCTTGGACGCGCGTTCCCGGAAAATCTGTCGGAAACGCGGCTTTGAGGAGAGGGTTATGAAACGAAATTATGTTTTTGTGTCCGTCGGTCTGACGGCACTGGCGGGACTGGCGGCGCTGAGCGCATCGAATGCTCAGACCCAGATGCAGCACCGTGGCGGCGTGATGGCGATGCAGCCTGCCGTAACAAAGGCGATTGCCGTACTGCATCCGACCCAGGGCAACAATGTCCACGGCACGGTGACATTCACGCGGCTGGCAAGCCGGGTGCGCGTGGTGGCGGACATCACCGGATTGACGCCGGGGCAGCACGGCTTCCATGTCCACGAGTTCGGCGATTGCAGCGCGCCGGACGCCACCTCGGCGGGCGGCCACTTCAACCCGATGGGACAGCCCCATGCGGGACCGGACACCACCATGCGGCACGTCGGCGACCTCGGCAACATCACCGCCGACGCTTCGGGCCGGGCGCGTCTTGATGTCGTCCTGCCGCTGATCACCTTCGAAGGGCCGAACTCGGTTCTGGGGCGCGCGGTAATCGTCCATGCCAAAGCGGACGATCTGCGGACGCAGCCGACGGGTGATGCCGGGGGCCGCGTCGCCTGCGGCGTTATCGGTATCGCCCGCCGCGATACTGTTCGCTGAAGCCGAGGGACAGAACGTCCCTCGCTCGGAAGCCTCTGGCTGACCGTCCTCACGGGCGGGGCTATTTGTGTACGTCCGGCAGGACGCCTGGCCGAAGGCCCACGAGCGAGGGACGTTCTGTCCCTCGGACCACCAGGGCATTCTCACCACTCGGTGATGAAGCCGTCGGGCGTTTCGTAGAGCGGGTTCGTCCACGTCTCGAACGGGTGCGCCTTGATATACTCCTCGTCCACCTCCACCCCCAGGCCCGGCTTCTGCGGCACCGGAATACAGCCATCGGCCTCCACACGGAACGGCTCCGTGAGATAACCGGCATCACCGAGCGAGCCGGTCTCCTGAATCAGAAAATTAGGCGTGCAGGCGTCTAACTGTAGCGATGCGGCGGTGCACAGCGGCCCCAGCGGGTTATGCGGCGCAATAGCGATAAAGCGCGCCTCGGCCATGGCCGCGATCTTGCGCCCCTCCCAGATACCGCCGCAATGGCACAAATCCGGCTGCACGATGGCGACTGCCTCCTGCTCGATCACATCGCGGAAGCCCCACTTCGTGAACAGCCGCTCACCGGTGGCAATCGGCGTCCGCACCGCGCGTGATACCCGCACCAGACCGGCAATACTTTCCGGCAGCACCGGCTCCTCGACAAAAAACGGCTTCGCATCCCACAGCGATTCTATCAACTGAATGCTCATGGCGGGCGAAAGCCGTCCGTGGATATCGAGCGCGATGTCCACCCCATCCCCCACCGCCGCGCGCAGTCCCTCGATACGCTTCACCGCCGCCTTGATCACATCCGCGCCGTCCACCATATCCACCGCCGCCGTCGGACCCGTCTTCACCGCCGTAAAGCCCTGCGCGACCGCCTTCTGGGCGTTCTCAATCAACTCCGCATCCGATTCGCCGCCGATGCCCCGGTACATCCGAATGCGGTCGCGGCACGCCCCGCCCAGCAGCGTATGCACGGGCACGCCGAGCGACTTGCCCAGAATGTCCCAGCACGCCTGCTCGACCCCGGAGATGGCCGACACCGTCACCGGCCCGCCCCGGTAAAACATCCCTCGGTACAGAATCTGCCACAGCCGCTCAATCCTGGTCGGGTCCGCCCCGACGATGCGCCCCTCCATATCCTTCAGCGCCCCGACCACGGCGTTCGCCTGCCCTTCCAGGCTCGGCTCGCCCCAGCCGGTAATGCCCTCGTCCGTCTCCACCTTCAGAAAGACCCAGCGCGGCTGCACCAGATACGGGGTAATCTTCGTTATCTTCATCGGATTTCGCTCTGCCTCCTTGCCGCAGAGCATTTACACCCGCTGTCCCTGGTATCCTCTTCAGGGGGCTGATTCTTTAGGAGTAGGTATTGGGGCTATTCACACGGCGTAATGGTGACTTATGGTGAGCGATAACAAACCGGGCGCCTTTAAGCGCATTATAGTCGGGCTGATTGTCCTCTTCATAGTTGGAGGCGCTGTTTTGGGGCGTCTACCCGGTCGCAATTATCTAAAAGCAAAAAGAGTCAGTCGCGCCGTTGTGGGGCTTCCCGCAGGTGCCAGCAAAGCGCAAGTTGAAGAGTTACTCAAAAGGAAGGCTTAGAACACAGCTACACGGCTGATAAAGAAGGAATTGATTCTACCTCGGCAGTCTCAGACAATGGCTACACCTCTGCTGATTTGAGCGGCTACATAGTAGCTATCATCCGCAGGACATCACAGAGCTTCATCTTCTATTCTGACGTGCAATACTTCTTCTTCTTTGACAAGAAGGGTAAACTACTCAAGGCTACCATAAAGGAAATAATGACGGGGCCATAACAACCCAACAAGCACCAAGCCATGTCGTTAAACATGAGCAAATATAGAGCGAGGGTTGATGTATCATAGGATGAGGAGTAACTTCTATGTCAGCGACAACGGCCCAAGAAGTGTACGAAGAAACGGTCCGCATTCTGTCACCCGCCGAGCGGTTGCGTCTGGCCGCGCTTATCCTGGACGAACTGACACAGAATGACCCATCCTCCGCAATAGGCACTGCCCATTCGTGCAGCCAGCAGGATCAAAGCGACCTGACGGCGTTTTCTTTGCAGTACGCGGCAGCCGTCTACCCGGAAAGTGAAGCGGTTGCATAGCATGGGCATGCTTTAGCCTGATGTTGACAGCGACATTCGCGCACGCGCAGGGAATCGGGCCGCTGACCGAGCGGAGGCTGTGGGAAGCGGGCGTGCTGTCCTGGGAGCAGGCGCTTGCCGCATCCCCCATGGAACTGCCGCTGACGGCGGCGCAGCGCGCCGTTCTGCTTCCGACGCTGGAGGAATCGCGGGCGGCGCTCGCGGCGGGGATTACCGTTACTTCGCGCAGACACTGCCTTCGCGCGAACACTGGCGGGCCGCGCCGCACTTCACGGAGCGCATGGGCTTTCTGGACATCGAAACCAACGGCGGCCTGGGTGCGGACGACATCACGGTTATCGGTGTCTATGATGGGGATGAGAGCCGTATCTATGTGAAGGGACGCGATTTAGACCGGTTCGCCGAGGATGCTTCCCGCTTCGCTGTCTGGGTGACGTTCTTCGGCGGCGGCTTCGATATTCCGCTGCTGCGGCGGCGCTTCCCCCGGCTTCCTTTCGACCAACTGCATATCGACCTGTGCCCGACGCTGCGGCGTCTGGGCTTCAAAGGCGGCCTGAAGCACATCGAGAACACGCTGGGCATTCAGCGCCCGCCGGAGGTAGAGGGACTGGGTGGGTGGGATGCCGTTCGCCTGTGGCGGCAGTACCGCCGCCACGGCGATAAGGACGCCCTGCGCCTTCTGCTGGCCTATAACCGCGAGGACATCGAAAACCTGTCGCTGCTGCTCGCCTTCGCCTATGGTCGCCTCAAAACAGCATCCGGGTTTCCTGCATCTTAATTCCCCTCTCCCACAGCGTGGGGAGGGGCCAGGGTGGGGCGTCCTACCGGTACACCTGCACGTTCAGTGTCCGATCCGCTGACCTTCCGCCCACAAGCACCAGGTAGGTTCCGCCTGCCTGCAGGGAGAGCGGCACGGGGCCGAGCACGGCGGTTTCGGCTCCGGTCGGGACGATCTTAACCGGATAGGTACCGGCGGCGAATTCGGCGTAGACATCGGTGGCCGCGCCGAAGCGCAGGTTGGAGACGGCGACACGTTCGTTGAGTACAATGTCCACCGGCGGCGCATCCGAGGCGGCATGAACAAAGCGCACTCTGGCGCGGCCCGCAGCGGGAGCGGTGTTGTCGTCGGTCAGGATGAGGGGAGAAACCGTGCCGCTCGCTGCCGTGCCGGTGCCCAGCGCGACAATGGTATGATCCCGATTCGGTGTCAGCGTAATGGCGGCAGGCCCGAAAACGGTCGCGTTGACATTGAAGGAGATTGCGGTGACGGTGAAGGTGCCGGGCGGAACCGCGACATAGGGCGTGATGCCTTTGTAGGCAAGCGGAGTGAACAGCGGAGGGCCACCGGCGGAGATAACCAGCGGCGGCGTATCCGGCACGGCATTGACCACGCGAACGCGCGTCTGCGACCCGGTGGCGGCAGTGGCAGGCTTCTTTTTACAGGCGGGAAGCGAAGAAACGAAAAGCGCGGCGAGCATCAGCGCTGACAGGTTTCGGAATGGGCGCATACGGACGACCTCCTTGAGGAGATGGCGGGAGCGTGTGGGAATCGAACCCACCCAGGACGGTTTTACCGCCCCGCGCACGGTTTTGAAGACCGGGAGGGCCACCAGACCCCCTGCGCCCCCGTGAGGCTGCTGTTTTGCATTGTACCGCAATTCACAGCGGCTTCGCTTTGATCTCCGCCGGGCGGCGCGGGTAGCGCGGCGGGGTGGGCGCGTGTTTTTCGAAGACAAGCAGACGGCGCACTGACGGCGCAGCGTCTTCGCCGGTGGGGGGCAGGGACAGCGACAGGTCCTGCGCGAGGCAGACGTTCAGCGCGCGCATCGCTTTCTCGGCAGCCGTCCGCTCCTCCTCCGCGCCCGCCGTCTTCATCGCGACGAAACGCCCGCCGACACGCACCAGCGGCGCGCACCACTCCAGAAGCGTTGGAAGGGCGGCGACGGCGCGGGCCGTGACCAGATCGAAGCCGTCCCGGTGCGCCGGGTCGCGCCCCATATCCTCGGCCCGCGCATGGACAAGCGATATGTCCGCCAGATCGAGTTCGCGCGCCACTTCGGCAAGAAACGCCAGGCGCTTGTTCAGCGAGTCCGCCAGCACGATACGAAGATCGGGGCGCAGGACCTTCAGCGGCAGGCCGGGAAAGCCCGCGCCGGTGCCGATGTCCGCGACACGCGCCCGCGCGGGAATATCGGGGCAGGCCAGAAGCAGGGTCAGCGAATCCAGAAAATGCTTGACGGCTACCTCGGCGGGGTCGGTGATGCGTGTCAGGTTCGTGTGGGCGTTGAACTCCAGCATCCGCCGGGCGTGGCGCATAAAAGAGGCCGCAGCCGCCTCGGGCAGGGTGATGCCGAGGCGGGCCGCCCCGTCGCGAAGAACCGTGATGAAAAGAGTCTGCGCCGCATCGTCCATAGGGTTCCGGCTACGCGCCGCTGTCCAGCAGGGACTGGAACTCGGGGCGGTGGCGCAGGTTGTCGAAGGCCGGGTCTGCCGCCGCATTTCTGAGGGCGGCATCCTGTTCTATCGCACTTCCAAGCGCGGCCAGGGCCTCCGACTCGCGCCCCTGAAGCGCGCAGGCGCGGGCCAGATGGAAGTGAGCGTCGGCGAAATGGCTGTCACGGCGAAGAATAATCTGCCACTGCGCCATCGCCGGACCTATCTCGCCCTGCTGTTCCAGCGCCAGCGCCAGATTGTTTCGCGTGGGTGACAGGTCGGGCGCGAGGGAAAGGGTCTGCTCATAGGCGGCGATGGCCCCGTCCAGGTCGCCGGTTTCGGCCAGCGCATCCCCCAGATACGAATGGGCAGCGGCATCTTCCGGCTGCTGCTCAATGACCTTACGGAACTGCGCGGCGGCTTCATCGGGCTGGCCGTGACCGGCGTAGGCAAGCCCCAGGTTGTAGCGCGCCTCGGCGTTTTCCGGCGCAAGGCTCAGGGCGTGGCAGAACGCGGTAATCGCGCCGTCCAGATCGCCGGTCTGCGCCAGAGCGGCTCCGAGGTTGTTGTGCGCTTCGGCAAATTCCGGCATCCGCTCGATGGACGCGCGGTACTCGGCGATGGCGACGTCCGCATCCCCGGCTTCCTGGGCGGATAGTGCGCGGTCATAGCGTTCCGCCGCCTCGCTCCCTTCGGGGTTTGAGGAGGGCGTTCCGTCGGGCCGTTCCGACAGCCGCACCGGCACCTGGGGCGCGGCGTCGCCTTCGATACGGTGATCTTCCAGGTCCGCCGGGGTGTGCGCCTCCAGTAAAATCGGCTCGCTTTCCATACGGTGCTATCAATCGCCGCCGCCGCCAAATCCTCCTGAGCGTGTGACAGCCGCGCGCCGGGGTTTTCCGAAAACATTAAACATGTCACCTTTGGCACGGATAGTGTATAATGAAGTGTCATGGCAGCACTGCCAGGCCGCGACATCTGGTATGCAGCCGGAACGCTGAGACATCCGATGCCCGGCCATTATTCCCGAAGGAGGGTGTAAATGCACCGCAGCAACCGAGGACTTTCCGCCTCACCCCGCCCCACTCAGGGCTTTACGCTTATCGAGCTTCTTGTCGTTATCGCCATCATTGCGATCCTCGCGGCTATCCTTTTCCCTGTTTTTGCCCAGGCCCGCGCCAAAGCCCGTCAGACTGCCTGCCTGTCCAACATGAAGCAGCTCGGCACTGGCCTGATGATGTATGTGCAGGACTATGACGAGACGCTGCCCGGAAACGACCCGTCCAGCGGCTTCGCCGCCGGAATCAACCAGGATTTGGGGTGGAACGGCCCCATTCGGGCGGGCGTCCCCGCGACCTACCGCAACTGGGCGCGGGACGTGCAGCCCTACATCAAGAACTTCGGCATCTACAAGTGCCCCAGTTCCTTGCCACGTACCAGTTTTGGCGGCGGCAACCCGCCGTTTAACGAATGCAAGAAGACAGTAGCAAATTGCTACGACACCAACTACGCACTGAACGGAGTTATGGATACGCGGGCGCTGGCGGCTGTTACCGCGCCTGCCGATATAATCTACCTGCGAGAATTCAGCATCTACTCGCGCACGGCTCAGGCCCGTCCCCGGCCTAATCAGGCAAATAAGGGGGACGGTCTTTATGTGGAATTTAACCACATTCTTTACGACTACATCCATAATGAGGGTAGCAACCTACTCTACGCTGACGGGCACGCCAAGTTTATGAAAAAGTCGGGATTGACTTTCGCTATGTTCGGGGCTGGCCCCGGTCCCGGCGCGCAGTGCAAGGGTAAGCTGTTCACAAACCCGGCGAGCCATGGTGATAATAACCAGGTTCGGTGTACTGCCGCTTTCTAAGTCAGGCACCGCTCTATAGTATTGCAGCCTTTGTTGGGGCACGAAGGGAGGGTCAAAATGACCCTCCCTTCATTTTTTAACCGGGTTCCGGTCGGTGCGTACCCGGCGAGCAAACAGGACAACGTTTGCGAAGCGGCGAATAGTTCCGGGGCGGCCTGGAATCGAAAGCGCGCCGCTGAAAGGAATTTTTGCGTGAACAATCAGCAGCCGATTCGCGTTACGGTGTGGGGCGAGAATCTGCATGAGCAGAAGCATGACGCGGTGAAGAAGATTTATCCGAACGGAATGCATACGGTTATCGCCGAGGGTATCCGCGAGCGCCTGGGCGAAGGCGCGCAGGTACGTACGGCCACACTCGATCAGCCGGAGCATGGGCTGACCGACGCGGTTCTGGGCGAAACCGATGTGCTGACCTGGTGGGGCCACATGGGGCATCATCTGGTAGAAGACGCCGTGGTGAAGAAGGTGCATGACCGGGTGCTGGCGGGCATGGGGCTGGTGGTGCTGCATTCCGGCCACTGGTCGAAGCTGTTCGTCAAGCTGATGGGCACAAGCTGCACGCTGCGCTACCGCGAGGCGGGCGATAAAGAGGTCGTCTGGACCATCAGTCCCAGCCATCCGATAACGCGGGGTCTTCCGCCTGCCTTTGTGATCCCCGAGCAAGAGATGTACGGCGAGCGAGCCGTTCGACATCCCCCAACCGGATGAATTGGTGTTTATCAGTTCGTTCACGGGCGGCGAGGTGTTTCGGTCCGGCTGCTGCTACACGCGCGGCCAGGGGCGCATCTTCTACTTCAGCCTCGGCCATGAGACGCACCCGGTCTACTTCCAGCCCGAAGTCCGCCAGGTAATCTCCAATGCGGTGCAGTGGGTGTATCAGGAGCCGCGCCCGCGCCAGACGCTCACCACCTGCGTCAATTCGCCGACCGGTTGGTTCGAGCAGCCCGGGGAGACGAAATAGACATGGCTAACACACGCAGAGCGTTGCTTGTCGGGGCAGGGGGCATGGGCGAAGCCTGGGGCAGGAACTTAAAGGCGCACGCCGACCGGGTGGAGCTTGCCGCGTGGGTGGACATCCGCCCGGACGCCGCCGCGCAGGCCGTCGATGAACTGGAGATGTCCGTTTCCCACACCGGCACGGACCTGGGTAAGGCGCTGGCGGAAACCCGACCCGACTTCGTGGTGGACGTTACCATTCCCGAGGCGCACCGCGACGTGACGCTTCAGGCGCTCGCCGCCGGGGTACCGGTTATCGGGGAAAAGCCGATGGCGGATTCGATGGAGCACGCCCGCGAGATGGTAGCCGCTTCGGAAAAGGCGGGCAAGCTGTATATGGTCAGCCAGAGCCGCCGCTACAATGCGCAGATTCAGGCCTATCGCCGCCTTATCGAGCAGCATATCGGCTCACTCGGCATTCTGAACTCGGACTTTTATATCGGCGCGCATTTCGGCGGCTTTCGTGATGAGATGGCGAGCGTCCTTCTCCTGGACATGGCGATTCATACGCTGGATGCCGCGCGCTATCTTTCCGGCGCGGACCCCGTCAGTGTCTACTCCGAGGAGTTCAACCCGCCCTGGAGCTGGTACAAGGGGGACGCCTCCGCAACCGCGCTTTTTGAAATGAGCGGCGGCCTGCGCTATACCTATCGGGGAAGCTGGTGCGCCGAAGGGCGGCACACGTCCTGGGAAGCCGAGTGGCGCGCGGTCGGCCCCAACGGCACGGCCACCTGGGACGGCTCGAACGCGCCCGTCGCCGAGACCGTCACCGAGCGCGGCGCGTTCTTCTCGAAGTGCGATACGCACACGGCGACGGTCGAGGAGATACCATCGGGCATCGCCGGTTCCCTGCGCGATTTCCTCCATGCGCTCGACACCGGCGCGACCCCCATGGGCGAGTGCCACGACAACATCAAAAGCCTGGCGATGGTCTTTGCCGCTATCGAATCGGCGGCGGCAGGGAAACGTATCCCCGTAGCGGTATAAAGGAAATCCCATGCGCTCTTCTCCGTTGACAATCTGCCTGCTGACGGCGGCTCTGTTTGTCGTCGGTCTGCCCCCGTTGAGCGCGCAGGAAACTGCGGAGAAGCCACCTTCCCTGCTCCGTCAGCTTTTCCCGGAACCGACGGGGGCCAACGGCTACGAAGAAATCGCTATGGCCTGCGACCTCCTGCGGGAAAGTAAACCTCTTCAGGCTGCGGGGAAAAAGGCTACCCTGCCCGATAAGCGCCGTGCGCTTTCTGACCCCGATTGCGCGCGGGCGCTGCTTCTTTTGCGGCAGGGACTGGCTAAGCCACGGCAGCCGGGCCGGGTCCAGAACGCGGGTTTAGGAGCCATTGTGCCTTTGACGGCACTCACGCACCTGCTGACTGTGGAGCAGTATGTCCTTATGGCCGACGGCAGGACAGGGGCCGCCCTGGATTCGCTGCACGATGGACTGCGTCTGGGTTATCTGGCGAAGGCGGAAGGCATGTTCGGTTCCGGTTTGATGGGCGAGGACGGCTTCCTCCTTGACTACATTCTTCTAATGGCTTTTGCGAAGCACCTGTCGCAGCTTTCGGCGCGTGACTGTGACCGGCTTATCCAGATGGTGAATGATTATCTCGCCAGCCCCGATACCACGCTTATCCTGCTGGAGAGAACGCGACTGCGGCGGATGGAACAGGTGGCGGAATTACGGCAAGACCCTCAGATCCCCCTGCTGTCGGCGTGGCTTACCGGGTTTGAGGGAGGGCGTGGAGTAAGCCCCGAAACCACGGCACTCCGCAAAGACCTGGAGGCGCTGAAGGAAGACCCGGCAGCCCGCGAGGCGCTCGCAGCGGAGATGACGCAGCATATCAACGGCTACTTTGATGCGGAGGAGGCACGCCTGCGCTCCACGCCCCGCACACCGGCCCCCTCCCTGCCCCCGATGGCGACGCGGGCAGGTCGCTTC
>JAUJOK010000060.1:13984-25757 GCA_030447685.1 Armatimonadaceae bacterium
CCGCTGACACCGTTCAGCCTATTACCGGGCCGCTTCGCTCGCTCTGCTGCGCCGCCGCTGCCGCCGCCGCAGATGCTGCCGTGTGGCGAAGCAGACCGAGCACCGTCTGCTCGACCTCGTGGGTGACGCGGGCGACTTCGGCGCGCTTGCCGGTCTGATAGGCATCATAACGGGCGGCAAGGTTTATCGGCTCGCCGACCCGGATGCGGCAGCGGCGGGGGCCGGTCAGAATCGCTTTGCCGAAGATTTCGCGCTCCAGCCTCTGGAGAGTGTCCGCCATCCGCTCCGGGGTCGGCTCCTCGCGCACATAACCGTCATAGAGGGCGATATAGTTGGCGAGGCGGTGCAGGTCGCGCAGCAGCGGCAGAGCGCGCTCGCGCTGCTGGCGCTTGAGTTCGCGGTCATAGGGGGTGGAAACCTGCGGCTCCTCGCGCGTCACCGTCTCGATAATGTGAATCAGCGACCGCATCCGCTCCGGCAGGGTCTCCCCCTTCGGGAGCGCCACGCCCGCCGCCGTCGCCACCCGATCCAGGATCGCTTCCTTGATCGCGTTCAGGCGCGGCGTCAAGTCTGCTTCCAGGGAATCGTCTTTAGTCGTCGGCAGACGATATTCTCGCTCCACCGAGCGCAGCATCGCGATGCCCACACGCCGCAGGCGCTGGTACGGGTCGTCGCAGGCACCGGATTCCAGGCCATTGAACTTTTCCAGCCGTGCCAGGGAAGCCATCAGGGCCGGGCGCATATCCTGCGTGAAGCGGTACTTCAGCGCCACGGGCAGCACATAAAGCGGTTCCCTGTCCCCCGCCTTTTTCAGGTCTTCCAGCGCCCAGAACGCAAGCTGGAACACACCGCCGTGAAAAGGCAGCAGCGTGTCGTTCTGCGAATATACCTCCCCTTCCGGAAAGACCACCACCTTCGCGCCGGGCCGGGCCAGCAGCTCCCGCGTCGCTCGGAAGGAGGCACGATCCGCCGTGCCGCGCACGACCGAAAACGCGCCGACACGTCGAATAACCCCGCCCCACAGGCCCCAGAGCGGATCGAACGCCTCCCGGCAGGCAAGGAACAAAAACGGCTGCCCGACGGCGCACGACAGATGGAATAGCAAAGCAGGCTCGTCGTTCGTCGGGTGATTGGGAGTGATAAGGACGCGGTGCGAGGCAAGCGAGCGCATCCGCTCCAGATCATCCGGCTCGTAATCCACCCCGACCACCCCCAGGCGAGGCAGAATAAGGGGCAGCGTCCGGCAGAAAAACCCACGGACGAGCGGCGAAGGCTTCGCGGCAATGAAATCGTCCGGCATGTTTTTTTCGTTCGCCCTCGCCTCCAGGGAATCCTTCTTTGCGTCACGCCTTTAGCAGGGGCCGCGCTTCCGGCGACACAGCGATGTTAATGCTCGTGGCCCCATCCACGACCGCAACAAACGTATCCTGTTCAATCGGAGGTTTCTTTATGTTGTCGCTTGTTGTCGTGAAATCGGTTGTTTCGGAGCAAAATACGCCGGTATTCGCGCTGCGGGACAAACGCCGCGCCGGATCGGCAGTGACTGTCTTTTCACGACCTACGAATACAGGAGACTTCGTTGAGACCAAAAGCGCATGCGAAAACGCGCAGAGCGGATACGAACCAATGGTTTAACTGCGTCCACTGCGGCCAGGCCGTCGTCCCGGAGGCGTATGGCACGGCGCACCGCAACCACTGCCCCTGGTGCCTGTGGAGCCGCCATCTGGACGATACGCCGGGCGACCGCGCCGCCGACTGTGGCGGCGGAATGGAGCCGGTGGCGGTGTGGGCGCGCCGGGGCGGCGACTGGGCTATCATCCACCGCTCGCCGGGTATCGCGGATAACGACGTCTCGCTGGCAGTGGGCCATCCTCGCATCCCGAACCGCTGCCCGAAGCGGAAGAAGAATGCTGCCAAGCGAGCTCGGCGTCCGGGAGTCGGGTGTGCCCCTCAATGAAGGCAATGCAGACAGTGCGGGCGCACCTTATCTGCCTGACGGTCGCAGATTTTGCACAAAAGCATTGACAGCATCACTCGGTTTTGGTATGATGCGCCGGTGGAATTCTTGCTTGATAACGATCCTGTTACTACGACGGGAGAAAGGGCGAGCCTTTCTCGACAGACCTGAACTCGAACTGGACGGGAAAACTGGGTTCCACCGAAGATGGCGTTCGCTGTTTTGGCGGCGCACTCACACTGCTGCCGCCGCCTCACACATCTTTTTCCCCGCAAATGGAATTGACCTGTTCTCAAATCCGGGAGCAGTCATTGCGGGATTGGTTGTCTTCTCCGCGCAGGTCTATGATGTTGGCGGGGTACAAACGGACACCCTGGATTTCCTGTTTACGGCAACAAGCGGGACAGCACCCGCTAACGTCAGACTTCCTTTCACCACAACCGGCGGCGGCTCCGACGTAACACTTTTTTCTTTTTCGCACACGTTCACAAACCCCCTTCAGTTCATGTTCGTGGATATTCAGCAGCCCGGATTTCTGAACCGACGTACAGATTCACGCGGCAGGCACAGCCACAGATACCGGAGCCGGGAACGGTCGCGCTACTGGCGAGTGGACTTGTGACTTTTGCGGGAGCGGCTCTGCGCCATCGAAAAGGTAAGCGGCGTGTGACGAAAAACAGGGCGGCCCGGTGGGTCGCCCTGTTTTTTTATTATTTACCCAGCCATTTTTTGATGCGGTGAACCGTGGTGTCACGGTGCAGTTCGGCGATGGCGCGCGTCAGGGGAATCTCCTTCGGGCACACCTGAACGCAGTTCTGCGCGTTGCCGCAGGAGGCGATGCCGTCCGGCCCGCTGATGGCATCAAGACGCTCGTCCGCATTCAGCTTACCCGTCGGGTGCGAGTTGTACAAGCGTACCAGACCAAGGGCGGCGGGACCGATAAAGTTCGACTTTTCATTCACCTGCGGACACGCTTCCACGCAGGAGCCACAGGTCATGCAGCGCGAAAAGTCGTAGGCAAGCTGCTGCTCACGCTGGCTCATGCGCGGTCCCGGCCCCAGGTCGTAGGTGCCGTCAATCGGTATCCACCCCTGGATTTTTTTCATGTTCTCGAACATTCGCGAACGGTCTACCATCAGGTCGCGGACGCAGGGAAATTTGCTCATCGGCTCCAGGGTCAGGCTGCGCCCCCCGGCGGTTTCCGGCGCGACTTTATCGATAAGCGCGGAGCAGGACTGGCGGACCTTGCCGTTGATCAGCATTGTGCAGGAGCCACAGACCTCTTCCAGACACGCCTGCTCCCACGCGACGGGAGTCACTTTTCGTCCCGCCTTATTGACCGGGTTCTGCTGTATCTCCATTAAAACGGAGATAACGTTCATGCGCGGACGGTAAGGTAGGGAGAACTCTTCCCAGTAGGGCGTATCGTCGGGGTCCTTTTGCCGCTTGATGCGTACTTCTATAGTGCCTTGTGCCATTTCTTCGTTTCCGTTTCACTCCTTGCCGGGCCGATACGTGCCGGGCCGGTAAACGACCCGTCTGCTGAAAACAAGCATCCTGCCGGACGCACCGACGGCCCGCTGGTGTTCCGTCCGCGAGGACGGTCGCTTTTCTCTGCCGGGTCGTTTACCGGCCCGAAGGGCTAATCCGCGCCGCCTTTGCCCGGCTCCGTCTTGGAATAGCCGGGCGCGGTGTCGTGGGTAAGGCTGCCGCCCGCGTCGCGCGGGTAGGTCCCTGCGGGCGCGGTCGACAGCGGGTCGTTCTCGCCATTGCCGCCGGTCACGGTCTCCTCGCCGGGCGACGCTTCGGGAACCGTGCGGCCCGCGTGCCCGTTTTCCCGGCCATTCGGAACCACCGCGCCGTTGGTGCCGACCGCCGCTCCGGAGGCCAGCGATACCGGGGACGCTTTGGCAGGCGATTCCGTGGTGTACTTGCGCGGGCGCGGCTTGACCAGCGAAACGTCCACCGCCTCATAGGTGATCTTCGGGCCGTCCGGCGTGTGCTCGGCGATAGTCGTCTTCAGGAAGTTAGCGTCGTCGCGATCCGGGAAGTCGGGCTTGTAGTGCGCGCCGCGCGATTCGTCGCGCAGCAGCGCGCCCTGTGTCATTACCCGCGCCAGGATTAGCATGTTCCAGAGCTGGCGCGTGAACGGGATCACCTGGTTCGTCCATCCGGCCACGTCCGAGATACCGATACGCTGGTACCGCTCCATCATCTCGTCCAGACGGTTCAGCGTCGTTTGCAGGCGGTCGTTGTAGCGCACGACGGTCATGTTCTCGGTCATCAGCGTACCCATTTCGTTCCACAGCGCGAACGGGTTTTCCGGGCCGTCCATGCGCCGGAGGCGCTCGTACTGCTCGTGCCGCGCCCGCTCCTGCGCGGCGAACTCCGGGTCGGTGCCGTCGGGGTGGGATTCCAGGCCGTCGGCATAGGCGCACACGGCGGGGCCGGTCACCTGCCCCCCGGTCAGACACGACAGAAGGGAGTTCGCGCCGAGGCGGTTCGCGCCGTGGTATTGATAATCGCACTCCCCTACCGCAAACAGACCGGGAATATTGGTCATGTGCTTCGGCACCGATTCGTCGCCGCCGCTGTTTATCCACAGGCCGCCCATCGAGTAGTGGACGGCAGGAAAAATACGCATCGGCACATGGCGCGGGTCGTCACCGACAAACTTCTCATAAATTTCCAGCACGCCGCGCAGCTTCTCATCCAGCTTGCGCCGGTCGATATGGGTCACGTCCAGATACACCTGATTTTCGCCGAAGACACCCATCTTCTGGTTGACACACATATCGAAGATTTCACGCGTCGCGATGTCGCGCGGCACCAGGTTGCCGTACTTCGGGTATTTTTCTTCCAGGAAGTACCAGCGGTCGCTTTCGGGAATGGCGTGCCCCTGCCGCTTGTCGCCCTGCTGCTTGGGCACCCAGACACGCCCGCCCTCGCCGCGCACCGATTCGGAGATCAGGCGCAGTTTGTCCTCACCGGGAACCGCCGTCGGGTGAACCTGCACGAACTCGCCGTTGGCGTACCACGCGCCCTGCTCGTGCACCGCGCCCGCCGCCGAGCCTGTGTTGATGGTCGAGTTGGTGGACTTGCCGAAGACGATGCCCGGCCCGCCGGTCGCCAGCACGACGGCGTCGGCGGCGAACGAGCGAATCTCCATCGAGCGCAAATCCTGCGCGACGATACCGACGCACTTGCCCGCACCGCCCTGATCACGCACGATGCCGATAAACTCCCAGAACTCGAACTTATTGACCTTGCCCGCCACCTCCCAGCGCCGCGCCTGCTCATCCAGCGCATACAATAGCTGCTGACCGGTGGTCGCCCCGGCATAGGCCGTGCGGTGGTGGAGCGTGCCGCCGAAGCGGCGAAAGTCCAGGAGTCCTTCCGGCGTCCGGTTGAACATGACGCCCATGCGGTCGAGCAGATAGATAATGCCCGGCGCGGCGTCGCACATGTCCTTGACCAGCGGCTGGTTCGCCAGGAAGTCGCCGCCATACACCGTGTCGTCCAGGTGAACCGCTGGGGAATCGCCCTCGCCCTTGGTGTTGACCGCGCCATTGATGCCGCCCTGGGCGCAGACGGAGTGCGACCGCTTGACCGGGACGAGTGAGAACATATCCACGGTTCCGCCCGCCTCGGCGATCTTGACAGCCGTCATCAGTCCGGCCAGCCCACCGCCGACCACAATCACTTTTGCCTTTGTTGGTGCCGCCATTTTTACCGCTGTCCTCCCATCGGCATGCCGGGAGCGCCGCCCATCGGCGCTTCCATTCCCGGACTCAGCCCTGTTCCCGTCGATTCCGGCTTGCTGCCGGGAAGCGGCGAGGCGGGCGCGTCCTCGGAGTTTACGAGAGCATCCAGCGTGGCATACTGAGCGCGCACCGACCGGCCCGTGTTCTCGAAATTCTTGCTCTTGATGTGGAAGTTAAGCGCCGTTCCGACCCCGATAAGCAGCAGCGCAATGCCGACGCCCGACCAGAGCAGCCCGCTTACTTTCTGCGCCGTCGCGCCGATGGTGATGCCCCAGCGAATGCCGAAGTTGAACAGGCCGTTCGCCAGGTGGAACGCCGACATCGAGATGCCAAGGACATAGATGGCGACGTACAGCGGGTCCTCGAAACGCCACAGCATGGCATCGTAGGAGATGGAGCGGAAGCCCATCTCATGCGCCCGGTCGCCGCCCGCCAGTTCGTACATCTTCTTGATGCCCCAGGTCGAGTAGGTGTGGTATCCGATATACAGGAACGCCACGATCCCCGATATGCGCTGGAGCAGGTAGAGCCAGTTGCGGCTGTACTGATACACGCCGACGTTGGCGCGCATCTCCGCCGTTATGAAGAAGCCGTAAATGGAGTGGAACAGCAGAGGAATAAAAATCAGCACCCATTCCATAACGGCGACGAACGGCAGATAGCCGAACACGGAAACGACGGTATTGAATTCCTTCTCGCCGCGCAGCGAGTACGAGTTCGCCAGCAGGTGCTGGATCATGAAGAACCCAATCGGGAATACGCCCGACAGGGAATGCAGCTTATGCAGCACGAACGAGTCACGGAACCATGCCCGGCTGCCCGGCTGCCCCTTTTTAACCGTTGTTGTCGCCATATCGGCCCGATGCCCTCCGAAGTCGCGCCACAGACGACGCTGTTGCTTTGAAGTATAGCGTCCGGCAAGGCATAAAGTAAAGCACTTTTTCAGGATAATAAATATAAGAACAGCTAATACCTGTTCTTTTATCGGACGCTGACATGGACATGGAATCCCTTCGTATTCTGGTAGACCTGGCCGAGACGAAATCGTTTTCTAAAACGGCGGAACGCAGTTTTGTGTCGCAGTCGGCGGTGAGCCAGCGCGTGCAGGCTTTGGAGCGGGAGTTCGGACAGACGCTGGTGGAGCGCGGCAAGGGGCGGCCCGGCGCGACGTTCACCGAGGCGGGAACTCGCCTGCTGACCGGGGCGCGGGAGATACTGGCGCGGGCGGACGCCCTGACACAGGAGATGGCCGAGCTATCCGGCGAGGTGGGCGGGACGCTGCGCGTGGCGACCGTCTATTCCATCGGGCTGCACGCCCTGCCGCCGTACCTGTCGGCGTTTCTGGCCGAGTATCCGCAGGTGAACCTGCATCTGGAATATCTGCGTACCGACCGTATCTATGAGGCGCTGCTGGCGGGAGTTATCGACCTGGGAATCGTCGCCTGCCCGCAGGCCCGCCCGCAAATCGAGGTCGTTCCCTGGCAGGAGGAGCGGATGGCGCTGATCGTTCCCCCGTCGCATCCACTGGGGAAGCTGGACGGCGTTCCCCTCACGCAGCTTCAGGGGCAGCCCTTTATCGCCTTCGCCGCCGACATTCCGACACGGAGCATTACCGATGACCTGCTGCGGCTTCGGGGAGTGAGCGTGCAGATCGTGCAGGCGTTCGATAATATCGAGACGATCAAGCGCGTGGTGGAAATCGGTCTGGGAGTCGCTATCGTGCCGGAGCCGACGGTGCGCCGCGAAGTGCGCGACGGCACGCTTCTTTCGCGCCCGCTTGCCGGGGAAACCTTCACGCGCCCGACCGGCATCCTGCTCGCAAGGTTTCCGTGCCCAGCAACGCCCTGCGCCGATTTTGGAGACGTTGCGAAGCCCCCTCCGCCCCCAATAATGGGGGTACCGGAAGGAATTTCCTCACGATTTCGCTATACGTCGCCTGGCATGGAAGACTCATCGGGTATGCCCCCCATTGTGGGGGCGGAGGGCCACTCTCTGCTACCCGAAGCGCACGCCGCACATCACGAGCCGGATAATGTCGGGAAGCAGACCCAGGGTGCCCAGACGCTGCGGCGGGGCTTTCTTCTTCGACGCCGGGGGGCCGGGTGGGTTAGCGGTCGGCTTGCTTTTGGTCTTCAGATCGCTTACCCCGCGCCGCAACGCGCCCAGCACGGAGAAGGCGGTCAGGATGTCTTTGTAGCCGAAGCGCACCTGCGCCCCCGCCGCAGCAGCAGCGCCTGCCGGGGGCCGCACCGCGCCGACCAACCCCTTCACCTCGACGGTAAGCGCGGACCAGCGGTCCTTGTTCTGCATCAGCTCCCGCTTGCCCGTCTCGGCGATGGCCTTGCCCTTGCCGATCAACGGCCCAAAGGGGCTGGTGAGCCGCGCCACCGGCCCGTTCTTTATTTTCAAGGCGAACACGATAATAGCGACAAAAGCCGCGATGTTCGCCAGGAATAAGAAAATAATCGCTATGTCCCAGAAGGTCATAATTACCCGCACCCGATCTGTTTTGTTTTTCGAACCGTTTATACCCGTGCGGGACGCTTGCTACGCGGAACGGCTAACGCTGAGGGATGCGCCCTCTTGCCGCATCGCGCAGGTCACGGGCCGCCGGGTCATCGGGGGTGACGCGCAGCGCCGCTTCCGCATAGGCCAGCACCTCCCGCGCATAGCCGCGAGCGAGCAGCGCCTGGGCGACATCCAGACGCAGGCGGTAGGGCGCGCTGGCATCCGGGGCGACACGGGCGGAGCGGGAAAGCGCATCGAGCGCGTCACGGTATTTGCCCCGCTGCACATACAGCGACGCCACATTCTGATACAGGCGATGGAGCGTTTCGCCGCCTTTGCTTGGGGCGGCATTGTCCGCGCTGATGCCGCGCCGATACGCCGCCTCCGCCAGTTCCAGCCGACCCGCCCGCTGGTACGCCACGCCGATCTTAAGATGGGCCTGCGCCATCGCGCCGGGCGCTCCCCCGCGATTGATCCGCTCGTAAGCGGCCTGGGCCTGCTCCGGGTTCCCCTGCTCCGCATATATATCGCCGAGCAGTTCCCAGGCGGCGGCATCGCGGCTCGCCGTATCGGTAACTCTGCGCGCCGTCCTTTCCGCCTGGGCCAGCACGGCCTGTTTGGCCGCCGCCCGCAGTGTCACCCGCGCCCGCAGCAGATGCAGACGCGCCAGATTGTAAAGCGCGAACCGCTGGTCATCCCCCGTCTTCGCGCGCACGGCGGACTCGAATGTGTCCGCCAGTCCATTGTAGGTCACATCGTCACGGACGACCGTCGCCAGCAGATCGGCCAGATCGGCGGTGACATTGTCTTCGACCGCGATATACAGTCCGGGCCGCGCCGTCCCCAGATCGCCCGTGCCGACGATGGCAGCGGCGGCGGAGCGAATGCGGGCGGCAGCGTCCGCAGGCAGCTTCGGCTGACCGGTCAGCCCGGCGCGGGCAGAGACGCTTCCCGCAAGCAGCCAAACGGCAGCGATAGACGCGGCCAGGGATAAAAGCTTCATGAACAGCCTCCGGTCGTCCTTCGGGGACGCAATGGTTCGCTTTCTAAGACGCCGCTGCAGCGGGCGCAGGTTCCCGGCCCCTGCTTTTCTTCAGGACAGGGGGCGGGGGGAGAGGCCCGGCAGCAGAGCGGCGACATCGGCTGGGCGGACGACGCCCGATGTGGGGGAAAGACAGTTGGCGGCGGCGCAGGCCGTGCCGTAAACCGCCGCCTCCGGGACGGGCGACCCACGCAGCAGGGCATGCAGCAGGCCCGCCGCCAGCGAGTCGCCGGAGCCGATGGGGTTGACGACTTCGACACGCGGCGAGGCGATATGCCACAAGCCGCCGTTGCGCTTTTCCCCCAGCAGGGAGCCGGGCGCGCCCATCGAAACGAGCGCCCATTCCGCGCCCGCCGCCAATAGCGCGCCGACAGCGGCGCGGGCGTCCCGTTCCGCATCGCCGGACAGGGAAAAACCGAGCGTGGCGGCGGCCTCTTCACGGTTGGGCTTGACAAGAAAGGGACGAGCCGCAAGGGCAGCGCGCAGCGGGGCACGCTGGGCATCTACAAGCGTCGGAATGCCTGCCGCCTGCGCGGCTTGTATAAGCTCTGCGTAAAAATTGTCGGGGACGCCGCGCGGGAAAGAGCCGGAAAGACACAGCGCGCGGGCGTCGGGAATATGCCGGAGCGCGGCTTCTGCAAGCGCGGCAACCTCTTCCGGCGTTACCGGACGCGCCTCTTCTACCAGTTCGGTGGCCGCCGAATCGTCGTCCGTAAGCAGCGTTGTGCAGGTGCGTGTCGCCGCCTCTTCCCGCACCCAAACATTCTCCTGTGCGACGCCTTCCGACTCCAGGGCGCGCGCCACGAACCGGCCCGTATCGCCGCCCAGGAACTGCACTAACAGGCTGTCGCCGCCGAGCGTCGCGTAGACACGGGCGACATTAACGGCCTTGCCGGACGCGGTAACAAGCGTTTCGCGCGCCCGGTTCACCGCTCCCGGTGTCAGGCGCGCGAAACGCAGGGTTCGCTGGACGGTCGGTGTCGCCCCGACCACCAGAAGGCGCACGCTACTTCGGCTGCGTCAGGCCCGGCAGCACAGCGCGCATCCGCGCCGCCCACGCCTGGGCAAGCTGTATCGGCGTCATGCGGTTGAACCGGGCCGTCGCCTTATCCGCCGTAAAAAGCGTCTGCCCTTTAACCAGGACGAGCGCCTCACCGCCCACCATCCGGGCGATAATATCCGATTCCCGTATCGGGCCGATTCCCAGGAACTTGTTGACCCGCGCCTGAATCTGCGTCGCCCGCTCGGCAGTGGACATGCCGCCGCTCGCTACACGCACGCGCATGATGGGCGTCCCCCCAACATAGACTTCGTTATCGCTTTCGGTCTGGTATGCCCAGGCTGCGGGCAGAACAAGCAGGGCGGCAAGTGTCGCCAGGGTCACACGGTTTCTCTTCATCAAGAACCTCCGGAGTGGCCGCGGGGTTGCGGCTCATAGATAACAGTCGCCTTTTTTATACCTTACGGAGAGGCAAATTACGGATTGTAGTCTAAGAAGACGGCAGCAGCGCCTCCGGCCCGTCCGCATCGCGCATCCGCCGCAACAGATCGGCAACGTCGGCATCGCTCATCTCCACGGGGTTGCCGGAAAGCGAGTTTCCCCGCGCGCCCCGCGCCAGCAGCGCGATCCCCTCCTCATCCAACGGCGGCAGGTCCGGGTAGAGCGCGGGAAGTTCCGCTAGTCGGGGAATGTTCAGCGCAGACAGTGACCACCAGAGCCACGCCACTACCATGCGTCTGCCCGAAGGCACTCCAATTTGTGAGGCTACACCAAAAAGCTTCCGCCGTGTTTCCTGGCTACCCCAATGCGATGCCGTTACCCACGGTAACGCCACCGCGCACGCGAGGCCATGGGGGACACCGTATATACCCAACGCTTGGGCGATACCATGCGCCGCACCTAACCCGCCGTTCGCAAGCGCCAAACCTGACAGCAGCGCTGCAAGGGCCAGCGGTTCTTGTGCCGCTTCCTCGTTGCCATCTATAAGATGAAGAATACCGGCTCTGGCTTCAGCAATACCTTGATAGGCAAAAAGATCGGTGATGGTGGTAGCGCGGCGGGAAAAGTATGCTTCAATGTTCTGTGTGAGAGCGTCCAGGCCGCTCCAGACGCGCACAATGCGGGGCGCGCCCGCCTGAAGCTCCGGGTCTACCAGGGCGACGGCGGGAACCATGCGCGGGTCGCGCAGGCTTTTCTTGAACTTCCCGGCCTTCGAGGTGATAACCGCGTTTTTCGTCACTTCCGACCCCGTGCCCGCCGTGGTCGGGCAGGCGATGACGGGAATCGGCGATGCCTGAAGCGTCAGGCCGCGCCCGACACCCTCCAGATAGTCCCGCACCGGCGCATCGCCCTCCTGCGGGGCCAACGCGGCCACGGCTTTGGCAAAGTCCAGCACGCTGCCGCCGCCGACAGCGACCACCACATCGGGCCGGTGCGCCTTCGCCAGCGGGACGGCGACATCCACATCCTCCACATCCGGCTCGCCCGGCGGCCCCGGCATC
>JAUJOK010000061.1 GCA_030447685.1 Armatimonadaceae bacterium
GACGCCATGCAGGGCTATCTGTTCAGCCCACCGGTTTCCGCCGAAAAGATAGAAGACTTCCTGGTCGAGCAGCAGCTTGCCGTTGCCGCCTGACCGCTCCCCTACTCTTCTCCTAAAGGCAAGGGGAAGCCTGGACATAGACAAGCTCTGCAAGGCCAATTCCTCTCACCGAATGAACTGAACTGTGGGCACACTGCTGCCTCTGGTTAATCGGCATCCCAGGCCAATGGCACCGTGCCTTTGTACTGTCTCAGGGCCGGGTCTTCCGCCAGAACGCGCTCGGCATTGAAGGGCCAATAGGATTCGTGTTTGCCTCCATCGTGAAAGGCGTCCTGCCCACGGAGGTCATTGAGGAGCAGGAAGCGCAGGAAGGGCCACAAGCCGGAGGCGACCACATAATCGGCTTCGCCCTCATACGTTTCGTGGTCGATAAAGTAGATAGGATGGGTAGCGCCTGCTGTGTTTTGCGTGTCCAAAACATATGTGTCGCCGCAGCCATCCCCGGCTATTGCAATCCAGCCTTTGTCCTTCCACTCCGGGTAATGTTCATATTCGCTCTCCATGTTTCGGTCCCGCTCCAAGGGGCTGATACCATAAAGACCGCCTGGCCCCACCAATGCCCCGTTGCACAGGCGAAGCCAATCGCGCAGTTCGCCAGGTACAGGCACACCCGTGCGCTCAGCGAAAGCATCAATGTCGGCATCACTGGCTCCACCCGGTACGGCCTCGTCAGGGAAAGGCCATGCCTGATGAACCAATCGCAGCACCTCTTCCTGAATGGGTGTCATATGCTTTATCGCCGCCCCTCAAAGCTATCTATCTTCGGAAGAGTCAGCGTCGGATGTGGGGTGGTCGCTGAAGGTCATTAGCCAGCGCACTTCGAGCGCGTCCCACTCGTACACGGCCCTGTCACCGTCGCGGTTCCAGTAACGCACACCGGTCGGGCCGCGCCGGGCCGCCTGCTCCCGGTCGCCCGCCGGGTCGTTTACCAGCAGGCGTCCGTCCGACAGGTAGCCGCGCGCGACCATCAAATGCCCTCGATAGCAAGGACCACCTCGCGCGGAGCCGGATTCGTATCGTCGGCGAGCGCAGGCAGGCCCAGCAGCGCCGCAAGGAGCAGGAAAAGCGATAGCCGGAAGGAAATGGATGTCATCACGTTTCGAGGATACCAGAAGCGAGGCAAGCGGACAAGGGGCAGGAGAAAACGAAAATGTACAGCCACGCGCCGGAGGGTTATATCTGCCCGTTCTGTTTGCTGGCGGCGGGTATCGAGAATGAGCACGTCTGGTCGGTGCAGAGCGACATCGTGCATCGGGATGAGACGGTGACGGCCTTTGTCAGCGTCCACCAGTGGCCGAACAACGCCGGGCACGTTATCGTCATCCCCAACCAGCACTTCGAGAATATCTATGATCTGCCGACGCCCGCAACGGCGCGTATTCACGAAACGGCGCGGCGGGTGGCCCTGGCGATGAAGGCGGCGTATCGGTGCGACGGCATCTCCACGCGCCAGCACAACGAACCGGCGGGAAACCAGGACGTGTGGCATTACCATCTGCACGTCTTCCCGCGCTACGCCGGCGACGCCCTGTACGCCAGCCATCCTCCCCGCGTTATGCCCGCTGACGAGCGGGCCGAGTATGCCGCGCGGCTGAAACGACAGTTAAACGAGAGGACCGCAAACGAGGACTAAGAAAGAAAAATGAAAGGTGCCGCCTGAGGGATTCGCACCCCCGACACATGGATTTTCAGTCCATTGCTCTACTCCTGAGCTAAGGCGGCACGTTTTAAGGGCATGAAGTATCGAGTGGGAAGCGGGGAGTACGGGACTCGAACCCGCGGCCTCTGCCTTGACAGGGCAGCGCTCTAACCGACTGAGCTAACCCCCCACATGCTGCGACCGCCGCCTGCCGATGCCGGGCCGGTCCTGCGTGCCTTGAAGAAGACACTCGCATACGATACCACAGGTCAGCGGGCCTGTCAAACGAAAATATGAACAGGGCGTTTGTTGAGGCCCGATGTGGCCGTTCCTTACCCCGTGCCTGGTCGCTTCCTCAAACGAGAGCTGGTTAGAAAGATAGTAACTTTCGGGGCAGTGTGATGCATAGGGGAAAGGGAGCCGTCCTGGACGAAGTTTGTGCGACAGAGCCACGGTGTCTACTTTCATGCTGCCCCTCCCCCTTTTCGGAAGGCCGAATCAAGGAATGGGCACCTTCCCGGAAGTGGGGTACCTTTTGAAGGTTTTAAACAGCGTTTTCTAAAAATAGAAAACTGATTGACAGAAAGAACCAGAGGATGCCCAAGAAGAGCTTTACGGAGAAGCAGACTGTCGCTCCTCAAGTGGAGAAAAACAACGATGCAACAGACAATGACAGCAACAGCAGTCCCGCCGGAAGAGAAAAGCCAGGCTTTGACGCCCGACGAGGTGAAGATGGCCGCCGAGGCCGTGCGGATGAACGGGTATGTGGTTTTTGAAAGCGTTCTGCCCCGCGAGCAGATAGCCGAACTGCACCGGGAGTTCCTGCGTGTCTTCGAGGCGTATGTGGCGCGCACGGACCCCAACCGGGGCGAGAACCGGTATCAGATGCACCTTCCGTTCGTTCCGCCCTTTATCGATCCCGCCGTCATCGCCAACCCGCTCGCCCTTGCGGTCATTGAGGAGTTGGTGGGCAAGGATTGCGTATGTCACTATTTCGCCTCCGACACCCCCCTGCCCGGCTCAGACTACCAGAAAGTCCATTCGGACATCCAACTGCTTTTCCCGGAGACGACGCTGTCGCTGCCCGCCTACAGCGTCGTTTTGAACATCCCGCTGGTGGACTTCACCGAGGAAAACGGCCCGCTGGAGATATGGCCCGGCGGCACCCATCTGATGCCCGGCGGCGTGGACATGCAGCGGCTTGCGCCGACCATGCACTCGGAACGCGCGCTTTTGCCCGCAGGCTCGCTGCTGATTCGGGATATGCGGATGTGGCACCGGGGAACGCCGAACCGCTCCCAGGCCCCCCGTCCCAACCTGGCGCTGATCTATTCGCGCCCCTGGCTGAAGACAAACTATCCGCCCATCGGCATTCCCACGGAAACCTATGAGAGCTTATCGGAACGGGCGCGGCACCTTTTCCGCTTCGAGAATATCGGCGGGCCGGTGGTGAATGCCGTCTGACCGCCACTGGGTGCTATTCCCAAAAAATTAGGCCTGACCTGCGCCGTTGCAGATCAGGCCTAATAGTTAGTGGATAGAAGACTACCGTGCGTCCCAGAGGACTCTGCCCGCGCCCCCTGCCGTCGCCGGGGGCAAGCTGTTGGTCGTCACGTCCGCGCAAGGTATTATCGCGTGCGGGGAATCTTCTTCACTCTGCCGGATAATCCTGGTCATGATTAGGGGCAAGTGCAAGCACCTACGCCATCGCAAGGCCCCTCGCCATCGCAATCGACATTACAATTGCCATCGCCATCGGTATCGCAAAGGCCGTCGCTCCACAGAACCTGGCTGAGAGACACGCCTTCGCCCCAGATAGCGTTATCGACTTCATCACTCCAGAGAACCTGGCTGAGGGAAGCGCCTTCGCCCCAGATGGCGTTGTCCACCTCGTCGCTCCATAGGACCTGGCTGACCGCAAAGCCGAACACCGGGTCGGTGACGGAGGTCAGTCCGGCAGCGTCCTCACCCCAGATGGCATTACTCGCGAAGAAGGCATCGATCTCGTCCTCACCCCAGATAGCGTTGGAGGTGGAGACCGCGAAGGACACGCCGTCCTCTTCACCCCAGATGGCGTTGGAGACCGGGCCGCCCGTGGGAAGCGCGGACTGCTCCGCGCAAACCGGAGCCACTGAGAAATAGATCACGGTAGCAACCGCGAAGAAGCCTGCGGCAAGAGAAGTAAACTTAGACACTTAACTTTCCTCCCTGCGGTTACCGCTCCGGTCTTCCCTATTGAGTCCGGGTCTGGTTGGGCCGCGTTTACAGGCACACTTTACCAACCACGTCTGACAGAACTCTGACAGAATCGGAGCGAGCGAAAAAGTTAGATGTTTTTTTTGCGGGTTTTTCCGTCAGAAGGAGTACGGAGCAAAGCGGGGCGCTCAGATATCGGCCAATGCGTAGATAATGGCCTCCTCGGGGGACAGCGCGCTGCCGTGCGCCCAGGCGGCGGCAAATACCGCCTCCTCCATCTGGGCGCGGACGGTGGCCACGGCGCGGTTGTAGTAGGCGCGGTCGGCGGGCGGCAGGGGCGTGTTGATCGCTTCCCGCAGGCTTTGCGTGGCCGCCCACAGGCGAACCGCCCGCTCGTGCCTGCCTTGCGCCGCCGCAAGCCGCGCCCAGCCTTCCAGTGAATAGGCGATTCCCTGCCGGTCGCCCATCTCCCGGACGATACCGAGATTCTCCATGAACAGCGGGCGCGCACCCGCAAAATCTCCCCGCAGAATGGCCACGTCGCCCAGGTTGTTCAGTGCGGTAGCCACGCCCTGCTTGTCGCCCATCTCCCGGAAAATCTCCAGGCTCTCGGCGAACAGCGGCCCGGCGGTTTTTGCATCGCCCTGTAAAAGCGCCAGATACCCGAGGCTGTTGAGCGACAACGGAACGCCCTGCTTATCGCCCAGTTCCCGCTTTAGGGCCAGGCTTTCTTCGAACAGCGGCTGCGCCGCCGCGTAATCGCCTTCCAGCAGGGGAATGTTGCCCAGGTTGTTGAGCGACGACGCCACTCCCTGCCGGTCCCCCAGCGCGCGCCGGATGCCCAGACTTTCCTCGAACAGGGGCCGCGCCTGCGCATAGTCGCCCTGATTGGAAAAGACGAAGCCAAGTGTGTTGAGCGCGTAGGCGATGCCTTTACGGTCGCCCAGTTCACGAAAAATAGACAGCCCCTCCTCGAAAAGCGCGCGGGCGGTGGAATAGTCGCCCTGCTCGAAAGAGACCAACCCTAAACTATTGAGAGACGAAGCGACCCCCTGCTTGTCTCCCTCCCGGCGCTGCAAATCCAAAGCTTGATGGAGCAGGGAAACCGCCGCCTCGTAGTCGCCCTGCAAACGGGCCAGCGTCCCCGCCGCCGCGAATACCTTCGCCCGAACGCCCGGCGGCGCGCTTTCCTGCGGCAGCGCCAGAAGCTGCGCCATCTGCTCCCGCCCTTCGCTGCGGTAGCCGCGTATCCACCAGAAGCGCCACAGTGCGGCGGCGACACGCAGACCGATCTCCGCCGCGCCCGGCTCCGTCCGCGACCATGCCAGGACAGCGCGCAGATTGTCATGCTCGG
This sequence comes from Armatimonadaceae bacterium, assembly GCA_030447685.1. Lineage (GTDB taxonomy): Bacteria > Armatimonadota > Armatimonadia > Armatimonadales > Armatimonadaceae > JAUJOK01. The sequence goes on from JAUJOK010000061.1 coordinate 5,250, forward strand.
CTTCCAGCCGCAAAAGCCACGCCCCCTGCTCCGGTCCCAGCAAAGCGGCTTCCGCCTTTTCGGCAAGCTGCTGGAAATAGCGCGCGTGCCGCTCTTTAATCCCGAAGCGCTCGTCCGGAGGCAAAGCGTCTTGAGCGTAGTGTCGCAGCATTTCCAGCATAGGTAAGCGAGTTTCATGGTCACCGGCGCTCGCGCCCGTCGCACTCCGGGTATCCGCCACCACCAGCGAACACTCTACCAGCAGGGACAGATAATCGAGCGCCATGCCGGGCGCATCCGGCTCCCCACAGACGGCTTCTACCGCGTCCTGTGTATACCCGCCGCGAAAAACGGACAGCCGGGTGAAGAAACGCTGCAAATCGGGAGAAAGCAGGCGATAGCTCCAGTCGATAGCCGCCCGAAGCGTTTTATGACGAAGCGTGGCATCGCGCTGGCGGCTTACCAGAAATTGGAACCGGTTTTCCAACTGCGCCAGCATCTGCGCGGGTGTCAATACCTGCGCGCGCGCCGCCGCCAGTTCGACAGCCAGCGGCAGCCCCTCCAGACGGGCGCACAGCGCGGCCACGGCGGCGGCGTTTCCGGTCGTCACCTGAAAATCGGGCTGTACCGCCTGCGCCCGGTCCACGAACAACTGAACGCTTTCGTATCGGATCAGCGTTTCCGGGGCGACTGCTGCCTCCTGCGGCATTCCGCCGTCCGACACTGCTGACGTATCATTGACGGCCTTTGGCGTCGAAAGCGGCGCGACGGGAAACTCCCGCTCCCCGATCAGGCCCAATCGCTGCCGGGAACTGACCAGAATCATCAGCGACGGCACCTGCTCTCGCAGGGTCCGTACCGTCCGCACCGCCTGTTCCGCGTGGGGGTCGTCCTCGCGCAGTAACTGCTCGAAGTTATCCAGAATCAGCAGGGACTTTTGCCGGGAAAGCGTTTCGACCACCGCCTTCAATGGCTCGGTCGGCGCAGCACCTTCCGGTCGGCGGGCGATCCCCAGGCTGTCCATTATCGCCTCGATAACGAGCCGTCCATCCCAAAGATCGGCCAGAGGAACGAACCAGACCGCGCCCTGGAACGGGCCGAGCAGTCGCCGGGCCGTCTCCACGGAAAGGCGTGTCTTGCCGGTGCCGCCGGGGCCGGTCAGAGTGATAAGCTGACCCCCGCCCGTCGTCTGACTTCCCTGAAGGAGCGCACTCAGTCGCGCCAGCTCCTCTTCACGCCCGAAGAAGCGTGTCAGCAGCAGGGGCAGACTATCCTTGAAACCGGCTTCCGCCTGGGGCGGGGGGAATTCCTGCTCTTTTCGGCCCGTGTACTGGACCTCGAACAGCCGCTCGGGTTCCCCGCCCGCGCCGCGCAGCCGATAGATGCCCTGATCCACCAATCGCAGGCCCGGTTCGCCGTCGCGCCGCAGTAGCACGGCGGTAGCCTCGGAGCAGAGTATCTGACCGGGGTGCGCGGCCAGAAGCAGGCGGGTAGCGTCCTCCAGAACCGGGACGGAAGAAACAGAAGCACCGCTCGCGCCATTTTCTCCCGGTTCGTCTTTGGGGGCTTCGCCGGTATGCACGACAATCCGCACGCCCCGTGGGGCATCCGCAAGCGCACGCTGCCCCGCCACGGCGCAGACAACGGCATCCGTAGCCCGACCAAAGGCGGCGATCAGAGTGTTCCCGCCCGTCAGCACCTCAAAACCGCCGTGACGGCGACAGACATCGCGCAGCGCCGGGGGGGGTTCCTCGCCGGTCTCGGAGTCCGCCAGGAGGAAGCTCACCGTCCCCAGGGGCAGTGATGAAAACGGCTGCCAGGCGGGAGGCGCTGGGGACGGGGCAGTCGCCGTGGGAATTGCCGCAGCAGCAGCAGCAGCAGCAGCAGAGGACGCCGCCCCCGCGCTGGGCGTATTGTGAATCAGGGCGCGGGTGGCGCGGGTGGGAGGCACACCGACATCTTTTTCCAGGAGGCGCTCCAGTTCCTGGTACTGGCGCAGCGCGGCTGCCTGGTCACCGGCGGCGACGTACAGCCGGATCAGCGCGGCGTGCGACTCTTCGCGCAGCGGGTCGGCGCGAATCGCCTGGTGGGCATATTCGATAGCGCGGCGCACCTCGCCGATCTGCTCCAGGTGCGCGATCAGACGAAGGACAGCCGCCAGATAGGTTTCCGCGAGTCGCTGCCGTTCCGCCAGGTTCCAATCTTCGTAAAAGCCGGGAAGCAGTTCTCCCCGATACAACTGCACGGCATCGGCAAGCAGAGGCACTGCGCCCGCCGCTGCCGCCGCCGCCACTGTGGAAGAGCCTTTTTCACTGCCACGGTCGGCCCGCGCGGCGGCACGCAGGGCAGCTTCGAACTCGGCCACATCTGTCGTGCAGGCGGAGCGATTCAGTTCGATAGTGGCGCGGTCAGCGCGCAGAACGGTGCCGGTGGGAACGCCCGGCGGTTCTAACTGATTACGCAGTGAAGAAAGGGCCTTGCTCAGGCTGTTGCGGCCCGCATCGGAAGTATCATCGGGCCAGAGCATCCCGATCAGGTGCTCACGGGGATGGGGCCGGGGGTGGTAGGCAAGATAAGCCAGGAGCGCCCCGGTCTTGTACGTTCGAAAGCGCGTGATGACACGGCCCGACTGCTCAGCACGCAGCCATCCCAGCATCTCTATCCGGCAGAGGGCATCCATACGTTTATTAGTCGCTTCGCGCTCGCACGAGTTACATCCTTCTTCCGTTAAGTTGTTTGAAGTTCCGCAGACGCATGGTTCGCGGAAAGAGCGTCCATCAGCGATCTGTCAATTCGATATAATGCGCGTCCGGGTCTTCCACGAAATACGAGCGGCGGCCATTGGGGAATTCCACCGGCCCGCGCACGAGAACGCCACGCTCGCCCAGAGTCTGGCCAAAATCATCCAGACGCTCGGCGGGAACCTGGAAACCTACATGATACACCTGGCCGCGCGGCCCGCCGGTGCGCGCCAGATACTCGGACGCCAGCGCCGTACCGGGGTCATCCGGCACGAAGAGGGCGAGGAGCAGGGTCCCGCTTCGCAGTAACGCGTTGCGGCCCGGATCTATCTCCGTCACCGTGAAGCCCAGCAGATCACGGTAAAACGCCACGGAGCGATCCAGGTCCTGCACCCAGAGCGCCAGTTCCGAAATTCCGATAATCGGCGGCTCGAATGGATCGTTCATAATCCCTCTTTCTTTCCGTCCGGACGCGGCGCGAGCAGTCTCCCCTTATTTTATACAGCTTTTTCCGGTCTAAGTCTCGCGCAGTGAGGGTATTTTATCGTGTGCCCCGCAAGTTTCGGAGCCACCGAGCAAAGTGGCAAAACCGATGCGTAAGGAGTATAATAATTTACGACCAAAAAGGTCGGCTATTTTCAAAGATACGGTAGAGGAACACGGCGCGGACTGCTTTCCCAGCGGTTCTTAGACGAGGAAAATAAACATGGCGACTGCCACAGACACAATTGAAGAATTTGCGGATCGCGAGTACAAATACGGCTTTGTCACCGATATTGAATCGGATACCGTGCCGCCGGGGCTGAGCGAGGACGTTATCCGCATGATCTCGTCCAAAAAGGGCGAGCCGGAATGGCTGCTGGAGTGGCGGCTGAAGGCGTACCGGCATTGGCTGACGATGGAAGAGCCGCAGTGGCCGAATGTCCACTATCCGAAGATAGATTTCCAGGACACTATCTACTACTCTGCGCCCAAGCCGAAGGTACAGTTGAACAGCCTGGATGAGGTGGACCCGGAGCTTCTGGAAACGTTCTCAAAGCTGGGTATCTCACTCGACGAGCAGAAGCGGCTCACGGGGGTGGCGGTGGATGCCGTCTTCGACAGCGTTTCGGTGGCGACGACGTTCAAGGACAAGCTGGCGGAGATGGGCATCATCTTCGGCTCGTTTTCCGAGGCGGTGCAAAACCATCCCGATCTGGTTCGGGAGTATCTCGGCTCGGTGGTGCCCTACCCGGACAATTTCTATGCCGCGCTGAACTCGGCGGTCTTTTCCGACGGCTCGTTTTGCTACATCCCCAAGGGGGTGCGCTGTCCGATGGAACTGTCCACCTATTTCCGCATCAACGCGGCGGGGACGGGTCAGTTCGAGCGGACGCTGATTATTGCCGATGAAGATGCCTATGTAAGCTATCTGGAAGGCTGCACCGCCCCGATGCGCGACGAGAACCAGCTTCACGCCGCCGTGGTGGAACTCGTCGCCATGAAGGGCGCGACGATCAAGTATTCCACGGTGCAAAACTGGTACCCCGGCGACAAGGACGGCAAGGGCGGTATTTACAACTTCGTCACCAAGCGCGGCAAGTGCCTGGGCGACAACTCTAAGATCACCTGGACCCAGGTCGAGACCGGCTCGGCGATTACGTGGAAGTACCCGGCCTGTATTTTGCAGGGCGACAACTCGGTTGGGGAGTTCTATTCGGTGGCGCTGACCAACAACCGGCAGCAGGCCGACACGGGCACGAAGATGATCCATCTGGGAAAGAACACGAAAAGCACGATTGTCTCCAAGGGCATCTCGGCGGGCCTCGGCCAGAACACGTATCGCGGCCTGGTGCAGATCAACAAGGGAGCGGAGGGCGCGCGCAACTATTCGCAGTGCGACTCGCTTCTTATCGGCGACCGCTGCGGCGCGCACACGTTCCCGTATATCACCGTGCGGAACACGAGTTCGCAGGTGGAGCATGAGGCGTCCACATCCAAGATCGGCGAGGACCAGATTTTCTACTGCCGTCAGCGTGGCATCTCGACCGAGGACGCCGTGAATATGATCGTGAACGGCTTCTGTAAGGAGGTCTTCCGGGAACTGCCGATGGAGTTCGCCGTCGAAGCGCAGAAGCTGCTGGGCGTCAGCCTGGAAGGCAGTGTGGGGTAAGTTGGCCCCGTCCCTAAAGGAACGGGCTGTTGCGTGGGGAGAAGCCCCCTGAAGGGGGCTGCGTTACCTGGCGGGTGTCCCTCAGCCCGCTTTAGCGGGCTTTTCCAATACGAACAGCCCGTTCCTTTGGGGACGGGGCACAGACAACAGAATAGAGAAACAGAACAGAAAACAAATGCTGACCATAAAAAATCTACAGGCACGGGTAGAGGACAAAGAGATACTGCGCGGGATCGACCTGACGGTTAATCCGGGCGAAATCCACGCCATCATGGGGCCGAACGGCTCCGGGAAATCGACGCTTGCGGGCGTCCTTTCCGGGCGCGAATCGTATGAGGTAACCGGCGGCGAGGTGCTGTTCGAGGGAAAAGACCTGCTGGAGTTGGACCCGGAAGAGCGCGCCCGCGAAGGGATTTTCCTGGCGTTTCAGTATCCCGTTGAGATTCCCGGCGTCAACAACACCTATTTCCTGAAGGCGGCGCTGAACGCGATCCGCAAGCACCGGGGGCAGGAAGAACTGGACGCGATGGAGTTCCTGAAGCTGGTCAAGGAGAAGATGAAGATTCTTCACATGGACCAGAGCCTGCTGAACCGCCCCGTGAACGAGGGCTTTTCCGGCGGCGAAAAGAAGCGCAACGAGATTTTCCAGATGGCCGTTCTCGCGCCAAAGCTGGCGATTCTGGACGAAACCGATTCCGGTCTGGACATTGACGCCCTGCGGGTAGTCGCCGATGGCGTGAACGCGCTGCGCGGGCCGGATCGCTCGGTCATCGTCGTCACGCACTACCAGCGGCTGCTCAACTATATCGTGCCGGACTTCGTGCATGTTCTGTCCAAGGGCCGCATCGTGCGCTCCGGCGGCAAGGAGCTGGCGCTGGAACTGGAAGAAAAGGGTTACGGCTGGCTGGAAGAAGTGGCCGCTAAGGAAGCCCTGCCGGTGACTGCTTGAAAGGGAGCGTTTAGGCTATGATTGACGTTATGGAAAAGGAAAAGACAAGCAGTTACCTGGCCGACTTCGCCGCCTTCGAGGAGAGCGCGACGGCGCGCAGCCTGCCGTCGTGGATTCCGCCGCTGCGCCGCGCCGCCCTTTCGCGCTTTTCCGAGATGGGCTTTCCGACGCGGCGCGACGAGGAGTGGCGTTTCACCAATGTCGCTCCGATTGAGCGGGTTCCCTTCCAGCGGGCGGGAGCGGGGCGGAACGCGCTGCTAAGCGACCGCATCGCGGGCTTTACCTTTGACGGGCTTCAGGCGGCGACGCAGCTTGTGTTTGTCAACGGGCACTATGCGCCCGAGCTTTCGACGTTTCAAACGCTGCCACAGGGCGTGACGGTGAGCAGCCTGGCAAAGGCGCTGCGGGACGATGCCGCTCTGGTGGAGCCGCATCTGGCGCGTGTCGCCGGGTTCGAGCATCAGGCGTTCACCGCGCTGAACACGGCTTTTCTGAGCGACGGCGCGTTTGTCCACATCGGGCGCGGCAGGATTGTCGAGGAGCCGATTCACCTGCTGTTCGTCTCCACGAGCACCGGTGGCGATGAGCCGACGGTGTCGCACCCGCGCACGCTGATTGTGGCCGACGAGAACAGCCAGACGACGATCATTGAAAGCTACGCGGGGTGGGATGGCGACGTGTACTTCACCAACGCCGTGACGGAAGTGGTGGCGGCAGAAAACACCGTGGTGGATCATTACAAGCTGCTGCGCGAAAGCGATACGGCGTTCCATATCGCTAATATGCAGATTCGGCTGGCGCGCACGAGCAGTTTTTCGTCGCACTCGCTGATGCTGGGCGGCGCTATCGTCCGCAACGATGTCGGCGCGCATCTGGGCGGCGAGGGAATCGAGTGCACGCTGAACGGCCTGTACATGGGCACCGGCGATCAACTTATCGATAACCACACCACGATTGACCACGCCATGCCGCACTGCAACAGCCACGAGGTCTATAAAGGGATTCTGGACGGCAAGGCGCGCGGGGTCTTCAACGGCAAGATTTTCGTGCAGTTGGACGCGCAGAAGACGGACGCCAAGCAGACCAATAAGGCGCTGCTGCTGTCCGACGACGCACAGATAAACACGAAGCCACAGTTGGAGATATTCGCCGACGACGTAAAATGTACGCACGGCGCGACTATCGGGCAGTTGGACGAGAACGCTATCTTCTACCTGCGTTCCCGTGGCATCGGCGCGCAGGAGGCTCGCAGCCTATTGGTCTACGCCTTCGCCGGGGATATTATCGACCGCATCAAAATCGAGCCGGTGCGGGCGCAGCTTCAAAAGTCGCTGTTCGCGCAGTTGGCGAAGGGGCCGGGAGCCGAGGAGGCGGTATGACACAGACTATCATTCCCGTGCTGCCGTTCAATGTGAACCGGGTGCGGGAAGATTTCCCGATACTGGCGCAGAAAGTCCACGGCAAGCCGCTGGTCTATCTGGACAACGCTGCGACAACGCAAAAGCCGCAGGCGGTGCTGGATGCGCTGGCGGAATATTACACCGAGCATAACGCGAATGTCCACCGCGCCGTCCATCTGCTTTCCGAGCGGGCGACACGACTTCACGAAGAAGCGCGCACCACGGTGCAGCGTTTCCTCAACGCCCGCGAGGCCCGCGAGGTTATCTGGACACGGGGCACGACCGAGGGCATCAACCTGGTCGCGCAGACCTACGGGCGAAAGAACGTCGGCGCGGGCGATGAGGTGATCATCTCGGCGATGGAGCACCACTCGAACATCGTGCCCTGGCAGATGCTGTGCGAGGAGAAGGGCGCGATTCTGCGCGTCATCGCGATGAACGACGACGGCGAACTGCTTTTGGACGAATACGAAAAGCTGCTCGGCCCGCGCACCAAGTTCGTCTCCGTCGTCCATCTTTCCAACGCGCTGGGGACGCTGAACCCGGTCAAGCGGATTATTGAGAGGGCGCACGAGTACGGCGTCCCGGTGCTTCTGGACGGCGCCCAGGCGGCATACCATGTGCCCCTGGACGTTCAGGAACTGGACTGCGACTTTTACGCCTTTTCCGGCCACAAGCTCTACGGTCCGACGGGTATCGGGGTGCTGTACGGCAAGGCGGAGCTTCTGGACGCTATGCCCCCGTACCAGGGTGGCGGCGACATGATCCGCTCCGTCACCTTTGAGAAGACGACCTATAATGTACTGCCCTTCAAGTTCGAGGCGGGCACGCCGCATATCGCGGGCGCTATCGGCCTGGCGGCAGCGATAAACTATATCACGGCGCTGGGCATGGACAGCATCGCCGACCATGAGCGCGACCTGCTTGCCTATGGGACGCGGGCGCTCGAATCGGTGCCGGGACTGCGGCTTGTGGGAACGGCGCGCGAAAAGGCGAGCGTGCTTTCGTTCGTGCTGAAGGATATTCACCCCTATGACCTGGGGGTTATTCTGGACCAGCAGGGGGTCGCCATCCGCACCGGCCACCACTGCGCCCAGCCGGTCATGGATCGGTTCGGCATCGCGGCGACGGCGCGGGCCTCCATGGCCTGCTACAACACGCGCGAAGAGATAGACGTTCTGGTGCGGGGCATTCACCACGCGCAAAAACTGCTGGGCTGATAACGATGACAACGACCACACCCGAAGAACAGGCCGACGATCTCGTCGAGGGATTCGAGCTTTTCGATACCTGGGACGACCGCTACCGCTTCCTGATCGATCTGGGGCGTAAGCTGCCTCCCCTGACAGAAACGGAAAAAAGCGAGGTGAACCGTGTGCACGGCTGCCAGAGCAACGTCTGGATCGCCACGCGCCCTCAGCCTGAGACACCGGAACCCGTCATCAACTTCGTCGGTGACAGTGATTCCAGCCTCGTAAAGGGTCTGATCGCCGTTCTCTGGCGCGTCTGCTCCGGTCAGCCCGCCGAAAAAATCGTATCCTACGATGTGGAGGGTCTGCTGGATCGGCTGGGCCTGAGCCAGCATTTGACGATGGGACGGCGCAACGGCCTGGACGAAATGGTCAAACGGGTGAAGGCGCTTGCCGCAAAAGCGGAGTCAAGAAACCAATGAATCTGAACAGCATCCAGCGGACAATCATCGAGAACGACGTTATCGAGGCGCTGCGGACGGTTTACGACCCGGAGATTCCGGTCGATATCTACGAACTGGGCCTGATTTATGAGATAGATGTGGACGACGAGGGTGCGGTAGCGGTGGATATGACACTGACCTCTCCTGCCTGCCCGGTGGCCGGGACGCTGCCGCCGCAGGTGGAGAGCAAGATTCGCAGCGTTCCCGGCGTCACCGATGCCACAGTCAATCTGGTCTGGGAACCGACCTGGACGCCGGAGCGCATGTCCGAAGTCGCCAAGCTGGAACTCGGAATGCTGTAAATGGCCGACCTCGCCGCCGAAAAATGCGTCGCCTGCCGCCGCGATTCCCCCCACGTCCCCATTGACGAGATAATCGAACTGATGCCGCAGCTTCCGGGCTGGCACATCGAGGACCTGGACGGCATCCCGCGCCTCATCCGCACGTTCCCCTTCCCCGACTTCGCCCAGGCACTCGCCTTCACCAACCGAGTCGGCGCACTTGCCGAGACGGCAGGCCACCACCCCGCTCTGCTCACCGAGTGGGGCAAAGTCACCGTCTCCTGGTGGACACACGCCATCCGGGGCCTGCACCGCAACGACTTCATCCTGGCCGCCAAGACGGACAGGCTGTAGCCCTCACCCCCGGCCCCTCTCCCGGCGGCGCAGCCGCATTTGAGCCGCCCTTCGGGCGCGGGAGAGGGGTGCCTGTAGCGTGACCAACCCCGGCTTCGCCCGTTACCAAATTGGTACCGAGGGGATGCCGGTAACGTTACCAACTTCGGCTTCGCGCTATGCCTGATTTTCTTTACTCCTCGTGCGAAGCCGGGGCCGCTCTCGTGATAGGCACCCCTCTCCGCGAAGCGGGAGAGGGGCAGGGGTGAGGGCCGGCAGGAGATAACCAGCCACCCGCCGAAGTACCTTTACGACCGCATCAGCGAAGAAAGCGGTAAGGGACGCTATGAGCATCAGTGTGGGTATCGTCGGTGTGGGCAGTTTCGGCGGGCAGTTCGTGCCCCTGTTTCGGGATCATCCGTTGGTCGGGCGTATTGCCCTGTGCGACATTGATGGGGCGCGATTGGGGCGCGCGGCGAAGCAGTTCGAGATAGCCGAGACCTACGACAGCCTGGACGCCGTCTGCCGCACCGATCTGGATGCGCTGGTGATAATGACCCAGCCCTGGCTGCACGCGCCGCAGGCCATTCAGGCGCTGGAATCCGGCAAGCATATTTATTCCGCCGTCCCCATCATCTCTCTGGATAGCGGCGACGAGATGCTGGAATGGTGCGACAAGCTCATCAGTGCCTGCACGCGCACCGGTCAGCACTACATGATGGGCGAAACCTCCTATTATCGTCCCCAGGCCATGTACTGCCGCAGGCGCGCGGCGGAAGGCGCGTTCGGCCATTTCGCGCTGGCCGAGGGCGAGTATTTCCACGATATTGACGAACCCTCGTGCAGTCTGCGCGATGTCGCCCGGCGGCGCTGGGGCAGCCAGTGGGACCCGAAGAAAAGCGGCGGCGTTCCAATGCACTATCCCACCCACTCCATCGGCGGGCTGCTGTCGGTGATGCAGGCGCGTCTGACCGAGGTGACGGCTATCGGCCACGCTTATCCGAATGACGACTGGTTCCACTCCGACACAGAAAGCGGTAATCTATTCGGCAACGAGACGGCGCTGTTTCAATGCAGCAACGGCGCGGCGGTCCGTATATGCGAATACCGGCGTATCGGTCATACCGGGCGCGAAGCGTTCAACCTATTCGGAACGGAAGGGAGCTTCCGCGAAGGCGTAGACGGCAGTTCCCATTGGATTACCCGGCACGGTTCGACGCGATTAACCGTAGACGAGATGCGCGACCCGCTGCCGCCGGACGTTTTCGCGGCGCTGCACCGGGGACGCGAGGCCGACGACCACTCCGTTTATGGCGGTCATGGCGGCTCCCATGCTTATCTGGTGAACGAGTTCGTGCAGTCGGTCGCCGAGGGCCGTGCGCCCGCGATCAATGCCTGGGAAGCAGCACGCTACTTCGTGCCGGGAATCGTTGCGCACCAATCAGCCCTGCGCGACGGCGAGCGTCTCAAAATCCCCGACTGGGGCGACCCGCCCCGCTAATCCGTTTATTCGAGGAAGAGAAAGTGACCAAACATATTATTATAGGATTTGCCGTTCTTGCGGCCCTTGTTGCGGGGTCAGTGCCCGCGCGGGCGGACCTGGCCGCCTATCTGGCGAAGCCGGAGCCGGCGTATCGCTGGGAAAAGCGCGGCCAGACCGGCGTGGACGGCGGAACCGTCTACAATCTGCACCTCGTTTCCCAGACCTGGCAGGGGATTCGCTGGGAACACCGCGTCCAGATATTCCGCCCCAATAAGATCGACTATCCCGGCTTCTGCGCGCTTTTGAACACCGGCGGCAGCGGCAGCGACAGAGAGACTGCCCAGGCAATGGCCATCGCCAGAGCATCGGGAACGGTATTCGCCGTCGTCTACAATATCCCGAATCAGCCGTTGTTCGAGGGCAAGACCGAAGATGCCCTGATCGCCCATACGTGGCTGAAGTTCCTGGAAACCGGCGACGAATCCTGGCCGCTCAACTTCCCGATGGCGAAAAGCGTCATGAAGGCGATGGACGCCATCCAGGCATTCACGAAAGAGGCGGGCCATCCATCGATTAATGAGTTCCTGATCACCGGGGCCTCGAAGCGCGGGTGGACAGCCTGGCTGATCGGCGCGAGTCGTGACTCGCGCATCAAGGCTATCGCCCCGATGGTCATCGACATGCTCAACATTCCGGCTCAGACGCCACACCAGATCGCCGCCTATGGCAAGCCGAGCGAGCAGGTGGCCGACTACACCCGCGCGGGCCTGCTCGAAAAGTTTAAGACCAAACAGGGCAAGCGATTGGTGGAGATGGTAGACCCCTACGCCTACCGCGACGTTCTCACGCTGCCGAAGCTGATTATCCTGGGAACCAATGACCGTTACTGGTCACAGGATTCTCTCAACCTGTACTGGGGCGGTTTGAAAGGCCGCAAATCCGTGGCCTATATCCCCAACAGCGGGCACGGCCTGGAAGACAAGCTGCGCGCTCTGGGTACCCTGACCGCCTTCAACCGCGCCGTCGCGGGCAAAAAGCCCTGGCCGGAGCCTGCATGGAGCTACAAGGAAACCGAGAGCGTGGTAGAGCTGACCGTTCGTAGTGACATTGCTCCTGTATCGGCGCGGCTTTTCCGGACGCACGCGCCGACCAGGGACTTCCGTTCCGCGAAATGGACATCGGAGCCGATGAACAAGCGCGGCAATGACTTTGTCGGCGGTTTGGAGCGGCCCGCTTCCGGCTACACCGCGCTGTTCGGCGAGATGACCTACATGATGGACGGCAAGCCGTTCACGCTGACCACACAGATACAAATCGTCGGCGCAAAGCCGTAAGAGGACAAGACTGACATGCCCTATGACGTGCTGATAACCGGCGCACGGGTGGTGGATGGAACCGGGAACCCCTGGTTTTACGGCGACGTGGCGCTGACCGGCGACCGAATAGCCGTGATTGCACCCGCCGGACGCATCGACCCCGGCACGGCGGCGGAAGTGGTGACGGCGGAAGGCATGGTCGTCTGCCCCGGCTTTATCGACATTCAAAGCCACTCGCTGATGCCGTTCCTGACCGACGGGCGCGCCCTGTCCAAAGTAACGCAGGGCGTCACCACCGAGATCATGGGCGAACTGTGGACACCGGTTCCTTTCGGCGGCAAACGCGTCTCTCCCTTCGGCTCGATCTTCGGTGATGAAGAAAAAGAGCACGACTACGGCTGGACGCGCTTCCGCGACTGGCTCGATTTTCTGAGTGGGCGCGGCGTTTCCGTCAACTTCGGCTCGTTTGTCGGGGGCGCGACCGTGCGCGAATACGCTAAAGGCTGGGAGATGGGCGACCCGACGCCGGACGAACTGGAGACCATGCGCCGCGTCACCGCCGAGGCGATGGAGGACGGCGCGTTCGGCGTCGCCACCGCGCTGATCTACCCGCCCAACTCGTATTCGCCGAACTTCGAGCTTACCGAAGTCGCGCGCGTCGTCGGCGATTATCGCGGCGTCTATATCACCCATATCCGCTCCGAGGGCGACCTGCTGCTGGAAAGCATCGATGAGACCATCGCGCTCGGACGGGAAGCCAACGTCGCTGTCGAAGTGTATCACCTGAAAGCCACCGGCAAGCGCAACTGGCCCAAGATGCAGAAGGTCATCGAGAAGATAGACGCCGCCCGCGCGGAAGGCATCGACATCGCAGCCGATATGTACCCCTATATCGGCAGCGGCACCGGCCTGAGCGTTCTTTTTCCGTACTGGGTCTCCGAGGGTGGGCGCTTCTTCGAAAATCTGCGCGACCCGGCGACGCGCGCCCGCATCCACGACGAAATGGTCGACCCGCTCCCGGACGCCGAGTCGCTGGAATCCGCCTACAGCCCCAATCGCGACCATGTCATGCCCATCGGCTTCCGGCGTCCCGAGAACCGGCAATACATCGGCCTGCGCCTGCCCGATATCGCCGCGCAGCGTGAGCAGGACTGGGCGGACGCCGCCATCGACCTTCTTATCTCCGAGCAGCAGCGCATCAGCACCATCTATTTTTCTATGACTGAGGATAACCTGAAGCTTCAGATCCAGCAGCCCTGGATCAAGATCAGCACGGATGCAGGCGGTATCGACCCGGCGGGGCAGGAAAACCCCGTCCACCCGCGCGCCTACGGCACCTACACGCGCGTCTTAGGCAAATATGTCCGCGAGGAGAAAGTCCTGCCACCGGAGGACGCCGTCCGCAAAATGACCTCTGCCGTCGCCGACCGGCTCAGTCTGCGCGACCGGGGCCTGCTGCGCACGGGCAGTTATGCCGATGTCGTCCTCTTCGACCCGAACACCGTCACCGATAACGCCACCTTCACCGAGCCGCACCAGCTATCCACCGGCATCCGCGATGTCTGGGTGAACGGCCAGCGCGTCCTCCGCGACGGCCAGCATACGAACGCCCTGCCGGGCCGCGCCGTCTACGGGCCGGGGAAGAGTTAGCCGTAATCAGCCCTCACCCCCGGCCCTCTCCCGCTACGGGAGAGGGCCGGGGTTGGCGACGCCACAGCCCCCCTCTCCCGCTGCGGGAGAGGGGCCGGGGTGAGGGCTGTGAGGGCCATTAACGAAAGGAAAAACGAACACGATGACAAACTTCAACGGCCTGGGTCTGCACCTGGGCAATATCTCACGGCTTTCGACCGCGAGAACGCGCTCCATCAGCCCGGAAAACTTCACCGGCGAAAAGGGCAAAGGCGGCATGGCGACCGAGGGCACCGGCGCGAACGCGGGCCGGGACCTGGGCCTGGGTTGGAAGATTTCGCCGTCTATACGCATCGCGCCCGGCGAAACCCGTGAGATAGCCAATATCGAAGGCCCCGGCGCGATTCAGCAGATATGGATGACACCGACCGGCCACTGGCGCTTCAGCATCCTGCGCATCTATTGGGACGGCCAGGAGACACCTTCCGTCGAGTGCCCTGTCGGCGATTTCTTCGCCTGCGGCTGGGGCAAGTACGCCCAGGTATCCGCGCGCTTCCCGTCTGCGTCAACCCCGGCAGCGCCTTTAACTGCTACTGGGAGATGCCGTTTAAGAAGGCGCTGCCGCATCACGTTCACGAACATCGACGAAAAGGACATGGTGCTCTACTACCAGATCAACTACACGCTGACGGACGTGCCCGAAGACGCCGCCTATTTCCACGCGCAGTTCCGCCGCACCAACCCCTGCCCTACAAAGAGGTCTATACGATCCTGGACGGCGTGCAGGGGCGCGGCCAGTTTGTCGGCACGTATATGGCCTGGCAGGTCAACAACACCGGCTGGTGGGGCGAGGGTGAGATCAAATTCTTTATAGACGGCGACGGCGAGTTCGCCACCATCGTCGGCACCGGCACCGAGGACTACTTCTGCGGCTCCTACAACTTCGATGTGGGCAAGGACAACGGTGGCTACCGTGAGTTCACCACGCCCTATGCCGGTCTGCCGCAGGTGATCCGTCCCGACGGCCTGTACCAGTCCCAGACGCGCTTCGGCATGTACCGCTGGCACATCATGGACCCCATCCGGTTTGAGCAGGATTTGCGCGCCACCATCCAGGCGCTCGGCTGGCGCAGCGGCGGTCGCTACCTGCCCAATCAGGACGACATTGCCAGTGTCGCCTATTGGTACCAGACACTCCCCACCGCACCGTTCCCGTCCCTGCCCGACAAGGACTACCTGGAGGTCATCTGACCCGACGACAGCCGGAAAGGCAGCATTATGCGAGCGAGATTCCGATATACAACCGTGTTCTTGTTCCTGGCATCGGGTACGCTTGCCGGTTCTCCCACGCGGGCGCAGAGCCTGCCGCCGCCGCCTCCAATGTGGCGATCCGCCCAATGGCAGCCCTGGGAGTCCGTCCGGGCGTGGGCGAAGACGATAGACGCAGGGAAGGTTGAGCGTATGGTGCTGGAGGGGCGGCCTGCATCCAATACCTAAACCCATCATTGTGACAGACCAGCAGATCATCGAGCGGTTTGTGGCTGCGCTCCAGGCGGCTGTCATTCCTGCCGGGGGAGGAGGCTTTCCCGGAATTGCTGGCAATCACTACCTCGGTTTTTTTATGAAGGATTTCACTACCGTTTCTAACTTGTCGTTGAAACGGTTGCCGCTCTCGTACCCTGGTTCCTACCACAGACCCAGGAGTACCCTATGAGCGACAACCTCTATTGTGCCATACACACGGCTCTTCTGTCCCAAGGAACCCAAAGGAAATCATGCGCGGCATCTTCAAACGCTGGCGCATCTGGTCAGCGGCATCGTCGGCAGCAAGAGAAGCAGCCTGCCCGCTATTGCCAGCAAAGTGCCCAGCAACAGCACTCGTGAAAGCCGCATCAAGCGCTACAGTCGCTGGCTGATGAACGAGCACATCAGCACAGAGATGTACTTTCTGCCATATCTCCAGGTTCTGCTTGCCAGCCTGCCTCCGGGGCCTCTGGTGCTGGTCATCGACGGCAGTCCCATTGGCCGCACCTGCCAGGCTCTGGTCATCAGTGTGCTCTACAAGAAGCGCGCGCTGCCTCTGGCCTGGAGTGTTGTCCGGGGCAAGAAGGGACACCTGAGCGAGCAGATGCACGAGCACTTGGAGTGGCCGCTTTTGTGCATCCATCAAGTGGCGCGGCCCCAGGCGCCCGGTTATCTTTCTGGGCGACGGCGAGTTCAATGGCACCGATCTGCTGGCATTGGTGCATGCCGCATCAGCAAGAACACCCTGGTGTGTGAGCAGGGGGAAGTCTTTCCCTCTCCGAGCTTCCTATAGAGCCGGGCGACACAGTGGAAATGGCCGATGTCTTGTTCACGGGGCAAGGCTTTGGTCCTGTGCTGGTGATCGCATTATGGAACCCGCGCTACGACAGCCCGCTATACCTTGTCAGCAATCTGGAACTGTTGGAGGAAGCCTGTTTCTTTTATCGAAAGCGCTTTTCTATCGAGACGTTCTTCTCAGACCAGAAGAGCCGGGGCTTTTATGTGTGTCACAGTCATCTAAGCGCGCCTACAGCGCTTGCTGCTGGCTACGTGTCTGGCGTATCTGTGGATGGTATGCCTGGGAGCGCGCGTTGTCCGAAGAGGCTGGCTTCCGTTGGTGCATCGTGGCCACCGCTGTGATTTGAGCCTGTTTCAGATCGGCTTACTCTGGATCGAGCATTGCCTCAACAAGGACTGGCCCGTACCCGTCACGCTACAGGTAGTCGCTCAAAACAGCCGCAGAAAAAGTGTACGGTGGTGAAATGAAGGATCAGAAAGCGGGGGAAAAACCACGGTTCCATACTGGTTTCAATCCGGGCGCAGACATAATGATCTTTGGTCCCGCAGAAGCACTGCGGTCACTGGGCATCCATCAGGCGCGGCAGGTACGGGATCAGGTGCGGCGTATCGCATCACCGGTGACACAAATCGAGCTATGGTACGGGGTGCGTTACGCTGCCGTCACGAAACCTGCCGAACGGGTGCTTCGCGCACTGGGGCAGGTGGATGCGCGCGCTTATGATGTTACGGCGGCAGACCCGATAGGTATAACACTCTCCCTTCACGGCGGGAAAACTGTTGACCTGACGCTGGCGGTCCCGCCCTGGCAGAAGAGCGCAGCATCGCTTCCGGAATGGCATCCAATTATCTGGAAACACATCCGGCGATTGACGGAGCCATAAGATAATGATCTCGGCGGAAATCCTACTTCGTTGAGCAACGTTAGCACGAAGAAACGTTAGCACGAAGACTGGTAATAGGACATCTAATATGAAAGTCACGCAGATTGATATCAATGTGCGCCGCCGTGAGCCGTCGTCAAGGCCGATTCGGGACGCGCTGCAAAGCCTGCCGGGTGTGGGTTCCGTGCAGGTGGTGGTGCAGACGGATGAGGGCGTGTCGGGAACGGGTGACATCTACTTCGGGCGCGGGATGGGCGCGCCTGATGCGCTGGCGGCGCTGATCGAGCATGAGCTGAAGCCGCTCGTGCTCGGCACTGACCCCGCGTTTGTGCGCGGGACGCACGAGGCGCTGCTGCGGGAAACGGAGTATCACGGCTCGTCCGGCCTGACCATGTTCGGTATCGCGGCACTGGATACGGCGCTGTGGGACTGTCTGGGCAAGGCGCGCGGCGTTCCCTGCTGGCAGTTGTGGGGCGCGATGCACGAGCGTATCCCGGCCTATGCGATGGTCGGCTGGCTGAACTACGGCGACGACGAGGTGCGGCGAGTCTGCGCGCAGGCCGTCGAGCAGGGCTTTCGCGCGGTCAAGATCAAAGTCGGCTACCCGACGCTGGCGGAAGACCTGCGGCGCGTCCGGGTCGTCCGGGCGGAGATCGGCGACGACGTTCGGCTGATGGTGGACGCCAACCAATCCTTGACCGCTAAAGAGGCTATCCGGCGCGGGCGGGCCTTTCAGGAAAGCGGCTGCTACTGGTGGGAAGAGCCGATACCCGCCGACGACATCGAGGGCTATGCGGCTCTTGCCCATGCCCTGGATATTCCCATAGCGACCGGCGAGAACCTGTACACGCGTCACGATTTCGCCCGGTTCGTGGGCCGGGGCGCGGTGGATATCGTGCAGCCGGATTTGCGGCGGGCAGGCGGCCCGACGGCGCTGCTTCAGATAGGCTTAACCGCCGACGCCTTCCGACGTCCGTATGCGTCCCACGGCGGCGGCCCCGTGCAGATCAGTGTTATGGCCTGCCTGCCCAACGCGCTGTACCTGGAAACCGGCCTCCTTTCCCCCGATTCGCCGCTCACGCTGAAGGATGGCTGCGTTTCCCTTCCGACCGGCGCAGGTTTCAGTTGGGCGTAGTTGGGTCATCTTAATGTAGGGAACTTCCCTGGAAACGGCGTGTTAAACCCTGTGGTACTGCCGATAGGCTGTCTCCCTCCATTCCACGTCGGAAAGGCTGTTTTATGACTCCTGCTTCTCGTCCTCGCTTCCGAGGAAAGTATATCTCTTTGTTTGTGATTGCCGCGCCGCTCGTTGCCGCCGCCTGCTCGGTTTCAGCGCAGCGGGATTCTACCCGGCCCGTTGTGCGTTCCACGGCGGCAAAAGGCGCGGTGCTGACCGGTCAGGCGGCACTGGGAGACTGGACGACCGATGCGCCGGGCGTGCGCCGCCGCATCACCACTGCCGACCTGGCGCGGCCCTATGCGACTCGCTCGGTGGATAACGGCGCGCGCATGATTGCCCGCCCGGAAGGCGCGTGGCCGCAGGTTCCCGCCGGATTCAAGGTAGAGCAGTTCGCCACCGGCCTGAGCAACCCGCGCGTGATTGTGACCGCGCCCAACGGTGATCTGTTTGTCACGGAAAGCCGGGCGGAGCGGGTGAAGGTGCTGCGGGACGCCAACAACGACGGCAAACCCGAAGAGACGACCGTCTTTACGGAAGGGCTGCGGCGGCCCTTCGGCATTGCGTTCTATCCGCCCGGCCCGAACCCGACGCATGTCTATGTCGCCAACACCGACTCCGTGGTGCGTTTCCCGTACAAAAACGGCGACCTGAAGGCGCGCGGCGCGGAGGAGATGATTGTCAGCAATGTCTCCGGCGGCGGACAGCTTCGCGGCGGCGGGCACTGGACGCGCGACATCGCTTTTTCCCGGGACGGTAAGCGGCTGTTCGTTTCCGTCGGCTCGCTGTCCAATGTCAGCGACGATGCGCGCGAGGATCGCCGCGCCCGTATCTTCGAATACACGCCGGACGGCAAGAACGAGCGCGTGTATGCGTGGGGCATCCGCAATCCCGTCGGCATCGCGGTTCACCCCCGCACCGGCGATCTGTGGACATCTGTCAACGAGCGCGACGGCCTAGGCGACCATCTGGTGCCGGACTATGTGACCCGTGTTCAGCCCGGCGGCTTTTACGGCTGGCCCTGGTACTATATCGGCTCGAACCAGGACCCGCGCCACCGGGGCAAGCGTCCCGACCTGTTCAACAAGGTAATCGTGCCGGACGTGCTGCTTCAGTCGCACTCGGCATCGCTGGCGATGACTTTTTATATCGGCAATCAATTCCCCCGCGAGTATCTGCACGAGGGATTCGCCGCCGAGCATGGCTCCTGGAACCGCTCCCGCCGCACCGGCTATAAGGTCGTGCGTATCCCCTTGCGGAACGGCAAGGCGACCGGCGAGTACGAGGATTTCCTGACCGGCTTCGTCACGCAGGACGGTAATGTCTGGGGCCGTCCGGTCGGGGTGACGACAGCCAAGGACGGTGCGCTGATGGTGACGGACGATGGCTCAAACAGCATCTGGCGCATCACCTATGTCGGTGCCGGGGGAACGAAAGCGGCGGGAAGGTAGGAGCGGCCTCTCCCCCCGGGCACCCACGGTGTGCAGGGGGAGAGGCCCGCCACGGCCACCCGCACGAACCCACTCGGACGAGCACACGAAGGAACACC
>JAUJOK010000001.1:0-116019 GCA_030447685.1 Armatimonadaceae bacterium
ACGTCGTCGGCCCACCTGACGAGCGCCTGGTCTTCCAATTCCCCTTCTTCGGGATAGAGTTCTCTTTGCTGTATGACCATAGCAACGCCTTATAATGACGAAGAAGGGTTCCATGAATGGGGCGGAGCATTTCCATTATACTCTTGAGCGTGTAAAATAGGAGCGGAGGGACTTTTATGTTAAGCGAACAGGAGCAGGCATCCTACGAACGCGACGGGTACGCTGTGGCGCGGGGACTCTTTACGCCGGAAGAGGTTGTCGCGCTGCGCGAGCATTATATGGGCCTGCGGGCGGCGGGCACCTATCCCGGCGACTTCGGCGGGGTTGACCTGACCAGCACGGACCCGCTGAAGAAATTTCCGAGAATGATACACATGCATCGGTTCGACGAAACGAGCCTGCGGTGGCTGCTCGATTCGCGTATCAACACGTGCCTGACGGCTCTGCTCGGTCGAGAACCGTATGCCGTGCAGACCATGCTCTACTTCAAGCCGCCGGGGGCACGCGGTCAGGCGCTACATCAAGACCAGTTTTATCTTAAAGTACAGCCGGGTACCTGTATGGCCGCCTGGCTCGCCCTCGACCGCTGCGACGAGGAGAACGGCTGCATGCGGGTGGTGCCTGGCAGTCATAATCTGCCCGTCCTCTGTACGCAAGCCGCCGACACCAAGGTCAGCTTTACCGACGTCACCGTGCCGCTGCCGCCAGACGCAGAGGCCCAGCCGGTCGTTATGGAAGCCGGTGACGTATTGTTCTTTAACGGCTCCCTGATTCACGGCTCCTACCCCAACACCAGCGCTTACCGGTTTCGGCGCTCCCTCATCGGCCATTACATTGCCGGAGAGGCGCAAAAGGTTGCGCCGTACTATCATCCTATCCTGCGCATGGATGGCAGCGAAGTGACACTGGAAACCAGCGAGGGCGGCGGCCCCTGCGGCGTGTGGGTAGAGCAGGGAGGCAGACCGGCAGTAGCGATGCGGGAACCCGGTCAGACAGTCACAGGCCCACAGCATGAGTGACTTCTGAGAACCATCCTTCCCCTGACCCTCTCCCGGTCATTATAAACAACGCGTCTGTCATGAAAGGTTGGTGCTTCCCATGGAACACAACAAGTGCCATTCATCGTTCAAGCTCTTTCGTTCACTTCTGGCAGGGGCAGCCTGGATGTGCTGCCTGCCGGGTACGGCTGCCGTACCCGCCGAGAAAATGCACCTCAGAAACCCCTTTTTTGACATTGTTCTGCATAAGAACGGGAGTGTTACCCGCCTGCGCACGGACCCCGCAGGAACCAGCCATATCAAGGCGACCGAGTTTACGCGCAGCCTGCGGCCTGAGAACTGGGAAGCAGTGAAGGAAACGCGCCTTACCGGGACGGCGACCCGCGCCACACTGGGGCCGCTCCGTGTGTGGCAGCCGCTGCCGCTTATCGTCGCGGATCCGGCAAAAACAACGCGCGCGGATAAGCTGTTGCCGGGAGAGACGCTCGCGCAGACTTTCCGGGTGCCGGAAGGCGTTGTCTTCGATGCGGTCACCGTACGGATTCCCACCTGGAACACCAAAACCTCCGGGGCAAAGCTGCGGCTGTTTCAGGGGACGCGCTTGCTTGCCGAGCGACAAATGACTAATGCAGTGGATAACACCTGGCAGGAGATACGCCCTCGCCACGAGCAGGGGCCGGGTGTATACCGTGTGGAGATCACGGAGCCGGTGGGTGAGATCGGGTGGTGGACCCGTCCTGATGATGGCTACCCGGAGGGGCAGGCGCTGCGAAACGGCGTTCCCGAGGCCGGGGACCGCGCGCTGCGCGTGGCGGCCCGGCAGGCGGTGGGGAACGGTTCATTACGCTTCTCCCTCGACAAGGCAACGCTGACGATAGAGTCCGAGCTAAAGCCCACAGCGGCGGTGCGGCTGGCATCCCCCCATCCCAAGGATGCGCTGCCGTGGCGATGGCAAACAAGTTGGACGAAGCGCGGCTACGATTGCACGCCCAAAGCGGGCGTCGTCTTCAGCCGCTTTTTCTCGGACAACCAGCGCTACATGGCCGCCGCGCAGCTAAAGCGGCGCGACCACGGCGGTCTGAGATTTACCGACTCTCGGTGGATAGAGATGGAAGGCACCGAAAGCGCGGATATTCGCCTGGAGGGCGACCGGCTCGCGCTGCACTGGGAGATGACCGAAGATGTTCTTTCGCTCCGGGTGGATACAGCGCAGAACCGGGACGAGGGGACCGGCATCCTGCGCTCCCGCCTTCGCGTGACGACACGGGCGCGTACGGATTCGGTCCCTTCCACCTATCCGCGCTTTTCCTTTGCCGACAAACGACTGACGGAAGATACCAACCGTTTCTGGTGGGAGCGCGCCTTCAGTTATCCGAGTCCGGCCCTGCCCGCTGCCTGGTTCGAATGGATGGCGATTACTCGCTGCTGGGTGGGCGGCCCGGCGCGCGACGGGGAGATGCGGCAACTGGAAACCTACCCGATGACGCCGGAAGGTTATGTGCATACCTGGCGGCGGGACATCGGCTGGCCCCTGCGCCCAAGCCGACCACGGATACGCGCCATTCGGATACAAATGCGCGGTTCATTCTGGCCTGCTGGCGCTACTGGCGCTGGAGCGGCGATGACGCCTTTCTTCGGCGGCAGGCCGACCTGCCGCGCCATGCGCTATCAGCTTCGGAATCTGCGCGGCGCGGAGGGGTTGATCGTCACGGAAAGCAAGGATATTCAGGGCCGCCACCAGGATCAAAGCAACAACTACTGGGACATTTTGCCGTTCGGCCATCTGGATGCGTATGCCAACGCTGTCTTTTACGGTTCCTTAACCGCTATGGAGGAGATGGAAACGGCTTTAAGCGGCGACGGTGCGCCCCCCAGCACAGACTACGCCGTGCTGCGGAAAAAGGCTCATGAGCGCTTTGACACCGTCTTCTGGGATGCGGCGAAGGGACGCTATATTGGCTGCGTGGATGTGGACGGCAAGCGGCATGACTATGGCTTTACCTTCGTGAACATCGAGGCGCTGTATTACGGCCTGGGGGACGCGCAAAAGGCGCGGCGTATCTACCGCTGGATGGAGACGGAGCCGACCTCCTCCGGCAAGGCGGACACGTACTCGCGCTTCATCTTCGCGCCACGCGCCACGACCGTGCATAACCCGATGTGGAAACCGGATGCCCCACCCGCCGAGTTACGCAACCCGACACCGCCCTGGTGGGTATCGTGGTGGAGGGGAACGCCCTACGAGCAGCAGTGCCAGGACGGCGGCGCTATCCTGTATGTCTCCTATTTTGACCTGATGGTCCGACTGCGCTACTTGGGAGCGGATAACGCCTGGAAACGCTGGCTGGAGATACTGGGCCGTTACCGTCTGCCCGACCGCCTCAGCGGCGGCGCGCCGCCACGGGAGAGAAGCCGCAGCAGGAGGACGCGGGGCAGGTAGGTGTGGATTATCCCTTCCCCGAAAGCGGCATGGTCCCCTGTTTTCTGCTTTATGGGATTCTGGGACTGAAGCCACCCCGGCGGGGCTTCAGATCAGTCCGCGCTTGCCGGAAGCTCTGAAATTCTGCCGAAGTGCGCAATGTCGTCTGGCAGGGGGCGACGCTGACGGTTCGCGTCACGCCAAAAGCCGTGGAACTGCGCGGCAGGAAACGTGACGGGAGTATCTTTACGAAAAGCACGGGATTATCCGCGACAGGCAGCTTCCTCATTCCTGCCGCCGAGGTGACTGCGCGATGAACTCTCTCGCCGCTTCTCCGGCAATAGCGGTCTTCTCTGGTAATGCCGCTATAATAGCAAAACGCATTGTCAGTGCTATGACCTTTCTCGTCTTTGACAAACACTTGGTTAAGCAGCTCGTAAATCAGCGGCTCAGCCCTGGCAAAAGCTTCCGCCGGCAATGGACGCGCGCCGACGACTGAGATGAAGCTTTCCCGGCCCCCCTCCGGATGAAGGAGGGGGAAACTACCCGCACCTGCTCAGAAAGAAGGGTAAACCATGATCACTACCGAGTCGCACCCGCCCGTCACTCTTTCCCCACAGCAGCGCGCCGATTTTGACCGTGACGGCTTTCTCATTCTGCGTGGCGCGCTCGCTCCGGACGACATCGCGTATTTCACTGCCATTGTGGACCGTCTGGATGCCGATTGGCGGCGGCAGAAGGAACTTACGCCTGAGGCCACCGTGGAGATTCGCAACGCCGTCGCTCGGCCCGGCGGCGATGCGCTTTTGCCCCTTCTGGACTGGCCGACGACCTTCCCGCTTATGGCGCAGATACTGGGCTGGAACATTCAGCTTACCACCTCGCATGTCTTTGTCCGCACGCCTAATCCTAATGAAAAGGTCACCTTCAAGGCGATTGACTGGCACTGCGACGGCCCGTCGCCCGAAAAGTTCCCGATCATCAACGGCGTGCACCCGCTTCTTTACGCCAAGATTGGCTACTTCCTGACCGATCTGTCCGAACCGGACAAGGGCAACCTGCGCGTGGTCCCCGGTTCGCACCGGTCGGCTGCCCCGCCGCCGCGCGACCCGGCTACCGGCGATCCGGTCGGGGCGATTCAAGTTCTTACGCGGCCCGGTGATGCGGTTCTCTTCGAGCAGCGCACCTGGCACGCGGTGGGGCCAAACTATTCGAATGAGCCGCGTAAGAACATCTATATAGGCTACTGCTACCGCTGGATGAAAGCCATCGACTTTACCGCGCAGTCACCGGAACTTTTAGCCAGGGCTAACCCGATCCAGAAACAACTCCTGGGCCATGCTTCCGATGACCTGTCCTATTACCTGCCGATGAAGAACGCAGGGCAGGACGTTCCGCTGAAAGCATGGCTGGAAGAGCGGAGCGGAGCGGAACGGCAGCCGGAGGCAATTCCGGCACAAGGAACTTCCCATGTCCCTCCTGCACCACGAAACTCATGAGTTTGATGTCTGCGTCATCGGCGGGGGCATGGCCGGCATGTGCGCCGCCCTGGCCGCCGCCAGGAACGGGGCGAAGACCGCCCTTGTCCACGACCGCCCCGTTTTCGGCGGCAACGCCTCCAGCGAAGTCCGCATGTGGATCTGCGGCGCGCACGGCAAGCACAACAAGGAGACCGGCCTTCTTGAAGAGATCCAACTGGAGAACCAGTATCAGAACCCATCGCTGAACTACTCGATCTGGGACGGCGTCCTTTACGGCAAGATTCACTTCCAGCCCAATCTGACCCCCCTGCTCAACTGCTCCTGCACCGACGCGGCGATGGACGGCGACCGTATCGTGAGTATCACAGCCTGGCAGCTCACCAGTCAGACCTGGCACACGATCCACGCGCGGCAGTTCATCGACTGCTCCGGCGATTCCATCCTGGCGGCGGTGACACCGGCACAGTTTCGCGTGGGCCGTGAAGCCCGCAGCGAGTTCGACGAGGATATCGAGCCTGCCGTGGCCGACTCCAAGACAATGGGCAACAGCCTGCTGATCCAGCTTCGCCGCACCGACGAGCCGCAGTCGTTTATCCCGCCCCGGTGGGCGTACAGGTTCACGCGGCCCGAAGACCTGCCGCACCGGATGCACGGGGTGAACGGAACCAATTTTTGGTGGATTGAACTGGGCGGGCTGGATGATACTATACGGGATGCCGAAGCCATTCGTGACGAACTGATGCGGGTCGGCTATGGCGTGTGGGACTATATCAAGAACCATGCTCCCGAGCGCGACAAGGCAGAGAATTGGGCACTGGAGTGGATCGGGTCCTTACCGGGTAAGCGCGAGAACCGCCGCTATGTCGGCGACCATATCCTGACGCAGAACGATGTGCGGGCCGGGGGAGCGTTCGACGACACCGTCGCCTACGGCGGCTGGTCGATGGACGATCATCACCCAGCGGGGCTTCTTTATCCGGGCAAACCGACTATCTTCCATCCGGCCCCCTCGCCCTATGGCATTCCCTATCGCAGTCTCTACTCGCGCAACATTGCAAACCTGCTGTTCGCCGGGCGCAATATCTCGGTGACACACGCGGCGCTGTCCTCGACGCGCGTGATGGCTACCTGCGCCGTTATCGGTCAGGCGGCGGGAACGGCGGCGGCGCAGTGCGCCCGGCAGAACTGCGACCCCCGCTCGCTGAGCAGCGGCCCGCGCCTGCGTGAGATGCAGCAGACACTGATGGACGATGACTGCTGGCTGCCGGGCCTTCGGCGCGAAGTATCGTGTCTGGCACAATCAGCAACGCTGGGAGGCGAGGGGCAGGACGCGCCGCTTTTGCGGGATGGACTGGAGCGTGACCGCCCCGACGAATCCCACGCGTGGGTGGGCGTGGTCGGCAGCGCGATTGAATACCACTGGAACCACGCGGTCCGCCTGGCGGGCGTGCGCTTCACCTTCGACAGCAATCTGGCGCACCTGAAGCGCATGCCGTGCAGCTACCCGCAGAACGGGGGGCGCTGCGCTGTGCCCGGCTCGCTGGTGAAGCGTTTTCGCATTGAGGCGATGGACGATGCCCGGCGCTGGAACACCGTCTATCGGGAAGAAAACAACTATCAGCGGCTGGCCCGCGTGCCACTCACGGTGGAAACCTCGGCGCTGCGATTCGTGCCGGAGAAGACCTGGGGGGACGAGGAAGTCCGCGTATTCGCTTTTGAGCCTTTGGAGACGTACGAACCGAAGATCCCGCAGGCAGTAGACGGGCCGCACATCAGCGACGTCAGGGCGAACGTAGACGCCGCACACCTCGCCCCGCCGGAAAGCGGACTGGAAAGCGCGGCGAAAACGGGCCACAGCGCGTGAAATAAAAAAGATTGCGTCGTAGATGAACGATACCCAGGTGCATCCTGCTATGCAAGAAGCTGCCGTTCCGGCGGCGCTTCCCTTCACGCACGCGCGGACAGCAAACGATGCGCGTCAGGCCGCGCGTCCCAACCCCCGCGCTGTCACCACGCGGGCAGTTATGCTTGGTCTTCTGGGCACAGCGCTCCTGTGCGCGGTCACGCCCTACAACAACTACAAGATCGCCGCCACGCTGCTCGGGGGCAACCAGTTTCCCATCTTCGCGTTGTTTGTTCTTCTCCTCCTGGTCGGCCTCAATATCCCCCTGCGCCTTTTCCGGCGCGCTCTGGCGTTCACTACCGGCGAGATGCTGACAATCTGGACGATGATCCTGGTCGCCTCCGGCATCCCCTCGTCGGGCATGATGCGAACCTTTATTCCCAGCATTGCCGCACCGCTCTACTTCTCCAACAGCCAGAATAACTGGGAGCAAAAGGTCTGGGGCGGCATGCCGGAGTGGCTGAAGATGCATGACGCCGACGCGGCGAAGGCCTTCTTCACCGGCTATCCGCGTGGGCAGGAGCGTATCCCCTGGAACGCTTGGATTGGCCCGCTCTTTTTCTGGGGCCTCTTCGCCATCTTCTTCCTCATCGCCTCGTTCTGCGTCGCCAACCTGCTTCGGCGTCAATGGATTGAGAACGAGAAGTTCGCCTTTCCGCTGGTGACGCTGCCGGTCCTGCTGGCCGAGGAGCCGCAGGAAGGCAGGCTGGTGAACGATCTGCTGCGCCGCCCGCTGCTCTGGCTTGCGGTGGGCCTCACCACAGCCCTTCACAGCGTGAAAGGGATGCACCTGCTGTACCCGAGCGTGCCGGACATCCCGCTGCAATGGAATCTCAACGACTACCTCACCGTCTCGCCGTGGAACCAGATCGGCCTGTTCCCGGCGATGATCTTCCTGCTGGTTATCGGCCTTTCCTACCTCCTTTCCACAGAGGTCGCCTTCTCGCTCTGGTTTTTCTTCCTGTTCTACAAACTTGAGATCCTGCTCTGCGCGATCTACAACTGGGACATGCGCGCGCCTCTGGGCTGGTACAGCCAGAAGATGTTCCACGCGCTCCAGGCCTTTGGAGGCGCGACCGGGCTGCTGGTATGGACGCTCTGGACGGCGCGGGGGCACCTGCGGGCGGTATGGGAAAAGGCGACCCGTAGTCCACATGCTTCCCGCATTGATGACTCGGCGGAGATGCTTTCCTATCGTGCTACGGTACTCGGCTTGTTTATCTCTTATGGCGGCATGGGGTTATGGCTGTATCTGGCCGAAGTGCCGCTCCTGCTGATTGCGCTTTCGCTCTTTCTCACGACACTGGCCCTCGTGGTAATCTCGTGGCTGGTCTGTCAGGCGGGAATGCTGTTCATGGCGATGCCGTACGGCAACATAGACATCGTGTCCTCTACCGTGGGAACGGCTTCCCTCAAGATCCCGCCGCTTTACACGCTGTATAGCGCGGAAGGCTCGTTCATTTACAACACACGCGAAATGGTCATTCCCTCGCTGCTCAACGGTGCCAAGACGGCGGACGCCGCGCGCTTTTCCGTCCGCCCGCTGGTATGGGCCATGGCCCTATCGGTGGGCGTGGGGCTGGTCGTCTCGGCCTGGGCATCACTCTGGCTGCCGTACTACAACGGCGGCGGCAATGCGATGGCGAACGCGTGGACCTACAGCACCGGGCCACAGCTTCCGCTGCGCATCTTCGGCGCGGCGGCCTCTGTCCCGTACGTCGGTTCCTGGACAAACTGGCTGCACATTTTCGGCGGCTTCGTCGGCGTCTTCGGCCTTCTTGCTTCGCGCTCCCTGTGGAACGTCGGCCTGCACCCCATCGGCTTTTTGGGCGCATCGACCCACGCCGTGCACTCGCTGTGGTTCTCGTTCTTTCTGGGATGGCTCTGCAAATGGCTGCTCCAGCGCTACGGCGGCATGAAAGACTACACTATGGCCCTGCCGTTTTTCCTGGGCCTGATCGTCGGCGACGTCCTGAACGCCATTGTCTGGGTCGTCCTCGGCTACCTGACCAACACCGGCTACAACATTATGCCGACGTAGCGCAGAACCGCATCCTCCGCAGGGTCAATAACCGCACCGACGCTCTGATCCCGCAGGCATGCGGCAACTGTATGAAACAAGGAGATGATCTGCTTCACAGCGAACATTACGGCACCGTGGCCTCTTCTTCTCCAGATTCCGCCAACCTCAAGATGCCCCTGCGCAAACGCCGCCTGGAATGCGATCTATCCCCGCCGATCCAGAGCTACCTGAGCGCGCAGGGCTACACCGTCCGCAGCGAGGTCAACGGCTGCGACATCACGGCTCTGGACGGCGACAGGCTCATCGTCATCGAGATGAAAAAGTCATTTTCCACCGATCTGCTGATACAGGCGACCGAGCGGCAGCGGGTGGCCGACAGCGTCTATGTTGCCCTGCCGGTAGAAGGCGGTAAGCAGCGGGCAGAGCAGCGCTACAGCAAGCGGTGGCGCGGTATCGAACGTCTTTTGAAGCGGCTCGAACTGGGCCTTCTCCTGGTTCATTTCCCCGGCGATACGGACACCGCCGTCGATCAGCAGCCAGCGGTCGAGATTGTCTTTCACCCCATCACCGCGCCCAGGCCCCGCCGCAAGCCCAGAGTACGCCATGCCCTCCTGCGGGAGATCGCGGGCCGCTCCGGCGATTACAATGTCGGGGGCACCGGCGGGCGGGCGGTTTTGACGGCCTATCGCGAGCAGGCTATCTTTATCGCCTGCTGCCTGGAGCGGTTCGGGCCGATGAGTCCCTGCGCCCTGCGCGCTCTGGGCACCAGCCCCAGGACACAGAACATCCTGTTCAAGAATGTCTACGGCTGGTTCGAACGGCGGGAGCGCGGTATCTACGCCGTAAGCGCCACAGGCTGCGAGGAGATAGCCCGCGCCTATCCCGCTGTCGCCGCTGTCTACGCCGCCCGGCTGGACGAGGGGAACGGGGCCGCAACGAAAGAGGCAGCAGAAGAGGCCGGTGGGTGATGCTCGCAGCCATGAGCGAGAAGGGATTGAGCGGCGTGCCACAGGAAACAGCCCAGGAAACAAAAGCAGACGGCTACCGGGGCATCTGGTACATGAACCAGCCATCCGGCGATGCCTATGTTTATAAATACAGCGGCGGCTTCGCCACGTATCCGCAGCAGCACGTACCGATAGCCATCCATGCGCCGCGCGTCGGCAAAACGTTCTTCTGCTACGGCGGGACGGTTCCCGGCAAGCAGGAACTTTTAATCATGGTCTCCTATTTCGACCATGCCACGCACACCGTTCCCCGCCCGACCATCCTTTTGAACAAGCAGACGGACGACGCGCACGATAATCCGACCCTGGCGCTGGATACCGCAGGCTATCTCTGGGTCTTTTCCAATGCCCACGGCACGGAGCGTCCGGCATTCATCCACAAAAGCCGCAAGCCCTATTCCATAGACAGCTTCGAGAAGATCGTTACAACGAATTTTTCGTACGGCCAGCCGTGGCACCTGGGCAATGACGGCTTCCTGTTCCTTCATACGCGCTACGGTGGTGGGCGCGGGCTGTTCTGGATGACCAGTCGGGACGGCGTTCGCTGGAGCGAGCCGCGCCCGCTCGCAAAGCTGGCGCAAGGGCACTACCAGATAAGCTGGCCTGTCGGCGGCTCCCGTGTCGCGACTGTGTTCGATTATCATCCGCCCGAAGGGGGGCTGAACGCCCGCACAAACCTTTATTACCTGGAGACGCCGGACGCGGGAAAAACCTGGCGCACGGTATCGGGAGAGCCTGTGGCCACGCCGCTGACGCAGGTTCGCAATGCGGCTCTGGTGCATAATTATGAGGCGGAAAAGCGGCTGGTTTATTTGAAGGACCTTCAGTTCGACAAACAGGGGCATCCGGTCGTTCTGTATCTGACCAGCAAAGGATACGCCTCCGGCCCCGCCAACGACCCCCGCACCTGGAAAACGGCGCGCTGGACAGGCCGGGCATGGGAAAGACGCCCCGTCACCACGTCCGACCACAACTACGACCACGGCTCGTTGTATATCGAAGAAAACGAAACATGGCGCATTATCGCGCCGACCCTGCCCGGCCCGCAGCCCTACTGCACGGGCGGCGAAGTAGCGGTCTGGATAACTCGGGACGAGGGGGAAAGCTGGAAGCTGGAAAAGCAGCTAACCACCAACAGCCCACGCAACCACACCTATTGCCGCCGCCCGCTCAATGCCCACCCGGATTTTTATGCCCTGTGGGCCGATGGAGACGCCAAAAAGCCATCTGAGTCGTATCTGTACTTCACGAACCGGGCAGGCGACCGGGTTTGGCGTCTGCCGCCGACCATGACAGCGGACACAGCGCGCCCTGAAGTAATCAGGTAAGCGGTACAATCGGTAGTAATATGACACGCGCTGCCGTTATACCCGCGCCCCGTGCCCCGGTCGAAGTCCGCGCTTATCGCGATCCCGAACCGGAACCGGGCGCGGTGGTACTCCGAACACTCGCTTCCGAAGTCTGCGGGACGGACGTGCATCTGTGGCATGGCCGTCTCGCGGGCGTCCCCTACCCTCTGATACCCGGCCACGTCAGCGTCGGCGAGGTGATGGAAACGGGGGGAGAGGTGCGGGACATCGAAGACAACCCGGTGCGCCCCGGCGACGCGGTAACGTTTCTGGATGTCCACGGAACCTGTTACAACTGCTGGTACTGCCTGGTCGCCAAAGCCTCCACGCGCTGCCCGCACCGCCGGGTCTACGGAATCACCTACGGAGCCGATGAGGGCCTGCTGGGCGGCTGGAGCGAGCGCATCTATTTGAAACCGGGTGTCCAGATCGTGCCGCTCGGTGCGAACGTGACGCCGGAGATGTGGATTGCGGGCGGGTGCGGCCTGCCGACGGCGGTCCATGCCATCGAGCGCGCCGAAATCCGGCTCGGCGACCGTGTATTGATACAGGGAGCGGGGCCGGTGGGTTTGAACGCCTGCGCGCTGGCGCTGGCAAGCGGTGCGGGCTGGGTAGGCGTGGTGGATGCCGTGCCCCACCGGTTAGAAGCGGCGCGCGCGATGGGCGCGGATGCCTGCCTGCCCCTGGACGCGAATCTGCCGGGCGCGGTACGCGCTATAACCGGCGGGCGCGGCGCGGACATAGTGATCGAAGCCAGCGGCAGCCCTGACGCCGTGCCGCAGGGATGCGCCGTAGCTCGCGATGGCGGGCGCTATGTGATCGTCGGCCAGTACACCGACAACGGCCTGGTGGAAATCAACCCGCACACCGATATTAACCGCAAGCATCTGGAAATCCGGGGCTGCTGGGGTTCCGATCTAAGCCATGTGTGGCGCGCGATGGAGATAATGGCTCGCTTCCATTCCCGCTTTCCCTGGACAAGCCTTATCTCCCGTCGCTACCGCCTGGAAGAAGCCGGGGATGCGCTAAGCGACGTAGAAGCGCGCCGCGTGGTCAAGGCCGTCATCCAGCCCTGACAAAAAAGGCCGCCGAAGGATTTCTCCCTCGGCGGCCTTTTTCACGCACTTATCGCGGTTACTTCGGCTTCGCTGCCGCCGCCTGTTTGGCGTCAACGGCGGCCTTTGCTTTCTGCTTGGTCGCGTCCTGCTTTACCTGCTTCTGCGCCGCCTGCTTGTGGACGGACTTCGGGGACTTATCACCCATGCTGCATCACCTCCACTTGTGTTTACATCGAACGGGTTGAGGCCGGAATGTGTTGGGCAGTATACGCCGGTTGCGGAAGCGTGTCAAGCATCCTCGTCCGGATCGAGATTCATTTCCAGTTGTGTCGCGGCGGCTTCCGCAGTTTCGGGGGACGCCGGAGGAGGATTTGCCGCTCCGGGGCCGCCTGATGGACGCCGTCGCTGCCCCATACCGAAGGTACGGCTTGCTTCGGGGCGCTCATGAACGCGCAGATAGACGCCGGTCATCGCATCGCCGATCCGCTCCAAAGTCACGTCGGCGGGCAAAGCGACATCGCCCTCGGCAGTCGTGTTTTCGGTAACGTAGCGATAGCGCAGTTCCAGCCGGTCACCGCCGCGCGGCTGCCCCAGGTCAAACTCAATGCCCGCGCGCCGTGTCTGCAAAAAGCCTTTAAAGCGTCCCGGCTTCCACCCTGCCCGCTTTAGCTGCTCGCGAAGCGTATCGTGCATAGCCATCTATTTCGTGGCCTGTGCATGGACTCCCTTCCTGGCCTCTCCCAACGGCATACCCTCACGAATAACGGTAAAATGATTTCATATACTATTGCTGGAAGCGGCAACGACAGCCGCTCGGAGGTTTCGCTCGATGCTTTTCCCCCGCGTCTCCCTTTTTGCGCTGACAGCGGCGTTCCTTGCGCTGATGTCGTGCACTGTCACCACAAGGTCCGTAGATGCGCAGCAGCCGCCGTTGGCATCCGTCGCGCCGCTGACGGCGCTGGTTTCCCGCAGCGGGCAGATCACGATTCGGCGCGCGGACAGTGACCGGGTCGTCGCCACCGTCACACCCGGCCTTTTTGAAAAAACATGGCAGTATCGCTCGGTTTCCGACACCGGCAAGGCCGCCGGGGAAGCGGAGCGCGGCGCGACGATTACGGCAGGCGTGATCCGCGCATCGAGCGCCGGGGCCGCCGTTGCGGTGCAGGGACGTGTCGAGGCGGATGGGAATCGGTTGCGCCTCCGTTACGAATTGACGCCGGACAAGGATGCAGCGGTCAACAGCGCCCATGTCTCGGTAAATGTACCCGTCCAACACTTGATCGGGGGCACATGGGTGTCCGGCTTGCAGCCTAAGCAAGACCCAAAGGTTATCAGAATAGACGACCGGGGAGTCACCTTCGGAACGATACCCAGTGCGGCGCGAGACAACCGCCTTTTCGCCGCCGATGCGCCCGCCCCTGATGACGAACGTCAACTGTCGCTGAACAACCAGAGTAAAATATACGCGCGTATCGTCGCCGACGTACCCATGCTCCTTCAGGACAACCGGGTTTTCGGCGGCGGCGAACTCGAAGTTCGGCTCGGCCAGCAAAGCGGCGAGGGCCGGACTTTTGCGGCGGGAAAGACCGAGACGATTGCCTTCACGCTGGAACTGCCCGGCGCGGTGACGGTGCAGCGCGAGGAGCCGATAACGCTGGCAGCGGGGCCGGACTGGATTCCGCTTGACCTGAAGCTGGACATCGCTCCCGGCAGTGCGCTGGACTTTTCTTTTTTGAACGACGGCCCGGCGGGCAGGTATGGCCGCGTCATCGTCCGGCCCGACGGCCATTTCGGCTTCGAGAAAGGGCCAAGCCGTCCCGTCCGCTTTTACGGCGTCAACCTGGCCTTTTCCGCCAACTATCCCGACAAAGCACTCGCTGACCGCATGGCCGAGCGGTTCCGGCGCATCGGCTACAACACGGTTCGCATTCACCACCACGAAGGCGAACTGATCGCCCAGAACGCCCCCGACAGTCTGACCCTGCGCGCCGACAGCTTCGACAAGCTGGACTATCTGGTGGCCGCGCTGAAAAAGCGGGGCATCTACCTTAAAACGGATCTGTTCGTGTCGCGCCCGGTCAAGCAAACCGAACTCGATACCGAAGCGGGCATGGACAATTTCAAGGCTGCGCTCCTGGTGTCCGATAAGGCAATGGACAACTGGAAAGCGTTCAGCCGCAAGTTCCTGACCCATGTCAACCCGTACACGGGCCTGGCTTACAAGGATGACCCCGCGCTGGCCTGGCTCAGTGTCGTGAACGAGTCGAACGCCACTAATTACCTGGGCCGGATCGAGGGTAAGCTGCGCGCCCGCTTCCAGCAGGAGTGGGAAAACTGGCTGAAAACGCGCTACGCCACAAACGAAAAGCTGCGCGCAGCCTGGGCGGACCCGGCAGGGTCGCTCACCTTCGCGCTGCCGAAAAGCATCGAGAAAAACGCGCGGGGCCGGGATGTGGCGGCGTTTCTGACCATTCTGCATGAGCGCGCCTACCGAACGATGCGCGCCTTTCTGCGAAACGAGATTGGTACGAAGGCGCTGCTGACGGACTTGAACGGCTGGTCGGAGACGCCCGCATTCATGGCGGCGCGGACGCAGCTTGACTGGGTGGACAACCACTTTTACTGGGACCACCCACAGTTTCTGGAGCGGGAATGGAACCTGCCGTCGCAGGGCGGCTCCGGCGGGCGCGGCGCGGTCGAGTCGGGCGGCGCAGGCCCCAGCGGGCTGGCGATGACGCGTCTTTTCGGCAAGCCGTTCTCGGTTTCCGAATATAACTATTCGTCGCCGAACCCGTACCGCGCCGAGGGTGGCCTGATCACGGGGGCGGCGGCGGCACTTCAGGACTGGGACGCCGTATGGCGCTTCGCCTACTCGCATTCCCGCGACGCCGTGGACCAACCGCGACCGCTCAACTACTTCGATATGGCCGTGGACCCCGCCGGGCAGGCATCCGAACGCGCTGCCCTGCTGCTGTTCCTGCGCGGCGACGCCCGGCCCGCTTCCGGTTCCGTCGCTCTTGTCCGCTCCCGCGCCGACCTGAT
The DNA here is from genome assembly GCA_030447685.1 of Armatimonadaceae bacterium. Taxonomy (GTDB): domain Bacteria; phylum Armatimonadota; class Armatimonadia; order Armatimonadales; family Armatimonadaceae; genus JAUJOK01. The sequence continues at coordinate 15,281 of JAUJOK010000001.1, forward strand.
GGATCAGACGAAGGAGACCGGCGGCGGCTTCGGCGACCTGAGCCTGGTAACACAGGTGGGAACGCGCGTGACGGAACTGCGCCAGGCCACGCCGCCGCCTGCGTGGGGTAAAGAAATCCGGCTGACCGACGGCGCTTCGGCGGAGGCCCTGGCCGCACTGCGTCAGAAGAAAGTGATCCCCACCGCGAACCGGACGAACCTCGAAAGCGGCATCCGTGAATCCGAAACCGACGAGATTTGGGTGGACTCCGAGCACGGCCTGCTGCGTATTCACACCCCGCGCACCGTCGGCGGCGTCGCGCCCTCAGGCCAGACGATCACGGCAGGGCCGCTATCGGCGAAGGTAACGGGGACGCGCGCGGCGGTCTGGGCGTCATCTCTGGACAATCAGCCGGTCACGAAAGCGCGGCGGCTGCTTCTGGTACACCTGACTGACGTGCAGAATACCGGGATGCGTTACGCGGCCTCTGACCGGCGCGTGCTGCAGGACTGGGGCGGGCTGCCCCACCTGGCGCGCACCGGCGGCGCGCAGGTGAGGCTCACGCACGACCGGGCGCGGCAGCTTCGCGCGTGGCGTCTGGATACCTCCGGCAAGCGTGTCGCGCCTATTCCCGTGCGCGTCGAAGGAAAAAACAGGGCCGTGCTTGACCTGTCCACGCGCGCCCAAAACAACTCGGCGACGCTTTATTACGAGATCGAGGGGTGAAAAAAGCCCTCACCCCCGGCCCCTCTCCCGCGGCGGGAGAGGGGAGCCTAAGGCCGTGCCAACCCCGGCTTCGCGTGTTACCGGTGGCGCGTCTGTAACGTTACGTGCTCTGCCTTCGCTTCGCGCCACGCCTGTTCTCTTTGCTCTCGTGCGGAGCCGGGGCCGCCACAGTGATAGGCCCCCCTCTCCCAATTCTGGGAGAGGGGCACAGACACCGAAGGTGGCTACGGGGGTGAGGGCTTCTGCGAGGGCCGCTACCCCACCACCAGTTCCCGCGCCGCGCTTTCTTCTTCGGGGCGCATTTCCGATTCTTCCATCTCGTTCCACATCCGGTGCGCGTCCCAGACGCCGTGAATGCGTAACGATTTCAAGCGGCGTCCACGGGCGCGCGAAACGATCTCCCATACGCCCTGCATAAAGCGGCCATCTTCGGAAAGCGCTCCCTCGTATTGAATCGGCAGCAGTTCATCACCCGATCCGCCGTGGCGCGCCCGGTAGATCTTCGTAAACCGCACATGCAGACCTGCCTGCACCCCATCCGTCACGTCCGCCGTTCCCATGGGGCTGTCATCGAGAATGCTCCCGGTAAAGCGTCCTTCCCGGTCTGGCCGTGTAAAGGTCGCTTCGAACCGCTCCGGCGGCTGCGACGCGTAGCGCCCCTGGTAGGCGTACGTGCCGAGCCAGCCACCGGCGATAGTCGCGAAGCTGTCGTTTGATCTGCTCACGATACGGTTCTTTAACCGGCAGCAGCAGCAGCGGCGGCGAGAGAACCCATCGGGTCCCAGGGTGGCAGACGGACCGGCTCGGATTCCAGTATTTGAAGCAGTTCTAAAGTCAGGTATCTTTTTTCGACCGCCACCTCATACAGGTATTCGTCAAACCAGGCGTCGGTCATCACCATAAAGCCTTTGTCGCCATTCTTGTCGCCCCAGCTATTTTCTACGCGCCATTTGCGCGGCCTGCCCTGATCGTCCAGATCGACGCCGGTCAGCACCATCGCATGGGTCATCACGCTCTGGCCGTAGTCCAGGCGCTCGGCTTTGTTCATGCCGAAGTCCGTGCCGTAAAGGGCGGCATAATCATAAAGCTCGGTGTCCATCAGACCCAGGTCCCGGTCGAACATCTTGCCCACGTCGCAGCCGAACCAGACCGGCTTGCCGTCCTTTATCATCGCGACCGTCGCCGCCTTGAGAACCTCCATCTCAACATTCAGATAGCGGATGATCTCGCCGCCGACCACGTTGCCCAGATACTCGACGGTGTACAGCGTGTTATAGGTTTTCGCGGCCTGCGGGCAGTGGATCAGGCAGGCCATCGCCTCCAGTTCTGTGCTGATATGCTTCGCCATAAACTCATGCGGCGTCAAAATCCCGTCCCGGTGGAACTCCTTGTCCTTGTCACGCCACTGCCACAAAAACTCCTGGGGCGGCTCGCCCAAGTGGATAGCCAGCATCCGGTACACCTCTTCCAGCATCTCGGTTTTGCGCGCCCGCAGCACCTCCAGCGCGGTGCCCTGCTCACTGGCCTGCCGCAGCCGGGCCGCGTATTCGCGCAGCTTACAGGTAATGCGCTCGTTCATCAGGCGGGAACTGCTGCTCGATTCCGTTTCCGGCATAACTTCTTTGGGAACGACGCCGTACTTTTTCACCAGATTGACGAACATATCCCACTGACCGCCGTCCTGAAGCGGGCTGGACATCAGCCAGGCGACCAGGCGACCATCCCCCGGCTCGTCCAGCGTCCGCAGGATATTTTCCAGAAAGTAGTTGGATTTTTCCAGCTTGTCCCAGAACATCAGATAGTTCTGCGACAGTTCGAAATCTTCTAAGTTCATCTGCTGCGCGGCGGCGACACGAAAAAGGTTCAGGCCCGCGAACATCCAGCAGCGCCCGCTCTGGTTCTGCGCCGTGGATGCCCCGGCTTTGACGGTGTGGGAAAAGGTATGGTTGTTGCGTACCACCGCGCTCCGGTTCATGGCGACAGCGTTCACCGGGGTTTTGGTGACGGCGTTGAGGGCCATACGGTTGCGCGGGTCTTCCCCGAAGGCGGATTGGAACTGCGCGATGTCGTCCGCGCGAACTTCGGGGGAAGGAATATCTTTTACTTTCAAAAATCACTCTCCTGCCGAATAAATATCGCTTTGTTTCACCGCACCGGGTACGATTTCCTTTGATGCGTTCGGCCTCTCCCCCATGCCCCCTCTCCTAAGGGAAGATGGGCAGGGGGAGAGGCCCGCTTGGAGTGATTCATGATGACGAAGCCTTTATCACTGGTTCATCTGATGCGTGAACCGACGCAACGACACGACGATTCGCCGCCGCCGCTTTTGCTGCTCTTGCACGGCCTTGGCAGTTACGAGGGCGACCTGATGCCCCTTGCCGACTACCTGGACAATCGCTTTTTCGTCGTTTCGGCGCGTGCGCCCCGGACCCTTCAGCCGGGCGCGTATGCCTGGTTTTCCATTGAGTTTACGCCGACCGGTCTGATCGTTGACGCCAGCGAGGCCGAACAAAGCCGGGCGGCGCTGATAGCCTTTATCGATGAATTGACTACGGCCTACAGCGTGGATGCGCGCCGCGTCTATCTGATGGGCTTCAGTCAGGGTGCGATAATGAGCCTGAGCGTCGCCCTTACCCGGCCTGACAGGATCGCGGGAATCGTCGCGATGAGCGGTCGGCTTCCTGACGAGGCGTTGCCGGGCATGGCCGCGCCGGAACAGCTTAGCGGCCTTCCGATTCTCGCCGTCCACGGCACGGCGGACACGGTGCTCCCGATCCAGTTTGGCCGCCGGATCCGGGACCAGCTTACAAAGCTCCCCGTCGCCCTCACCTATCGCGAATATCCGATGGCGCATGAGGTGATGCCGGAAAGCCTGAGCGACATCGCCGCGTGGCTGACCGAGCGGCTGGACAGCACCGCTTAGCCCGGCACGACTACGGGGTAAAGCGTAACGGTTTGCCCTTTTCCGGCAGTCCAAAATTCCTTTTGCCGCAGGAGGCTTCTTTCATGGAATACCGATCTCTGGGACGCACGGGCGCGCAGGTCAGCGTCTGGTGCCTGGGCGTGATGACGTTCGGCTGGAAAACCGAGCAGGACGAGGCGACACGGATGGTAGACCGCTTTCTGGAGGCGGGCGGCAACTTTATCGATACCGCCAATGTGTACGGGCGCGGCAAATCGGAGACGATGCTGGGTAATGCGCTCAAAGAAGGCAGTAAGCGCGACCGCGTCTTCCTGGCGACCAAAGTCCACGGCAAAATGGACGACAACGACCCGAACGCCTGGGGCAACACGCGCTTCAACATTATCAAGTCGTGCGAGGACAGCCTGCGCCGCCTTCAGACCGACCATATCGACCTGTACCAGATTCACCGCCCACAGTCCAAAGTCCCGATAGATGAAACCCTGCGGGCGCTGGACGACCTGATACGGCAGGGAAAGGTACGCTACATCGGCACCAGCACCTATGCCGCGTGGCAGGTGGTGGAATCACTGTGGGTCGCCAAAGAGCTGGGGCTGAACCGCTTTGTCTGCGAACAGCCACCGTACCACCTTCTGGACCGGCGCATCGAGCGCGAGCTTGTTCCGATGGCCCAGACCTATGGCTTCGGCATCATCCCCTGGTCGCCGCTCGCGGGCGGCAAGCTAACGGGAAAGTACAAGCGCGGCCAGCCCGCGCCGCCCAACTCGCGTGAAAATCCGGAAAAGTTCTCCGAGCAGACATGGCGCGTGCTGGAAGGCATCGAGACGATCTGCCGCGATAAAGGCTGCACAATGACAGCCTTCGCCAACGCCTGGTGCGCCGCCCAGCCCGGTGTCACCAGCCCGATTATCGGGCCGAACAGTGTTGCGCAGATGGAGGAGAATATTGCCGCCTCGGACGTGACGATCAGCGACGACGACAAGAAACGGGTGGATGAACTGATCAAGCCCGGCGAGCATGTCGAGGGGCAGAGCTACTACAACGCCGACTTCGGCCCCAACACCCGCTGGTAAATCGATTGCCACAACCCAACCTTCCGCTCCCGTGCGCTTCGCACGGGAGCGGAGTTGACGAATCTAATGGCGGTATGGGCCGCCAAAACCCTCCTCAAGACCATCACCGATGGCATCGCTGATAACCACCACCAGCACCACAGCAACGATGCCGACAATAAGCAGCGTTTTGCCAAGCTGGCTTTTGCGGCGGGGCTTCTCATTCTTGAACTCGCCCCGCGCCGTCTGATCGCCTTCCCGAACCTCGATCTCGGTCTTTTTGTTCGGCTCATTCGGGCTTTCCACGATCAGCTTTCGCGGCGACTCGGCCAGCACTGGCGCTGCGGCTCCTGCGACCCGCACCTGCGTATTAGTGGCGTCCCCATCGAAGCGTCCCGGTATAACCAGCGGCTGACCGGGGTTGCCCTCTCTGGGCAGGCGTATGCCATCGGGCAGACCTGCCGCCGCAGAGGCAAGGGGAAGGCTGGCCCGCCCGATCTCACTGCCGCTCTCGTCGCGCAGCAGCAGTTCCGTAAAGCCGTTCTGGCGCAGCGGCGGAAGCACGAACTTGGCTATCCCGGCGTGGACAGGATTGCTTGTCTCCCCCATTCGCAGCGTATGGCGCTCCAGACTTTGGCCGTCTTGCGGCTCGATACGCAGAGTGGCGGAAACCGTGTCGCCGGGTGCCAGATCGTCCGGCAGCACCACGAAAACCTTTCCCTGCGGTGTTGTGAAGGTTGCGGTGTGGATGCCCGGCCCGCCTTTTATCTGCGCTTTAGCCGGAGCCAGCGCCCCAGCGAAGGCGGGAGCGGCCAGCATAAGCTGTGTGGCGCACAAAAGGCAGGCGGTGATCTTGCCGACCGTGCCGCAAACAAGAACTTCGAGCTTCATGATCTATTCCTCCTCAATAGGAAAGCACCGATAGGTCGTTGTGACGGGAGGCTTTTTACCAGGGCATTAACGTTGTAGGCCAGACAAAAGAGATAAGTGCCGCCGTCACCACAGTCCGGAACGCCGCCATTCGTTCCCTATGCGCGCCTGACTGCTTGTCGATTGGAGACAGTATACAGGACAAGCAGACGAGCGCCACAGTGACCAATCGTCCCTATTTCACGGTGAGAAAGTCCTGCTAAGAGTGGGTCTTTAAGGCTTCACGTCCAGATGCAGGTGGTCGGGGGCGTCGGGGAAGAGGCTGTGGATGTTGACGCCACGTCGGGCGGCGGCGCGGAATATCCGCTTCACCCGCGCGCTCCCCAGATCGGAAAAGGCGGCGTAGCGCTCGTTTTCCCAGCGGCGGACGGCGGGGCGTAAACCGCCTTTGCGGTTACGCACGAACCTGCCGTTTACCATGCGCGGCGCGACGACACGAATGCCGAGCAGATCGAGGGTTTCCGGTTCGGGCGGGGGAAAGAACGGCCAATTAGCCACGCGGCGGGGCGGCGGAAGCAGAGGGATAGGATTGGAAGCGTGCGGGCGGGGAAGCCCCAGCCGGTACGAGCGCGGCGGCAATGCCTTGACCAGAGTGATGACGCCATTCACACACTCCTGCGGTCGGCTACTTTCGATCCGGTAGCCGCCATACGCCCCGATATCTATCGCCTGCCCGCGCCCGTGCGGCTCGCCGGGGCGTGTGGGCAATAAGGGCCGGTACAGGCTCAGCAGCACCAGCGGCCTTTTGCGGCTGGCGCGCGCCGCCAGATGATCCAGCGTCCGCAGCAGCGGCAGGGTGAGAGCCACCGGCTTGCCGTTGGGCGCTTTGCAGTAGCCGATGGCGGCGATCTGCTTGAGCTGAAGCCCTTCGCGATAGGGCCGCGAGAGCACCAGCGCCTTTTTTTGATAACGCTCGATAAGCCGCGCGCCGATCTTGCGCGCTTCCACGATCTGGCCGGGCGGCAAAGGCGGCTTCAGAGCAGCGGGCTTCTTTGCCGCGGCAGCGATTCCCGGTCGGGTCGCAGACGGCTTTTTCTTTTTGGCTTTCTCCTGTGCCTGAACCGGCGCAAGGGTTGCCAGGACACCGGCCAGCAAAAAAAGAGGTCGCAGGAGGCTCCGGCGCTGTCGATCAATTCCCATTGCGCGTACCATTGCCATTCTGCCCGATAGCGTTGAACAAAAAAGGCAATGTCGCCAGGCTCTGGCCCCGGTACTGGGGCCGGAAGGCGAAAAGCACGATGCGGCCCCGGCCCCGCCGGGATTTGACGATAGCCCCCTTGTTCGCGATCTTTTTCGCGCCCAGCAGCCACCCGGACAGCAGCAGTTCGCGCGCCTCCCCGAAACGGGCGACCACGCGCGCCGCATCGCCGGTCGGCTCGAACGCGCCGCTGCCTTCGAACCAGGCGATCCCCTCCCCCGGCGTCCCTTCCAGCGGCGGCACGCCGCGCGCCAGCGGATCGTCGGCAGCAAAACGAATCTTGAGAATAGAGCCGGGACAGTAAAAAACGCGGGGAGAGACGCCTTTGAGGATGTTTTTCACGGGGACGCCCAGATGTTCGATGGCGAAATCCGACGCCTCTTCCAGCGCGATCAGGGTGCCGCCCGCCTCGACAAAGGCGGCCAGCGCGGCGATTCCCGCTGATCCCAATCCGCCCGAAATATTCGCCGGGTAGCGGCTTGCCGGAAGCCCATTGATAATGCTCGCCGCGCTCTGGCTCGGAAGGATAATAGTGTCGTATCGCGCGCGCAGTCCCCCCGCGCGAATCTCGGCGTCACTCATCGACGTATAGGGCACCCGGAAGTCGTCCAGAAACCAGCGTGTCCAGCCCTCGTCCATCACCGGCACATGGCTGCGATACAGGCCAAGGCGCGTTATTCCCCGCCGCTCGAACAGGGACGCAGCCGGAAATGTTTCGGGGGGCACACTTCGCAAAGGCGGCATCGGAAAAGGCGTGTCTATGCGCACGGCGCGCGCGCCCATCAGCAGGGGCAGGGTATGGGCGGTAACGTCGTACGGACGGCGCGGCGGCCCGCCCGGATATTCGCGCAGGTCGGGGTACCGCTGCCGTTCCAGCAGGGTCCGGGCAAAGGCCGCATACGGCTGATCCATGCGGACGATACGTGTACCTGCCGGATACTGGACGCCGCCCGCAGTGAACGGCAGGTCAGCAGAGGATTGCTCTACACCGCCGCGCCGAAGTATCGCCTCGATTCGGGATAAGCCCGCCGACTGCCACATTCCGGCCAGGTCGGCGGCGTCCGGCGGCGGCGGCAGAAGAAACGCGAACGGAGCGCCCGGCTTCGCCGGGGTCACAGCCTCTTGCCCGATCTGATAAAAGCCGCGCACCCACCGGTCCCGGTAGCGCGCCGCGCCGCGCAGCAGCGCGAACGCGGCGGACTGCATGTAGTCCACAATATTCGCCAGCCGCCATTCGCCGCCGGGCCAGACCAGCGGAAAGTTCCAGTTGCGCTCCCGCACCTCGGAGTTCAGCGAGGTAAGCGGGATGGTGACGGGCGTCGCAAGCTGCGCGGAGGCCGTTTCGCTCAAAATACGGATGCCGCCGTGGTAGTGCTGGTAGGCGCGGGCGGGCGTCCAGGCATCGTAGGTGCTGTAGTTCATCACACCCGCTTTGTTTTCGGCGGCCAGCTCCCAGGCCATCGTCATTCCCAGAAAGTTCACCCCGGCCTGAATCAGCGGGGGCACGTTCGGCTCCCACGGCTCCGTGTACGGCGGCAGGAACATGCGCGAGCCGGTCTGGCCCTGCTGGTGGATATCGTGGACGATCTGCGGGTGCCAGACGTTGTGCACTTTATCCACGGTAAGCTGGGTTTCGATTTGCGTAAAGGCATACCAGTCGCGGTTGTTGTCGTGGCCGGTGTAGTGGTGGTAAAGCTGCGGAGGGCCGGTTCCCTCGGAAGGCGTTCCCAGCGTTTTACGGTACCAGTCGGTGACGATATCAACGCCATCAGGATTGAGCGAGGGAACCAGCAGTACGATGCAGTTGTCGAGGATTTCACGCACCTCCGGCGACGTGTCCGAAGCGAGACGGTGCGCGATCATTGGGGCGACAAGATTCGCGCCGACCTCGGTGGAGTGGATGCCACAGGTGACGAGGACGATGGTTCTGCCGTCCGCGATCAGCTTGGCGGCGCGGGCGCTGCTGTCGCCACTGCCGAGAATACGCGGGTCGGCTAACTTGCGCTGTATTTCCCGGTAGTAGTCGAGCCGCGCCAGGTTCGCAGGCGAGGAGATAATCGTCAGCAGGAACGGGCGGCCCAGCGTGGTTTTACCCAACTCCTGCACCAGCACACGGTCGCTGGCCCGGTCCAGACGCTGGAAATAGTCCACGAACTGCGCCCAGGAGGCGAGCCGCCGATCTTCGCCGGGCGTGAAGCCCAGCACATCGCGAGGCGCGGGAATTGTCGCCGTTTGCCCTTGCGCTCCGCGCGCCGCCGTTCCGACGCCACTTAGCGATAGGCAGAAGGCGACGGCGGCGGTCAGCAGTCGGGTGAAAAGCAGTGCGCGGCGGCAGCGCATAGAAGTCTATGAAGCCCCTTCCGCAGCCAGCGCGCCCCGAACTACCTCGTCCAGCGTCATTGCCTGTCCTTCGGTCCATGCTTCCGTAAATGCCCTATCCCCCAGTTCCGTCCGCAGGACGGCCAGAGCCTGCGGATACGCTTCGGGTTCGACGGGCGCGGCGACAAGACCGAGCGGCGCATGCAGCGCCGCCGCCGCCGCGAACAGACGAACGGCTCGCCACGGCTGTTCCGCCTGCCAGGCGATCTCGGCCAGTTCCTGCAGGCAGGCGGAAAGCGCGCGGCTGTCGTTCTGCTGCCGATAGAGACTGACACTTTCTTCCAGAAGCACCGTTGCCCGCGCGTGATCGCCTTCGCGCCGGGCGGCGGTTCCCAGGCTGTGAAGTGAGGCGGCGACCAGCGATTTATCGTCCACTTCCTGCGGGGCCTCTTTCGTCGTCTCGCCGCGCCGCCGCTCGCCGATTTTACGGATACGCGCCAGACTGTCGGCGATCTGGGCACGCGCGATGGGCAGGTCACTGGTGAGCCAGGCGCGAACCCCCTGCCCGGCGAACGCGCGGGCGCGGGCCGTGGTGCGCTCCAGCGCGCCGCTCAGTCCCAGCGCCCGCTCCAGCCACTTGCGCCCGTCCGTCCAGTCGGCGCGGCAGGCCCGGAACCAGGCACGGGCAAGCCGCAGGCTCATCTCCGTTTCCCCGTGCTCCACCGCCCAGCGCAGCGCCGCGCCGACGTTATCCTGCTCCCCTAACAGGCGCTTCAGCCAGGTGTCGCGTTCCGCGCCGTTCATCCCGGTCTGTGCCGCTTCCGCGAACTGGAGGAAAAATTCGGCGTGACAGCGGCGCAGGGCATTCTCCTCGCCGCTGGCGTTCAGTCGTTCCAGAGCGTATTCGCGCGTCGTTTCCAGCATTAGAATGCGGCCTCCACCTTCCCCATCGCCTGCCGTTTCCGGCTCTTCACGGCGCAGCAGGCTTTGATTCGCCAGGGAAGCCAGCCCGGCGGAAATAGTGTCTTCTCCGCCGTCCATGCCGCACACTGCCCGGGCTGCCTCCTCCGTGCAGCCGCCGGTAAAAACGGATAGACGCTGAAACAGTGTTTTTTCCCGCTCCGAAAGCAGGTCGTAACTGTAGGCGATCATAGCCCGCAGCGACCGCTGCCGCTCCGGCAGATCGCGCGTACCGTCGGACAAGACTTCCAGCCGCGACGCCAGCCGGGCCAGCAGCGCCGGGGGCGTCATCGTTCGGACCCGCGCCGCCGCCAGTTCGATAGCTCCCGGCAGGCCGTCGAGACGGTTGCAGATTTCGGCGACCGCCCGCGCGTTTTCGCTCGTCAGAACGAAGTCCGGCACCGCCGCCCGCGCGCGGCGCAGAAACAGATCGACCGACGCATATTGGACTAACTGCTCCACGGGCGGCAGGCGGTCCATCGGTGGCAGTGCGAGGGGCAGAACCGGAAACTCCTGCTCACCACGGAGGCGCAGGACGGCGCGGCTGGTAGCCAGTATTTTAAGTCGGGGGCAGTCCGCCAGCAGCTCCGCCGCCAGCGGCGCGGCGGCAAGCGCCTGATCAAAGCTGTCCAGCAGAAGCAGTATCCGCCGCTCCCGCAGGAACGCCTTCAGGCTCTCCGTCAGCGGGCGCTCCTCGCTTGGCGGAACCTGAAGCGTCTGGGCGATGGCGGCGGCCAGTGCATCGCCGTCACGAATATTCGCCAGATCGACAAAGAAAACACCGTCTTCGAAGTCTTCCAAAAGATCGGCGGCTACCTGCATGCCGACGCGCGTTTTACCCACGCCGCCCGGCCCGGTCAGAGTCAGAAGACGGATGTGGCCCTTCCGCAAAATAGTCTGCACCATCCCGGCGTCACGCTCCCGCCCGATAAGAGGGGTCGGCTGCACGGGCAGGTAGTGCGGGCGCCGATCCAGAGTTTGGAGCGGCGGAAAGTCAGCGGGTAAGTCAGGGTAAATAAGCTGGAACACGCGCTCCCGCCGGGACAGATCCTTTAAACGGTATTCGCCGAGGTCTTTTAAAGATGCCTTTTCCGGCAGGCAGTCCCGAACTTTCTCCTCGCTCGCCTGAGACAGCAGAACCTGCCCTCCGTGCCCTGTGTCCAGCAGCCGGGCGACGCGGTTGACGCTGGGGCCGAAGTAATCGCGGTCTCGCTCGTCGGCCTCGCCGATATGCAAAGCCATCCGCACGCGCAGCGAGCCGATCTCGCCCCACTCCTGATCGGATACCGCAAGCTGGCCGATAAGCGCGGCGTACAGGGCGGAAGGAGCGTCCGCGAACGCGGCACAAAAGGCGTCGCCACCGGTTTTGAAGACGTGCCCGCCGTGCCGCGTAATGCAGCGGCGCAGAAGGATGTCGTGACGGGCCAGGGCAGCACGCATCGCTTCCGGGTGTTCCTCCCAGAGCTTGGTGCTGCCCTCAATATCGGTGAAGAGGAAAGTAACGGTACCGGTCGGCAGGCTCATAGTGGTGCGAGAAACAGTCACGTCAACGCCGGCAGTACTGTTCCGCGTCCGGAGATGCGTTTCCTGCGTGCCTTGCCCTCACCCCCGGCCCCGCTCCCGCCGCGGGAGAGGGGAGCCTATTACGTTGCCAACCCCGGCTTCGCGAGTGCCCCATAGTGTGGTTGTAACGTTACCCGCCCCGGCTTCGCACCACAGCGGGTTCTCTGTGCTTCCGTGCGAAGCCGGAGTTGGTAATGCTACAGGCACCCCTCTCCCAGAATTGGGAGAGCACCTCGGCAGACCGAGTGTGGGGGTGAGGGCAAGGGCCTCTGGGGCTTTACACCGCCGCCGGTTCGTCGTCCAGGGACGGCATGCGCGCCAGAGCCTCTTCAGCATTGATGGGATTCTCAACGATCTGGTCGCTTACCACCAGGCCGTCCTTGAAACGGATGATGCGCCCGGCGTGCTCGGCTATATCCATCTCGTGGGTAACGATCACCACGGTTTTACCTTCCCGGTTCAGCCGCTGGAAAATCGCCATGATCTCTTCGCCGGTGCGGGTGTCCAGAGCGCCGGTCGGCTCGTCACCGAAGATAATCGGCGGATCGTTGACAAGGGCACGGGCAATGGCCACACGCTGCTGCTGCCCGCCGGAAAGCTCATTGGGCTTATGATGACCGCGCTCCGCCAGGCCCACCGCCTTCAGGGCGCGCTGCGCGGCGGATTCGCGCTGCCGGAAACGGGACAGGTTGTAAAACATCGGCAGTTCGACATTATGCAGGGCCGACGTGCGCGCCAGCAGGTTGAACGTCTGGAAGACAAAGCCCAGCTTGCGGCTGCGGATTCGGGCCAGCTCGTCGTCATTCAGTGTGGCGACTTCGATTCCGTCGAGCCGGTACGACCCATCGGTGGGCTTGTCCAGGCACCCGACTATGTTCATGAAGGTGGATTTACCGGAGCCGGACGGCCCCATGATCGCCACGAACTCGCCGCGCCCGATACTCAGGCTGACATGCCGCAGCGCCCGCACTTCCATCTTCCCCATGCGGTACGTCTTGCTGAGGTTTTCTACTTCAATCAGCGGACCAGATTCCGCCGGACGATTCGCTGTTGCTGCTTCCTGCTTGCTGTTTGCCACGAAAGGAACTCCCTGCTTCAAAAAATGACCGCCCTGCGGAATATTCCTTCCGGCAGGACGGCCACACGGAACATACCCCTTGACGTCCGAAAAGACTGCTGCTAACGGGCGCGCTGCTGAAGCAGTGCCATCGTCTGCGCCAGACCCCGCTTGCGCCGCTCGCTCATCGGTGAAGCCGGGAAGGAGGCCGGGTTCAGCGGGTTGTAATCCTCGGAGCCGGTATCATCGCGGCGGTAAAAGGACGACCGCCACCGGGACGACCGCCGCCACCGCCGCCGCCGCCCGCAAAACCGCCGCCACCGGGTCGGCCCGCGCCGCCGCCGCCGGAGCCGCCGCCGCCGCCACCGCCGCCGCGCCGCCCGCCCATCCGGGGCATCGTGGCCATCTTCTTGATCTGCGGGAGGGTCATCGCGGCGGTAAGCTGTTTATTCACCTGGAGCGCCTGCGCGTCCGTCATGACCGGCCTTTTCTGCCAGGGACGAATGACGGCAAGCATCTTCTTGGCCTGTGCCGGGGTGATTTTTGTCTTAGGGTCTTTATCCATCTCACCGACGGCACGCAGCGTCTGCGATACCCGGCCAATATTAGGGTGCTTATCGTTCCATTTGCGCAGCGCCTGGAACTTTTTCATCATCTCCGGCGAGGGCTGAAAACCGCCGGGGCCGCCGCCGCCCGGAGGGCCACCCTGAGCGAAAGCGCCGGACGCTGCCAGCAGCGTAGTAATGGCCGCAGCAGGAAGAATCCATCGAACCGATTGTTTCATATCGTTCTCCTCATTGATCGAGATTAGTCATAGCGCAGCGCCTCTATCGGGTGGAGCTTCGAGGCTTTGAGGGCCGGATAGAACCCGAAGAAGACGCCGACGATTGCAGAAAAGCTGAAGGCCAGCAGCACCGTCTGTGGCGCGATGCTTACCTTCCAGTTGTTGGTGGTCGCGACGAAGTTGGAGCCAAGCATGCCGAAGGCGACACCGAGCAGGCCGCCGACCAGCGACAGGAACAGCGCCTCCAGCAGAAACTGCGACAGGATATCGCGCCGCCGCGCTCCGATGGCTTTGCGGACGCCGATCTCGCGGGTGCGCTCCGTGACTGACACCAGCATGATGTTCATGATACCGATACCGCCGACCACCAGCGACACGATGGCCAGGTAGGTAATCAGCGACGAAAACGTATCCTGTTGGGCGTTCTGCGTTTCCGCCAGGTCGGCCTGGTTGAAGATCATGAAGTCCGATGGAGCATCCTCACCGGTAATCTTGTGCCGCTTACGCAGCAGGGCCTCGATCTCGCGCTGCGCCCGGCCCATCAAGCCGAACGAGCGCGCCTGGCAGGTGATTCCGGTGATGTTCTCGACGCCCAGCAGACGCCGCATCGCCGTGGAGACCGGGACATAGGCGGCATCGTCCGGGTTGCGCCAGCCCATGCCGCCCTTTTCCTTGAGAACGCCGATCACCTCGAAATTGTTCTGGCCGATGCGGATGGTTTTTCCTACCGGCGACTGCCGGTCGAACAGCTCTTTGGCGGTGGTCGAACCCAGCACGGCGACGCGCTTGTAGGAGCGCACCTCGGAGGCCGAGAAATAGCGGCCCGAAGCCACCGGATGGTTGCTGATGACCGGGTAGAACTCACCGTTGCCGTTGACGGTGACGTTGGTGTTCTTGTTCTGATAAGTGATCTGTAGATTCTTATCCACGCTCGGTGAGACGCGCTGGATCGTGGGAACATTTTTCAGAATCGCCTCGGCATCCTCCAGCGTCAGCGTATTGGTCGAGCCGCCGAAGCTCATCTGGCCGCGCCGCTGCTGGCCGGTGCGCACCGTCAGCACATTGGTTCCCAGGCGCTGAATGCCCTCCGCCACCGCCTCGCGCGATCCCTGCCCGATACCGATGGCGATGATGACCGCGCCCACGCCGATGATGACACCCAGCATGGTCAGAATGGCGCGCAGTTTGTTCGCGCCCAGCCCGCGCAGGGCCATGACGACACTGACGAACAGGCTAAGCCCGATGCCTGAGCCGGTATCTGCTTCGGGGGCCGGAGCGGGCTGCTGCGGCTGCCTTTCGGTCAGCTTTTCCGGTGTGGATTTGGGAGCCGTAATCACGATATTGTCTCCTTCAAAATGTCGCGGCATGAGGGGCCGAAGGCGAGGGAACGATCCGGCGGCGACAGTCGCCGCCGGACCCTGATTATGTTATCTCCTGCCGCCGCCGCCACCACCGGGCCGCCCGCCGAAGCCACCCATTGCGCCGCCTGCCGTCGGCGCTTCCGGCTCGATAGTCTGCGTGACCACAGGATCGCCTTCTTTGAGTCCGCTGACGATCTCAACCGTCTCGTTACCTTCCACCCCGACCTCGACGCGGCGCTTCTCGATCTTCACGACCACAAGCGCATCCGCCTCGGCGGGCGTGCCGGTCTTGGGATCGGGCGGCGCGGGCTTGCCGCCGGTGCCGACCTCAACATAAGAACCTTCGTCGTCGGTGCGGACGGCCTCGTTGGGCACGCTGACCACGTTTTCCTTCTCATCAACGACGAATTCGCAGGTGGCGTTCATGCCCGGCTTGAGCAGGCGGAATGTCGGTGACGAGTTATCAATCTCCACGCGCACGGGCACTGTCGTCACGTTCTGCTCGACCTGCGCCTGCGGATCGACGCGAGCGACCTTACCCTCGAACGGAACGCCCGGATACGCCTCGATGGTAACGTCCACCTTCTGCCCCACATCCACGCTGGCGATGTCGGTTTCGTCCACGGTAACGTTGACGTACATCTTGGAAACATCACCAAGCTGAAGGATGCTGGTGCCGGTGCTGCTGAGCGACATACCCGACGTAATGATCGTGCCCGGCTCGACGTACTTTTTCAAAATAATGCCTTCGGAAGGCGCGCGCACGACCGTCTGATTCAGCGTGGTCTGCGCGTTTTCCATCGTGGCGCGGGCGCGGGCGCTGCCGGCCTGGGCGCTGGCGATGTCGTAGCGGCGTATCTGATTATTGGCCTGATTGGCGATAGCCTGCTGTAAATTCGCTTCCGCCGAAGTGACGGACGCCCTGGCCTGGAGCACGGCGGCGCGGGCCTCGGCAACGGCATTTTGCCGAT
The DNA here is from genome assembly GCA_030447685.1 of Armatimonadaceae bacterium. GTDB lineage: Bacteria > Armatimonadota > Armatimonadia > Armatimonadales > Armatimonadaceae > JAUJOK01. The sequence continues at coordinate 31,105 of JAUJOK010000001.1, forward strand.
CCTGCACATCGGTCTGCGCTCGCGCGCTCTGCACTTGCGCTAATGCCTGGGCAACGCGCGCCTCGGCGGCCTCGCGGGCGGCCTGCTGCTCCGCTGCAATCGTGTTCACCGTCTCCTGCGCTGACGAGACCTGCGCCTCTGTCACTCCGGCGCTGGCTTCGGCCTGATCCACCGCCGCCTGAGAAACGAAGCCTTTGCTCAAAAGCGACCGCTGCCGGTTCAGATTCTCTTGGGCGTTCTTGTTGTTCGCCTTTGCCTGATTCAAAGCCGCCCGCGCCTGCGCCAGCGCCTGAGCCTGAGTTGCATCCAACTGCCTGCGCTGCGTCACCAGGGTTTTGTGGTTCTGTTCGGCTTGCCGAATCGCCGCCCTTGTCTGGGTAGGCTGAGCCTTCGCCTGCGTCTGCGCCGTTCGAAGACGGGATTCCGCCGATCTCAGATTTGCCTCGGCGGATTGTTTCTGCGCCCGCGCCGTATCGATGGCGTTCTTGCTCTGCTGTACCTGCAGTCGGTACTGATAATCTCCCTGGGATACGCGCGCTCGGGCCGCATCTATGTCAGCCTGGGCGGTGCTTACGGCCAGCTGGGTATCCGACGGGTCGATACGGGCAAGCACCTGCCCCCGGCGTACCTCGTCGCCCACCTCCACCGGCATCTGTTCAACACGTCCGCCCGCTTTGGACTTGATATCCACGACGGTCCAGGGCTGAAGGGTACCGGTGGCGGAAACCGTCTTCTTGACCTCGCCCATCTCGGCTTTGGTCAATTTATATTGGGTGGCCCCGGCGGGGCCTTTCCCACGCATGTTTCGGTTCAGGAAAAAACCGCCTGTGGCTACCAGGGCCACAGCGACGGCAACAGGAATGGCGCGATTCACGGCAGTTTACCTCTTAAAAAACAGAGACAGGGGCGCGGCGACGGCCTTTGCGGGCGGCGGGCGGCCCCGGCACGCGGCGTCCGCAGAAACGATTTATCATAATCTCCCGGCTGGCTTCATTATATCGAGACTAAATGAAAAAATTATGAAAGGCTGCCTTCATGCTGCCGGACAACCGGGGCTTCCGCCGCCGGGGTGGGCCGCTGCTCCTGCATGGTATGCGGCGCGATGCGCGGCAGGGTAACGGTTACGGTGGTTCCCTTGCCGACGGCGCTGGTGATAGACAGCGTGCCGCCATGCGCCTCGACAATACTGCGGCAGATCGCCAGGCCCAGTCCGGTACCGCCGCTGGGGCGCGTGCGCGACGCATCCACCCGGTAAAAACGCTCGGTGACATGCGGCAGGTGCTCCGGCGGAATGCCCTCGCCCGTATCGGCGACGGTCACGACGAGAGTCTTTTCCTCGGAGTGTGCCGTAACCGTGATGGTTCCGTCCACCGGTGTATGACGCGCCGCATTTTCCAGCAGATTGCTGAACAGCCGTATCAATTCGTTTTCGTTTCCGACCACGCTCAGGTCAGCATCGAATATATTCAGACGAACCGGGGCATTCTCCGGATTTCGGACCGCCTCAGACGCCCGCTCCAGAACCTGCTGAATCGGCATGACATCTGCGCTGAGGCCCAGATTACCGGCATCGGAGCGCGCCAAAAGCAGCAGGTCCTGCACGATGCTGGTAGTCATATCGGCGGCGCGGTCGGCGGCTTCCAAGGCGCGGCGATAATCCTCGACGGTGCGCGTGCCCCGCAGCGCCAGACTGGTATTCGCCTTGATCACCGTCAGCGGCGTTCTCAGTTCGTGCGAAGCGTCCGCGGTAAAGCGCCGCTGCTGCTCGAACGCCTTTTCCAGCAGCGTAAATGCTTCTTCCAGCCGCCCCAGCATCGCATTGAACGTCCGCGCCAATTCCGAGAATTCGTCTTTACCCGTAACGGGCAGGCGTCCCGAAAGGTCCTTTGCCTCGATCTGCTCGGCAGCCTGGGAAATATGGCGCACGGGCCGCAGCGCGCGGTCCGTCAGGAAGGCACCGCCCGCGCCCGCGATAAGCAGGGCCAGCGGAGCCAGTGTCAGCAGGGTACGGTTCAGGCTGGCTATGGCACGGTTTATGTCCGTAAGCGGGAAGGCCACCTGGACGGCTCCGACCACTATCTCATCGCGTCGCAAAGGAACAGAAAATACCCGCATCGGTGTCTCGTCCACATCAACCAGGGAGAATGCCTCGTGCCCCTGTGCGGAAAGAGCGGCGGTGGCGGCATCCCAGGCAGGCTCCTCGAATCGGGGAGCGAGGGGTTCCCCCGGAGGTTGAGCGCGCGGGGCCGCAGCCAGGAAGGCGGCCCTGAATCCGGCGGGCGGGCCGGTGCTCCGGGCGGGGGCGACGCCGCAGATGTATTTGGTGTGGCAGGCGTGCCCGCTGACGCAGGCGTGCCCGCCGCCGAGGGCTGCTTGTTTTCCGGCTGAGGCTTCCTGCCGCGTCCTCCGCGCCCTCGAAAGTGCCATTCCCACTGCCCCTGCTCATTCTGTTCCCAGCGGGCGCGCGAAAAGGTGTAGCGTATCCGGCTCCGCAGGTCCCGGTCCACGGAGTTCATCAGGTTCGCCTGAACCGTGTAGCGCAGAGCCGTTCCCAGCACCACCAAAATCAACGCCAGCACGCCGACGTTCCACAGTGTCAGCCGCAGACGGACGGAAGAAAACCTCATGGTATCTCCTCGCTCTCGGGGCCGCGCAGCGTATAGCCCAGGCCGTGAACGGTGTGTATCAATCGCTCCTCATGCCCGCTGTCGATCTTTTTGCGCAGCATCCCGATATATACGTCCACTGTGTTGGAATAGCTTTCCTCGTCCATCCACACCCGTTCCTGAATCGCCTCGCGGGTGAGTACCTGCCCTTCACTCGCAGCGAGCGCCTCCAGCAGCGTGTATTCACGCGGCGTCAGCGACACTTCCTGCCCGGCGCGCGTCACCCGGCGCACCCCGGTGTCTATTTCCAGGTCGGCGATGCGGATAACGCGGGTCTTATGAACCCGGTCGCGGCGCAGCAGCGCCCGGACGCGGGCCAGCAGCTCATCGAAATCGAAGGGCTTGGGCAGATAATCGTCCGCGCCCATCTCCAAACCGCGCACCCGGTCCTGCACGGCGTCGCGCGCCGTCAGCATCAGGATGGGTGTGGTATCGCGCCGCGCCCGTAAAGCCTGGCAAACGCTCCAGCCGTCCTGGCGGGGCAGCATCACATCGAGAATAAGCAGCGAATACGTTCCGACCAGAGCCAGATTCAGGCCGGTCGCGCCATCGTAGGCTACCTCCACAACATAATGCGCCTCCTCCAGCCCCTGCTTGATAACTTCGGCAATGGCGCGTTCGTCTTCAATCAGCAAAATCTTCATGCGTGTTTCATCTCGTTGTTTTCATAATAACAGCGAAAAATGAAAAATTGATGAAGCATCAAGCCCGCCGGTGGAAAACCGGCGTCTATAAGGCATCCCGGCAATCGTCCTTTGGACGAAAAACGGGCCGCTCGTACCCAGAGAGTGCTTGGCCGGAGGCCGCACAGACGGGGGTTTACAACCCACGGTCTTATGGCGGTCTTGATGCATACGCCCTGGACAGGGGGCGGCTTATCAGAGCAAAATCGCCGCCTTGCTGTTATACTTTGTTCCGGACACAGAATTTCTCGGCGGCGCGTCTTCACGATGCCACGCCTTCCCAGATAAGGAACCGTTTATTTTATGCGCTTTGGAACGTATGCGGCGGCCCTGGCCGCGACAAGCCTGATCGCGGGCAGCACGCCCGGAACCGCGTGGGCACAGCAGACCCAACCACCAAGCAGCTCTCAGACAGCAGCCCCGATGACGACACCGACCACCACCGTTTTGGAAGTGCCCCCGCCGCCTTCGTTGACGCCCTACGTCCCCTTCCCGCACCTGCCCGCACCGCCACTCGACGAAGCGAACAACGGCGTCGGTATCGCCCAGCAGACGGCGCGGACGAGAAAGCTCCAGGGGCGCGTGTTGTGGATCGATGCAACGGCGAATCTTGACCGCATCAATACCACCGAAAAGATAACGGCATTGGTCAAGCAGATCAAGGCGGCGGGATTCAATACCATTGTGCTTGATGTGAAGCCGATCAGTGGGCTGACCATCTATCCGAGCCGCTATGCGCCGAAGATGACCGTATTCACCAAGCAGAATGTCACGCGGACACTTCCGCTGAATTTCGACCCCGTGGCCGCATTCGTCGCCCAGACGCGCGCCGCCAGGCTGCTGCTGGTCGCCTCGATGAACGTGTTCAGTGAAGGCCATCGCGACTTCGGTGTCGGCCCCGGCTACCAGAACCCCGATTGGCAGACGACTTTGTACGAGGTGCAGGCGCTGATACGCGGCCCGTTCGCGGGAACGGCGGTTTTCCCGCTGGCGCGGGAAGCCAATCGCGCGGCGCGCACGGACGAGGAGATTGCGGTTTACACGAATCTCGCCCGTATGAAGCCGCCGGTCGGCGCGATCATTACGGTTGTGGGCGCGGACCGGCGCGTGCTGGCGCAGATAGACGGCCCGGCCTTTGCTGCCCTCGCGCCCTCGCTTCCCACTGAAGGCAGCGCCGTGCTGGTGGGCAACGGACGGGCGGGCGATTTTCTGCGGCGCAACGCCCCGGTCGGGCAGACGCTGACGCTGGAAACCGCGCCGCTGTACGTGCCCATCAGCCAGCGCCCGGAGCAGCAGGTGCCGCTGATCACCAATCCGCACCATCCCGCCGTGCGGCAGCGCATCAATGACATGGCGGCGGAGGTCGTCCGCAACTACGCCGTGGATGGCGTTATCTTCGACGACCGGCTTCGCTATGCAGGAATCAACGCCGACTTTTCGCCGGACACGCGGCGGCAGTTCGAGCAGTATATGGGGAAAAGTCTGCGCTGGCCCGACGATGTGTTCCGCTGGGAAATCACCTTCCCGGCGATGACGCGCCGCGTCGCGCCCGGCCCGCATTTCGATGACTGGCTGCGCTGGCGCTCACTCACGACGCGCAACTGGCTGGCATCCGCAGTCGCCACGATCAAGACGATTCGCCCCCGCGCCACTGTCAGCGTCTATGTCGGCTCCTGGTACGGCGAATACCCGAACTATGGCTCCAACTGGGCGGCGGACGATTTCGCGGCGGGCTTTCGCTTCCTGACACCCGATTACCAGAAGACGGGGTTCGCGGGCCTGCTGGACTGGATCACCACGGGCTGCTATTACAGCGCGGCCACTGTCGCCGAGGCGGTCGCCGACGGCAAGATTCCCGGCGCGAGTATCGAAGCGGCGGGCCAGCTATCCAACCGCGCGGTCAACGACCAGACCTGGGTATATGCAGGCATCGCGCTTTCCGACTTCAACCGTCAGCCCGATGCCCTGAGGCGCGCGCTGCAGGCGGCGGCGGCCTCGACTCAGGGCATTATGGTCTTCGATCTGTCTCATAATATCGAGCAGTTCTGGCCGGTTTTCGCCGAGGCGTTCCGGGAACCGGCGCAGCCACCGCACGCGGTTCCGGGCCTGCTGGCGCAGGTACGGGCAGAGCATGCGGCGCAAAAAGCGGCGGGAACCCCGGTTCCGCCCGTCATTATCTATGGCGGCGTCCCCGGCACCGGGTTTTAACGAACAAAGAGGCTCACTGCGATGGAGTTCTGGCAGAATCTGTTCAGCGGTCAGGGATTCATGCCGCGCCGCACCTGCGGTGTCTGGCCCGATTCCCTGATTGCGCTGCACGTCGTTTCCGATGCGGTCATCTGGATGTCCTATCTGTGGATACCACTGGTGATGCTCTGGAGCTATCAAGCGCATAGAAAGACCCTGCGCCTGCACACCCCGCTGACTCTGCTGCTTTTCCTGTACGTCATCTTCATCACCGCTTGCGGATGGACCCACTTTTTCGACGCGCTAATGTTCTACAACCCGGTTTACCGGCTCAATGGGATCGTGCGCGGCCTGACTGCCGTCGCCTCATTCGCCACGGCGGTCAGTCTGGTGCGGCTCATGCCCCTCGCGATAACCGCCCCGGTGACGATTCTGACCCAGAAGGTCGCCCTGAATCAACAGCACGCCTGGCTGCGAGATATTCTGGACAGTGTTCCCAGCGGTGCCCTGAAACTGTGCGAAAAGCCGTCGGACTGGCCGGAGGCGCTCGGTAAAGACCCGGTGACGGTGGAAGTCAGCGACCCCAGCCACCTGCGGCAGGTGCGGAGGGCGGTTCAGACTCTGGCGGAAAAGGCAGGATTCGAACCGCTTCGCGCCAGCGACACAATCTCCGCCGTGCATGAAGCCACGATGAACGCCCTGGCGCATACAGGCAGTGGAACCGTCCATTGCCACGCCAGTGCCGCTAAAATACAGGTGTGGATCGAGGATAAAGGCGCGGGAATACCGCTGGACAAACTGCCCATAGTCACCCTCAAACAGGGCTACTCGACCGCGGGCACTGCCGGGCAGGGCTGGTATATGATATTGAGCCTGGTGGACGCGGCGTACCTGCTCACCGGTTCGGAGGGCACCGTTATCGTTTTGGAAATGAACGGGATAACCAGCCATGAGGTTGTTCCCTTCTCCACGGCAGTCGGAGGTGATGTGGCTGCGTAGAAATACGGCATCATCGCGTCCCTTAGCAAGTGGGAAGGTTATATCCTCCTGCCCACTCTCTTCCCGGACAGGGAGTTTAGGGTGTCCCTTCAAAGGGTATTTATAGATGTAAGATATGCAGCCCAATAGGACGGAATCTGCATACGAAGGGAGAGCCTATTATGTTGCTGAAAAAAACTTCTATCCTGCTGCCTGCGCTGGCGGCGTTTCTGCTGCCTTCGCTGGCCGCAACGCCGGTTCAGGCGCAGCGCCTGCCCACGGGAACCGTGGTCAAGGTACGCCTGATGGATGCGCTGAGTTCGGAGACGGCCCGTGTTGGCGACCGGGTGCGCGTTCAGGTGTCGGATAAAGACCGCAGCGGTCTGTCCAGCGATACCGTTTTCGTGGGCCGTGTCACCGAAGTTAAGCGGGCGACGAACTCCGCGCCGGGTGTCATTGACCTGCGCTTCGGGGCGCTGGAGCAGAGCGGCGGCTGGCAGCCGGTTTCCGGTGACCTGTACAGCCTGGATGATAGATACGTCCGCGAAGACGCTTCCGGCAGGCTGGTAGGCAAGCGCGAGGCGAAGAACAAGCAGAAGTTCGTCGGACTGGGAGCCGCAGGCGGCGCGCTGCTCGGCTATGTGCTGGGAGATGGCATGAAAGATGGATTGAAAGGCGCACTGCTCGGTGCGGCTGCCGGTTATCTGTATGATCAGCAGCAGAAGAAAAAGGAGCAGAGCTACCGGAACGTCGATCTGAAAGAAGGCGAGGAGTTCGGCATCTATCTGAACCGCCCGGTGACCGTCCGGGAAGCGCGGGCGCGCCGCTGGTAAGCGTTACAAGGGTGTGCCGTAAACGGCGCGCTGGAACAAACACAGGCCCCGAAGGCTCCATTGCCTTCGGGGCCTTTTCTGTCTCGACATTTGTCAGGACGGCGCAGGGGAATTTCCGCTTCCCGCGTCGCAATAAGAGTGCGTTTTGATAATGAGTATGCGCTCACAAGAGGACACATGACCAGAGCACCGGAAACGCTATCACCTTCTCACTCGCTCGTGGCGCTGCCTGCGCCGCCAAGCTCCCGGCATCGCTTTCTGGCCCCGGACGCCACAAGCGCGCAGCTTATTCAGGCGGCAGCGGCGAACCATACCGCCTGGTTTACCACCAATGCGCTCGCACTCGGTGGAGATGTCTGCCACGAAAACGACGCGACGTGGATCTGCACACCCGGCGAGGCGATCATCGCCTTCCCCCAGATACCGAGCGCGGCGGCTTGCGCGACGCTCGATAAGATTGTGGCGGACTGCCGACAGCGAAAGCCGGGTCAGGTGTCCTGCTGGTCGCTCACTCCGACACGCCCGCGCGACCTGGGAGCGCGGCTGGCGGCGCGCGGTTTCGAGTGGGGCTGGAAGCCGCACTGGATGGGGCTGAACCTGAACCATCTACGCTCCGATTTTCCCGTCCCGGACAACCTGCACATTGCCGTGGACGACGAGGCCGATTGGGAGGTGGACGATCTGCCCTATTACAGCCGCAACGAGACTGCGACTTTACGGGCGCTGGCCCGTGCGCATCCGCGCCGCACCTGGCACTTCGGGGCCTGGCAAGACGGAAAGATCGTCGGGCACAGTATTTTATATCTCACCACGGGCTGCCGCCACGGTGTCGCGGGCATCTACTCCGTCGGCGTCGTGCCCACTGCACGCAAGCAGGGCATTGGCCGCGCGGTGACGGCAGCCGCCTGCCAGTTCGCGCGGGCGCTCGGCTGCCACTATGCGCTGCTCAATGCGGCCACAAACATTTATTCACGCCTCGGCTTCGTTTCGCTGGGATACGGCCAGACCTGGTGGATGCACGCGCCGACATTGGCCGCGCCTCCGCCCACACCGTCGCAGGTGGCCTTTGTCGAGGCGGTCGGGCGGGGCGACATCAAGACCCTTTCCGCGCTTGAAAAGCAGAACTTGCTGCCGAAGGATCGGGACGCTCCCCTGCCGAACGGAATGACGCCGATGAGCCTGGCGGTACAAGCAGGGAAGCCTGCGTCCGCCGAGTGGCTGGCCGCGCACGGGGCGACGCTGGAGATTATTCAGGCGTGGGATGTAAGCGGGAAGGAGCGCGCGGCCCGACTGCTGACCGAATTCCCGGAACTGGTGAACCGGCGCTCGGGAAATTGGCAGATCACTCCCCTCCATGAAGCGGCGGCGCGCGGCGACATGGAACTGGCCCGGTTGCTGCTCACCGCCCGGCCCGATCCGACTATCATGGACACGGAGTTTCACTCCACGCCGCTCGGCTGGGCGCGTCATTTTCAGCGAACGGAGATTACCGCGCTGCTGGAACAATACGAGGCATCGTGTGCTGAGTGAGGACAACACAGCGGCAATAGTGGCCCGAATCGCCATGCAGGAAGCGGAGAACGCACGACTGCGGCAGGTGGAGGCGGCGGCGCGGGCGGCAAAAAAGCAACGATAACGCCGCCGTGTCTTATTCGCCGTCCTCCGCGCCCTGCCTTTTCCTGATCTTGCGGCCCAGGATGCGCTTCCACTCCGCCGAAAGCGCGCCCAGCGCGCGCAGTTCCTCGATTTCGGAGATTTCGGCGGCGTGATCGTACATCACAGAGTTCGCGCGCAGCAGCGTCCATTGGGGGTGCGGACGGTCGATAAGCGTTACCGTGTCCCCTGCCCCGACTTCGCCCTCGGCCAGTACACGCAGATAGCAGCCGGTGCGGCCCGTTTCTTCCATACGCCGGGGCAGATCGGGACGCTCCCACCGCCGGGAGATGTTGGCGCAGGGCTGGCGCGGCTGGCTGACCTGCACGACAACGCCACCGCTGCCGTGCGCGCCGCCAGCGGTGAACACGTCCCCGATGCAGACGCGCTCCTCGGTCAATCCCTGCGTGGTGAAGTTCTCACCGAACCCGCCGTGGGGCATCGGAAGGCCGAGAAGATGGCTCCATTCCGGATAGTGTTCGGCGGCGTAGCAGCAGACGGCCTTGTCCGGGCCGCCGTGGTGCCGCTTATCGGCCTGCTCGTCTCCGACAAGATTCGTGCTTCCCAGCGCAATCCGGCCCGCTGTTTCCTGCTTGTGGATGGCGCTTTCCCAGATGCGGCCCGTCCGCAGCGCCACCGCGCGCGGCTTGCCGACCTGCACCGAGAGAAGCGTTCCTGTGAGCGTTCCGCTGGTAGTCACGCCGCGCTCAGTTCCCATTTCGTCGCCAGCAGGGCCGCCGCCCGTTCCAGAAACGCCTCATCCGTCGTGTCGAATGCGCCGACTTCGTGACCATCGGCGTCTATCTGTCCCAGAATCTCGCCGGTATCGGGGTCGCGGATCAGCACAACGATCTCAGAGCGCGTTTGCACAGAGCAGGCGAGGTAGTTGGTAAGCGTACTGACATCCTCGACGATCTGGTTGCGCTCCTCGGTAACAGCAGTGCCACACACGCCGCGCCCGACGGGGATAATAGTATGCTCGGTTTCCGCGCCGACATAGTATTCCAGGTGCAGCATTCCCCCCTGAAGCACGTACACGCCCACCCATCGGTAATGCGGCACATGACGCGCGATCCCATTCGTCGCCGTACGCACGGCCTCTTCCCGCCCCGCCGCCGCCTGCGTCGTCGCCTGGATTTCCGCAAGCACGGCGTCCGCCTGTTCCTGAGTGACCATGACTTTGATTATACCCGCCGGAACCGCGCGGCGCGTTTGCCGCTAAGCGTGCCGGAAAGGGACGCGGACAGGCAGCCAAGCGGCATCCAGAAAGCGAATACCGGCGTGAGCAGGGCAGTCAATTGGTTTGCGCCACTGCCCAGATACAGCAGGGCAGGCAGACTGATCGGAAGTGACGCAAAGGCAAGCGCGGCCAGAGCATAGAATGTACCCAGCCCCGCTCTTATTGGTGCGGCTGCGCCGGTTTTCCAGCCTGCGATAATCGGCAATATCCAGAGCGATACCAAAAAAAGACCTTCGCTCGGTCCGCTAAAAGCGTGCATCAATCCGATCACTTCAAGAGCAAGAAGCGCCATAGCCCCGCTGAACCAGCGCAGGCCGTGCCTAATGGCGAGCCAGGGCGTCGCCATGCGCTCCCGCGGACTCGAGACGTGCCACGCCTGCACGAAGCCGCGCGCAATCCGGGCCGGGTCGCCGAAGCGGCTCAGCGCGGCCTCCACGGCGGCCTTGGGCGTACTGCCCATCTCTTCGTGCGCCGCCGCCAGGGCCGCTATATGCTGCCGAAGTTCCCTGCGTATTTCCGCTCGCTGCGGGTACGGCAGCGCGAGCAGGCCTGCCGAAACATGATCCAGATAGTCGTCAATGCGTTCGGACTGCCCCGAAGGCCGCGCCTGTCCCTCCTGCTCGGACAGCAGCGGCGGTGTCTCTTCAAATCGGCTGTACATCGGGTTCGTCTCCTCCCAGAACGCGGTTAATAGAAGCGGCGAAAGACTGCCAATCACGCGTTCGCCGCGCCAGCTCCGCCCTGCCGTCCTCGGTGATGGTATAGACTTTACGGGCCGGGCCGCCGCGCGCCGGCGTTTCCCAATTGCCGCTGACCAGACCTTCGCGCTCCAAAGCGTACAGCGCCGGGTACAGCGACCCTTCGCCCAGTTTCAGCGCCGCGCCGCTACGCCGCTCGATTTCGCGGGCGATGCCGTAGCCGTGGCGCGGCGCATCCGCCAGAACGGCCAGAATCAACGAGGGCGTGCTGCCCTTCAAAAGCTCGCGTTGTGAATGTCCCATGCGCGTTACTGCGGAAATCGGATGAGGGATTATACCTCGTGTTTTGAGGTAAGTAAAGCGGTTACGGAATCAAAAGGAAGAAAGCGTCAGGCGGCCCTTTTCAGCGTCCCAGCGAACGCCCAGGCGACCGGCAAGCACGTCGCGCAGAATATCGCCGATCAGTTCGCCGCGCCAGCCGGAAAACAGCGGGCTGGCGCTTTCGAGCGCGTCCCGGCTGGAAAAATGACGGCGGGCCGCCAGGGCGCGCAAGTCTTCCTGGTTCGCCAGCAGGGACGGCGGCAGGTTTTCTTCCAGGGCGCGAGCGCGCACCACGGCGGAAAGAAGCTCCACCAGAGCCGCGCCCTGTTCATCCAGCGGCGGCGCGAATTCTATGCGCGGGCGGTCACGCTCGGGAACGGCCAGACCCTGCCCCACCCGCTCGGCAATACTTTCCGCGCTTCGTTCACCCAGGTTCGGCGGGATGCCGCGCAAGGCAAGAACGGCTGAGGCGCTTCGGGGAACGCGACGGGCGATCTCCACCAGGGCATCGTCTTTCATGACGGTGCGGCGGGGCTTATTGCGCCGCCGCGCCTCCTGGTCGCGCCAGACGGCAAGCTCACGCAGAACGGCAAGGCCCCGCGAATCCAAACCGGCCCGCCCGCCGACCCGACGCCACAACTGTTCCGGCCCGACTTCCTCCAGTGCGCCGCCGAGGATACGCCGGGTCTGCTCCTCGGCCCAGGCTTCGCGGCCCGTTTTTTTGAGGCGGCGCGTCAGTGCATCGTGCAGGGCATGCAGGTAGCGGACATCGTTTTCGGAGGCGGCGCGTCAGTGCATCGTGCAGGGCATGCAGGTAGCGGACATCGTTTTCGGCATATTCGCGCATGGCCGGGGAAAGGGGTCGCCGCGACCAGTCCGCAAACCCCTCTTCTTTGGACAGCGAGACATTTAGAAGCGCCTGCACCAGCGCACCGTAGCCGGTCTGCGCGCCGAAGCCCGCGAACGAAGCGGCTACCTGCGTGTCGTACACCGGCGCAGGGGGCTGCCCGCCCAGATACATCGCCAGGATTTCCATATCCTGCCCGCCGGAATGAAGAATCTTTAAAACAGACGGGTCGAGCAGCAGAGCGCCCAGTTCCCCGAGGTCGCCGCCCAGCGCGGGCACATCCACCACGGCCACGAACTGCCCGCCGCACGCGGCGACCTGGAGGATTTCCAGCACGGGCAGGTACGTGCGCTCGCGGATGAACTCCGTGTCGATTCCCAGCCGCGAATCGCGATCCAGTTCGTCGCGCAGACGCTCGACAAGAAGAGCCAGGCCGTCTTTATCAGCGACGTACATTAGCGGCCTCTCCCCTGTCTCCTACCCCCCCTGCCCCCTTCCCTTTAGGGGAGGGGGCAGGGGGGAGAGGTTTACAGCACAATCTATTCAAAAACGACCGCCTCATGCGTGTCGATACGCGGAATAGTGACGCAGAAGCCATCGCTGCTGGCCTCGAAAGGCAGCGCCTCGCCGGAACGGGCAAGGAAGATGCGGCTGACAGTGCCGGTTCGACGCAGGCGCAGTGCCACGTCTTGCAGCGGCACCGGCGTTTCCAGAACCTCCACATGGCCCGGCGCACGGCGACCGGCGTGGTAGTTGACGAAATGGACGACGTGCCGGTCGCCGTCGTCTTGCCGCATTACCCCGACTTCGCAGGTGGGCGGGGCGTCGGTTTCCACCAGCGGCTGGGGCAGCAGCAGGTCAAGGCAGCGTCCGACGAGCGCGCGAAAAGCCAGGTTTCCGTGCTTCTGGTAGGCGCTGAAGATCGGGCCGTAGATATAAACAATGTCACCGCGACGTGTGACGGCGGGATAGTCGGCCTTTTCGGCGATAGGCGGCGTAAAGCCGTGGGAAATAAAATGCTCGCCTGTCCGGTTGAAGTAGGTTTCATAGGCATCGGCGAGTATTTCCGTGCCGGAGCGCGGGGCAACGTGCGCGGTGGGGCCTTCATACAGCGAGTACGGGAAGCCGGGGCGCGTGACAGTAGTGTGCAGGCTTGGCGCGGTGACCTGAAAATAGTCCGGATTACTGGTGGCCGGGCCGGAATAGTCCACACCCATTTCGTCGGCGAGCAGGAAGCTGCCGCTCGTTTCGTCCAGAAGCGCCTCATGCGTAATCAATAATTTGCCGCCCCCGGCGACATAGTCCCGCAGGCGGGCCGCCGTTTCCGGCGTAGCGACGGCGCGGTCAGGCAAAACAAGCAGTTCGTATCGGCGGAAGTCGGGGCATGTTTTATCGGTGATAACATCGAACTGATGGTGCAGTTCGAGCAGAATTTTGGCCGCGCCTTCTACATTTCCGGCCTGGGCATCCATATTCGCCTTGTCGGCATTCGGATTCAGGACAAGCAGACCGACCTGAGAAGCCGCTTCGGCCCCGATGCAATACTCTTCGACCGCTTCGACATCGCGAAACGCCTCGCCGATCACATCGTACACCGCCTCGTTCAGCCGCCCGCGCGGGTGCAACTGATCGCCGATGGACACCGCGCCGCCGGTAGCGACGATCCCGCCGCATTCCCAGCGCAGCGCGTCCGGGTGCTTCAAACCGCCCCAGTCGGCCCAGGTACGGTGAAACCGGCCCGTCATTCCCAGCATCGGCAGGCCGAAGTTACGCCCGTAGCGCGACCAGAGCGGATAAAAGCCGTAGCCCCAGCCGCCCGTCGGCAGCGATTCAATCTCCACTTGCGAATAATGCTGCACCTCGTCCTGGAAGTGCAGGCCCCAGCGCGAGTTGTAATAGATGCCTGCGTTCGGAAGCTTCGCGCGAATCACGCCGGAAACGCGCTCCATGAACCGACGGGCGACCGCGTGGTTGTGGGCGCGGCGGTGCGCGGCATTTTGCGGGTCCAGGCCCTCGCGGCGCAGTTCCGCCAGGCAGTTCGTGCAGACGCAACCGTCCCCGTTGTACATCAGAATGTCGTAGAAAAAGCCGTCACAGTCATAAAGCGCCATCAGCTCTTCCGTCTGCGCCACCAGTTCATCCGCATAGCCGTTGTTGACGCACAAATAGGGCCAGCCCGCCTCCAGCGGCCCCGGTCCCACCAGCTTGCCGTCCTTGCTTACCTGCCGCCATTCGGGATGACGCTCGGCGGCGGAAACGTCCCACACGACGGAGATATAGATGGGAGCACGGATTCCGGACCGGTGCAGCGCCTCGACCTGCTCTCCCAGCAGGTCGAACTTCAGGCTTGGGTGGACAGGACCGATCTTGCTCGGATAGTAATTCATCCCATGATGGCACTTGGCGAACACCGTTATCGAGTTCACCCGCGCCTCCGTGAGCGTGCGGACAAAATGGTCGGCGTCCCACTCCGCGCCGACATCGGGAATGCTGGGCGGCGTGTGGAAGTCCAGGTGTATCTGGCGCATGGGAAAGATGGGGAAATCCAACGAAAATGTCCTCCAGGGGCGGAAGTGTCTGCGTTAAGCGATACGGATAGTTCGACACAGAGGCAGGTTTTGCCTTCCTTGTGGTTTCAGGAAGAGGCTCGTGCGCTATTCGGGGCGTGGGGCGAATTTGGTTGCCCCGCAGGAGGCGCGAATGGTTAGCTCGGTGGGCAGGAGAACGTGACGGGGCGGGGTGGTCACATCACCATCGATACGGGACAGCAGGAGCGCAGCGGCCTGCTCGCCTATTGCGCGCATCGGCAGGGTCATGGTCGTGAGCGGCGGGTGCAGGTACTCGCCTGCTTCCGCGCCGCCGAAGGCCATCAGGGCCATTTCGGTCGGCACCTTCCAGCCACCATCGTACAGGGCGCGCAGCGCGCCCATCGCCATCGAGTCGCTGCTCGCCAGCACGGCGGTAACGCCATCACCGGCACGGTCATTGAGAAGCTCGCGCATCGCCTCCAGTCCTTCCTGACGGCTGTGTTCCCGCGCCCGGACGACCTCCCAGGGCAGCGGCTTCAGGCTCAACTCACGCATCACGCTTTCATAGCCTTCCCGGCGCTCGCGCTGCGCCGAGTTCATGCGGTGCGGCGCGTACAGATAGGCGATGCGCCGATGCCCCAGCCGCACAGCCAGATGGCGGGTGGCGGCGCGGGCAGCGGAGAAGTTGTCGGCGGCGACATAGTCGGTGTTCATACCGGGAACGAACCGATCCACGAACACAAAGGGGATTTTTTCTTCCACCAGGGCGCGGTAATATTCGGTCGGGGGGTCTTGATCGGACGGCGCGATCAGCAGACCATCCACGCGCTTTGCCCTTAGCGCCTCGATCTGTATCTCTTCTCGCCGCGTCGCATCGGGGGCGTAGTCCAGAAGCAGGTGGTATTCGCGCTCCGCAAGGACCGCCTGTGCCCCAGCCAGCACCTCGTTCCAGAAGTCCGTTGTGTATCCTACGACCGCGCCGATGGTGAAGGACTTGCCGGAGCGCAGACCACGCGCCAGATGGTTGCGCTGGTATCCCAGTTCTTTGGCGGCAAGCAGTATCCGCTCGCGTGTCTCCTCGCGGATACGCGGGTCGTTGTTGATTGCCAGCGAGACGGTGGAAACGTCCACTCCGGCCCGCCGGGCCACATCTTTCATGGTCGTCGCCAAGAACGCCGCCACCCTTTCGGCGCGTGCCGCAGTCCCGCGCAGGCAACGCTGAATTTCCGTCAATATGCCACTTAAGGCACTATCTTGTCAAGCAGGCATGATTACGGGGCAAGCGATACCATCAGCGGCGACAAATCCTCCTGATGGTGCAGCCGGTAGTCGTCTACGTAGATCGTCAGTCCTTTATCACCGTCGTTGTAGGCATCGTCCGGGGATGCCGGATCGTCCCAGACGATGGTCAGCAGATGCCCCCGATACGGCAGGTTCTGGAGGCAGAAGTGCGGCCAGGCGCAGACACCGTTCTCCTGTGGCAACAGCGGATGCAGTTCGAGCGTATCGTCGTCACGCGGAACGAGGCCGATAAGGCCGGTGATGATGAGATCGGCCCAGGTGGAGTGATGATAATCGCGCTCCTTCGTCAGCCAGCGGGCGTCGTCACCCCGGTAAAACTCGCCTGTATGAGGCCGCTCGAAGTCGCCTTCTTCGTATTGTGCTCTGCCGAACGACTCGACAAGCGTCAGCAGCGTGCGGCGGGCGTCCCGGCCATGCGCCGCCTCCCCGTGTTCGCGCAGGGAGCGGGCAAGGCCGGTGATAACCAGCGAGTTGGCGTGCGGCCAGGTCGGGCCGTTCCAGTAGCACCCGGTGATCGGCTTACCCTTCATCTGCATCTCCTGTGCATACGCGGGCGAATCGGCGGCAGTGGAGGCGGGCGGGTACGGCGTCCAGAACTCGTTCGGGTTGGTCAGGTGTAACCACGAGGCTACAGTATGCGGCACGTGGGACAACCCGGCGTAGAACGGATAGAAGGCGGCAATCGTTTTAGCCGACAGAATCTTCTCATCCGTGCCGGGCAGCAGGTCGTAAAAGAAGTCTGTTTCCGTGTCCCACATCTTTGTGAGAACTGAATCGCGGATTCGGTCGGCTAAGGCTGCCGCTGCGCGCGCTGCACCCTCCTCGCCTAACAAGTCGTAGACGCTCGCGAGCGCGCGGACATTGGCGTACTGGTAACTGGTCAGGTCGAGCCGCTTGACCGGGTTCTGCACGTCGCGCCCATCGCGGCGCTCCCCCAGCACATAGTCCGCCTTGTAGAAAAACGACGGCTGCCACTCCATACCCGTCCACCAGTGATCGTCCACCACCAGCAGGCCGTCGTTGTCCCAGGAATGGGTTTGCCAGTTGGCGACGTTTTTTTCCAGCGCGGGCAGCGCCTCGCGCAGAAACTCCCGGTCGGGGTGGACGAGGTGAGCATCCCAGACGCCCGCCGTGATCCAGTCTGTGTACTTCCCTTCGTCGGTTTCCGGGCGCGCGATGCCGTCCACGTACCACGAGCGGTACAATCCATCAGCGCGCTGATTGCGTGCGAAGCCGCGAAAATAGTTGCGGGCGTATTTAGAGTCGCGCAGCCAGCGGGTTTCCCGCAGGACGTGGCCCGCGCCGTAGGTAATGGAGGCCGAGTACCAGCCGCTGTTCCACCGCCCCTCGGAAAAAGAGTCTTCCTGCGTCAGCCCAATACGCGGGTTCATGTGGTTCTTTTTGACCACGTACCAGCGGTGGTACCACATCTTGGTCAGGTACGGGTCGGCGCAGTCGAACAGGGGCACGTTTTCGTCGAACCAGGCCTGGTAGGCTTCTGCGTGTGCGCGCACGGGGTCGTCAGCGCGCGCCCAGCCAGCGGCGCGGGCGCGCGCCTCCTCGGGCGAAGGGGCAACGGCGACCGCGAAAACGAGGGTGCGCCGTCCCCCGGCGGGAAGCATCTGGCGCAGGTCGTCACCCGGCGGCCCTTCGCGATGCACCCAGACGGGAAGGGTGGGACGGAAGAAGTTTTCACCGGCGGGGATGCCGTACAGCAGATCGAGCCGCACCTTCACCGCGCCGTCGCCGGGATTTCGCAGCGACAGCACACTCACCGCCACATCGTCCTGCGTCAGGAACTTGTCTTCCGTAACCTGAAGACCGCTTTCGGCGTGGCGCGCGTGCAGGGTGACGTGCGAAGGTCGATAGACACCGTCCCCCGGCTCCACCTCGTCATCGTCGGCGAAGAGACGCAGCGAGAAGGGAGCAAGGCCCTCTTCCTGCGCCGATTTATGCACCCAATGGACGCCGTGCCGGAAGCCCCACCCCTGCGGCGAGGTGGCCCACAAACAGTCGCCGGACGCGCCGAAGGGGGTCAGCGGCGTATAGGGACGGCGCAGGATTTGGTCGAGGTGGTAGTGCCTGGGGTTGAGGATCATAGAAGTACGCGCGAGTTCTGGCCGGGACGTGATTCTATCGCAAGTGAATAGGTAACTCCGAACAGGGAATCTCTTTTCCGTTCATGGAACAAGTGGGTTCTGACGGGCGACTGAACGGATTGCCTCCCGGTGCGCTGAAAATACCAGAAACGACAACAGAAACGACAACGATAGCAAGCGCTATCCAAAAAAAAGCGATAATTACGCCGATAGTTCCGCCCACCTGCTTCGCTTCAGATAAATGGCCTTCCGTCTCCGAAACCGCCTCGCCCCGCAACCGCCCCGCCCGTAGCTTTCTCGCCTCGGCCTCGGCGCGGCGGGCTTCCGCTTCGGCGAGCCGCGCACGCGCTTCCGCCAGTGCCGCCTGCGCCTCGGTTTCCTGCCGCGCCGCCTCGCGTGCCGCCGCCTCCAGACGCTCCTGTTCGCGGCGGCGCTCCCGGACTTCGTGGAGGAGACGGCGCGCTACGTCCACGGGAACATCAAGGCCCTCCGCCATATCCGCCGTCGTCGGCAAATCGGAAGGCGGGTGCTGGTGTTGCCGCGCGGCCCACAGTGCAAGAACTTCCCGCATCTCGTCTTCGCTCATGCGCTCGGCGCGCAGCGACTTTAAGCCCTCCACTCGGTGCTGCTGGTTCATATCTGATCCCCTTGCCGCTTTACTATTCGTCATACCGGCGGACAATCCTGCCGGGACGAATCCGCAGCATTGACTCTGACCCATTTCTCTGATACAATTGGGCTGGGCACTTCGGCCCAAATGCCGCCGACGGCGGTATAAAGCGCCGCAAATCCCGTCCTTCCCCCAGGATTTGCCATGACCAGCACCTCGGAACGCGTTTCGCATCCCGTCAAGTATATTTTCGTCACCGGTGGCGTCGTCTCGTCCATCGGCAAGGGCATCACGTCGGCGGCGCTGGGACGGCTGCTGCGCAATCGCGGCTTCAAGGTCGCCATGCAGAAGCTCGACCCCTATATCAATGTTGATGCCGGGACGATGAACCCGTACCAGCACGGGGAATGCTTTGTGACCGACGACGGGGCGGAAACCGACCTGGACCTGGGCCACTACGAGCGGTTCGTGGACCTCAACCTGAGCCGTGACGCCAGCGTCACCACCGGCACGGTCTATGGCGCGGTGATTAACAAGGAGCGGCGCGGCGACTACCTGGGCGGCACCGTCCAGGTCATTCCCCATGTCACCAACGAAATCAAAGAGCGGCTGGTGAACTACGGGCGCACGACCGGCGCGGACATCGTTATCGCCGAGGTCGGGGGCACGGTGGGCGACATCGAGGGGCTGCCGTTTCTGGAAGCGATCCGCCAGATGAAGCGCGACGCCGGGGCGGCGAACGTGCTGTATGTCCATGTGACGCTGATTCCCTTTGTCGGGCCGTGGGGCGAGGTCAAGACCAAGCCGACGCAGCACTCAGTCATGCGCCTGCGTGAGGTCGGTATCGCGCCGGATGTACTCGTCTGCCGCACCAAGCTGGCACTTACCGCCGACCAGCGGGACAAGATCGCTCTGTTCTGCGATGTGGACGCCGACGGTGTGATCGAGGCGCTGGATACGGAAACGATCTACTCCATTCCCGTCACCTTCGAGGAGGAGGGCTTTGCGGAATTGGTGACGCGCCGTCTGGGTCTGCCGTCCACGCCGCCGGACCTTGGCGAATGGCGCACCATTGTCGAGCGCGTGCTGCATCCGCGCCGGGAAACGACGATTGCCGTGGTCGGCAAATATATCGGCAACGGTGATGCCTATATCTCGGTCGCGGAGGCGCTCAAGCACGGCGGCATCGCCCACGACTGCCGTATCCACCTGGACTGGATAGACTCCGAAGAACTGGAAGGTCTGGATGTCGCCGAGCGGCTGGCCGAGGCGAACGGCATCGTCGTCTGCGGCGGCTTCGGTGCCCTTATCTGGGTCTGTGTTATGGGATGCAAATGGCGGTCGTTGAGTTCGCACGCAATGTCTGCCGCCTGGAAGGGGCGCACACCACCGAGGTAGACACGAATACGCCGCACCCGGTCATCGACCTGATGGCCGACCAGTACGGCGTCACCGACAAGGGGGCGACCATGCGCCTCGGGCTGTGGCCGTGCCGCCTGGGTTCCGGCACGCTGGCCGAGCGGCTGTATAACAGCGGCAGCGTGGATGAGCGGCACCGGCACCGCTACGAGGTGAACAACGCCTACCGCGATCAGCTTTCCCGTTGCGGCCTGGTGTTCTGCGGCGTCTCCCGGATTCGCGCTTAGCCGAGATCATCGAACTGCCGGAACACCCGTTTTTCATCGCCACGCAGTTCCACCCGGAGTTCCGCTCGCGCCCCAACCATGCCCATCCCCTCTTCGCGGGCCTCGTTGAAGCGACCCTGCGCCACGCGGCGGAAAAGTGTTCCAGGCTTCCCCACGCGTCAAAAATTTAAATTTTTGAAACTTCTTGCAACAGGTCTTCGGAAAACATCTTTTTTAGAGTATACTAACCCTTATTCAAGCGTGAGTTTGCATCTGTTGTGGTACGGGTAGATTGCACAGTCTCATTGTCCATTGCCGGGCAAGCGTCTTCAGAAAACCTTACATTCCATAACCTAAGGAGAATGAGAAATGCTTCGTTCCCATAGAAAAAGCGGCTTTACCCTCATTGAGTTGCTCGTCGTTATCGCTATTATTGCTATCTTAGCCGCCATCCTTTTCCCCGTCTTCGCCCAAGCCCGTGAAAAAGCCCGCCAGACTGCGTGTCTGTCCAACCAGAAGAACCTGGGTACAGCCGCGCTCATGTATGTGCAGGACTATGACGAGACATGGCCGCAAACGGCTCCGCTCAACATGGCATTTTCCATCTGGACAACACCAGCGGATCGGGCACCGGGACTTGTCGAGGTACGGAAATCGTACTGGTCAAATGCACTTCAGCCTTATATCAAGAACTGGGGCATTTATACCTGCCCGTCAGCCCCGGAAGTCCCCCAGTTCGGGGTAACGTCGGCTCAAACCAACGGCATAAAGCTCTCATACACGATGAATGGCTACTTAAATGCCTGGCCGATGGCCGGTTCACCCGCTCCCGCTCAAGTTATCGCCTTTTCGGAAGGTTTGGGCAAGCAGACGACGCCTGGCTTTGGCGCATCCTTCCCTCTTCCCAACAAGGGTCCGGGCTGCAGGGGCGCAGGCGGCCCATCCGATCCGGCCTATAGATTCGTCCCGTCCGGTGCGGGATGCTCAACTCAGTGTCGGTTTACCTACCAGAGTAACGTGTCCTGGTTCAACCACGGAAACGGTATGAACGCCATGTACATGGACGGGCATGTTAAATATGTTAAGCACCCGAGCGTGGAAGGCCCCTGGGCGAAAGTATCCCCTGAAGGTAAGCCAGAATTAGCGCTTGTCAACCGGGAACCGGCGGGGTGCAACTGGTACTGGAACTACGGCCCCACAATCGAGAAACTGAGGGACTAACGTATAAAACCTTAAGGAGAAGATAACGTGCGTACGTTCCCCATACTAAGCGTGGCGCTGGCAATGGCGGTGACAGTGATTTTCGCAGGATGCGGCAAAAAAGAGCCTCTGGAGATACCGCAGTCCCAACTGCCTAAGGGAGCGGGAAGCATGCCTCCTGGAGCCGCACCTGCCCCACCGGCAGGTGCTGGTAAAGCGGCTCCCATGTAGTAGGACATCTGCGCTACCGGAAGATGCAAGCAGCAAACGCTGAACAGGCGTAATAGAAAGCTCTAAGTGCCGACAGGCTCGCAGCCAGCAGTGGTGCGAGCCTTTGTCTGTTTTAGCTGTGTCTGGCTTGATCCACCGGCTCCGCGTTTTTT
Source organism: Armatimonadaceae bacterium (assembly GCA_030447685.1). GTDB lineage: Bacteria > Armatimonadota > Armatimonadia > Armatimonadales > Armatimonadaceae > JAUJOK01. The sequence goes on from JAUJOK010000001.1 coordinate 52,958, forward strand.
GCTATTTAGCGAAAATAAATTTTTGATTTCGGGAACTTTTTTTTTACCTGCCTGTCTTCATAAAACATAATTGCCAGTATACTGAATCTTGTTCCTGCCATAGTTTACGTTTCATAAGACGCAGGTACAGTGCCAGTATTCAGGCTGTCGGACGTAATGACCGTATTCGGGAGACAACCGGATTTGGTTAAGCAGCGCGACCGGATGAATTTCTTCTGAAGGAGTGTGCAGTATGTTGTGTTCTCGCAGGAAAAGCGGCTTTACGCTCATTGAGCTTCTTGTGGTCATAGCCATCATTGCGATTCTTGCCGCCATCCTTTTCCCGGTTTTCGCCCAAGCGCGTGCCAAGGCGCGGCAAGTAACTTGTCTCAACAACGTCAAACAGCTTGCAACGGCTACCATGATGTACACCCAGGATTATGATGAGACGCTTCCGCTTCTCTTTGTTCCCGCTCCCACAGGTGTTCCTCCGGCTCAAGATGACTCATTGAACGGTTCCTACGCTTGGCAGAACTTGGTGCAGCCCTATGCCAAGAACTGGGGGATTACGATCTGTTCGGACTCCGGATTGAACAAGGCTGACCCAATCAACTATTTTCATCCGTGGCTGAACTACGGCATGTTGCCGCATTCGGGTGTTGCCGGTGTCCCTTATTTCGAAGACGACTACTACACCATGGGAAAATTTCAAGCCAAGGCGCAGGGCGTAGGCGGGTGCTTTAGTAGCGCAGCGTACGGAAAGAATGGCTGGGCTAATCGCTGCAAGGACACTCCGAGCGCTAACTTAGCCCAGATCACTGCGCCCGCCAATATGACCCTCTTCTCGGACGCCTGGGCGCCGGACGGCTGGCTTGCATACTTCCCGCGGGCTACGCAAATCTTCTGGTATGGTGTCACATGGCCATCTCAGTACGGCTCTGACTTTGCTCGAAACGGACCCATTGCCCGTCATATCCAGAAGCAGAGAACCAGGGGTTCTAATATTCGAGTCGATGGAGGCTTCATCACCGTCGCGTTCGCGGACGGACATGCAAAAGCAATCCAGGTGAACCAATACTTCCAGACCAGGGATACCAGCAGCGGCAAGGTTTACCAATACCTCTGGCCCCAGGAGTAAAGTTATGACGAACCTGTCTTATCTTGCCGCGCTCGTCTGCCTTTCTGCCGTGCTGACACTCGCAACGGTTGGGTGCGGCAAAACCAACCCTGCTACCGATCCCGCCGCTAAGGCAAACGTCAAGGATAGGCCTGGTGCGGGTGGCGGGGGGGCCGCGACTCCCGGCGGAGGAAGCCCTTCCGGTGCGCCCACAGCGAACCAGCCGGGAACTGGTAAAGTCGAGTAAGTACCGACGCCTGTAAACAACAGCCCGGAGGGTAATGCCATCTACTAACATTACTCTTCGGGCTGTTGTTCTTTCGCTTGCCTCTTTCCACATACTCTCCTAACTCGGCTCGGCGGCCAGTGCTGTCAGCGGTGAAATGCGCGCCGAAGTGCATGACAAGGGACAAACTGGCTGTACGCCGATGGTCGTGCCGCCAAGCACCGGAAGGTCGGCAGTACGGGAAACAGCAACTGGAAGCGCGATCCGTTCAATTACGACAAAGACAGGAAGGTTGTCAGTGACTGGGTGGGCGGCTGTGGCTGTTCCGTCCCAACATACAGGAAGGTCAGTACGAGTAGTCCCGCCACCAGTGAACCGAAGGTCTGCCGATCCGGCAGACCTTCCCCCTTGTGAAAACGGAACATTGAGGAGAATGAACGGTTCATGAAGAAGATGTCGGTGCGGTCATGTTTGCGATGGCGGCTGTCGGGATATTCCTTGACGGCGCAAAGCCCGGCGACTACTGCGACAACTCCGGCTGCCCCGCCGGGACGAAGCATGCTCCGGGGGGCGCAAGTCCTACAAGCCTGGCGGCACCGGGAGTGCGAACCGATATGCGCGGAGGACTTGGTAGGTAAGTTTGGCCGCGCCGCCCTACGAAACAGTCTTCGACACTTGTAAGAAACCAAAAAACTGTGCTGCGAAAATATCGCAGCACAGTTTTTTCTGTGTTAGCTTCGCCTCTCCTCTCCCTGTTGTGCCCCTATTTCGCGGCGTCTTTTCGTGCCAGGCAATTTTTATTTTGGAACTTTTCTGAACTGCCCGGTCTCTTGAAGACATACTTTGGTGTATACTATGCGTCATCGGTCTTGTTTGTCCCCAGATGTCCGGGTACACTGCCGTTACCCCGTTTTAACGGGCAGGCAGACAGGCAAAAGCCGGAAACAACGCCGCTCAGTTGCCGACTATGGCGGCTGGGCAATTCCTTTCAAGGAGAGCGAAAATGTTCGTTTATCGCAGGAAAAGCGGCTTCACGCTGATTGAATTGTTGGTAGTAATCGCTATCATCGCTGTTCTTGCCGCTATTCTCTTCCCCGTCTTCGCCCAGGCCCGAGAAAAGGCGCGGCAGACAAGCTGTGCGTCGAACCAGAAGAACCTGATTACCGGCGCGATGATGTATGTTCAGGATTACGACGAGACGTGGCCGATTGCCGTGCCGGTCGAGATGGTAAATGGCACCCTGACGAATAAACACAGCGCTGTGTGGACCGTGCCGGACTCGCGTTTGAATCCACCGCCGGCTTCCCCCGTTACGCGGAGCCACTGGACTCACGCGCTTCAGCCCTATTTGAAAAACTGGCAGGTATACGACTGCCCGTCAGCGGCGGACTTCGTCGTTAGTTCCGCCGTAACCCGGGAAGTAGCAAAGAATGTGCGTGTCGCCTATCTGCTGAACGGGTATCTAAACGCCTGGAGCATGGCCGGTACACAGTCCCCGGCAGCGGTTATCGCTTTTACCGAAGGCTGGGGGAAGTTTGCCGCTGTCGGTTACGGCTCGGAATTTCCTCGCGGAACCAGCAATGGCTGCGGCACCCAGCCGACCACTCCGTACCGGTTCATTCGTGACGGAACCAACTGCTCGTCCTTTTGCCCCTTTGCGCAGCAAATACAAAAATCATGGTGGGTACATGGCGAAGGTTCCAACTACACTTATATGGACGGGCACGTCAAGTGGGTGCGAAATCCAAGCCGGGATTCAATGTGGTCGGATATCGGGCCGGGCGGCGTGCCGTTGAAAGGCGGCTTCTACCATACGTGGCGCAGCACGACTGTGGGTGAAGGGTGTACCTGGTCCTTCTCGCATGGGCCGGATCGTTAAGAGAAGAGGAGTGAGAATGCATAAACGTAGTGCTGCTGCTGCTTACGTCGGTGCGATTGTTATCGCTGGCATCCTGTTGTGTTCCGGCGGCGGCCTTGGGTGTGCAAAAAAGGCGGATGAGGCAGCCAATAAGCCGCCTCCCGGTGCCGGTAAAGGTTCGGGGGCTGGCACCGGTTCTCCCGGCGCTGCCGGGCAGCAAAGCGGTCAACTGCAAGTACCCACCGGAACACCCCCGTAGTAATGTTTAAATTTGGACATTCAACCTATACTATTAAAAAAGGGGTGAGCTAAGCTCACCCCTTTTTGCGTCCCTGGATTGTTTAAAACTATATTAGATTTTTAAACAAACTTAAACAAAAGTAGATCGTAAAGAGCTACGACCTGCTTTTTCTAATAGGTACACCGACTCAAACCGGCTGCATCTGTGGAAGTCAGCGTTTCACCGCGTTTCCTGCTCCTTGCTGCTGCATCTGCTTTAGCTGCGCTGCCTGCAACTGCTTCATCTTGTCGCGCTGCGCCGGAGTGAGAACGGCGTTCACCTCTTTATCGGCACTCACTGCCAGGGTAATCATCTGCTGGCGGAGCTTCAACATCTGTTCCTGAATACGGGCCATCTGGGGCCGATACTTGCCTTCGATAGCGTCGATCTTCGTTCTTTGCGCCGTCGAGATTCCCAGCTTCTTTTCCAGCTCCTGCCGCGCCCGAACCTGATCCGCCGAAGGCTGCCCCGAGGGCGCGCCCGAGGTCTGCGCCTGAATGCCCGCTGCCAGGCAGATGCTCGCTGCCGCGACGGCAGCCGCAGCGACCAGATGCTTGATCTTGATAGTCAAAACCATATCACTCCTCCACAAACCCGGCCTCGAAGCCGGGGTCGTCCGTATTTCCCGTATCCTGACCTGGCCCGCCGTGCCGCCTTTCACACCAATAGCCTGGCGGGCCGCTCTCCGATGGTTAGCGTCTGACGCCGGGGCCGCCGCCGGGGCCGCCGCTGCGACGTGCCGCCTGTATTTTCTTGTATTTCGTGCGCTGCGCCGGGGTAAGAACCGCCATCGATTCTTTTTCCATCTTGTCCGCGAGGGGCTTAACTTCGGCTATAGCCTGCTGCTGCACCTTCATCACGATGGGCTGCAACTCCCGCATTGCCTGCTGTTGCTGCTGCGGGGTCGGATTGGGGTACTTCTTTCGCACAGCAGCCATCCTGGGCTGAATCTGGGACATATATTTTTTCTGGATTCGCATAAACTGAGGCATATATCTGTTTTCGATGGCATCCAGCTTGGTGCGCTGGGCAGGCGTGACTCCCAGTTCCTTATAAAACTGCGCCTTTTGCTGATCCCGCATCTGTTTCATCTGCTGCGGCGTCGGCATCCCCATACGCGGCCCCTGCGCCTGGGCGGCACCTGCCGCCGCCAGTGTGATGGCGGCCACAGCCATTAAACGCTTTGTCGAAAAAACCATTTTTCCTCCACGTACACGGCGTTCCTTGCGCCGAGTCGGTTGTTATGTGCCTGTCCCGACAGCCCGCTGAACGGGACGGGCCTTCCCCGGAGCGCGCTGACGAGCTGCGGAGGCACCTGTACTTCCTACGATAAGCCGGACGCCAGAGTTCCGGGCAGGACTCCCCGCGCCGGGCGGCAGATTCGCCGCTCGGTGGGGAAATTAATGTATATAACGTGGTACGGCGGCGGCGGCGGCGGCGGCCCCGCCGCGTTTCCCCCGGAAGCACACGCCGAGACGAGAAAGCCTATGGCATCGTGCTTGCCCTTTACCGGCCCCAACTTCGAAAACGTATGCAAATCCGAATACTGCCTCGCGCCCGCTAAACCTCTCCCCCCTGTCCCCTGGCCAGCGGCGAGGCGAGGGAGGAGGGAAGCGGGAGGGGTTTCGGGAAGACCCGCCGCGAAACAGGCTTCTTCCCCCGTACGAAATGCGCCTGAGCGTCGATGCGGCGATGGCGCTTCTCCGGGCGCACGCGCTCATACGTTCCGTCGGGCCGAAGACAGCGCGCCTGGACGTTATCGGCCAGCAGAACGGAAAGGATGTCGCGGACGATGTGATCACGCAGGCCGGGATTTTCTATCGGAAAAAGCACTTCGACACGACGATCCAGATTGCGCTCCATCAGGTCCGCCGACCCCAGATACACTTCCGGCGCACCATCGTTCTGGAAGTAGTAGACACGCGCATGCTCCAGAAACCGCCCCACAATCGAGACGACCTGGATGTTGTCCGAGACGCCGGGCACGCCGGGACGCAGGCAGCAGATGCCCCGAACGATCAGGTCCACCGTCACCCCGGCGCGCGATGCCGCGTACAGCAGGTCGATCATCTGCGGGTCCACCAGTTGGTTCATCTGGAAGATAAGCCGGGCCGGTCGCCCCGCCTGGGCGTGCTCGGTTTCGCGCTGTATCATCGCGGCCATGCGCTGGCGCAGGTTGATCGGCGCAACCAGAATCTTGCGAAACGTCTTCTGCCGCGAATAGCCCGTCAGCAGGTTGAACAGGTCGGAAGCGTCCGCGCCGATGTCCGGGTCGGCGGTCATCAGCGAAAAGTCGGTATAGATGCGCGCGGACTGGGCATTGTAGTTGCCGGTGCCCAGGTGAACATAGCGCCGGATTCCTCCCGGCTCGCGCCGCACGACCAGAAGCACCTTGCAGTGGGTCTTCAAGCCTATCAGCCCGTAAGCGACATGGACTCCCGCCTCTTCCAAAGCGTGCGCCCAGCCGATGTTGTTCTCCTCGTCGAAGCGCGCCTTCAGCTCCACCAGCACGGCCACCTGCGTATCGGCATCGCGCGCACCGATCAGCGCGGCCACCACGGGAGACTGCGGCCCGACACGGTACAGCGTCTGCTTGATCGCTCGGACATGTGAATCGCGCGCGGCGGCCTCCACCAATCCAATTACCGGCGCGAAGGAGTCATACGGATGGTGCAATAGCACGTCCTGCCGCCCCACCACCGAAAAGATGTCCTCCCCCGTAGACAGCACTTCCGGGATGCGCGGCACATGCGGCGGGTCCTTCAGGTCGGGACGATCCAGCTTCATGAGGTCCATCAGCGACGAATGGCCCATCTCCCCCGCACCGACGACGACATTTCGCGAATCCATCTCCAGATTCTCGACCAGAAGATCGCGGATACGATCCGGCATCGCCTCCGTAACCTCAAGGCGGGTTACGAAACCGAAATGACGCTCGCGGATACCCTGCTGCACGGTGCGAAGCAGGTCCTCCGCCTCATCCTCCTGAATCTCGACATCGGCATTCCGTGTCACCCGGAAGGGGTAGGCCGCGACTGCATGAAGCCCGGCGAAAAGCGTGCCGACATGCGCCGCAATAACCTCCTCCAGCCAGACGAACCGATGCGGCGTGTGGGTGCCCTCTTCGGGTGGGCAGGGCACCAGGCGCGGCAGGGTACCGGGCACCTTCATGCGGGCGAAACGTTCCCCGACCGCCGGGTCGCGCACCACCACGGCCAGGTTCAGGGATAGGTTTGAGATGTGCGGGAACGGGTGGCCCGGATCGACGGCCAGCGGCGTCAGCACGGGAAATATTTCGTCCTCGAAATAGGCCGTCATCGCGGTTTTGTCGGCGGAGGAGAGTTCCGCATAGTGGCGCACTTCCACTCCCTGAGCGCGCAGCAGGTGCAGCAGACGCTCCCAGCAGACATGCGCCTCACGGAGCAGTTCGTCCACCCGCGCCGCAATCTGCGCCAGCGCCTCCGTCGGGGTCAGGCCGTCCCCGGCGACATCGGCGATACCCGCCGCGCGCTGCGCCTGAAGCCCCGACACGCGAATCATGAAAAACTCATCCAGGTTAGACCCGAAAATGGCCAGGAACTTCACGCGCTCCAGCAAGGGGTGCCGCTCGTCCATCGCTTCTTCCAGCACCCGCTTGTTGAACAGCAGCCAGGAAAGCTCGCGGTTGATATACAGCGACGACGGCGGGACTACCGTCGCCGCGTCCGCCGCCGCCGCTGGGGACACGCCGTTTTTGGTGATTTCCTCGGATGGGATTGTCTCTTTTTGTTGCAGTGTTGTCATTGTTTTTTTGTCCGCGAAGCGGGCAGAACGTGGCGTTCGGCCTCGGCTTCCAGGGAATGGATCGCCGTCTCGACACGCGCGGCGGCCTCATCAAGATCGTCGTCCGGGCCAACATAAATGGGGTCGCCAAAAATCCAGATTGCCCGCGCAAAGGGAGAAGGAATCAGAAATCGATCCCAGGTGGGCAGCAGCCAGCGCGGCCATGCGCTGGTGCCGCTCGGGATAATCGGAAGACCGGAGCGCTGCGCGAAATAAACGACCCCATTCTGCACTTTACCCGACGGCCCGCGCGGCCCATCCGGCACAAATACCAGCGGCTCGCCCGCTGCCAGCACCGCCAGCACCTCGCGCGCGGCGGAAAAGCCGCGCCGACTGGTCGAGCCACGAATGATGCGAAACCCGGCGCGACGAAAATTTTCCGCCGTCAGGTCGCCATCCCGCGACAACGAGATAATTGTCCAGTACCTGCGCCCCCGGTACAGGTATTGCGGAATGAAGATGCGGCCATGCCAGGTCACATTGATAAACCCGCGCTTCTGGCTGTCCGAATCGCGTATCAGCGCCTCGTTGACCACCTTTAAACGCAGTGTAGCGCAGACCGCCTGCACCAGCCCGTTGAGGAGCGCGGCAAGCACTCGAGTCTTCCAGGACAGGGGGCGCAGCGGGGCGTTTTTGCCGGGCGCGCGGCGTGGTGTCGGCGGAGCGGTTTGAGTATTCACTGTTCGGGCAGGTACAGCTCGGCGGCGTTGCGCTGCGTTTCGTAAAGCGCGGCGTAGACGCCGCCGCGCGCCATCAGTTCCGTGTGCGTGCCCATCTCGGCGATGCGCCCCTGCCGGACAACGATGATCTTATCAGCATGAACGATGGTCGAAAGACGGTGCGCGATGATCAGCGTCGTCCGTCCACGCATCAGCGTCTCCAGCGCCTCCTGCACCAGCGCCTCGGAAGCGGCATCGAGCGAACTGGTCGCTTCGTCCAGAATCAGAATACGCGGGTTCGCCAGCAGGGCGCGGGAAATGGCGACCCGCTGGCGCTCGCCGCCCGAAAGCGTCGCTCCCCGCTCCCCGATAACGGTTTCATATTTCAGCGGAAAGCTATGGATAAACGAGTCCGCGTTGGCGGCGCGGGCAGCGGCCTCTATCTCTGCGTCCGTAGCGTCTCGCCTTCCGTAAGCGATATTGTCGCGAATCGTTCCGGAAAACAGCACCGTTTCCTGGGGAACGATGCCGATCTGCTGGCGCAGCGAATCCACGGTGACGCTGCGAATATCGTACCCGTCAATAACGACGCTTCCCCCGGTCGGGTCGTAAAAGCGCGGCACCAGATCGGCGAGCGTGGACTTGCCCGCGCCCGACGGCCCCACCAGCGCGACAACCTCCCCCGGCTGAACCGTAAAGGAGATGTCGGAAAGCGTCGGCGTCCCTTCCTGGTAGGCGAACGAGACGCCGCGAAACTCCACGCGCCCCGCGACCGGCGGCAGAAGGCGGGCATCCGGCGCGTCGCGCACGTCGGGAACCACATCCAGAACGTCGGAAAAGATACGATCCGCCGCGCCCATCATCTCTTCCCAGGCCACCCGCAGGCTTCCCACCGAGCCGACCGCACTGGCAAGCTGCGTTACCGCGTATAAAAAGGCGAGCAGATCGTCGAACTGCATCCTCCCGCCGATTACCTCGCGCCCGCCGATCCACAGGGTCAGGGCGATTCCGAGCGCGCCGATAAAGTCGATAGTAGGACGCAGCCGCGCCGCGCGCCGCACGCCGGTCATCGAGATATCCAGCGCGCTGCGGCTTTCCTGGTCGAAGCGGCGCACCTCATGCTGCTCGGCGGAAAACGCCTTGACGACGCGCACCCCGGACAGCGTCTCTTCCATCACCGCCGTCACATCCGCCATCTTCTGCTGTGACTGATTCGAGATACCGCGAATCCGGCGCGACAAAAGCTGAATGGCGACCGCCATCACGGGCACGACCAGGAGCGCAAAAAGCGTGAGTTTCCAGGAGGCGATAAACAGCAGGGTCAGATACAGCACGACCTGTATCGGGGTGGCGATGACATCTTTAACCATCATCGCGGCGTTTTGCAGTTTGGGCACATCGTTGGTCAGCGTGCTCATCAGCGCGCCGGTTCGCCGCTGGTGGAAATAGGACAGCGACAGGCTGTGCAGATGGGCGTAGACATCGCTGCGCAGACGCATGCCCACACGCTGCGCCACCTCGGCCAGCAGCACGCTTTGACCGTAGGAAAACAACCACAGCAGACCGTAAAAAAGGACGATGGACGCGCACAGAGCGGTCAGCGGCTCCAGACTTCCCCCCGCGCCGCGCGTCGCATCCTCAAAGCGCCGGATCATAGCAAAGATGCCCGCCGGAACCGCGCCTGCCAGCAGGCCGCAGAGCAGGCCCAGCGCCAGTTTGCCCGCGTGGGGACGCAGGTACGCCAGCAGCCGTTTTCCGATCTGTTTATGCGTTGTCATGGGTCGATGTCCCACAGGCTTTCCTGCCTTGCTTACGCCCCGGCAGCGGGCGGGGGTTCCCCTCGCCCCGCCTCCGCCAAATCCACCACCAGACGCGCCGCCCGCGCCGCTCCGCCCGGCTCACCCAGCAGGTTCACTGCCGCCTTCAGATCGTTCTTCATCCGCAGCAGACGCTCCGGCTCCAGCAGCAGATCGATAATCTCCTGAGCGATTGCGTCCGGCGTGGCGGCGTCCTGCAACAGTTCCGGGCAGATACGCCGGTCGGCCAGCAGGTTCGGCAGGCCCACATGCGTCGGCAGCGACTTTCGTATCAGCCACATTTCCGGCACATTGGCCCGCGACATGCGGTAGACAATCACCATGGGCTTACCCAAAATCGCCGCTTCCAATGTGGCCGTGCCTGACGTGGTGATAAGGACATCGGAGGCCGCCATCACATCATAGGTTGCCTCTTCCACGATGGCAAGCCGGAAATCGTCCACGCTTCGCCGCTCATCCACGCGTTTCAGCCAGTCTTTGCGCTGCTGTATAACTTTGTCGGGCGGAACCAGTGTGCCCTGCGTGGTGAGAAGCGGCGGCAGGTGCGAGTCCGGCGCAGATTCTTCGTCCGCGTCCTCCTGTTCTTCGCGCTCGCGCGCGGACTGCCGCCGCACCCGCTCCACCTGGGCGATCACCTCCGCCCGATCTACCGTCGGTGCAAGGCCGATTAGGAACTGAACGCCGGGGACGCGCCGGTGGATGATCGCCGCCGCCCGAAGCTGGTAGGGCAGAATATGGGCTATTTCCTGCGGGCGGCTGCCTGGAAAAATTCCCACCACCGGATGTCCCAGGTCCACCCCGTAGCGGTCGGCGAAAACCGGCGTCGGCTCCGAAGGATGCACCAGATCCAGCAGCGGATGTCCTACGAACGAGGCATCCACTCCGAAGCGGCGAAGCTGCTCCTCCGACCACGGAAAGGGAGTCACTACTTTATCGGTGATACCGGCCAGCGAGGAGCCTTTCAGCGTGCGCCGCCAGGAGCCGGGGGGAAAGTAGTACAGGATGCGCGTTTGGGGCAGGTTCCGCCGCGCCCACGGAACCATGCCTTCGAACGGCCCGAAGCCGATGTTGAACCCGCCGGAATCCACCGCAACCAGCACGTTCGGGGGACGGCGCAGCAGTTCGCGCCTCAGCGAGGCGCGCAGGGCGAAAAGCTTCGGAATCAGCTTGATGATGGCCGCGAAGCCCACGGTGCCCCACCGGCTGGTGTCCTGATGAATTTCCACACCGGCGCGGCGCATATGCTTGCCGCCCGTTCCCCAGATATGCGCATCGGGACAAAGCCGCCATACCTCTTCGGCGAGGCTTGCCGCGACCCGATCACCGGAAGCCTCGCCGGTGCTGATCGCAATCTCTATCGGCGGCATATCCGGAGTGTAAAAAACGTCGTCTGTTCGTTCATCATTACCGCCGGGGGCGGTCGTCCTGCCGTCCCGCCGAGCCGCCCTTGATGCGCTGGATAAAGGCGACGAGGTATTCGACTTCCTCGTCGGGTTCCACCTCCTCCTCAATGGCTTCGAGCGCCTGTGAGACATTCAGGTTCGAACGGTACAGAAGCTTATAGGCATGACGCAGCGCGGCGCGTGAGGCTGGGGGAATCCCGGCGCGGCGCAGGCCGCGCACGTTTATATCGAGAACCGAGGCAGGCGAGCCGTCAGCCAGCATGAACGGCGGTATATCCTGAACGGCCTTGGAATGGAAGCCGACGATAGCCATCTTACCGATATGCACGAACTGGTGGATGCCGACCAGGCCACCCAGAATTGCCCCGTCTTCGACAGTGACATGCCCGCCAAGCTGCACGTTATTGGCGAGCATGGTATGGTTCCCGACCCGGCAGTTGTGGCCCAGGTGCGAGTAGGACATGATCAGGTTATCGTCGCCGAGGACGGTTTCCGACTCCTCGCCGGTGCCCCGGTGCATGGTCACGAATTCCCGAATCAGGTTCCGGTCGCCGATACGCAGGTACGACCGCTCGCCCTTGAACTTTAAATCCTGGGGCGGCCCGCCCAGAACGGCCCCGGCGCGAATCTGACAGTCGCGTCCAATATGGGTGAACTCTTCGATAACGACCTGAGGGCCGATGACTGTGCCCGCGCCAACGGTGCAGGCAGGACCGATAACGGCATACGCACCGACCTGCGCGCCTTCGGCCAGTTCGGCGGACGGGTCGATGACGGCGGTCGGATGGATGAAGGGAACGTCGTTGTGGCTGCTGGTGGTCATGCTTGCTAAGAATGCCCGTCTTGATTACGGGGAATCAGCGCGAGGGAGAGTTCTGCCTCACAGACAAGCGCGCCGTCCACGCGCGCTTCGGCCTTGACCCAGGCAATTGTGCCACGGGCGCGGATCAGGCTGACCTCCGCGATAAGAACATCACCGGGCACCACCGGCTTGCGGAAGCGGGCTTTCTCGATACTGGCGAGAAAGGCCAGTTTGTCCTGGTTTTCGCCCAGGGTGAGCAACAGCAGACCGCTGACCTGGGCCAGAGTTTCGATAATCAGCACGCCCGGCATAATCGGGCGCTCAGGGAAATGGCCTATAAAGAAGTGTTCGTTGATGGTGACATTCTTCTGGCCGACGACACGCTGCCCGAGTTCCAGTTCCAGAATCTTGTCCACGAGCAAAAACGGGTAACGATGCGGCAGCAAGGCAAGAAGTCGTCTTGCCTCCACCGGCGTAGCGTATTTGGCAGCTTCCTGAGGCGTGTCGTCCGATGGCAAATCAGAATCTCCCTAACGAAAAAACGCGGCCAAACGATTAGCCAGGGCCACATTCAGCCGGTGGCTGGGCCGGACCGCAACGATGTCGGCGACAATCGGTACGCCCACGAGGGCCAGATCGCCGATAAGGTCGAGCAGTTTGTGTCGGGCCAACTCGTCGGGAAAACGGAGCGGACTCGAATAGCGGTCATCATAAATGACCAGAGCGTTCTCAAGGCTTCCGCCGCGCGCCAGCCCCGCTGCCCGGAGCGCCTCGACCTCGAAATCAAAGCCGAACGTTCGTGCAGGAGCGATCTCCACCGAATACGAAGCGCCCGTACCCATCGGTTCCCAGCGCGCCACCTGTGTACCCGCCATTGGGTGGTCGAATTGAATCGCCACGGTCAGGCGCAGCGCCTCGGAAGGATACGCCGCCACAAAAGCGCCACGGTCGCCATAAACGACAATCGGTTCCTCCAGCGCCAGAGGTTTCCTTGTCTCGTCCCCTACGTCGGCCAGCGGAACAGTGCCCGCTGCCGCCAGAGCCTGCGTCCAAACGAGCGCACTTCCGTCGCCTATAGGCAGTTCCGGCCCGTCCACCTCCACAATAACATCGGAGACGTTCATGCCGCAAAGCGCGGAAAGCAGGTGCTCAACCGTCGCGACCGTGACGCCGCCGCTTCCCAGAACCGTGCAGCGCGCCGTGTCGACAACATTCGACACCAGAGCCGGTATCTCCTTTTTGCTGCCCGCCACACGAAAAATGACGCCCGGTGCTGTCGCCTCTTCTTCGGCGGCAGGAACGAGCGTCACCCCGACGGAAGCGCCGGTATGGATACCGATACCCTGTACTGTTTCGGGCCGGGCTAAGGTGGATCGGCGCACGTCAGGCAAACCCGCTTCCGGGTTCACGCCGCTTCCCGCCGCCTGCCCTTTTCACCGCCGCCCTCCAATGCCGCCAGACGGCGCTCCATCGCCCGGAACTTTTTCAGCAGGTCGGGGAGCTGACCCAGAGCCGCATTGGTCTTCAAAACCTCTTTGTGCGGGCGCGGGCCATAGCCGGAAACGAACGCCCCGGCGGGAACATCGCCCATCACCCCGGACTGCGCTCCCAGAACGGCTCCCTCGCCGATCTTAACCTGCTCCTTGACACCGGACTGCCCGGCGATTATCGCCCCACGGCCCACCTGCACGCCACCGGCAAGGCCGACCTGCGCCACAATAATACAGTCTTCGCCGATCTCGCAGTTATGACCGATGTGGACGAGGTTATCGATCTTCGTACCGGCTCCGATGCGCGTCGAGCCGGTGCGGGCACGGTCTATGGTGGTATTCGCCCCTATCTCTACGTCATCTTCCACGGCGACATTCCCGATCTGGGGCACCTTCCGGTGCTTGTTGCCCAGAGTGAGATAGCCGAAGCCGTCCGCCCCCAGAACCGCCCCCGAATGGATAACGCAGTTCGCCCCGACCACCGTACCGCGAAGGAGCGTAACGTGCGGGTGGATGATCGTATTGTCGCCGATTTCCACATCGTCACCGATAAAGGCCAGCGGGTAAAGGGTGACATTGTCGCCCAGACGAACGTTTTCCCCGATGACGCACTGCGCGCCTACGGAGAGATTGCCCCCGTGCCGGAAACCTGAACCGACGACGGCAGAGGAATGAACCCCGCGCTCCAGGTACTGCTCCGGCGCGAAAAGATCGAGCAGCTGCGCAAAGGCAAGGCGCGGGTTCGCAACCTGGATCAGTGTTTTCTGTCCCCCACCGGCATCGGCGCTTTCCGGCGCAAGCACGGCGGACGCACCGGACTGCTCGGCATTTTGCAGAAAGCGTCTGCTTTCGGCAAAGGTTATATCGCCGATACGTGCGTCCTCGATAGCGGCGATTCCTCGAATCACCGTTCGCGGATCGCCGTAAACACGGCCACGGACGACTTCCGCAAGTTCAGCGACGGTTCTTGCCCTTGTTTCTTTCACTTTTTGCGTTCCCCCGTGCCCTGGCTTCCGTACCCGATCCATCGGGCAAACTCCTCAGTCCTGTCCGGCATGCCTGATTTACTTCTATTAAACGATACCTGTATATTATTCGCTACGGCAATATCCCGCACTGCCGCCTGGACATCGGCGTGCAGAAATCGCCCTAACCGGTCCCGCTGCTCACGAACACGCGCCGCCGCCTGCGCGGTAAGACCGTTTCGATCCGATCCACGAATAGGGACAGGAACCACGTACGGTCGGGCGGACGTTTCGTCCCCAGCGGTCGTTTTCAGCGTCCGCGACAGGCGCTGAACCATTGCCAGATCGTCGTTTAGACGCGCCTGTTCGCGCTGGACACGCTCCGCGATCTCGACTTTATACCGGGTGCGCAGTCCGGCTATTTCCCGGTCAATACGCGACCGGTCCTGGCGGGCAGCCTGCTCAAGAACCGCCGCAGCTTCCAGTTCGGCCTGCCGACGCGCCTGCTGTTCCAGTGCTATCAGTTCACTGAGCGCGCCGCGCGCCGTTACCAGCCGGTTCTCCAGCACGGTTCTCGTTTCCGGGATCAATCCGAGATTTAGAGAAGCCGTCAGGGCGGCTATCCAGGATCTCACGGATGCCACGGCTGCCGCATAATCATCCAGCGGCTTCCGGTCGTCCGCTCCCAGCAATGTCGCGTTCGGCGGCGGCGGAGCGACTTTTTTTATGACTTCGTTGGCGGGATCTTCGGAGATTTGTTCAAGAATTTGCCGGAACCTGGCACTTATATTAACCCCCTCCAGCAATTCACGCGCACGCCGCGCCTGTTCCCGATCACTTGCCGCCTCCAGGTGGCCGCGTCGCCGCTTAAGTTCGCGATCACGCAGGCGCTGAAGACGCCGTGCAAGCTGGACACGGTGCGTCTCCCCTTTGCTGCCCATCTGTCTTAACAGCGCTGCGCCAGAAGAACTGCCTTGCGGCGCGGCGGGCAATGCCAGTTCCGGCAGTATATAGGCGCTTGCCGTCCTGCCCACCGAGGCGGCGGCTACAGCAGTATTGCTGCCGCCACCTCTTCTGTTGCCGCCGCTGCTCACCTTTTCGAGCCGCCGGGCCGTCGCTTCCAAACGCTGCAAATCATTCCACAACGGGTGCTGCCGCGCCAGACGCTCCAGCGAAACATAGGCGGGTTCAGCGGGCGGTGGCGGCGGCACAGGCCGGGGCCGCGTGCCGCAGCCACCCAGAAATACGCCTGCCACTGCCATCGCTGACGTAAAAGCGGCAAACGCAAAACCAATGGCCTACCGGTTAAGCTCCTTGAGAACCTCAGCGGTAATGTCGTTGGCGGCGTACAGAGCGACTTCATTGCTGAAAACCAGCGCCAGGTTTCTGGCAGCCGCCACTTTCGCGATGGCAGCACGCACATCCTCTACCACCTTCTGTCCGAGGGTTTCGCGCCGCTCCGTGAGCCGTGCTTGAAAGCCCTGCCCCAGCGCGTTCGCCGCCTGAATGCCCTTCTGGCGCAGGCCCGCCAGTTCCTGAAGCCGCGCCCTTTGCTGCTCCGACGGCGAAGTGGTATTTTGCAGCCGAGTCAGCTCCGCGCTGTATTCGCGGGCCTTGCTTTCCAGTGCACTGACGCGCACCTTGTCGGCATCTGTCTGCTGTGTCTTTTCCAGCAGGCCGCTCAGTTCGCGAATCTCCGCTTCCGTCAAGAATACGGCGGAGTTGGACTCAAGCCGCTCCAGAACCTGACGCATACTCGTCTGGATTCGGTCGATTTCATCGGAAGACGTTTTACGGAGCTTGTATTCCGTTAACAATCGCTGCGAATCGACACTGGCAATCAGACTGCGCATGTCTCCGGGAGCCGCGGCGGGACGATTCTGCGCCGCCGCCGGCCTGCTGCCGATAAGGGATGCGCCCGCTACCAGAGTGAGCGCCGCCAATACATTCGTTAACTTTTGGATGCGTGTTCCAGGCAAAAGTTTCTCCTTAATTCTTTATCCGTGGCGGCGCGAATATTTTGTCGCGCCGCCGATCCATTAAAAGCTCTGACTGACGCCGAAGTGGGTACGTGAACCTTCACCGACTGCGTAATCAAGGCGCACCGGCCCCACAGGTGTTTTCAGGCGAAGGCCGACGCCGACACCGACATTGGCCTTGAAACTGCTGTGCTGCTGAAAGCCGGGAATGTCTTCCCGGTTTAGCTCCGTCGCTCCCCAGGCATCACCGACATCCGAGAAGAGAACACCGGTGACGGTTCCGCGAGGGTCAAGGGGAAGGCGCAGTTCAGCGGACGCCAGAAACAGACGGTTTCCCCAGAAGCGGTCGTCCGGGTAGCCGCGGAGCGTTTCCGCCCCACCAACGAAATATTGCTCGGAAAAGCCGATAGCGCCCGAAGCCGCGCCAAAAAGCACGCGCGTCGCAAGAACTCTTTTTGGCTCAGCCAGGCTCTGGCGGCGCGGCCCCGACAGCGAGAAGTAACGCCGCAGGTCCATGTTGTATTTGGCGAACCCTCCCTGTTCGTTACGCCGGTCAATCAGAACGCGAGGGACACCGGGGGTTGCCGCGTCGCTGACATAGGCCGGATTCAGGCGGGGCCTCTCATAGTCGAAATCCGACGTACCGAACTCGGCGGAAGGCGAAAAGAATAAACCGTTGGCCGGGTCCAGGTCGAAGTCACGGGTATTGGTCGCTGAGCGAAGGGTTATCGATGCAACGCCGCCGTTCTGGATAAGCGCGCCCCGGAGTCGGCGAATCTGTTCATCCGTGAAGCTGGTATAGTCAAGCGCCAAACTGCTGGCATCGATCTTTTCGGTACGGAACGTCATATAACCGCGCGTCGTGTCCGCGAAGGGCCGGGAAAGTGTCGCCACGCCGCCCTGCCGCCGTTCGAAATAAGGATCATCGTCCAGTCCGCCGGTGGCATTGTTAGATAGAGAGCGGTTAAACCTGTACACAACACGGTCGAACAGGTTCAGGGACAGCGACGTGTTTTGCCGGTCGATCCACGGTTCCGAAAAGCCGACCTCGAACGAGTTGCGTGAAGCAATGCCCCCGACTTCCCAGCGGAAGTTAAGTCCCTGTCCCCGTCCCCGGAAGTTCGTTTCGGCAAGCTCCAGTGCGCCCACCAGGCGCTGGCGGGTGGAATAGCCGAAGCTCACCCCGATGGAGCCGGTGCGCCGCTCCTGCACCGGGATAATCAGGTTGACCCGGCCCAATTCCGAACCCGGCTCGCGCCGCGCCGGGCCGATGTCATCCAGAATTTGAAGCCCGGCAATCCGGGACAGGTCTCTTTGCAGCACGTCGGTGTTATACGGCTGGCCGGGTTTGCTCCGCATTTCGCGCAGGAACACAAAATCTTTGGTCTTCTTGTTGCCCTCGATGCGGACATTTTCGACGATGGTTTCGACAATCGGGAAGGTCAGAACGCCGGTTTTAGGATCGATTCCGGCCTGATCGGAAACGAAAGCCAGGAAGTTGCGCGTGCTGTAGTAGTTTTGCAGACGCTGAATATCCTGCTCGACGGTCACCGTATTGAGCACTTCGCCGGGATTGGAACGAATCTGCGTGCGCAAATCTTCCGTCCGCACCGCCTGGTTGCCCGTGATCTGGATGTTGGTGATCCGAGGATTTTCGACCACCTCGTAGATAACGCGCAGCCTGCCGTCCGGGGTGGTTTCCACCCGACCGCCGACCGAAGCGTACAGGCCAAGATCACGGATTCTTCGCCAGTCTTCTTCAAAAGTCCGGTTGGCGAAAACACCGCCCGGCTTAAGCTGCGCCGCCGTCAGCACCGTCTCCTGGTTCGTATTGACCAGACCACGCACGACGACTTCGACGATGGCTTTCCCTTCGGCGACGGCCTCCGTTTCCTGCGCCAGCGCCGCCGGAACGGCTATACTCATCACCAGAGCCGCCACAGGCAGGGCGGCTATTCGTAAACACATAGGTTGCGTATTTCTCCTTGAGCCGCATCGGCGGCGAGGATAGTAGTCAGGTTCGTGCTCCCCAGCCGCGATAATACGGCTCCAGGCGCTGCTTCACCTTTTGGCGGGCGCGGTGCAGCCGGGTCTTTACGGCGGGGACGCTTAAATCGAGAGTGCGCGCTATCTCCTCATAGCTCATGTCTTCCATCTCACACAGCACGAGCACCATCCGGTACTCCGGCGCGAGGGCGTCAATCGCTTTTTTTATCTGGGCGGAGAACTCGTTTTCCAGAAGGACACGCTCCGGTATATCGCGATAGTCGGCTACCTCTCGCCCCATCTCCCCGGAATCGGTCTCGATAGAGTCATCCAGAGAGATCGGCTCGAACTCCCGCCGCCGGTCGTTTTGCTTGAAGCGGTTCTTGCAGTTGTTGACGGCAATCTGGTGCAGCCAGGTAGACACACGGGCATCGCCGCGAAATCGGTCCCAGGCACGGTACGCATTGACGAATGTCTCTACCGTCAGGTCCTCGGCATCCTCCCGGTTGTTTACCAGACGGAGGATCAGGTTAAAGATCTTGGTCTCGTATTTCCTGTGAATCTGCTCGAACGAGAGTCCGCGATCCTCGTCATCTACCGGTGGGTTACCCACGCCGGCTCCTCCCGGCCCGCAGGGAAGCGACCACGAACTGCGGACGTTCTTTGCGCCGCAAGCTGCTTCTCCTGCTCAGACAGCGTACACGGGGTAAAGTTTCACGATTCACCGCCCGCGCTCCGTCCATTGTACCATGCCGCGCCTCCTCGCTGAGACATGTCAGAACGAGAAGGAGCCGCGCAAAAAGAGGGTGAAATCGCGCTGTTCGTTGGTAGATCCGCCGAGTTGAAGACGCGGGGTCAGCTCATAATACAGGCGGGCATCGTAGGGCTGCGGCACACCGGGCTGGCTGCGCGTGCCGATAGTGCGGGTGTATTCGGCCAGGAAGCGCTCGAAGGGGTTGGAAAAGCGCTTCAAAAAGCGCAGGGTCAGGGGGGCGTCGGGATTGTAGTCCAGGCCGAACTCTTCCAGCCCCAGCGCCGAAGCGACCGACTGTTCCACAGGTGACAGCAGCGACGGTACAAGACTGGAACTGAAAACCTGCGTAAACGTCTGCGACAGCGCCCGTTCCACATTCCCGGCGACGGCGGCGCGTATCTGCTGCTCCGACCCCAGAAGCGCGACGATCTGCGCCTCGGTCAGCGGGGGGTCCGACGTGACTTTGCGGTTCAGGTCCTGCGGGTCGAATTCACCCGTGGTTGGGTCGAGCAGCAGCGAGCCGTCGAATTCTACGGTGATGCGATAGCGCGTGGAGCGGGTTGTGGTGCGCGGCGCGGCGCTTGCCAGCACGCCGCCTTCGCGGGCGCGTATATCCAGGCTGGGCGCGATTCCGGAAGGAACGTACACATTGGCGCGCGCGGCCAGATCAGAAACCGTAAGGCGCGTGTCCTGCGGCGGACGATAGGCAAGAGCGATCTCGCCGCCCCGCTGAAGCGTAAAGCGGGTGGTCGGTAATTGCAGATACCCCCGCTGCACACGCAGGCTGGCAGTCAGGTTCGGCGCGGCAAGCGTCCCGCGCAGCGCGCCGCTTCCCTCCGCCTCCACACGATACCGCACCGGCGCGTTCACCACCGCCTCGTCTTCCGTTACGGCGGCAAGATCGAAAATCGGGTCCACGGGCAGCGCAATGGCCCTGCCGCCGCCACTGGCTTGACCGGACGGCGGCTGGAAAAAGGCGTCGGCGACACGGAGCGGCTGGCCCGCCGGGGTCGCCAGCCGGGGCCGCCCTAATCCACCAGTAATCCTGACGATTCCATTGACGCGGCCTCGCATAACGTCGCCCCGCCCGAGCAGGTTTTCCGTAACCGGTCGGAAATTATCGAAGGTCGCTATCAGGTCAAGAACACCGCCCGTCAAAATCGGCCCGGACGGTCTGGCGGGCGTCCTTCGCGCGACTTCCAGCGTTGCCAGGTTTACGTCGCCCGATAGGGTCAAGCGACCGAAGTTACCCCGCTGCCCGCTCGGCGCACCCAGCGCCAACACGAACTGCTGAACGGAAACCGTGCTTCCGTCGAGCTGCAAATCGACATCCAGACGATCAACCGGGTTGATGCGGTCGCGCCCTTCACCCTCTTTTCGCGGCAGACGGAACCGTCCCTCCGCGATGCGAACGAAGCCGGAAAGGTTCCTATTTTGGAGAGTGCCGCCGACGTTCACCTGAGCGGCAATCGTTCCGCCCACCGCCTCGCGCGTCAGTTCCGGCGCGGAAACGGACAGAAGATCGAAAATCAGATCGACATCCTGTTGAGGCACGTCCGCCGTCAGGTTTATGGGTTCGGTCGCCGGAATGCGGAAGTTAGCGTAGGCAAACGGCAAAGAACCGGACAATTCGATCTGGTTGTCGCCGCGCCGCAGCAGGACGCGGTCAGTGAACCGGATTTGCCCAGCCGGAAGTCCTTCTATCGTGCGGCCTGCCACGGGACTCAGCACGACAGCAGGGACGCTCACCAGGCTGAGTGGCTTGCCCGCAACCGTAACGTCGCGTCCGAACAGCGATGCGGTGACGGTCGGTGCACGGGTTCGCCCCCGCGCCACAATGGTAATATCGGCTCGCCCGTTGACGTCCGTCGGCACATCACGGACAAATGTCCGCAGCAAAGCGAGCGAAGCATTGTTCCATTCCAGCGTCAGCGGCTGGACAATCTGTCCCGGAGCGCCTCCGGTTTCCAGCAGTTCTCCTACGTCCGCGCTTCCGGTGGCGGTTATTCGTGTCTCCTGCGCCGCGTTCGTAACGACAAAGGTATTCACCGTCAACAGATCGTTTCGCAGTGCAATGTCGGCGGATACCGCATTCCCCGGCACCGGCCCTATCGTGAACGATTTTGCGCTCAAGGCCAGGCGGACGTTCCTTTCCGCAAACCCCTGCGGCGTGACGCGCCCGCTCACTCGAAGCCGCTCGATCTCCAGATCGCCTGCCAGGGTGGTCGGCAGTCTGCGGAGCGCAGTCACCAGACGCGCGCCCCCTGGCGTGTCCTGAAGCCCCGACCGGGTCAGGGTCTGAATCAGCGTCGCGATGTTGGCCGTATCCAGCGCGAGCGTTGCGCCTGCCAGGCCGGTGCGGCGGTTCCAGAACGCCTCCGAGACACGTACCGTCGTCCCGTTCTGTCGGAACGACAGCCCCGATAGGCGTATACCGGCGTTCGCCGCATTATAGCGCACCGTCGCCCGCGCGTCGGACAGAGGAATTTCCGCGACGCGTACGGGGCCGTTCCCGGTGATCGTCGCCGTCACCACAGGCCGCGCGCTTGTTCCCCCAATACTGCCCGCCAGTGAGATGCTGCCCTCCACGGCGGCATAGCGCCGGGTCAGCGGCTCCAGCAGATCGAGGCGCAGATTATCCGAGGTGAACGAACCGGCCAGATTGCCACGGGCATCGACACGCGCCGAAGCCGCCAGCGCCGTATTGACGGCCTGTCCCTCGACTCGCGTGACACGGGCCTGAAGCGCCGCCACCCGGTCGGCATAGCGCGCCGAGAAATCGCCCTGATCCACCTCGATGCCTGACAGCACAACGCTGCGGAAGCGCCCTGATAGATTCACGCGAGAATTAGCAGCGGTGCCGGTGACGCGGACGGCGGCCTGGTACAAAACGCCTTCGATGTCGTCGGGTGTCGGTGTGTCCGGGCTAAGCAGTTGCAGGACTTCGGCAATTCCCACCTGCGCCTCGCGGCCCCGCGCCAGCGGCTCCAGCCGCGCGACGAGGTCCAGGCGCGGCGCAGCGGCACCCTTCTGGACGGCGACCGTACCGGACACCAGCGCGGACAGCGAGGCCCGACGCACGATAACGTTCGGGCCAAGCGTCAGGCGCGTGCGAGTGGCAGTGAGATCGCCTCGGACGAGATCGGCCCGGTACTGCTGATAGGCTGGCTCCAGAACGCGGAAAGACGCTGAAACAAGCGGTTCACGCACCGTGCCGCGAACCGTCCCGGAAACGTACGCGATCCCTCGAAGATCTTTCCTGCCAAGGGCGCGGGCGATTTTTCCCGCATCCACCCCCGCAGCGCGCACGGTCAGGTCGAGCCTTCCGTTCGGCATCACCTGCCCGCCGATACGCGCCGCTCCGGCGGAAGAGGTGAACGATAGCGCCGGGATAACCAGCCGGTTGTCCGTAACCAGAACACGGGCGCGCGCGTCACGAATCTGAAGTCCCCGCGTCACTACATTTTGCGCGCTGAGATTGGCCGCCGCGCTGAGCTTTCCCGCCGTGACTTTCCCTACCACGGCGACCGTACCACGGCCTGTTATCGGCTCACCATTTTGCAGCAACGGTTGAATCTTGTTTAAGTTTATGCCCGATGCTGATACCGAGAAGCCCGCTTCCATACGCTGCGTGGGCAGCATGCGTATTGCAGCACCGCTGGCATCTGCCGGTGCGGCTATGCGAGCCGTGACCTTGCCGGAAAGTGTGCCCTCCGCAAAGTGCGCCGTAGCCTGAGAGACATCGAGCACCCCGTCTGCGTAGGTGAGGTTCGCGGCTATGTCATTGATACGGTGCTGTCGATACGTGGCGACAGGCAGGCGGACGCTTCCTGTGACCACCGGGTCTGTCAGTGATCCCTGAATATATCCTGCCAGGGAAACTGTGTCCCCGAGGCGCAGACCGGCAGGCAGATGCTGCGTTCGCGGCGTTCGCGCTAACACGGCAGATAAGGCCCGGTTCACCGACAGGCGCAGCGCGCTCACTTCCAGCGCGACCTGCCGCTGCGGCGTTTGCCAATCCCAGATAATGCCCGATGCCGAAACCGGCGAACGAAAAGCAAAACCCGAGACTGCCCCTCGAAGCGTGTTTGGATTGAACTGCACATTGCCGGAAAGATTTTCCAGCGGCGTCGGGACCTGCGGGTGCCGCAGACTGATACCGTGTAGCGTCGCCGTACCGGCGTATTGCAGCGGCGGTGGCGGCGTTCGCTTGCCGACAACCTGAGGAAGCACCAGGGAAACGTTCACATCGCTCGTTCCCGCAGTGACACGTGCGCCCGGAAGGTCGGAAGCATAGTCAAACCAGTAGGCCACGGCGGCGTCTTCGGCGCGCACTCTGACCACGGCTCGCGCGCCCGTTCCGGCGGCGGCGGGGCCGCCAACGCTGACGCGCGCCAGCGAACCCGAAATACCGAAAGTTTCGCCTAAACGCCGGGCCGTGGGCGTGCCCGGAGCGGGGCGGCCTGTACTTTCGAAACGAATGGTGCGGGTACCCCGCATATCGATGCGGACGTCCACGCCCGCGAAATAGTTGTCGGCGGGCAGGCGTGCGGACGGAAAGCGAGCGGCATAATCGCGGAAATGCAGCCGCCCCTCACGAACCACTACCTCGGTGCGAAACGGCTGCCTTCGGGGTCTTGCAGGCGGCTTAATCAGGTCCTGCACGTTGAATCGCCCGTTCGGGCGGCGAATCAGCAGAAGTTCCGGCGATTCCAGCTCTATCAGCGGAAATGCGGACGAGAAATCACCGCTGAGAAGCCGGGGAAGGGACACCAGAATGCGCGCTCGTTTAGCGGTCGCCAGGGCCTCACGCCGGTTCAACAGCCTGTCCTGGGAAATGGCAATGTCGCTGCCCATGACCGGGATCGTTCCCAGGCGTGACCGGTTTAAGGCCATCTGCAGGATACCGGACACAGAAAGGTCGGGGGTCAGCCCTCCAATGCGAACCTCACGACCCAGTGAGCGCGATGCTTCGGCGGCGGCAAGAGGTGCGGTCTGGGCAAGAAGAACGTCCAGATGCGCCACCACGGCCCGACCCGCCGCCCCCAGCAGGACGAGCGGCGGCGCAAAAAGGATGAGGAGGGCGATAAGACGGTGATGGAACGCCAGCGGCGTGCGACGTGCTGTAGTAATCACGCAGACGCTCCTGTGCGCTCCCGGAGCCGCGCGGCGCAGCAGCAGCAGCGGTTACTGAACGGCGAGGGGAAGTTCCAGACGCCGCAGCCCAGGAATAGCCGGGCGAACGTCGCCTGCCGGGCGAACGCCACCGTCAGGAGGCTGGCTTGTGCCATCCCCTGCGGGCCGCAAGAATTTTTCGGAAAAATCAATTGCATTGTACGAAGACCGCACGAAGGGGCCGGACGCGACGTACAGGAATCCCATCTGCTCGGCGATATGCTTATAGTACTCGAAGCGGGTCGGATGCAGATACTCCACCACATCCAGATAGCCTTTGCCGGGCTTCAGATACTGCCCTAATGTGACCGCATCCACGCCCGCATCCTTCCAGTCGGAAAGAACCTGAACGACCTCGTCTTCAGTCTCCCCCAGCCCCAGCATAATGCCGGACTTGGTATATATTGTTGCATCGATCTCCTTAACCGCCCGCAGAAAATCCATCGAGCGCGGGTACTTCGCCTGGGGGCGCACCGTACGGTACAGGCGTGGAACGGTTTCCACGTTATGGTTGAAAACATCCGGGTGGGCGCGGCAGACAATCTCAATCGAGAAGCGCCTGCCCCGAAAATCCGGCGTCAGCACCTCGACGCTGGTCTGGGGAGCCGCTTCCCGCAACGCCTCGATCACACGGGCAAAGTGACTGGCTCCGCCGTCGGGCAGCTCATCTCTATTGACCGATGTAACCACCACATGCTTCAATTCGAGTTCTTTCGCGGCCAGCGCAACCCGGCGCGGCTCGTCCGGGTCCAGCGGCAGGCCCCGGCCTGTCTTCACGGCGCAAAAGCGACAGGAGCGCGTACAGGTATCTCCCATCACCATAAAGGTGGCGGTTCCCTTGCTCCAGCACTCGCCCAGATTGGGACAGCGCGCCTCCTCACAGACAGTGACCAGACGTTCGCCGCGCATCAATCCTTCGACCCTGCCGATGTCACGCGACCGGGGAACTTTGATAGTCAGCCATTCGGGTATCCGCCGATGCGGCACGGGCGCTGCTGAAGCCGCTGCTGTTGATGAAGGATCAGAAACGGCAGGAGTGGTATCGGTGGTGCTGCTCACGCAATTAGTATATCCCTCGCAGCGAACGAAGTCAATAAGGAGCAATCAATAGGAAGAATGCCCACCGACCTGGTAAAACTTCTTGCCATACAAAGAAAGCGATGGTACACTTACCCAAACCGGTCTACCCACTAAACCAGCGGTTCTAAATTTTCCCTGCATTAATTTGCGGCGCGCGCCGACAATGGGAACAACGACGACGACCGCTGCTGCTGTACTTGCGCTGCGCTTGCAGCGCGGGACAGGCTAAATGAACCAGGAAAGGGCTTCTCCTTCTTATGCATCGCCGAACCTTGCTGCCGACGTTCTATGACGTGTACCAGTTCCTGCTTGCCGTTATCGGCATGATCGGCGTCTGCCGCCTTTTGTTCGATTTTTCCTGGACCCGTTCCGTCGGCATCGGCGCAATGTATGTCACCGCTTACTGGCTGGGCATGGGCCTGCACTCGCTGCTTCAACCCCGGCTCCAGAAATGGCTGGGTACCGGCCCCCGCGCCTCCGAAGATTAACCTTTTCAAGAGTTCGCGCCATCGGCAATGACGCCGGTGGCTTTTCACGTCGCATCTTCCTAAAGGCTTTTTCGCCTTTCCCGCAATTTCGACGGACTTATTCCGCCTTGCTCCCTGTGATTATTCGACGCATTCGCCGACAATAGGTTCAGAAATCACATTAATAAGGTTTGATTTTGCCGGGAGGCGTTATGTCCGTCATACCAACCGTTTCTGTTACCGACCCCCGCTCCCCCGTGTCGCTGTCCAAAGCGGCGCAGACAGCGGCGGCAGGGGGCTTGCCGGGGACACTGCCCGCTGGGGCTGCTCCCAAACAGGCACGCACCATTGCCGTGACCGGAGGCAAAGGCGGCGTTGGAAAAAGCAACTTCGCCGTCGCGCTCGCACTATGCGCCGCTCGCGCCGGGCAGCGGGTCGTCATTCTGGATGCCGACTTTGGCCTTGCTAAACTGCACGTTCTGCTGGGCCTGACGCCGCACGCCGACCTGAGCGGTGTGCTCAGCGGCGAAGTGCAGCTTGCCGATACCCTTCTTTACGGCCCCGAACAGATCCGGATTCTGCCGGGCGCATCGGGTCTGACCGAGCTGGCGAACCTGCGCGCGGACCAGCGTCAGAAGATTCTGGCGGGCCTCAGCCAGATTTCCCAGGAGTTCGACCTGCTGATTCTGGATACCGGCGCGGGAATCAACGAAAATGTGCTGACTTTCGTGACCGCCGCCGATGAGGCCATCGTGGTGACGACCCCGGAGCCGACGGCGCTCGCGGATGCCTATAGCCTCATTAAAGTCGCCTACAACCAGCGCAATGATCTGCCCTTCCATCTGATCGTCAATAACGCCACCTCCCCGGCGGAGGCGGACGCGGCGGCGCGGCGGATCCAGGAGGTCGCGCAGCACTTTCTGCAAGCGCCGATTGCGTATGCGGGAACGGTGCCCAGCGATCCGTCGATTGGCAAGGCGGTGCGGGCACGGCAGGCGTTTCTGCTGCATTCGCCGGATGCTCCCGCCGCGCAGGCGTTCCCGGCCATCGCCGCCAAGATTCTGAGACTGGGGGCGAAACCGGCAGATGCCGGGCCGGCAAACTCCGCTCGCAGCACGCGCTACCCGGCGGCCCCGCGCGAACGGACACTGGTAATGCCCGCACCCAAGAATATTCCGCTGACCGAGGCAGAAGCGCCGACCTTCGTGCAGCGCCTCGCAACTATATTCGGGCTGGGCCGCCGGTAGCGCACGCGGTGGCGTTATGCGCCGCCGGGGGGCGTAATCAGCGCCCGGTCCACGGCGGCGCGCAGGCTTTGCACCCCGGAAATGTTCAGGCCGTGACCTTTGGCGTCTCGGCCCTCGGCCTTTTTCTCGAATCATCGCCCCGGTAAAGCCGAGACGTCCCGCTTCCCGCAACCGCTTGTCGATCTGAGCACAACCGCGCACCTCGCCCGCAAGTCCGATCTCGCCCAGAAAAACGGCCTGCGGGTCTACGGGCATCTCTTTGAAGCTGGAGGCGACGGCAAGCGCAATCGCCAGATCGACCGCAGGCTCCTCCACGCGCACCCCACCCGCCACGTTCACATACACGTCCTGGTTCGCCAGGCTCATGCCGACCCGCTTTTCCAGAACCGCCAGTATCAGATTCACCCGCTCGCGCGAAACGCCGCTCGCCATGCGGCGCGGTGAGGTCAGGTAGCTGGGCGCGACCAGCGCCTGAATCTCAACTAAAAGCGGGCGCGTTCCTTCAATGGTGGCGGTGACGGTGGAACCCGCGCCGTGCTCGGGCCGCTCGGCAAGAAAAACCTCGGACGGGTTCTCGACGCCCGCCAGTCCCTCCTCGCGCATCTCGAAGATTCCCAGCTCATCGGTGGAGCCGAAACGGTTCTTGACGGCGCGCAGGATACGGTAGGTCAGGTGGCGGTCGCCCTCGAAATACAGCACCGTGTCCACCATGTGCTCCAGCACGCGCGGCCCGGCAATCGCGCCCTCTTTGGTGACATGGCCGACCAGAAAGACGGGAACGCGCTGGCCCTTGGCAATGGCCGCGAGCGCTGCCGTCGCCGCGCGCACCTGGGAAACCGTTCCCGGCGCGGATTCCACATCGGGACTTTGCATGGTCTGGATAGAGTCGATAATCAGGTATTTGGGCCGAATCTGACTGACGTAGTTGGCGACCGCCGCGACATCCGTTTCGGATGCCAGAAGCAGGTTCTCATGGTCGGCCCCCAGGCGCGTCGCGCGCAGCTTTATCTGCTCCGCGCTCTCCTCACCGGACACATACAGCGTCGGGCCGTGGCCGCGCGCCACATTGCCTGCCACCTGCGTCAGCAGGGTGGACTTTCCGATACCGGGGTCGCCGCCGATCAGCACCAGCGAGCCGGGCACCACGCCGCCGCCCAGTACCCGGTCAAACTCGCCGATAAAGGTGGTGGAGCGGTCGCGAATGTCGGCTTCGATCTCAGTGATGGGCCGGGGGCCGCTCCGCGCCGCGCCCATATAGGAGAGACCGCCACCCGCCCCGTCCGGGAGCGCGCCGCCGCTGCGCGCCAGCGATTGGGCGAGGCTGGTCGGCGCGGCGCGCTGCACCTCTTCCACCAGCGAGTTCCACTCCCCGCACTCCGGGCAGCGTCCCATCCATTTCGGCGTCGCACTGCCGCACGCCTGACACACAAACCGCGTCGTCGTCTTCGCCATTCCCGTTCGCCCTTTCACCACGCCACGCTCTTAAATACTGACGTTATTGTATCGCGATTGTCAACAGGTGTCAAACATTTGTTTGAACTCCAGTTATCGCTTGTGCGACGGCTGCCTGTAGAAGAGAGCGTTGATCTCGATGAAGTGCGCCCACGGTTCCGGCACCTCATCGTCCGCGAAAATAGCATCTACCGGGCATTCCGATTCGCACAGCCCACAGTCAATACAGGGGTAAGGATCGACGAAAAGCTGGTCGTAGATTTTGCCGTCCTTTTCCACGATGCCTTCGTGGATGCAGTCCACCGGGCAGACAGTGGCGCAGGATTTATCCTTGCAGCCGATACAGGGTTCCGTGATAATGTAAGCCATGAGCAGTTTTTCCTTCCGCGAGCGTCCGTTGATATGGCACGAGAACGTTCACGGCTGCACGATACCGCGCTGCCTGATGACCACGCGATGACTTTTGTCACGGAGCTGCTATGTCCATGAACCGCTTGGAAGCGCTCGGGCGCGTCCTGTTTCTTAAAGGGTTATCGGACGCCCTCATTACCGAAATCGCCGCATCCGGGGAAGAAAAACGCCTGAGCCGGGGAGAGCTGCTTTTCGCAGAGAACGAGCGGTGTATCGGCCTGCTGGTGGTTTTGGCGGGCGGGGTGAAACTGTACAAGCTGGATAATCGAGGCCGGGAACTGACACTGGGCATGGAAGGGCCGGGCGGCAGCGTCGCCGAACTGCCCCTTTTCGACGGCGGAAACTACCCGTCGCGCGGAAGCGTCCTTTGATGATACCGTTGTTTACGTGGTTCGCCGCGATTCCAGATTATCATGAACCGGCACCCGCAAATCGCCCAGCAGGCGGTCGCGCGCGCTGGCGATACGGATGCGCAATGATGGAGATGCTGAAAGCCCAGACGCTTCACTCTGTGCCTACGCCTGGCGGATTATCTGCTGCAAAAGGCGAGCGACGAAGTGACGTTCACTTTGCGGGAAACCAACGAAGCCATCGCCGGGCAGGTCGGTACGGTGCGGGAAGTCATTTCCCGCACGCTGCACAGTCTGGAGGATGCCGGAGCCATCACCCGGCGCGGACGCTCGATCACGATTCTAAATCGCAGCGTTCTGCGCCGAATGGCGGGTTATGAGGACTGAGCGCAGACAGCCAATCGCGGTGTCTTACCGGAGCGCGGCAAGGAGCAGGCAGGCGTCGTCGCGCAAAGAGCCGCCGCCAAAGGCGTAGGTATCGTCAAGGATCGCCTGCCCCATAGCGCGCAGCGCCTTCGCCTCCCGCGCCTTCTCCACCAGCCGAATCATGCCCTCATAGCCCAGGAACTCCCGGCCCTGCCGCGCCTCGGTGATACCGTCCGTTATCATCAGGAGAGTATCACCAGGCGCGAGATGCGTTCTGAAAATCGGGTACTCCTGCCGTGGCTCGAAACCCACAACCGGGCCGCCTTCCGTGATAGCCTCTATCACGCCGTCGCTTCGGACAATCAGCGGCGGCTCACTCCCGGCGGAGACGAACATCGCCTGCCCGTTCGCGGCATCCACCACGGCGAGGCAGAGGACGGTAAACGCTTCCTCGGCTGTCTCATCCAGACTCTGCGCCGCGCAGACAAAGTCATTCAGGCGTGCGACGGCGCGCGACGGATGAGGATATTCGCGCAGGAAGGCACGTAGCGCGTAGCGTATCTCGGCGGTGCGGGTGGCGGCGGAAAGCCCCTTGCCGGACGCATCGCCGACAACCAGCGCCACCTTTCCATCGGCCAGCAGGAAGGCGTCGTGGAAGTCCCCGCCGACCTGAGCCTCGGCCAGAGCCGCCTGATACAGCGTAACCACACGCAGACCGGGGAAGGTGTCCTCAGGAATGGTCGGCAGCAGGGCAAGCTGAAGCGTCTCGGCGATATGGTGCTCCCGCTCCAGGTCGGCCTTTAGCTGCATTTCCGCCTGCTTGCGGGTGGAAATGTCAATGACAGTCACCACAGCGCCTTTGATGCCGTCCCCGTCGCGGATAGGATACGCGGAGTATTCGGCGGCGAACGAGGAGCCGTCGCGCCGCCACATCACTTCGTCATCTACCCGACAGCCTTGCCCGGTGCGGAAAACGCGGTAGATGGGGCACTCCTCCTCGGGATCGAAGGAGCCGTCCAGGCGTGTCTGGTGACAAAGCGGATGTAAATTTTTTCCGATCAGCTCCCCCGGCAGGTACCCTAATAACTCTGCAGCCTTCCGGTTGACAAAGGTGCAGTTTCCGTCGCGGTCAATGCCGAAGATACCTTCGCCGGTGGATTCGAGCAGCGTAGCCATCTCCTCGGCCTGGCGGCGGGCCGCCTGCGCCGCCAGCCGAAGCTCTATCTCCGTCATTACCGAAGCGGCGAGGTCACGCAGAATGCATAGCTCCTCGTCCGCCCAGTCATGCGGGTGACTGTCGATGGCGCAGAAAGCGCCCAGCACATGCCCCTCCAGGGTAAGCAGAGGAACCCCCGCATAGGCTATCACACCCAGTTCGTCAATCGCGCGATTCTCCCCCACCAGCGGATGCACCCGCGCATCCGTCACCACGAGCGGCCCGGCAGTGGCGACGACATACTGGCAGAACGAATGCGCGAGCGATGTTTGAGAGGCGGACGCCCAGGGTTCCGGCAGCCCGATGTGGCTTTTGAAGAACTGCCGGTCTTCGTCCACCAGAGAAATCAGAACGATAGGCACCTTCAGCAGGCGAACGGCCAGACGGGCAAGCCGGTCGAAGGCCTCCTCGGGACTGCTGTCGAGAAGGCCGGTACGCTTAAGGGTGGCCAGCCTATCAGGCGATTCCACCCCGTACAGGGGATGTTCGGTCATGATGGACTTGTTTTACCACGAATTCCGCTGCGAGGTCGCTACGTCGGTTATTTTTCCAGCACCGTGCGAAGCGTCAGCGACCGTCCGCCGCCTTTGGCCACGGTGAACGGAGCGCGGAAGCGCAGCGACTTCAGCTTACACACGCCCTGCGTGTCCGAGCAGTAGAAGATAGACGCAGACGCCACCGCCACGCCGCTGGTGCCCGCTTTGCCGCTGGAAAGTGGAAGACGCAGCGGCAGTGTGAACTCCGCCGTCGGTACCACGGTTTTGCCCAGAACCACGCCGCCGCCCTCAATACGCGCCTCAAACCGCTGGGACGAGCCGGGGTTCAGCTTGTGTCCCGGCGGCAGCGCCACATCCAACACCAGTTCGCCGCGCGTGTCCGGCGCAAGCTGCACCGGCGGCAGTGTAATCGTATTGTCGTTCGCGGCAGAAGCGACGGGACGCAGGGGCCGTGCCGGTTCGGCGGGAAGCGCAGCAGGCACGTTCTTCAGGGGCAGCGTTGAAACCGCCTTTGTCGCCAGATCGACGACCCGAATGCGATGGTTGTTGGTGTCGGCCACATACAGTCTGCCGTTCGCCAGGCTTAAGCCGCCCGGTTCGTAGAAAAGCGCCTGCGGTCCTTTGCTCCCGCCGCCCACGAACGTGTGCGTGCGTCCGGTCGCCGGGTTGAGCGTCTTAATCTTATGGTTATACGTATCGGCGACATAGAGTACCCCGTCCGCGTAAACAACGGCGAGCGGGTGCTGGAAACGCGCCGTCGCTCCCGGCCCGTCTTTGTCCCCGAAGTCGAACAGATCGCCGCCCGCCAGTGTCCGCACGTTTTTTCCAAAGCCCGGCAGATCGACGGCGCGTATCGCGCTGATCTCACTGTCGGCTACAAATATTCGTTTGCCATCGGTCGCAAGCCCCGACGGCTGCGCGAAAGCGGCGGCGGTAAGCGGCCCATCCGTGCGCGCCTCACGACCTGACCCGGCATAAGGGGTTACCCGCTGCGTCTTCAAATCCATCACCCATATCTGGTGGGGACCGGCCATCGCTATGTATAACTCTTCGCCGATTATATGAACATCCCAGGGTGAAGCCAGTGACGCCGCCGTCACCAGGCCGCCCCGGCTGCCCCACGGAGCCTGGTGTCCCGTCCCGGCCAGCGTTGTTACCGTCCCCTTTTTCAGATCGAGCGCGCGGAGTAAATGGTTGTTTGTATCCGCTACATACAGTGTCATTTCTCCGCCTGGTGAGCGGCGCAACGCCATGCCCTGCGGGTTACGAAACGTCGCCTCATCGAACGCGCCGTCTTTCCGCCCGGCCACGCCCGTCCCGGCCACCGCTTCCACATTTCCGCTCAAATCAGTGATGACGATGCGGTTGTGGTTCGAGTCGGCGATAAAGAGACGCTTCCCTTCCGCGTCGGCCAGCACCTTGCCGGGATACCAGAGCGGCGTCGTCGGAACTTTGGCGGCTTCCAGGGCGAAGCGCGCCGGGGTGGTATCGAGTTTGCCTGCCGCCTTGAACTGGGTCGCCACGCGCCCGATAGTCTTATCCAGAAGGTCGTAATTACCCTCGCCGGCCACCGATCCCACCACCCGGCCCGCCGGATCGATCACCACCAGCGTCGGCCAGGCATTTACGCCGTAGGCTTCCCAGACTTTCATGCCCACGTCGTTCAATACCGGATGCTCGATGTTGTAGCGGAGCAGCGCGTTACGAATGTTCTGCGTCTCATCCTCATTGCTGAACTTGGCCGAATGGACGCTGATAACGACCAGTTCTTTGGCGTACTTGCGCTCCAGGTTCTTCAGGTCGGGCAGAATGTGCATGCAGTTGATGCAGCCATAGGTCCAGAAGTCCAGCAGCACGACCTTGCCGCGCAGCGCGCGCAGTGAAAGCGGCTTCTCGGTGTTCAGCCAGGCGGCGCTGGCGGGAAATTCCGGCGCGACCGGCCCTTCCGCCACTGCCTGCGCGACACCGGATACCGGCCTCAGTGCGCCACGTGGAGCCGCAAAGCTGACGACCATGAAGACAACGGCGATAGCTGCCAGGATGAACGCAGCGGGACGATAACGGCTGAAGAATGACAGTTTCATAATGTTTTCCGGAGAATTTCCCAAGGGCGCTACAGCGCCGGTTCTAATACGCAATCCTTCCCCGCGACGTTTCCTGCGCCGGTGCTTAACGTCCGGCTGTAATAATACGCGACGCTTTGCCCGTACGAATGTCTGAGGAAACGGCGGCGATTGCCGTGCGGGAGGGGCCGTGTTACACTGCGGAAGGGGAAGAAGGCGCGCAGCAGCGGCGGCGGCGGCGACAGTTCTGGCAATGCTGGCGACGAGCGGTTTCGGCTGCGCCCGAAAAGCGGAAACGCCGCCCAACGTCGCGGCACAGACGCCGGAGAAGCAGCCTGAAGAAAAGAAACCGGAGCCGCTTCCCCTTGCGGGTACTGTGCGCGGGGGTGCGATAACGCTGTTCGATGAGAAGGGCGTGGTTGTGGCGCAGGTGAAGGCGCGAGCGGGCGCGGTGGGTCAAAAAAGCGGGCACGACCGCAGCGGCGGCGTGGCAGGTCTGCTGTATAAAGGCAAGGCAACGTTGCACGAAAAAGGCAGGCTGGTGGCGACGCTTACGGCGGAGGAAGTAACGGCGGATGAGAAGACGCATGTCGTTACCGGAAAAGGAAACGTTGTGGCGCGCTCGCTGACCGAACCCGGTTCCCCCACCGTGCGCGCCGATACGATGACCTGGCGGCCCGACAGGAACGAAAGTCGCGGAAGCGGCAATGTGCGGATGACGCGGGGAGACCGCCTGCATCGACCGGGCAAAGCATTTGTCGCCGACACGCGCATCCGGCGCATCCGGATGACTGCCGGGAGCAGCCCGGCGACCCTGAAATTTTAACAACGCAAATGGCTACGACAGTGACACAAAAAGCGGCAAAACAACGCGGGGCGGCTATCATCAGCGGCGGGATTATCGCCCTGACAGTGGCTGGATTTGTCGCCGCGCGCGGGCTGGCCCAGAGCGGCGGCGCTCTGCCACGCATTGGCGAGTTCACCTACCGCAACGAGGGCGGAAATCTGGAGGTGTTTCTTGAGGGCAACACGATCCGAGGCATCTTAACCGGTCCGAAGCTGATCATCACGTCCAATAATTATGATATGGCGGCGCGACGAATCCAGATAACCGCGCGAAAAGCCCGAGCCACGAGCCGCTACAATAATTCGCGTGCCGTCGCCACCGGGAACGTCCGCATCGTCGTCCGCCAGCCCGAAGCCCGGCGTGTCAATACCGTCACCTGCGACAGCGCCACCTATAATTCGGCGACTGCGCCGCCCGTGCGGGGCCGCATCGACTTCAACGGCAATGTCCGGTGGGTTATCCGCGACCCCGGCTTCGCCGGCCCGGCGGTGCAGACGGCAAAATCCGGTTTTATCGAATTCCTTCCGGGGAACCAGACGCGCGTGAAGCTGAACGGCGGCACGTTCACGGCGACCCCCATCGAACCCGCGAGCAGACCCAGGCCCCACCGATGACCACATCCACTGCCACAAAAGACGCTGCGCCCGCCCCTGCCGCGCCGCCGGTGCGAAAGCGAATTGAGACGCATGAACTGGTCAAGATTTATCGCGGGCGGCGCGTCGTCAATGGCGTTCCCGTCAACATCAATCAGGGCGAGATCGTCGGGCTGCTCGGCCCGAACGGCGCGGGAAAGACGACGACGTTCTACATGACCGTCGGCCTGGTACGCCCCACGAACGGTAAAGTGACGATGGATGGGCGTGACATTACGAAGCTGCCGATGTACA
Organism: Armatimonadaceae bacterium; assembly: GCA_030447685.1. Taxonomy (GTDB): domain Bacteria; phylum Armatimonadota; class Armatimonadia; order Armatimonadales; family Armatimonadaceae; genus JAUJOK01. Next base: position 88,153 of record JAUJOK010000001.1, read on the forward strand.
AGCGCGCCCGCGCCGGTATCGGCTATCTGGCGCAGGAGGCGAGCGTTTTCCGCAAGCTGACCGCGATAGATAACGTGCTGCTGGTGCTGGAGATGGTCGGCTACCCGCGCGGCAAGCGGCGGGAACGCGCTCAGGAATTGCTCGAAGAGTTACACATTTCCCATATTGCCGGTTCGCGCGGCTACGCGCTGTCGGGCGGCGAGCGCCGCCGCGTGGAGATCGCGCGGGCGCTGGCGGCGGACCCGGCGTTTTTGCTCCTGGACGAGCCGTTCACCGGTGTGGACCCCAAAGCCATCGAGGACATCCAGCAGATCGTGTTCGGTCTGCGTGACCGGGGAATCGGCATCCTGATTACCGACCACAACGCCCGCGCGACGCTGCGCCTGACCGACCGCGCCTATATCCTGGCCGACGGCAAGATCGTTACGGCAGGCCCGTCCGCAGAGGTCGCGCGCGACCCGCTCGCCCGTAAGTTTTATCTGGGCGAAACGTTCGAGATGTAGGCAGGCGGCCCCGTATGTTTTTTGCGCGTATTGATCGCCTGGTGCTCGAAGAGGTCGTTCCCTGGTTCTTCGGCGCGGTGCTGCTGTTCACGTCGCTGTTCTTCGCGGCGGGCGAGATGCTGCGGCTTGCCGAGTTCAGCGGCAAAGGCGTGCCGCTTCAAACTATCGGGCGTCTGATCCTGCTGACGCTCCCCTATATCGTCGCGCTTACCTTCCCGATGGCGATGCTGCTTGCCGCCCTGCTCGGTTTCGGGCGGCTGTCCAGCGATTCCGAGATCGTCGCGCTGGTCGCGGGCGGCGCAAGCTTCGAGCGGATCGAGTTTCCGGTGGCGCTGTTCGCGCTGCTGGTCTCCCTGGTCGGCTTCTGGTTCGGTGATACCGTCGTGCCCGCCGCCAATCGCATGCGCGAGCGTATCTATGACCGGGTACAGGAGACGGCGACGGGCCGCGATGTGTCGGCGGTCGGTTTTTCGTATCCGCTTCGCGAAAACAAGACGGGGGCGCTGACGACCCTGATCCAGGTCGAGGGCGGCGTCAACGTGGTTCGGGGCGAAATGCGGAACGTCGCCATCAATTTCTGGCATCAGGGGCGGCAGACCGGTTATGTGTGGGCGCGGCGGGCGACGTGGAAGCTGGGCACGCGCGACTGGACGCTGCATGATGTGGAGGGCGCGTCGCTGGCCGGGGAGAATCCGGTGGCGTGGGAGGCGGAAACGACGCTGACCCGCGATAACCACCTGCTGGGGCCGGGCGGCACGATCACGCTGGGAACGCCGCAGGAATTGAAGCAGATGGAGCTTCCCGTGGAGCAGGTAGGCATTGGTACGCTGCGCGAGCGCGCCCGCCTTCTGCGCGAAGCCAGAGACGAAAGCGGCGCGCGGGCCGCCGAAGTCGAGGTGGCGAGGCGCATCGCCCTGCCGTTCGCTTCGTTTATCTTCGCGCTGGTGGGCGCGCCGCTGGGAGTGCGCCCTCAGCGCGCGGGCAAAGGCGTCGGGTTCGGACTGTCAATCCTGATTATATTCGCCTACTGGGTGACGTTCCAGATAACGCTGCTGCTGGGCCGAACCGGCGCGCTGCCCCCGGCGCTGGCGGCTGCCCTGCCCAACCTGGCCGGTATCGCGGCAGCGATCTGGCTGAACCGGCGGGTACTGCGGTAATTCTTAAGGTACAATGAAATCCCTTTTATTCTATTGTTATTGTTCGGCGCAGGGGTGGAGATATAAATGAACTTTCCGCTGCTGTTCTTTCTTCTTTTAATACCGCTGTCCGGCTTTATTGCCTGGGCGGGAGACCGCATCGGTCACCGCATCGGCAAGCGCCGCCACACGTTCCTCGGTATGCGTCCCCGTCATACCGCCACCGTGACCACGGTCGCCTCCGGAATGCTCATCTCGCTGGTATCGTTCGGCCTGATGTGGGCCTCAAACGCCACCTTTCGCCTGGTTCTGCGCGACGGCACCGCGCTTTATCGCAACAACCAGCGCCTGAAAAAAGAAAACAAGTCCCTGCTGGTGTATGTGGGCGAGCAGCGCGCAACCGCCGACCGCATGAGTGACGCGGCACAGGCGGCTGGCCGTGAGGCGGAAAAAGCCCGCCGGGAAGCGGAGCAGCGTTTACAGGCTCGTAATGCCGCCGTGAAAGCGCAAAAGGCCGCCCAGATTGGTCTAAAAGAGGCGCAGCAGCAGATAAGAACGGCGCAGACCGATCTTAATTCTGCGCGCGCAAGTCTGGCGACAACACAGGCCGACCTGGAAAGCAAAGAGCAGCGCATCCTCGAAGCGCGGCGCAAGGTGCGCGTCGCCGAGAAAAACGTGCGTGTCGCCCGGCTGCGCGTCGGTGCGGCACACCGACGGGTTGCCATTGAACAGGAAAAGGCCAGAAGTGTCGAGCGTACGGGAAAAGAATTGGTTAAGTGGGTTGGAGAAGTGAACACCCAACTGGAGGAGAGGCGTAAGCAGGTCGAGGCGCAGCAAACGGTCTACGATCAGCAGCAGGCGCGACTGGCGGAACTGACACAAACCACGCAGGCGCTGGAAGAACGGCGGGCACGGGCGGCGACGGAATTAGGACAAACGCTTCAAAATACGACTGCTTTGCGCCGGGGCCGCATCACCTATGAGGTCGGCGAGGAGGTAGCCCGCGCGTCGCTGCCCGCCGGTATCAGCCGCGATACGGCCCAGCAGGAGCTTTGGCGTCTGCTGACACGAGCCGGGGAAAAAGCGGTTTCACGCGGGGCCAAGGCAGATATGGAAGGGCGAGCCGTGGTAATTCTGCCGAAGCCGCTTCCCACCACCGAGACAGCAGCAAGTGCCACCGCCACCGCGACCACCGCCGCCGCATCGGGAACGAAAAGCTCGGAGAAGCCGTTTGCCGACGAGGCGGATTCCGTGGCCGCCGCCGCCGATGCGATCCGGCAGGCGGGCGAGGACGTGGCGGTGCTGGTCGTCGCTTCGGCCAACGCGGTTGTGGGCGAGCCGGTCGCCGTTGAGTTCAAAACATTTCGTAACCGGCGCGTTTTACAGCAAAACGCGGTGCTGGGCCGCATAACGGTAGACGGTACGCGCGCGCAGGCGCTCGTCGCCGATTCGCTGTATGCCTTTTTGCGCCGGGATGTACGGAAGCAGCTATTGGAGTCGGGTATTATTCCGCCGTCTCCCGATCTGCCCGGCGGCCTGGAGGGTGAAGAGGCGGAAACGCTCGTCCGTGTTTCCGGCGACCAGTGGCTTCAGCTTCTGGACGAAGTGCAGCGGGCGGGTCCGGCGGCCCAGGTAGTCGTACGCGCTGCCGCCGATACGCGTGCTGCGGACACGCCCGCATTGAGATTTGAGGTCAGTTCCGCCAGTGACGTTTCCGCACGGTAGCGAGGCGCACGGCAATGCGCCGCTCCCCAATGTGGTTCTTGCCATAGACCCCGGCTCAGTCAAATGCGGACTCGCCGTTGTATGCCGGGGCACGACGCCGGGCGAGCCGGTTACGGTGCTGCACCGGGAAATCGCCGACCGCGCCCGTGTGGTGGCGCGGGCTTTGCCGCTAATTAGCGAATACCAGGTGGAGATGCTGTTAATCGGCGACGCGACGGGCGGGGCATCCCTCGCCCGCGCGCTTCAGGAGGCTCTGCCTGCCTCCGTACCGCTTTTGCGCGTAAACGAAGCTTTCACCTCGCAACGAGCGCGGCAGCGGTTTCTTCATGAGAACCCGCCGCGCGGCTTGCAGCGCCTATTGCCCCCCGGATTCCGCACCCCTCCCTGCCCTATTGATGATTATGTCGCCGTCCTGCTCGCCGAAGATTTTTTCGGCGAGAAATAGTTACGGATAGTCATAAGGGGATTCCGACGCAATTCAGAGTACGCTGGTATTTTTTTTCTTTAAACTACCAGAGATGACTATGGTGCACCAATGATCGATGATCCAGGTATAGAAAAGCGGACATCCCTGATTTCAAGAGCTGCATGGCGGTGGTGGGAAATTACTATAGTGGCCGTGGTTCTGCTCGTTTTGGTCGTCTGGCAGAACCACGATTTTATGGGGTATGTTTCCTCCTTAACAGAGCGCGTCCGTCTCTCCCTCCACGGGCCGCCGCCCGACATATATTTTGCCTCCACCGACGAGTACTTTCTGATCCGGGGTTACCAGAAACATCCGAACCTGTGGCAGGACGGGCTGGCCTGGTGGCACGGCACCTGGATTCATCAGTACACCCGCTTTTTCCGTCCCCTGGCCTCGTACCTGCACTGGATGCAGTGCCATGTCGGGCTGCGGTGGGGCTTCGCCTGGCTGGCCGGGATGGGACTTCTCCTGTTCTATGTGGGCTGCCTGCTCGCGGCGGCATTAGCGTGGCGCATCACCCGTTCCAAGCCCTTTACTCTTCTGGGCGCTCTGCTGATTCCCTTCTCCTGGTTCTTCAACCCGGGTCAGCCAAAACACTGGATGGCCTGGTTCCCCTTCCATCCCGATCTGATAGTCGGCGCTCTGCTGCTGGGGGCGGTGCTCTGCTTCGACCTGTGGATCGAGCGTGGCCGCCCTCGTTTGCTGCTGGGTTCCTGGCTCCTGTTCGCGCTCGCCTGCGGCTTCAAGGAACACGCCTATATATTTCCCGCGATGGCCCTGGCGCTGGCGGCGCTTCGTGCCGGGAAGGTGCCAAAGACAAAGGCGCTGCTGCAGGCGGGCGCGATGAGTGCGGCGACGCTGCTGCTGTTGGTCTACCGTAAGGCGGTGGTGCCCGAGGCGTTCACGCCGCCGCTTGACCCGGTCGCGTACCTGGTGCGCCCGCTGGCGTATGTTTATCCGCTCCTTAATAAACCGATCCGCTATGGCATGTTCGACACGTTCTCGCTGGCAGTGCTCTTGTTCGTGCAGGGATGGGCCTGGCTCCGGCTGCGCCGGACGGGGCCGGGGCGGCGCTGGGTGGAGCGGCCTTTCACCCCCGTCGTGAACTTCTTCTTTCTGGCCGGAATGGCGGCGCTGTCTGCCGGGGCCACAGGCAGCCTGATACTGTTTGCCGACCCGCTGATCGCGGCGGGGCTGCTGGGCGAGTTGGCGCAGTACGGGTTCACGTTTTATTGCATGACGCTGTTCGCGAAATACCGGAAGGAGCGCCCGACGGCTCTGTCCTGGGCACTGCTGTGGCTGACCTACGTGCCGATCATCTTCACGACGGGCTGGTACTATACAACCATCGGCTGGCTGTTCCGGGCGCAGTACTGGGCGCTTGCAGCGCAGCTTATCTGGCGCGATCTGAAACCGCATTTGCCAGGACAGCGTCCATGATGCGTGTCGCTTTCGCCCCCTCCTCGCCCGTGACATGGGGAATGTCCTCACCGGCATAAACCCGCAGAAGCGCCTCGACAAAGGGAAAGTGCGTCGGGGACGGCGTGACGTGCTGGTGGACGACCTCCTTCTTTTCGGGTACGCCGTAACGCAGCGTGATTGCCGGGCCATCGAAGGGATCGAGAGAAAGCGTGCCGCCGGTGCCGTAAATTTCCAGAACGTCGCGCGAGGGGTGCGTATGAAAGTGGAAACCCGCCGACACGACCACGCGCGACGCCATCCGCAAGGATAGAACGACATCGTTTTCGGCAGGGTGGCTCCCGACCAGATTGTCCACATAACCGGTTACTTCCGCCACATCACCCAGCAGGTGAAGGAGCATATCCAGCCGGTGCGACCCGACATCCACGAAGTGCCCGCCGCCGCTGATGGCGGGGTCAACGCGCCATCCTCCGCCCCCAGAGAGTGCGCACATCTGCAGTCGCGCCCCCAGCACATGGCCGATATACCCCTCCCGAATCAGCCGCCTGGCTTCCACGAACTTGGGCCAGAAGCGCCGGTAGTAGGCCACATGCAGATGCACCCCCGCCCTGGCGCAGGCGGCGATCATCGCGTCGCACTCTCCGGCGTTCAGCGCCATCGGCTTTTCCACCAGAACGTGCTTGCCTGCGGCGGCAGCCTGAAGCGTCTGTTCCTTGTGCAGGTTCGGAGGCGTGGCAATATACACCGCGTCTACTTCTTCATCGGCCAGCAGGTCTTCCACACGGTCATACGCGCGCCGGGCACCGTGGCGGCGGGCGAAATCCTCCGCCTTCGCCCGGTCGCGGCGCATCACCGCCGTCAATTCCGACCCCGCTGCCCGGTACAGCGCCGGGCCGCCCTTCTTTTCCGCAACGTCCCCGCAGCCGATAATGCCCCACCGTATGTTTGCCATGCTGTCCCCCATCTATCCCTGTAACCCTTCGGTTCCGCTCGCGGCTTGCCAGTTCCTGCAAAATTTCGTCACTTCTGCCTCGCGAACCCATAGGTATACTCAGAACATGCGAGTAGTGGTTATCGGCGCGGGTGTCGGGGGGATGGCAGCGGCGCTGCGACTCGCCCATGCCGGGCATACGGTGACGGTGGTGGAGCAGGGCGCGCGGGTTGGGGGCAAGCTGAATGTCTGGGAGCCGGACGTGCCCGGCGCGGGACGCTTCCGCTTCGATACCGGCCCGCATGTGCTGACCATGCCCTGGACTATCGAGGCGCTGTTTCGCGACCTGGGCCGCGATATGAGCGACTTCCTCAATCTGGAGCGCGTGGACCCGATCTGCCGCTATCACTTTCCTGACGGCGCGATCTTCGATGCCCCCGCCGACCCGGAGGAGGCCGCGCAGCGTGTGGCGGATATTTTTCCCGGTGATGAGCAGGGTTTCCGTGATCTTCTGGCCTACGCCTGCCGCGTTTACGACACGACGGTGGAGCCGTTTTTATGCCAGGACTTCGCCGCCGCCGTGCGCGGCATCCCCACCCCGGCGCAATGGCGGCAGTTGGGCCGCTTCCTGGGGCTGGCACCGTGGCAGACCCTGCATGAGCGGGTAGATCGTCATCTGCGCCATCCCCGTCTGCGGCAGATTTTTGATCTGTTCGCGTTTTATAACGGCTCGTCGCCGTTCAGGGCATCGGCTATCTTCGCCATTATCGCCTGGGTGCAGTGGGGCCAGGGCACATTCTACCTGCGCGGCGGGCTGCATACCTATGCCGATGCGCTGGCGAAGCTGGCCGAGGAGATGGGCGTCACGGTGCGGCTCGGAGAGCGCGTTCAGCAAATCTGCATCGAAGGCAGCGCGGGCAAGGGAAGCGTTACCGGCGTTGAGATCGAGGGCGCGGGCTGCCTTCCCGCTGATGCCGTTATCTGCAACGCCGACCCGCTGGCCGCTTACCGCGACCTGATACCCGCCTCCTATCGCCCCGCTGCGTATCGGGACGAAGCCGCGCTCCGCCGCATTGAGCCGTCTACGTCCGCGTTTGTGCTGCTCCTGGGCGTTCGCGGCGACATGCGGCGCGACTTCCCCCACCTCGCGCACTATAACTCGTTCCTGCCGGACGATTCCGGCGCAGAGTTCAGCGCGCTGTTTGAACAGCGATTGCCTGTGGAAGACCCCGTTATCGGCGTTACCTGCCAGAGTGTCACAGAGCCGGGTTGCGCCCCTGCGGGCTATACCAATCTTTTCGTGATGACCTCGCCGCCTGCGCTTTCCGATAGCTTTTCGTGGACGCCGGAACAGACGGCGGCGTACCGTCAGCGGGTTTTGCGGCTGCTGGAAACCCGGTGCAATCTGCCCCCTGTCGGTGAACGGATTGTATGCGAGCAGATGTGGACGCCCCAGGACTTCGCGGCGCGCTACGGCGCGTTCCGGGGCAGTTTATACGGGCTGTCTTCGAACGGCTGGCGCTCGGCGTTTTTGCGCCCGCCGAACCGGGCAAAGAGCGTGCGCGGACTGTTTTTCGTCGGCGGGGGCACGCATCCGGGCGGCGGGCTTCCATTGGTAACGCTGGGCGGGAAGATCGTAGCGGAAGCGGTTCTGGGGCAAAAAATTTGCCCGGCTCCCCATCGGGAAACCGGGCAGCCATCATAATTTGATGGTCAATGAAAAGGAGGACATGCGCTATTTCGATTACGGTACAATTTGCAGGATTGTTCCCGCCCTTTGTAAAATAATTCTGGTTTCGTGTGAGCGTCGCGCCGCCGCAAGGAAGTCCGGTTGACAACCCGACGGCGGCGGGGTACCCTGACATTAAGAGGATAGTCCTCAAAATCAGTCAGGAATTAAGGATATGATGACGGCACCGCGCAGTCTGTCGCCGCAGGGCATCGGGGCCGGCGCAGAGGGAGCCTCAAATATAGCGGACCTGGTGGGCAACACGCCGCTGGTGCGCCTGCGAAATATCACGCGGGAGCTGTCGCCGGGCGTGTCCGTGCTGGGCAAGGCGGAGTTTTTCAATCCGGGCGGGTCGGTTAAAGACCGGGCGGGGCTGCACATGATCCGCGACGGCGAACGGCGCGGACTGCTGCGCCCCGGCAAGACGATAATCGATGCATCGTCGGGCAACACCGGAATTGCCTATGCCTGGATCGGCGCGGCGCTGGGTTATCCCGTCCGTATTTGCCTTCCGGAAAACGCGTCGCCGGAGCGTAAGCGCATCCTGAAGGGGTTTGGCGTCGATATTATTCCAACGTCGCCGCTGGAGGGCACCGACGGGGCGCAGCGTCGGGTCAAGCAGATCGTGGCCGAGGACCCGGAGCGGTATTTCTATCCGGACCAGTACAACAACGACGCCAACTGGAAGTCCCACTATGAGGGCACGGCGAATGAGATATGGGAACAGACCGGCGGGCGGATAACGCACTTCGTTGCCGGACTGGGCACGACCGGGACATTTGTGGGCACAACGCGCCGTTTGAAGGAACTCAACCCGGCGGTCGAATGCCTGTCGTTTCAGCCGGACAGCCCGCTGCACGGGCTGGAGGGCATGAAGCACCTGGAGACAGCCATTGTTCCCGGCATCTGGGATTCGCATCTGCCCGACCGGGAGATGTGGGCCGGAACCGAAGAGTCGTATGCGATGGTCAAGCGTCTGGCGCGTGAAGAGGGGCTTTTCGTCGGTATCTCGGCGGGCGCGGCGGTGGCGATGGCGATGAAGGTGGCGCGTGGATTGTCCGAAGGCGTCGTCGTGACGGTTCTGTGCGACGGCGCGGATAAATACCTTTCCGAAAGATTCTGGGACGAAGACTGATGCTGATTCTCACCGACGAACACCGGGATGCCATCCGGGCGCACGGCGAGCAGGGATACCCGGAGGAGATTTGCGGCTTTCTGGTCGGGAAGGCTTCCGGGGACGCGAAAACGGTTTCCACGCTGCTGCCCATCGAGAATATTCGCGAGGAGAACCGGACGCGCCGCTTCGAAATCTCGCCGGATGATTTTTATCGCGCCGATACGGCGGCGCGGCAGCAAGGGAAGTCCATCCTGGGTTTTTATCACTCGCACCCCGACCACCCGGCCCGTCCCAGCGAGTACGACCGTGAGCATGCCTGGCCCTGGTACTCGTATATCATTGTTGCCATCCACGGCGGCAAGGCGGTTGATCTGACTTCCTGGGTGCTGCGCGACGACGGCTCACTGTTCGACCCGGAGGAGATAGAGTTCCCCGTATTGGAAGCGGGCCTGTTATGGGGCGCGGCGGGAGAAGACGCCTGATGCCGAAAATTTTAATTCCCACGGCCCTGTACGGGCAGACCGGCGGCAAACAGGAGATAGTGGTCCCCGGCGCGACGCTGGACGAGGCGCTGGCGGCCCTTGCGGACTGCTGCCCGGATATCACCAAGCATCTTTTTCGAGAAAGCGGGCCGCTGGACGGCAGTCTGCGCCTGCGCTCATATGTCAAAGCCTTTGTCGGCGACACGGACGCTTTTCTTTTAAAAGGCGGCGCGACGCCGGTATCGGAAGAAACGGAGATAAGAATCGTGCCCAGCATAGCGGGCGGCGCGGGAAACGCCGCCCTTGATCTACCCAACGCGGAATCAATGTCTTTAAGTCAGGACGAAGTGCTGCGCTATTCGCGCCACCTGATCATGCCCGAAGTGGCGATGGACGGCCAGAAACGCCTCAAGGCGGCCTCGGTGCTGTGCATCGGCACTGGCGGCCTGGGCGCGCCCATCGCGCTGTATCTGGCGGCGGCGGGCGTGGGACGCATCGGTCTGGTGGACTTCGATACCGTGGACTATACGAATCTTCAGCGGCAGGTTATTCATGGAACCAAAGATGTCGGGCGGCCCAAGATCGAATCCGCCCGCGAGACGCTGACGGACATCAACCCGGAGATCAGCATTGAGACGCACGAGGAGATGCTGACCTCGGAGAACGCGCTGCGCCTTTTCCAAGATTACGACATTATCATCGACGGTACGGACAACTTCCCGACGCGCTATCTGGTGAACGATGCCTGCGTACTGCTCGGTAAGCCCAATGTCTACGGCTCGATCTTCCGCTTCGAGGGGCAGGCGACCGTGTTCTGGGCCGAAAAAGGCCCCTGCTACCGCTGCCTGTACCCGGAGCCGCCGCCCCCCGGCCTTGTCCCCTCCTGCGCCGAGGGCGGCGTGCTGGGCGTCCTTCCCGGCACGGTCGGCTGCATCCAGGCCACCGAAGCTATCAAGCTGATTCTGGGCAAGGGCGAACCATTGATCGGACGCCTGATGCTGTTCGATGCGCTCGGCATGCGCTTCAAGGAACTCAAGCTGCGCAAGGACCCCGACTGCCCGATCTGCGGTGCGAACCCGACGGTGACGGAGCTTATCGATTACGAAGAGTTCTGCGGCATCGGGCGCGGTCAGGAAGCGCCTGTGGCCGAAACCGAGGCGATGGTGGAGATAACGGCGCAGGAGCTGAAAACCAAGATAGACCGGGGCGACAATTTCGTGCTGGTGGATGTGCGTGAGCCGCATGAGTTCGCCATCGCCCGAATACCCGGCGCGAAGCTGATTCCGCTGGGCCAGATCGGTGAGCGCGCGGGGGAGCTTTCCCCGGACGACGAGATCGTTCTGCAATGCCGGAGCGGCAAGCGTTCCGCCGATGCGCTGGCGCAGCTTCAGGAGCGCGGCTTCAAGCGGCTGAAGAACCTCAAAGGCGGTATCCTTGCCTGGTCGGACGAGGTAGACCCGTCGGTTCCGAAGTATTAGATAGCCCCGTCCCTGAAGGAACGGGCTGTTCATACCAGAAAAGCCCCCTGAACGGGGCTGCGATATGGCGGGAGCCGTGCGGCAGCCCCATTTATGGGGCTTCTCCCCACGAAACAGCCCGTTCCTTCAGGGACGGGGCCAGCGACCTCTTGACAGCCGCCGGTTTTACGTGCTAACATTGTCGGGAAATCAAATCGGCATTGTCAACAATACCGAACGCGGCGGCGGCTTATGGGGCGCGGCAGCGCGGACATAATTCAGGAGAAGCAGGGATAATGGCAACGCAAAACGGATCAGGGTACGCCCACCCGGAGGTGCTGGTGGACGCGGACTGGGTTGAAGCGCACCGGGGCGATTCGCAGGTGCGCCTGGTAGAGGTGGACGTGGACACCGCCGCCTATGAGGCCGGACATATCGAGGGCGCAATCGGCTTCAACTGGCAGACCCAGCTTGGCGACACGGTTCGCCGCGATATTGCCTCCCGTGAGCAGTGGGAAACGCTGCTTTCACAGGCGGGCATCGGCAACGAGCATACGGTAGTGCTGTATGGCGACAACAATAACTGGTTCGCTGCCTTCGCCTTCTGGCTGTTCAAGATGTTCGGCCACCAGGACGTTCGCCTGCTGAACGGCGGGCGCAAAAAGTGGGAGGCGGATGGCCGCCCGTTCGTCACCGAGGTGCCGAGCTACCCGCCGACGCAGTACCGGGCTAACGAGCCGGACCAGAAGCTGCGCGCGTATCGGGACGAGATTCTGCAGGGCCTTCGCGCAGGCGACTTCACGCTGGTGGACGTGCGCTCCCCCGCCGAATTCACCGGCGAGGTGATCGCGCCGCCGGGAATGACGGAGACCGCTCAGCGCGGCGGCCATATTCCGGGCGCGAAGAACATTCCCTGGGCGCAGGCGGTGGCCGAGGACGGTACGTTCAAGTCCGCGGATCAGCTTCGCGAACTGTACGGCGCGAAGGGTGTCAGCGGCGACCGCGAGATTATCGCCTATTGCCGTATCGGCGAGCGCTCCAGCCATACGTGGTTCGCGCTGAAGTACCTGCTGGGCTACGACAACACCCGCAACTACGACGGCTCGTGGACGGAGTGGGGTTCGATAATCGGCGCGCCCATCGAGCGCGAGGCGTCCGAAACCAAACCGGCTGCCCCTACGTCCACCCCGACCCAGGTCTGTCCCCCGTAACGCGGCGGCGATACGAAAAGCCGCGCCTTCCATTCTCTAAGGCGCGGCTTATTCTTTTTCCTATTGTTGACTAAATCGGGTGTTTATATTTGAAAAGTCGCCGGCCCAGGCGCAGCAGAAGCAGAAGTGATGGCGGAAAGTATATCGAGGATCAGCACAGCGGCGAACCGGGAGCAGGCGCAATCCGAGACGGAGGCTGGCGTGCTCCGCAGAAGCCAGCGGCGAGCCTGGGGCGGAAGGCTGCTGTTTTTCAGCAGTCTTTTGGCGCTCTGGTGGGGCCTGGCGGCAAGCGGCGTCTGGTCTGCGTCGCTGTTGCCCTCACCCGCCGCCGTGGCGGCGTCACTGGCGGAAATCGGAGCCAGTGGACTGCTTCTCCCCGCTATCGCAACGTCCGCGCAGCGCATGATGATAGGCTACGTCATCTCGCTTGCCGTGGGAACGATGCTGGGCCTCGCACTGGCACAGGTGCGCGCCGTGGATGAAACGCTTGGCCCGGTAGTGACCGGCCTTCAGTCGCTGCCCTCGATCAGCTGGCTGCCTCCAGCGCTGCTCTGGTTCGGAGCGGGCGAAGCGGCGGTGCTGTTTGTGATCGTGATGGGCGCGGTATGGTCCATCGCCCAGGCGGTTCGCTCCGGGGTTCGCAGCCTGCCGCCGCTGACGCTTCGCGCCGCGCAAATGCTCGGCGCGCACGGTCCGCGTCTCTGGTGGCACGTCCTTCTTCCGGCCACGCTGCCTACCTTCCTTACCGGCATGCGTCTGGGATGGGCGTTCGCGTGGCGGGCGCTGATGGCCGGGGAGCTACTGTCGCGCTCGCTGCGGCCCGGCGTGGGCCGCCTTCTTAGCCAGGGCCGCGACACGCAGGACATGGCGATGATGCTGGCGGTCATCGTCGTGATCCTGGCGTTCGGTCTGGCGGTGGATCGCCTTCTGTTCCTGCCTCTGGAGCGGGTCGTCGCGCGGCGCTGGGGTGTGGAAGGGGCGTAGTCCATGCCGGTCTCGATACAGCGAGTCAGCAAGACCTATAACCGTTACGGCACGTCGGTGGATGCGCTCGATGATGTCTCACTGAATATTCCCGATGGGCAGTTCGTCTCGCTTGTGGGGCCGTCGGGCTGCGGCAAATCGACGCTGCTTTCCCTCGTGGGTGGCCTGGAAACCCTGAGCCGGGGACAAATTTCACGGACAGGGCAGCCTGCCATTGTGTTTCAGGAAGCCGCCCTGTTCCCGTGGCGCACGGTGCTGGATAACGTCGCCTTCGGCCTTCAGTTACGCGGCGTCGGAAAACGAGAGCGGCGCGACCGGGCGGCGTCGGCGCTGCGAATGGTGCATCTGGCGCGCTTCGCTGAGGCGTATCCGTACGAGCTTTCGGGGGGGATGCGCCAGCGCGCCGCCATCGCCCGCGCGCTGGTGCTGGACCCGACCGTTCTGCTGATGGACGAGCCGTTCGGAGCGCTGGACGCGCAGACCCGCGCGCTTTTGCAGGATGAACTGCTGTCGGTGTGGGAGCGGACACGCAAGACGGTGTTGTTCGTCACGCACTCGCTGGACGAGGCACTGATTCTGTCCGACCGCGTGGTGCTGTTTTCGGCGCGACCGGGGCGCATCGTGGCCGATGTGGCCGTGGAGGCCCCGCGCCCACGCGATACCGCGGACCCGCCGCTTGCCGCGCTCCAGCGCCATCTGCGCGACCTTCTGGCGGCGGAGGTGGAAAAGGTAGCGCGGGCGGAGATGGACGCCGACTGGGAGGGAGCCGCCGTGACCGCACCCTCCCCGGAGCAGAACGTCGGCGCGGATATCTGACCCCGCGCCGACGCTGCTCCGCCTGCGAACCCGTCAGCGCTGCTTGCTGCGTGTCGTCTTCGCCCGAAGCGACGTGAGGGTCGCCGGGCGCACCTTCTGAATGCTGCGGCCTATTCCCCGGCTCGCTGCTCTGCCGAATGTCGGGAAAAGCGCGATGGGATAGTCCGTAACATTCCCGTTATCGAACCGGACCGTATATATCAGCACCGGATTACCCGTGTTGTCCCGCTCCAGCGCAAGAGAATCTCCAAGCAGGTTGAAGGCGTAATCATAGCCATTGCCGGTTTCATCGAAGCTCAGGCTCATGTAGCTGTATTCCTGAGCCGGTGTGCTGGCAAGCCCCGGAACAAACCCAAGGAAGGTGGCGTTCCCATCCGGCGAGACACCCAGTATCACGCTGGCGTCGCGGCCCTCTACGCTGGCCGTACCCTCGAAGGTGCCGATAAACTCACGGGGCGGTCGGTCACGGCCCGGCGTACCGACCCGGAACACGGACCAGTCGAAGCCGTCCGACGGATCATTGGCGACTTGGGTACGCCCCCGGATTCGCCCACCGTCTAAATCGCCAAACGTTTCCGTGTTTTCTTCGATGGTGCGGAACCGATTGTCCCGCACTATTTCCTGACCGAAGTCGGCAAGGGACTCCCCATCGCGAGGATCATCCGGGTCATCGATATACAGCGTCCAGAATGTCACGCCGCCGTTGCGGTCCACGGTCACCGAACCTGCGAACCCGTAATCTCCGGTGTCGGCGTAACGATACGTGCCGTTGAAGCGTTCGCCGGGCGTTTCATTGTTGCCGCCGCCACCGCCGCCGCCGCAGCCCGCCAGCGCCACACCCGCCGCGCTTAAAAGAAAGCCGCGCCGCGACAATGCCGCGCGGACTCGCCGTTGCTGATTATCCATGTTCATCCCTCTACGCAAGAAAAGATAGCAATCATTTTATTCGTTAGAGCCGGGAAAGGCGGACAGCCTTCATTATTGCCCCGTGTTTCGCCCTCACCCCCTTCCCCTCTACCCGCTCGGGTAGAGGGGAAGGGGGTGAGGGCTGGCGAGGCCCTATCCCACTTTGAACCTCAAATCTTATCCGCCCCTTCGCGCACCTCGATAACCTGCTCCTGAAATGTACCCGCGCCCCAGATCGTCAGCATCGCTACGTCGGCGGCGTCGCGTCCCACGGCAATCGGCACCAGAGCAGGGCGAACTCCCCCGAAGGTCGAATCCACGTTGTGCCACGTTCCACCGACGTAGACCTGCGCGTAGCCGTGGAAATCAGGCGGCTCCAGTCCGAGCGCGTAACCGGACACATAGCGGGCCGGAATGCCCAGCGCGCGGCAGAAGGCGATAAAAAGATGGGCGAAATCGCGGCACACGCCTACGCGCTGGGTGGCGATATCGTAGGCCGAGGTCATGGAATCGGTGGTTCCGTAACGGTATTCCACATGGCGGCGAATCCAGTCGGCGATGGCCTGCACCCGCTGCCCCCCCAGTGGCAGACTACCGAACTCATCGTTCGCCATACGGGATAACCGGTCGGACTGGCAGTAGCGCGACGGCAGCGTGTACATCAGAACCTCCGGCGGAAGCTCGCGCGGCATGTGTTCCCGGGCGTCCGGGGGAAGGGGCGCGTTCGGTTCGGTTTCCACGGTCGCATAAAAGTCGAACGTAAAGCGGCCCGGCGCGGCGACCAGGCGGCGCTGCGGGTTGCCGAAGCTATCCACGGACAGGTTAGAGAAAAGGGTCGGCGGCGTCATCAGGCGCTCGTCGCGTACCTGATAGGTCGGCCCGCTCAGGGCCGGTTCGACCATCAGCAAAAGAAAGGTTTCGGTGGGCAGGTCGTAGGTCTGGGAGGCATGAATCGTGATAAGCATAGCGTTTTCCTGACCGTTTCAGAGCAGGGGCGTCCGCACCGTCTGTTCCACCACCACACGGCTGCGGTGGGACAGATGGCCCGGTCCCACGCCGACAAAGGTGCCCGAAGTGGGCGCAATGTCGGCATAATCCCGTCCGAACGCTACCGCGACGTAACGCTCATTCACCCAGCGGTCATGCGTCGGATCGAGGGCGACCCAGCCCCCAGCCTCTTCCTGACCGTTATTGTCTGGCCCGGCAGGCAGGCAAACTTCGGCCCAGGCGTGCATGGCCCCCTCGCCGGGCAGGAACCCGGACACGTAGCGCGCGGGCAGGCCCGCCAGGCGGCACAGCGCCAGAAACACATGGGCGTAGTCCTGGCAGACGCCGCGCTTTCCCGCCCAGGCTTCCGCGCCCGTCGTTCGCACCGTGGTATGCCCCGTCGCATAGTGCATCTCATGAAAGACGCGGCGGCACAGCGCAAAGGCAAGGCCACCCGGATCGCGCGCCAGCGGAACCTGCGCGGCCATTTCCGAAGCGATAGCTTCCAGGTCGCCGTCCGGCTCGGTCAGCGGCGTGGGCTGCCGGAAGACTGCGATGTCTTCTTCCTGCTCGCCGAGCGGCGGCGGGATCGGCACGGGCAGAACGCGCCCGTCCGATGAATATACGGCCTGCGTCGCCACTTCCAGTTCCGCGACCATCGTCAGGTGCGCCCAGACCTTTTCGTGGTGCAGTTCCAGCACGCCGTTGCCGAAGGGGTCGGTTTGCCGCTCAGAAAGAGTGGGCAGGGGCGCTATCTTAAACGAGTCACCGCGAAGATGCTGCCCACCGTGCTCCGCGGGCGGTGTCAGCCGCAGGCACGTCACCACGTCGCGGGCAGGCTGCGCGTAGTGATAGTCCAGGGAGTGCAGAACGCGCAAAACGCGCTCGATCCGGTAGGCGGGCTGCTCCGCGGGGGGATGTCTCTGCTCGGAAGCGGTCGGCATCGTTTCGTCAGTATAACACAAAATCCGCGTTTCCCCGCTTCAGCAATCAGCGGATGATCCAGTAGACGCCGACCGCGCAGGCGGCGACGCCGGTCGTCACCCGCGCGCCCGCCAGTATCAGCCGTGAGCGGCGCTCGCTCCAGGTAAGTATTCCGCCCAGCGCGCCGCTGTAAACGGCCATCGCGATCAGCACGCCCAGGCCGAAGGCGAGCGTATAGGCGATAACCATGAAATAGGTCTGGGAGACGGCTACCAGCGTCTCCCCGACAAAGGCCGCCGTTCCCGCCGCGCCGTGCAGCATCCCCATCCACAGCGAGCTGTGATGATGGTGGTGGCGCAGCGGCGAACCGTGATGGGCAGCATGGGTGGTGCCGTCCGCATGCGTGTGTTCCTGGTGCACGGCAGCACCCTTTCTGCCCTTCCAGAACTCGTACAGGGTCCACACTCCCAGACCAAGCAGGGCCACCCCGACCAGGCGTTCCAGGCCGCTGCCTAAAACGCTCGGCACGGTCATCTTCAGGGCGAAAAGGAGCGTTCCCAGCAAAAGCAGACTCGCGCCATGGCCGACGGCCCACTGGATACCGAACCGTATCGCCTGCCGGGGCGTCGGCTTACCGGCGACGAAGGCGGTGACGGCGGTCATGTGATCCACCTCGAACGCATGCGTGACACCCAGACTGAACGCGACCGCG
This sequence comes from Armatimonadaceae bacterium, assembly GCA_030447685.1. Lineage (GTDB taxonomy): Bacteria > Armatimonadota > Armatimonadia > Armatimonadales > Armatimonadaceae > JAUJOK01. Next base: position 105,661 of record JAUJOK010000001.1, read on the forward strand.
AGCGCGCTGATTGTCGAAACCATGAAGACTCCTTGCCGGAGGAAGAATGCCGTGTGGCTACGGAAAGATTCTACCCGAAACGGTGGGTGTCCGAGGGGATGAAGAAAAGAAGCAGACACAGCGCCAGGCCCACCAGCAGCACATACGATGTGCGTACCGGCGGCCAGTTCGCCCGGAGCCGCGCCAGCAGGTACAGCCCGTAGATTATCCACACGGCGTAGGCCAGCAGAGCGTGCGTATCCGTCTGCCAGCCGCGCCCCATGCCGCCGCTCGCCGCGACGATCAGCCCGGCCAGAACGCCCAGTGTCAGCAGCGGGAAGCCGAAGGCCACGAGTGAGAAAGCCGCCGTCTCGACCGTCAGCAAGGGCGGCAAACGCTTCAGCCAGGCAAGGCCGTGCTTGGACTTCAGGATATGGTGCTCGATAAGATACAGAACCGCGCAGCAGAACGCCAGCGCGAACGCGCCGAACGCCGCCAGAATACTGATGATGTGCAGCGATACGACGTTCGACGACAGAAGTGGGTCCGGCACGCCCCGTTCGGCGGGGGCGAACCCAGCCAGCGTGACGAGCAGGAACGACAGCCCCAGCGCGAACGGCCCCGCCGCCGACAGCCGCCACAAGACCTCCGCCGCCAGATACGCCAGCGATACCATCCACGCCAGCGCGGAAAGCGATTCGGCGGGGTTGGTAAAAGGCGCGTGCTTCAGCTCGATACAGCGCAGCCCGACCGCCGCCATGTGCGCGAGCGCCGCCGCGACGGCCAGGCCGCGCCCCGTCCACAGCAGCGCCGGACGGCGCAAAAACAGATTCGCCCCCAGCACTGCCGCGCCAAGCAGATAGCAAATGAGGGCCGTGCCCAGCGCAATGGCGCTCCCGGTCATGGTGCTCGCTCCTCGGCTGCGCCCAGGCCGAACACTTCGCGCACCGTGTCCAGCTTGTTTTCCGCCGCTTCAGAGCCGTCGGCGGCATAATCTTTTATTTTGACCGTCGGGGCGTGCGCGATCTTGTTGACGGTCGATGTGAAGGCGGCCTCAATGACCTGCCACTCTTCCGGGGAAAGATGGGCGAGCCGCTGACGAAGACGCTGAAGCTCCTCCTGCTTGATCGTGTCCATCTTCGCGCGCACGCCGGAAACCAGCGGGGCCGCGGCGCGCTGCGTCCGCAGCCAGGCAGAAAACGTCACGGCCTCGTTGTGAACAATCGCCGCCGCCCGCTCGGCTTCCTGCCGCCGCTCCGCGCTGTCAGCGTCCACCACTGCGCGCAGATCGTCGATGTTATAAAGATAAACGCCGTCCAGATCGGCCACATCCGCATCGATATCGCGCGGCACGGCAATATCGATCAGGAACAGCGGACGGCGGCGGCGCGATTTTACAGCGTCGGCGACCATGGGTTTATGGACAATAGTGTGGGGCGCGGCGGTGGAGGCGATGACAATATCGGCCTGCGCCAGATGGTTCGGAAAGGCATCGTAGGAAATGGCGCGTCCGTTCAGCGATTCGGCAAGGTGCGCGGCCCGGTCAAAGGTGCGATTGGCGACCAGGACGGAGTTCGCGCCGGATGCGGCCAGATGCCGCGCCGTTGCCTCGCTCATGTCGCCCGCGCCCAAAATCAGGATCGAACGGCCCGCCAGCGACCCAAAAATGCTTTCCGCCATCTCCGCCGCTGCATGCCCGACGGAAAACGCGCCGCGCCCCAACTGGGTTTCGGTGCGTGCTCGCTTCGCCACCGATAGCGCCCGGTGGAACAGCGGATTGAGCGTCGGCCCCGTCGTTCCCACATCGGATGCCTGGGCGTAGGCGGTTTTCACCTGCCGCACAATGTCCGGCTCGCCCAGAATCATGCTTTCCAGCCCCGCTGTGACCCGGAAAAGATGCTCCACGGCGCGATGCCCACGCCGCTCCTCGAAATAGTCTTCCAGATCGTCGGCGGGCAGCCCGTGCGCCGCCTCTGTCAGCCGCACAATGCAATCCTGGGCAGAAACATCCTCCGGGGCTGCCGCATACAGTTCCGTGCGGTTGCAGGTGGAAAGCAGAACGCATTCACCCGCTGGCCCTAAAGTCTCTTTAAGGGATAGGAGCGCCTGAGCCAGCGCGGCGGACGAGGAAAACGCCAGCCGCTCCCGCACTTCGACCGGGGCCGTCTGGTGCGCCAACCCGACCATCAGGAGACGCATGCCAGCGCCTCCTCACGCGCGCCGGCGGCATCTCCCGCCGCCAGCTTCGCGCGTATGCTGTCCGCCGCCGCCAGCCGACGCAGCACGCGCGCCCGCTCTTTTTCCTCGGGATACTGCCGCTTCACCTGCTCCCGCATCTCCCCCAGCAGGGCCACATAATCGCCCCACTCACTGCCGAAGCGCGCCTCCAGTTCGCCCCGAAGCCGCGCCGTCAGGGCGGGTCCTGCGCCGCCGGTTGTCAGGGCGAGCAGCAGATCGCCGCGCCGCACGGTCGCCATCGTCACAAAGTCGCCGCACTCGGCGTCATCGACCCGATTCACCAGAGCGCCGCGCGTTCGCGCCGCCGCCGCTGCTGTATCGTTCACGCGCGTATCGTTTGTGGCTGCGATTGCCAGAAACGCACCGTCCAGGTGTTCCGGCGCGAAAGCCGCAGGCAGGTGCTCCACGTGTCCCGCGCGCACAAGCTCCTGAAGGCTTTCCGTTATGGTCGGCGCGACCACACACACCTTCGCGCCCGCCTCGACCAGCGCACGCGCCTTGCGCTCCCCGACCGGCCCGCCGCCGATCACGACACACCGCCTGCCGCGCACTTCCAAAGCTACCGGGTAGAAGGACATAAGGCTCCTTTCCCATTATACCGCGCGAGCCGCGTTGAGCTTTCCCCGGAGTGTGGACACTCCTGGCTCGGGGGCTTCGGGCGAACGTCGCCTGCGTGCCAACCGTCCTGCGGACGGAAAGACAAAAGCTTCTCTCCCGTCCGCAGGACGGTTGGCGCGGGCGCACAGCGCCAATGAAATGCCCCTGTGAGGCCGCTCCCAGCCCGACCTGTTCATAGGCCGGGCCATCGGGAGATTGCCGCGCGCGGCCCGAAGTGGAAGCTGTGTCACGGGAACTGCGAAACCATCTGGAAGAATCCGACGTGAAGCCGCTGCTCGACCGCATCGATACGTCGGGCTTACAGCAAGGGGCGATACCAACAAAGGCCCTTGTCGTCTTCAACCGGCAGTCCGTCCCCGTCACCGGCATCGCGGTTTTCCACGCCCAGTTCCCCATCCGCGCCGCCAGCGGTTCCCAGCCGGTGACGGTGCGCGACGTTTCGGGCCGAATCGTTCCCTCGCAGGTGGTAAACGAGTCACTGACGGAACTGCCCGATTCTGCGGAGAAACGGCTGTGGGAATTCGACCTGCGGTTCTTCGTCGAGGACGTTCTCGCGCTCGGCTGGCAGGCGTACGCGGCAATGTATGGGTTCGCGCCGGAATCGGCGGCGGATGCGGCGTTATGGCGTGAACTGGACCACCCTGCGCTGACCGTGGCTGAAACCGACTGCCGCGCGGGCGACCTGCCCGCCGTCTTTCCCTGCTGCCTTCGTCGCCCGTTGATACGATGGGCTGACTCAGGCGCGCGGGGTAAGTTCGTTGGTGCCGACTATTTTATAGGCTTCCGCCAGGATAAGCAGAAAGAACAGGCCTGCCGTCCATCCCGCGACCACATCGGAAAACCAGTGCGCCCCCACATAGATACGGCTCGCCCCAATGAGGAATATCAAAAGCGTTGCCGCTCCTGCCAGCGCAAGCCGCGTTTTCCGGCGCGGTATAAGAACCCAGGCTATCAGCCCTAAAAAGCCGTAAAACATGACCGGCGACATGGCATGGCCGGACGGAAAGCTGGTGCCGATGGCAGGCAGAATCACCTCGACGATGCCCGCCTCCGGGCGCGGACGCTCGATAAAGGACTTGATCCACCAGTTGAGAGGATGTCCCATGAGCGCGGCGCTGCACAGCGCCGCCGCCCACGGTCGCTTCTTCCACAGCAGCAGGCCGCAGGCGGCCATCCAGAACGGCAGGAACGTCCCCATGCTTCCGGCGTAAGTAAAAACCGTCGCAAGGGTATCCAGCGTCGCCGTCCGGGGACGCTGGATACCGCGTGTAATGGCAACATCGATGCTTTGCAAATAGGGCGAGCGGATCAAAAAGGCGAGCGCAAAGAACGTGACGAACAGCAACGCAAGGAACAGGATAGCCCGCGCCTCCCGGACGCGCGCCAGAAATCCGAGGAAGCGAGCGGCTCGAAGCGGGCGTTCCTCGCGCAGGGAATGGTCTCGCGAATGCACGCTCATAGCCGGTCCACCAGCACTTTCAGCGCGCGCGGCTGGGCCAGCATGGTCACGGGCGTGGTGCCGATGACTTTATCGTCACAGTGGACGTTCAGGCGGTGGCGCGTTTCGATGTGGACGCTTTTTGCCCGGAAGGTATGGACTTTGGGCAGGCTCAGGTGCGTCTGCGCCCGAAACGCCCGGTAATACGGGATCAGTTCATCGCGCTTCAAATCACCGACCACGACGACATCTAACTCGCCGTCGGTGATCTTCGCGCCGGGCGCGACCGGCAGCGCATGGGCCATGCGGAACGTATTCGCCACCTCGCACATCACCGCGCGCTCCACGTATCTCTCGCCGTCCGCAACGATACGCATGCGGCGGGCACGGGCGGCGAAAACAATCCGCAGAACCGTGTAAAACGTCCGCAGCAGGTTCTTGTTCGCCTTCGCCCCATAGATCGCCAGCGCGTCCGCGAACAGCCCCACGCCTGCCGATTCGGTGAAGTAGCGGTCGCCGATACAGCCCAGGTCCACCGCGCGAACCGTGCCGTCCGCCAGCACGCGCAGCGCCGAGGGTAAATCCTGCGGCAGGCGCAGCGCCGTTGCGAAATTGTTCGCCGTGCCCTGCGGGATGATTCCCAGCACGGTCGCCGAGTGCGCCACCTCCTGTACGGCCAGCGCCACGGTGCCGTCGCCGCCTGCCACCGCCACCCGCGCTGCGCCGCGCGCCACCAGGTCATGGATCAAGCGGCGCATCTGCTCCGGTGATTCCGTGCCGACCACCTCGGCGTCCAGACCGACGCCTGCCGCCGCTTCCCGCATCTGTTCCACGGACGCGGTGGCATGGAGCGCCCCCGCCCGGTCGTTCAGCAGAATCGTACAGGGCGCGGTCATTGGGTCGCCTCCGCCACGCCGTCCGCCGCCGCCGCCGCCGCCGCTGCTGGTTTGACCGCCTTTTCTTTCGCGCCGTGCCAGCCCACCAGATAAACCGCCCCGCCGAACAGGGCCGCAAACAGCACCGTACCGACCCGGAAAATAATAACCGCCGCCGCCGCTTGATCCAGCGTCACCCCCGGCGTGTGATCCAGAATCGGCACCATGCCTGCCTCGGTGACGCCCACGCCGCCGGGCATGGCCGAGATACGCCCCATCAGGTTAGGCAGCGTGAAGGCGAGAAGGATGGTCGGGTAAGAAACCTTCGCCCCTACGCCCCGCACGGCCAGGTCGAGCGCGGCCACCATCAGCGCGGCGGCGACCACGGAGTTGCCGATACCGGCCAGCAGAATCGGCGGGGAGACTAAATCTCTGAGGGAAGCAAGAAACCTCTTCCAGTAACGAAGCAGGTTGAACCTGCCCAGCACTTTTTCGATAATGCCGAATAGCCAGGTGCGCGACGCTTCGACGCCAAGGACAAGGGAAAGTATGCCAAGAACGCTCAAAAAAACGAAGACGGGCTTGCGCGCTGGGTCGAACCAGAGCGCGGAAACGAGCACGCACAGGATCAGCACCACCTGATCGGAAAATGAGGAGACTGCTACCGCCGCCGCGCTTTTGGCGACCGGAATACCGGCCTGCTCCAGAACGGCGGCCCGCGCGGCGATGCCTCCGGGAAGCAGCGTGCAGGCCTGCGCGGCGGCATATCCGCGCAGCACCATCCAGCGGCTCGCATCGGTGACTTCCTTGACCATGACGGCGAACCGCCACCCCTTGACCCCGACATAGGCGACGGAAAGCAGCAGGATGAACGGCGCGTAGGACCAGTTGAACCGCCGCACCGCGCGCCAGAATTCGTCACCGTTGATGTATTTGGTCGCGGCTATCACCAGACCGATCAGCACCGCCGCGTGCAGAACGTACTTCCAATAGCCGCGTTTCTTCTTTGTCATGGTTCTCCGAAGGGGCATACAGTGCCTGGCGCGCTCTTTTCGCCTGCCCGCCGTGTGAACCTTTTACCCCGAAGTGATTAGGATTTACTCAGGCAATCGTACCGTGTTGTATAATGAGCGGGGTCTTGCGGCCCGGCGGCGCGGTGAAGCAGCGCCCGGCGATGCGGGTCGAACACGATAGTCAAAGGGAAATCGGCGTGATAGCGCAGCTTTCGGGGACGGTGGCGCGGACGGCGGGGAGCTATGTCGTCCTCGATGTCGGCGGTGTCGGCTATAAGGTGTTCGTGCCGGTGACGGTGCTGGAAGGCTTGCCGCCGCAGGGTCAGCCGCTTTCTCTTGTCACGCATACCCTGGTGCGCGAGGACGACATCAGCCTGTTCGGCTTCACGGGTGAGGACGAGCTTCAGGTTTTTGAGCTTCTTTTGACCGTATCGGGCATCGGGCCGAAGGTCGCGCTCGGGTTGCTTTCCGCGCTGCCGGTGGGCGATCTTGCGCAGGCAGTGGCGAGCGAGGATGTTCGGACGCTGACGCGGGTGCCGGGCATCGGGGCGAAGACGGCGCAGCGGCTGGTGCTGGAACTTCACCCCCAGCGGGCCGCTCTGTCGTGCACGCGCAATGTGCATAAGCTGTCCGCCGGAGCGACGGTTAAAAAGAAGAGCGAAGCTGCCTCCACGGTGGACGACGTGGTATCGGCGCTGATCAATCTGGGCTACAACAAGCCCGAAGCCGCGCGTGCTGCGGATGCCGCCCTGGAAGAGCGCGCCAAATCCGGCGCTCCCCCGCCCGAGTTCCCGGTGCTGCTGCGCCTTGCCCTGAACCGGCTGACGGGACGATAGCGTGGTACAATAAAGGCAAAAATCTGTTTGCAAGAGAGTACAGAAGCCATGCCGATTTTTAGCAGCCACAGCGACGATGAGGACGGGGCGGAGCCGGTACCGGGCAATCTGCTCGGGGGCCGTTTTTCGCAGGAAGATACCGACGAGCTTTCTTTGCGTCCCCGGCGGCTGGGCGAGTATATCGGGCAGCCCAAGATCAAGGAAAACCTGGGCATCACGCTTGCCGCCGCCCGCATGCGCAACGAGTCGATAGACCATATCCTGCTGCACGGCCCGCCCGGCCTGGGCAAAACCAGCCTTGCCGGTGTGATCGCCAACGAGATGGGCGCGAGCTTTCGCACCACGTCGGGACCGGCCATCGAGCGCCCCGGGGACCTGGTCGCTATTCTGACCAATCTGGAATCCGGCTCGGTTCTGTTCATCGATGAGATACACCGGCTGAACCGCTTGGCGGAAGAGTTTCTGTATCCGGCGATGGAAGATTTCGAGATGGACCTGGTGCTGGGCAAGGGGCCATCGGCGCGCACGGTGAAGGTTCCGCTGCCGCGCTTCACCCTGATCGGAGCGACCACGCGCGCCGGGCTGCTGACCAACCCGCTGCGCGACCGTTTCGGCGTCGTCCACTACTTCGATTTCTATGCGCCCGAGGATCTGCACCGCATTATCACCCGCTCCGCCGAGATTTTGAACGTCCCTATCGAGGATGGCGGGGCATCGCAGATCGCGCGCCGTTCGCGGGGCACACCCCGTATCGCCAACCGGCTGCTCAAGCGGGTGCGCGACTTCGCGCAGGTGCGCGCGGACGGCGTGATCACGCCTGAGGTGGCCGATGCCGCGCTGCGGATGCAGGGCGTCGATGACCTGGGTCTCGATGATTTCGACCGTCGCTTCCTTTCCACGATCATCGAAAAGTTCGATGGCGGCCCGGTCGGCGTCGAAACTATCGCGGCGACGCTTCAGGAAGAGCGGGACACGATTGAGGATGTGTACGAGCCATACCTGATGCAGCTTGGATTTTTGAACCGGACTCCACGCGGGCGCATGGCTACCCGTGGCGCGTACGAACATCTTCGCCTGCCGTATCGTCCCAATGACAAGCAGCCCCCGCTGTTGTAGGATAAGGAAACCGTATGATCTGTCCGCAGTGCAAAACACGCAACCCCATCGGCAATAAGTTCTGCCGCGAGTGTGGAGGAAAGTTAGAGGTCGAAGGCGCGCTCCAGTCCGAGGAGGCCGCGCGCGTCGAGGAAGAACGGACGCGGGAACGGGTCGCGACACTGCTGGCCGAATCGTTCGCGCTGATGGAGCAGGATAAGCCCGATCTGGCCCTCCCGCTCGCCGAGGAGGCCGCTCAACTGCTGCCGGATTCCACATCGGCGCATGCGCTGCTGGCAACGCTTTACGAGCGCACCGAGCAGAAAGAGCAGGCAATAGCGGCGATGGAGCGTGTGGTGGCGCTGAACCCCGGCTCGCAGGCCGACCAGGAAAAGCTGGAGCAGATACAGCGCGGTGTGCGTATGGCTTCCCAGCACAGCCCGGCCCGCCGCCGCGAGAAAGTGCCCGTCTGGATGCCGGTGGCGCTGGCGGGGGCAACCTGCGTCCTGGTGCTCAGCATCGGTCTGACACTGCTGAAACGGACGACGGCCACACGGCAGTCTGCTTCCTATCAGGTCGCGGTGTCTGAGGGACAGGGCGCGCCGCTGTCCAGCCCTCTGCCGCCCGCAGACAGCGCCGCCGCCGATGCAGCGCGCACGGCAGCAGCCCCCGCCGCGCCGAGCGCCGCAGCGGGACGCGACGATCCCTTCGTATCCACCACGCCCGGCGGTTCACCCACGGCGCGTGCCTCGTCCCGTCCGGCCCGCGCCCCGCTGGCAGCGGGGGTACCGATGCTGCCGCGGCCGCGAGCCGGTTCCCCCGCCGCGCGGCCCCCGCCGGGCCGATTCCGCACGCCCGGCGGCGCTTTGCCCGCGCCGCGCGCCGGGCGTGCGGCACGGTCCGTCCGCCCCGCTCCGGTGACGCCGGGAATAAGTAACTCACTGACATCGGCGGGAGTCGGCGGCGCGGAGCGGATCGTGGTGCGTCCACCGTCACCGGGCGCGACGGCGGCCCCTTCCCCGCCCAATCCCAGCGGCTATATTCGCATTCAGGTGGGAGCGCCGCCGCGAACGGCGTCCGCGCCCGCAACCCCCGTGGAGCAGGACCCGATGCTGCGTGCTCAGTCGCTTCAGTCTACGGGACGTTATGCGGACGCAGTCACCGCCTACCAGCAGGCGCTGCGGACGGCTACCGGCACAGCGCGGGGCGATGCGTATCAGGGTATCGCCCTGTCGCAGCAGCGCCTCGGCAACCGGGATGCAGCCCGCAATGCCTACCGGCAGGCTATCGCCTTTTATGAATCGTCCGGTGGAGCCGCGAGCCAGCAGGGCATTGCCGCCTGCCGGGCCGCGCTGGAGGTACTGGGAGATGGCTGATCGACGACGCCCGGCGGTCCCATGGCAGATTGCGGGACTGTTTATCTTGTGCATCGCTGCTGGTGCTGTTGCTCCGATTCAGGCTCAAAGCCAGCGTCCTTTAATGGTCGTCTTCGCCGGGGCTTACCCGCCTGCCTCCACCGACCCCGCGCCCTCTGCGGCGTCACCCGAAGATCGCTCGCTGGAGGCGATGCGGGCCGTACGGCAGCAGTTTGAAGCCACCGGACTGGTGGACGCCATCGCCTACCTGCCCGACTCCCCGGTTTTCCTTCGGGCGGCGCAGGAAGGTAAGCTCAAGGTCAACCTGGCAAATCCCTCTGACAAAGACCGGCAACGGTTAACAAAAGCTGTCGGCGGGCGCTTCGTCATCGTGTCCGTTGCCGCGCCGGACCCGCAGGGGGGCGTCGCTTTGGAACTGCAATCCTACTCCATGAAGACAAAAAAACGCTGGGCTGCCCGTCAGCGTGTCGCGATCCAAAACGGTATCACTTCCCAGGTTGCCGCTGCCCCACGACCGTTTTCCGACGATATGCTCAGCGCCGCCAATACCGCCGTCCAGAAGTTCATGCTCGGACCATTGAATAAATATACGCGATCCGTGCCTCCCCGCCTGCCTGCGCCGACACCCCCGATCACCGTTTCGGAAAGTGCGCCGCTGTCCACCCCTTCGCCGACGCCGTCAGCGCCGACGCCGTCAGCGCCGACGACGCCAACACCGACATCGCCTGTGCCGACACTCCCAGCAGAGACTCCTAAAGCACCGACAGCGCCACCGGTGTCCACGCCCGCCACCGCACCGCCCGCCGTCTCCGCCACTCCCCCCACCACAGGGACCCCGTCGCCGCCGTCTGCCGCGCTTATTGATAGAGACGCTGAAATCCGGGGCAGTTT
>JAUJOK010000001.1:116119-160235 GCA_030447685.1 Armatimonadaceae bacterium
CGTCGCCGCCGTCTGCCGCGCTTATTGATAGAGACGCTGAAATCCGGGGCAGTTTGATTAAGGGCGAAGAGCTTTTAAAGTCCGGCGATGTCGCCAAAGCCATCGTCCTTCTGCGACGGGTGGTGGATATGGCCCCGCGCTCCCCCGCACCCCGCGCTGCGCTCGTACGCGCCTATATTAAAGGCGGGCGCGCCGCTTCCGCCGTGGACGAAGCGCGCAGCGCGCTCAGCCTCGTGCCCTCCTCGGACACGGCGGGACAGATCGAATTGACGCGGCTTCTGGCACAGGGGCTGGCAATGAACGGCGACACCACTGCCGCCCGCGCCATCTATGAGCAGATCATCGAGGCGCGAGGCAACGCTTCCTGGGCGCGATTGGCCCTGGCCGACCTTCTCATCACTCAGGGCAGGCTGGACGAAGCGGAAGCGCAATATCGCACGGTGCGCAAGGCGGAACCGACGAGCCGCGAAGCCACAGAGCGTTTGGCGCGTCTGCGCGCCGCGCGGGGCGACTATCGCGGGGCGCTGGAGGAGCTAAGCCAGGCAGAAATTGACGGCGCGGTGCGCTATCTGGTCGCGCGCGATCTCTTTGTTAACGGCGCGAACACGATGATCGCCGCCGTCCTGCGCGACCAGAAGGCTTTCGAGCAAAGCCGTATGTCCCGTGATGTATTTTTCACGGCATCGGACGCCCAGGCGCGACGGGCGGGCGAGATGCTGCTGATGCTGCGCGGCGCTCCCCCTTCCGGCGATTCCACCCTGCTGCGTGCGTACCGACACCGCATGCTGGCGGCATCGCTGCTGTCCCAGGCAATGGCGAGCGTCCTTTCCTACCTGGATACCGGAGAAAGCGCCGCCAATTCCAAGGCAACCGTACTGCTATCGGAAGCGAAGCGGGAAATGGAGGAGGCGCTCGCGGTTGAGGAGGGACGCTCGACGGGGCAGCAGTCCTCGTGAAGATCGAATACGTCGCCCCCTCGCTGCTTCTGCCGGAGATGCGCGTCGAAATCGAGGTCGGCGAGGGGGATTGGCCGGGCGTCTATGTTTCTCGTCTGGCGTCCCTGGCGGGAAGGAACATCGCCCTGGAAGCCCCGCTGCGTGAAGGCGTGCGCGTTCCCCTGCGCCCCGGCACGCCGCTCATCGCCCGCGCCCTCAGTTCCACCGGCCTCCTTTCGTGGGATGCGCGTGTGGTGGAGCGCTGTCTGGAACCCCGCCCCTTGCTGCTGGTAACGCGCCCCCCCCGCCTGATGGTCGTGCAGCGGCGTAATTTTTACCGCGTGTCGGCGCGGCTTCCGGTACTCTTTGCTCCCGCCGCCACGGAAGAGGAATTTTTCGAGCAGAGCGGTGTGCTCGTCAATCTCTCCGGGGGCGGGGCCGCACTGCGAGCCGCCTTGCCGCTGCGCGCCAGTGACTGGCTGCGCCTTCGCCTGCCGATCCCCGACAAAGAGGATGAGTTGGTGCTTGCCGCCGAGGTTGCCGGTGTGGACACGCGCCGTCTGCGCTGGGACATGGAGCGCATCGCCCGGCTGCGCTGGTCGGGCCTTTCCCGCCGCGACGAAGACCGCCTGTTCCGCTTCGTCCAATCCCTTGAACGCGCGCGCCTGCGCGAACGCCGCACCGCCCTACTAGACTAAAAAACGATGTACGCGCGCATCCTCGCGGGTCCTCACTCCACCGGCAAACCGGAAACTAAAAACCCTACGTGGGAACAGATCGAGAACGCTATTCGCAGGATGGATCGTCAGGAATTGAGTTTAGTTCTTCTCGGTCACGCCAAGGATTCACCCTATATGGCTATTGGTGGCGGGTATGATGAAGAGCGGGAGACGAATCCACAACTGTTTATCTGTTGCGTCACCGACCCCGACCTGTCCAACCATACACTGATTGACCCGAGCAAAGGAGTCGAGCAGGTCTATGTCGTAACCGGTGGTCAGGAAGGCGATTTCCCGGCACGCATGGCCGTTAGCCTGGAATTGGTCCTGCGGGCAGCAAGAGCCTTCGCAGAACGAGGTGAACTCACTCCGTCGCTCCACTGGGTCCATGACTGAGAAATCCGCGTCGCATCGGATGCAAATGCCGCCGATGCGTTTATCGTGATAGCGGTTTCGTCGCACCGCCATGTCCAAGGCGGCAATCGGAGTGCAATGGTAACGCTCATTCAACAAATTAAGCATTTCGTCACCAATCCAACTGCGCTACCCAGCCAGGTTGCCGCCGCTGAGGAAGCTCTTGGCTTCGTATTACCGAGTTTTTTCCGCATCCTTTACATAGAAGTGGGCGATGGAGGGTTCGGACCGGGTTCTACGGGCCTTTATAGTCTGTCACATCTTGTGCAGACGTATCGCTATTACTGCGCCGACCCGGAGTGGCCTGAAGACGTTCTGGAGATCTGTGACCATGGCTGTGGGATTACCTCCAATCTATGGTGCGGCAGCCCAGGTGTTCCCGTCGTGCGTTTGGACCCGAACTTCGAAGAATATGAGCCAGTAGCACCTCGCGCCTATTTCACGGATAACCTGTTCCGCCTTCCGCCCCAGAGTGGTCCCTGTTGGATAGAGGCAGCATCTTTAGAGGCCTGGTTTCAGGCATGGGTGAACCAAATGGAAGAGGCGCAGGAGATGCAACGGAGATACAAGGAAGCGTACGATAAGTATCATAAATCCGTCAGCGGCGAAGCCGGGGCAGTGTAACCCTACTGTACCTGTGCATACACCACTTGCCGGTGGCGCGTCAGGTGCATTCTTGCCCAATGACGGGGGCAGGGCGGCTGTCATTATCCGTTGCTTCCGACGCAATAGCATGCTCCACGAAGATCGGCGCGGCGACCTCAGCGGACGACAGCAGCGTGTAGGCATCCGAGACGGCGTGGATACGGCTGGCGAGATCGGGGTCGAAGCAGCGCAGAATCAGGCGCATCGGTCGGTCAGGTCGGCGCTCTTCGACAACCGACTGCGCCACCAGGCCGATTTCCAGATTGATCGCATCGTCCGAGGTCGCGGCGATAAGCGCGCGGGCGCGGTCGATACCGGCGCGGAAAAGAAGGTCGGGCCGGGTCGCGTCGCCTACCAGCAGCGGAATACGCGACGATAAGTTGGCCCAGTGAACGTCGCCCGGCGTCTGGTCCACCACGACGACCTTTGCCCGGCGCGCCAGCAAATCCTCGGCCACCTCAAAGCCGACGCTTCCCAGTCCGCATAAGATCACATGCCCCCGATAACGCCGCGCCGCACGTTCGGCCCGCAGTTTGGCTGCCGACCCGGACAGGAGAAAGTTAGTCAAAAACGACGACAGAACGGCGATCAAGGTGATGCCGCTGAACATCAAAAGCGATCCGAACAGCTTAACAAGGGCAGGTTCGTATTGCAGGTTGATGTCACCGAACCCTACCGTGGTTACGATTGTCGTCGTGAAATAGATGGAGTCCACCAGGGACAGGCCCAGCGTGTGCTGAAAAACGGCGACCCCCATCAGGAACAAAATGACCAGCGTCACCGCGATAACGCGCGGCCCTCCTGTGCGCGTCCCATGGACCTGTGGCGGCGTATCGAGGGAAAGGCGGCGCGGCAGGCGCGGCGTAGAATCACTTGAAGCGCGCGGAGGAAGCACCAAGGGCTGAGTATCGAGCGCGGCGCGGGTAAACTCGCGGGCCGCCAGAACCGGCGGCGACAGGACGGCGTCGATTCCGAAGTCACAGCGCAGGCGCTCCCCTAACTTATCGGAGTCGAGCCGCATGACGATACGGACGTGCGGCGAAATGCGGCGCACATCCAGCGCCGTTTCCAGATTGGCCGCATCGGCGGAGGATGCCAGAATCAGAGCGCGCGCATGCTCCACGGCAGCCGCCCGCAGCGATTCCGGAAAGCGAAAGTCCCCCTCCACCAGGCGCGCTCCCAGCGCGATTACCTGCTGCTTGCGGTCCGTGCGTGTCGCCGCGTTGGTAATCACCACCACCGGCAGCTCTTTTTCGCGCAAAAGCTCCACAATACGCAGGCCGAACCGCCCCAACCCGCAAACCACGAAATGGCCGTTCTCGGTTCCGGTGTCGCTTGTTTCGTCCACGTCCCTATTATCCGCCGCCGCCTGCGGGGTGTCAAGCAGCGCAGAAAGGAAGGGAATGGAGGGGAGGAAATGCCCCGTTACGCGCCGAATATAAAGGCAACCTCAGTCCTCAGAGAGGTGGACGACGCTTGGCAACCTTGAATCCCCGAGCCAGATCGGTGGCGCAGCCTATCGCTGCGCCGGACAGCACGACGCAGGCACACTCCTCGACCCGCATACGCCGCGCTGTCGTCTTTGGACTGGGCACGCTGCTCATCATCTTCAACGCCTACTTCGGCACCTATGCTTACGTGGTCGTACAGGCGCTTATCTGGACGCAGACCGCTTTGCTGCGCGGCCCTGTCGTACTGCTCTTCTTCCTGGTTCTGCTCAATCTGCTCGTTATCCGCCTTGCCCGGCGCTGGGCGCTGACACAGGCGGAACTGCTTCTGCTGTACTCGATGCTGTGCCTGGGAACCTGCGCTGCTGGTTACGGCTTCGTGTAGATTCTTATAAACCAGATGGCCGCACCGTTCTACGAAAACTACGCGACGAGCAGCAGCGGATTCAAAGATCGGCTGTGGCCCCATATCCCCGAGTGGCTCGCGCCGCGTGCGCCGGAGGTAATCAATCCCTTTTTCCGGGGCAATGCGACGCTGTACGACCCGCAGATTCTGGCCGGGTGGGCCGTTCCGGTACTGGCCTGGAGTTCATTCATCTTCGCCATCTTCTGGGTGCTGTTGTGCGCGGTGACGCTGGTCCGCCGCCAGTGGATCGAGGAAGAGCGTCTGACGTTCCCACTCGTGCTGCTTCCTTTGGAGATGACCGAGAGCGGCGGGGCGACCCCGTTCTGGAAGAACAGGCTGATGTGGGCGGGATTCCTGGTGGCCGGGCTGCTGGAAAGCGTCAACGCGCTGAACTTCCTGTATCCGTCCGTTCCCACCGTTCCGATAAAGCCCATCGGCCCGAATCAGCTTGACCAGTTTTTTACGACGCGCCCCTGGAATCAGGTGGGCCAGTTTCGGCTGGCCTTTTACCCGTTTGTGATCGGAATCGCCTATCTGCTGTCGCTGGATGTTTCATTTTCCTGCTGGTTCTTATACTTGTGCGTCAAACTCGCCAATATCGCCAGCGTAGTTCTGGGGATTTCCGAGGGAGGCGGCTCCGGCCCGGCGAACCGCGCACCGTTTATCCGCGAGCAGGGGGTCGGTGCTTTCATCGGCATCGCCGTCTTTTCCGCCTGGATGGCGCGGCGGGCGCTGGCAAAGGCGTGGCAGGAGATGAAGCGCCCGACCGGAGCGGACCGCGACGAGATGATGTCGTTCCGTCTGGCCCTGATCGGTGGCGGCGTGGGCCTTCTGTTTATGGTCGGTTTTTTGACGCTGGCCGGATTACCTATCCACGTTTCGGCCCTCTTTGTTTTCGTCTACCTCGCTTTTTCGCTCACTCTGGCGCGCATCGTGTCCGAGGCGGGAGCGGGCTGGGCATGGGCGCCCTCCTGGTCCCCCGCCGCGTTCGCCACGGATACGTTCGGGGCCAATGCGCTTCCGGCAAAGAGCCTGACGGTGCTGCAAGGGTATACGTCGTGGATGTCGGACATGCGCGATAACCCGATGCCGCAGCAGTCGCAAAGCGCGAAGCTCGGGCAGGTTGCCGGTATCCCGGCGCGCGCTTTTCTGCTGCCGTTGGTCTGGGCCTCGGCGTTCGGTATTCTGTGCGCGTTCTGGGCGCATCTGGACATCTATTATACGTATGGCGCGGCCACCGCCAAGGTGCGCCCGGCCCTGGCGAACGGCGCGACCGGCCCCTTCCGGCAGGCGTCCGCGCTTCTGCTCACCCCGACGTATGCGGACATGCCGGGCCTGATCGCGGCGTTCTTCGGCGTGCTGATCGCCATTGTCTTTTCGGTTCTGCGCCAGCAGTTCCCGTGGTGGCCGCTGCACCCGCTGGGGTACGCGCTGGCAGTCACGCCGAGCATGGACTATATGTGGTTCCCGTTCTTCCTGGCCTGGCTCGCGAAGTACCTGACACTGCGCTACGGGGGCATTCGCGCCTATCGGGCCGCCCTCCCCTTCTTTCTCGGCCTGATCCTGGGCGACTACGTGGTGCCGACGCTCTGGGGCGTCTTCGGCATGGCGACGGGCTACCAGCAGTACATGTCCTTCCCGCACTGACAAACGTCTTTATACCGTGCAGTAACGCCGTAACTTTTCCACGTCGCGTATCAGCAGATGGCCACGGCTGTCCGTCTGGCCGAGCGCGCCGCTTGTTCTCAGCCGGGTCAGGCGCGGCTGACCGTTTCGCGCTGCCGCCCAACGAGCGGGAGACACACAAGCAGGCAGTTTCGACGGCGTGAGCGGCGCTGATAGGCGAAACCCTCTTTTCTGCCGCCTGGACGGAAGGACGCGCCCTGTCCTGGGAGCAGGCGATCCCGTACGCCTTACAAAAACAGGAGGGATAGAAGCCGACAATAACGGCTTCTATCCCTCCTTCGCTTTGCGGCATAAGCAGCAGCGGCTTCTGCTACGTGGGTGGCGTCAGGTTAGCGGCTTCCTCGCGGCTCATGTCCACATGAACCACGCCGTCTTCCACCGAAGTGACCCGGTCGCCGGGCACGAACACATTCGCGCTGAACAGGCCGTGCGACATCAGGAATCCCCGGAAAATATCCGCATCCCCATCCGCCACGACCTCGGCGATGGTGCCCAGGTCCGCATCCGTGCCGCGAACCCGCATGCCCGGCTCCATCAATCGGTAACTACCGCGCTCCATCGTCCTTCCGGTTCTTCCGGCGGCGCAGTGCCATCAGCACGGCAGGCGCACCGAAAGCGATCAGCGCCACGGTTCCCGGTTCGGGAATCTCGGTCGTCGGAGGGCGGTCTCCGCCTCCCCCGGCGAACGCCAGCGGAACGAAAATAGCGGGCCAGAGCGGAATACCGCCGCCGCCACCCGATACCGCCGCCGGAATCGCAAGCTGCGACCCGCCGCCCGCGCCGGTAACGCCGCCGATGAACGGTGTCGTCAAGCCATAGGTTTCGACCTGGGGCGACACCCGCGTGACCGGAATGTTCGGCGGCAGCGCCGCGACCTGCGTGGTTCGCGGCAGCATCGCGGTGCGCGGGGGCCGGGGCATGATCGGCAGAGTATTCGTCATCGGGTTGGCGCAAAGCCATTTCAGGACCGGTACGCCGGAGCGGTTGGCCCAAACCCTGGTTCCCTTTTTCATGCGCTGGCGAACACCGTAGATCTGGCCGTTCTTCCGGACGCCGTAAACCGTAACGGTGCGCTCCTGCGGCAGCCGGTACGGAATCAGCGCGCGGCGGACGAACTCCACCACCTCCGTCTCGCTGACACCGAAGTGCTTGGCGAACCGTTTTCGAAGCACGGCGTTCGTTCTTACTTCCTGAACCAGCTCGCTGGTGGAATCCACCTGATAGCGCAGGAAAGAGTCCGGCGAGTTCGGCTCATAACGCCGCTGCGCCAGCACGCTCCCACCGGTCAGCAGTGCCGCAAGCGTCACTATACTCAGCGTACGTGCATGCGGCTTCATATGGCTCATGAATGATTTCTTCATACCTGCACATGTCCTTTTCTCACCGGGACGCGCAGCACAGGGGCAGCGCGACGGGGGGAGATTTGAGCGGCGGTTTTTGGTCCGCCTGCTGCGATTCATTTTTCCCGACGTAAGAGCAACCTAAAACGAGAAAAAATACTGTTTCTTATGCCTTTATTCGACCCAGCGTCCCTTTTTCCCTGCCTTTTATATCGAGTGCAAAAAAAACTTAAAGTTTCGCCGTTTCACGCCCGATAATCAAAGGCGGGCGGGATACTGCCCGCTCCGTGATGCTAAACGCCGATGCCACCTGGCTCCGCAGCGCCTGCGCCTGTGCGGATGCGGCAACATGCATCTCTGCAAGTACCGTGCCATTCTCCACGGCATCCCCGACATGCCGGTGAAGAACGATCCCAACACCATAATCGATGGCGTCTTCCTTGCGGGCGCGTCCCCCCCCCAGAGCAACCACGACGCCGCCCAGTGCGGCGGCATCGATACGGGCGACATAACCCGCCGCCTGCGCTTCGACGGGAACGATCAGAGGCGCGCGCGGCAGCCGGTCGGGATTATCCACCACACGCGTATCACCGTTCTGAGCCTCTACGATAGCGCGAAACACTTCCCGCGCTTTGCCTTCTTCCAGCAGCTTTTGTGCCAGCGCGTGAGCGTCCCCCGATGCCGCTGTTGCGCGGCCCGCCAGCGCCAGCCCTTCCGCCGCCAGCGTCAGACATAGATCGCGAAACCGTGACGACACCCCCGCCGTTCCCGGAGTCAACGTCGCTATGGCTTCGCGCACCTCCAAAGCATTGCCAATCGTATCGCCGAGCGGCTCGTCCATATCCGTCAGCAGTGCGACTGCCTGCTTTCCGTGGGAAGCCGCACCCCGCACCAGCGCCCGTGCCAGTTCCCGCGCCGCCGCCTCGCTCGCCACCAGCGCGCCGGAACCGACCTTCACATCGAACACAAAGGCATCCGCGCCTCCAGCCAGCTTTTTCGACAGGATAGACCCAACGATGAGCGGCAGCGAGCCGACTGTCGCCGTGGCATCGCGAAGCGCGTACAGTTTTTTGTCGGCGGGAGCGACATCCTCCGTCTGTCCTGCCAGGCAGGCCCCGACACGTGCTACCTGCGCCATCATCTCCGCAGGCGACAGCCCGACACGAAAGCCGGGAATGCTTTCCAGCTTGTCCAGCGTCCCGCCCGTATGCCCCAGCCCGCGCCCCGACATTTTGCACACCGGGATGCCCGCCGCCGCCAGAATCGGCACGACCACCAGCGAGGCTTTATCGCCGACCCCGCCGGTGGAGTGCTTGTCCAGTGTCGGGCCGGGCAGGGAAGAGAGGTCGAGACGCTGACCGGAATCGGCCATCGCTGCCGTCAATGCGGCGGTCTCCCCCATGTCCATGCCGCGCAGGTAGATCGCCATCAGCAGCGCGGATGCCTGATAGTCCGGCAGATCGCCCGCTGTGTAGGCGGCGACAAAATACCGTATCTCTTCCGGCGAAAGCGTTCCGCCATCGCGTTTTCGCGCGATAATATCCTGTATTCGCACCGCAGCAGTAGCCCTCGCTCCCGGCAAAAGGTAACGCACACGAGGGCTGATTGTCAAGCAAAATTGTGAAGAACTTTCAGGCGCGCTTTCGCAGGCGGGCGGGAAGGATCTTTTCCAGCCCTCGATACTTGGCTACCGTTCGGCGCGCGAGCGGGAATCCCTGCGCCGTCAGCAGGTCGGCGATCTCCTCATCCGCATACGGAGTGGTCGGGTCCTCGCTGGACACCAGCATCAACAGCGCCTCCCGGACGGCGTGGGCATTGCCGAAAAACGCATCCAGCGGAATCACCTCACCCGAAGGAAGCTGCGCGAACTTGTCGGCGACGGCCCGACTGATGACCGATTCATCCAGTCCCAGGCGCTCGGAAAGGGACGCACGGGTTAAAGGCCGCAGAAAGGCGCGGTTGCCGGTTTCCAGATAGCCCTGCTGGAGTTCCGCCAGCGCGCCTGCAATAGCGCGCAGCGTTCTCCCACGACGTGTCAGCCCCTGTAAAAACCCCTCGACACGCTCCACATGCTCGCGAACATAACGGCGCATGCTGTCATCCGCGCACGTATCGGGCCGCTCGGCTAAACGCTGCCAGAGCGGCGCGAGCGTGAGAGCCTGTGAGTAGTCGCCGGGCACCTCGACGACGAACCCTGCCTCGGTGCGCCGAAAAACAATGTCGGGGCGCACCAGTGCCGCGCCGCTTTTGGGGCGGCTTTCCCAGGACGGTCGGAACGCGTTGCCCGGATACGGTGTGAGCGCCTGCTGCACGAAATGGAGGGTCGTTCGAACCGCCTCCAGGGGCACACCCAGACGTGACGCAATACGCGCTTCCCGATGTGCGACCAGATCGTCCCAGCAGCGCCGCAGGACGGGCGTCGCGAGCGGGTCGCCCTCCCCGACCTGCTCCAGATATTCCGCCTGGAGCAGAAGGCACTCGCGCAGGTCGCGCGCTCCCACACCGGGCGGGTCCATTGCCTGAAGGGCATCTACCGCGCTTTCAAACTCCTCGGGGCTGACACGCAGGCTTTCCATCGTCTCCGCCATGTCCGCCATGAGGTAGCCACGTTCGTCCACCTGTTCAATCAGACAGCGTACCAGAGTGGCGCAGCGGCCCGACGCGACCTGGCCGACCTGATCGCGCAGATGGTCGCGCAGCGACAGCGACGAGGCCACGCGATCCATCGGATCATCGTCATTTTCGTCCCCGGCGTAGTCGCGGGCCAGACGCCGCTCACGATCCGGCGGCGGCGGCGCAGGCGCTTCCAGAACGGGAAGCGATTCGCCGTCTTTGACTTCCAGAGCCGGGTTTTCCGCCAGTTCCCGCTCAATGGCCGCCTCCAGTTCTGTAGTCGTCCAGGTCAAAATTTCGCTGGCGAGAATCTGCCGGGGGTCTATGCGCTGCGTTTGCTGCAAACGCGCTTCTACTGCCACCGCTAACCGCATGATACACGAGTCCTCCGCCCCTATCTTCGGACGGCGGCGGCGGGCTTAACCCTGGCAAGAGTGACAGAAAACGCAAAAACAGGTATCGAGAAGCCGATTCTGGCACGGGGAGTTTGCGGCGAGGTCAGCGATCAGTCGGTGCGCGCGTCGCGCAGGTACTTGACATGGCCATCCAGGAACAGACGGTTGCGCCCGCCCATGTGAACCGCACGGCCTTTCACATTCGCCGGTGCCGAGGGAATCGTGCGCGGAAAGTACGGATCGACCGCCACTTCGACCTCGGCCACGCCGGTCGGCTGGCGGGGAACGATGGTCGGGTCGTTGGCGGCGGCAAGATCGCTGACAAGCTGCTGCTCGGTCTTGCCCCAGCCGTTCGTCAGCGGAATCGGCTCATTGGGGCGGTCGAAGCGCCACAGCCAGTAGCGCGTTTGCGGCGCGTTGGGAGCATCGGAAATGACCTGCGCCGCCTGAATCGTGGTTCCCACCGGCGAACCCTTCAAACTCGGACACGACCAGATGCCGTTGTTTTTCGTGTAGGGTTCCAGGGTGATGGCTGCCCACCCGGCGCGCGGGTCGGAAGGAGGCCAGGTCGTCCACGGGCGGAAGCCGCCCGGCAGCGTCGTCTTCAGGTCGCGACGGTCGGGCAGACGGTCATCGTAGTCCTGCGCGTACATCGCAAAGGCGACGCCGACCTGTCGCAGATTGCTGGTACAGGACGCCTGCCGCGCTTTTTCGCGCGCCTGCGCAAAGACGGGAAATAAAATCGCCGCCAGCACCGCGATAATGGCGATAACGACGAGCAATTCAATAAGCGTGAATCCGTGACGGCAGGAAATCCTGCGGCTGTATTGCATAACGATAAGGATATACCCAAAAAGGACCGCAGCCGATAGTAGTCGGCTGCGGCCCTGATGCCTTTGCCCCTGAGGGCCTATCCCTTACCCCTCGGCAGGCGGGGGAAGCTCCGGCAGGCCCATCGGCGCGGTCAGCGATTCCGGGTCAGTGCTTTCTTCGTCCGGCCTATCGGCCTTGCGGAAGATGACTACCGACGATTCGCCTTCGCCGTCCAGTTCGGCCCGAATCGTATCTCCCGGCGAGAAGCGGCCCAGAAGAACCTCTTCCGACAGCGGGTCCTCAATCAGCCGCTGAACCGCGCGCCGCAGCGGGCGCGCGCCGTACTGCGGATCGTATCCGTCCGATGCCAGCCGCTCGATGACGGCATCCGTTACGACCAGTTCCATGCCCTGCTGCGTCACCTGCTTGCGCACGTTGTTCAGCATCAGGCTGACGATCTGGTGGATGTCCGCCGCCGTCAGTGAGTGGAACACAATCGTTTCGTCCACGCGGTTGATGAACTCGGGGCGGAACACCCGCTTCAGTTCCTCATTGATGCGGTTCTTCATGCCTTCGTAGGCCTTCTGATCCTCATCCTTGGGCTTGGCGGAGCGGAAGCCGATCCCCTGCTCCCGGTTGATGATATGCGCCCCGATATTCGAGGTCATGATCAGAACCGTGTTCTTGAAGTCCACCACACGCCCCTGGGCGTCGGTCAGGCGTCCATCCTCCATCACCTGAAGCAGGATGTTGAAGACTTCCGGGTGCGCCTTCTCGATCTCGTCCAGCAGGATGACCGCATAGGGGTTGCGGCGCACCGCCTCGGTAAGCTGGCCGCCCTCGTCATAGCCGACATAGCCGGGAGGCGCTCCGACCAGACGGGAAACGGCGAACCGCTCCATGTACTCGCTCATATCAATGCGAATCAGGTTCTCTTCCTTTTCGAACAGGAAGGCCGCCAGCGCCCGCGCCAGTTCCGTCTTACCGACGCCGGTCGGGCCGAGGAACAGGAACGAACCCATCGGGCGCTTCGGGTCTTTCAGCCCGGAGCGGGCACGCCGCACCGCTTTGGACACGGCCACGATGGCCTCATGCTGCGAAATGACCCGCTGATGCAGCTCCTCCTCCATCTTGAGAAGCTTCTGCGTCTCAGTCTCCACCAGGCGGTTGACCGGGATACCCGTCCAGGAGTAGACTATCTGCGCGACTTCATCCTCACCGACAATCATCGGAATCGCCGCCCGATCTTCATCCCAGGCGCTCTGCTGCTCGGTGATGCGGTCCTTCAGATACGCCCGCTGCTCATCCAGGAAGCGGCTGCGCTCGTAGTCGCCGCGCTGGGGCAGGCCGGAAAGCTCCTTCTCCACCTGCAGCAGTTCCTGCTTCGAAGCACGCAGCCCTTCCGGGGCCATCGCGGCGCGCAGGCGAACCCGTGACGATGCCTCGTCAATCAGGTCGATAGCCTTGTCCGGCAGGAAGCGATCTGAAATATACCGGTCGCCCAGCCGCGCCGCCGCTTCCAGAGCGCCGTCGGTAATCTCGACCTTGTGATGGTCCTCGTAGCGGCTGCGCAGCCCGCGAAGAATCTCGATAGCGTCATCGACGCTCGGCTCGGCTACCTTGACCATCTGGAAACGACGCTCCAGGGCGGCGTCCCGCTCGATATACTTGCGGTACTCGTCGAGCGTGGTCGCGCCGATGCAGTGCAGCTCGCCGCGCGCCAGAGCGGGCTTCATAATGTTCGAGGCGTCGATGGCCCCTTCCGCCGCGCCCGCGCCGACCAGCGTGTGCAGCTCATCCACAAACAGGATGACCTCGCCGGACGCCTTGCGGACCTCGTCCACACGCTTCATGCGCTCTTCGAATTCGCCGCGATACTTCGTGCCCGCCACCAGACCCGCCAGGTCCAGCGACACGATCCGCTTGTCCTTGAGCATCTCCGGCACGTCCTGCTGGACGATACGCTGCGCCAGCCCCTCGGCGATTGCCGTTTTGCCGACGCCCGGCTCGCCCACCAACACCGGGTTGTTCTTGGTGCGGCGGCTCAGGATCTGGATAACCCGCTCTATCTCGGCCATGCGCCCGACCACCGGGTCCAGCTTTTCATTGCGGGCATAATCCGTCAGATCACGCCCGAACTCGTCCAGGGTCGGCGTGCGCGAACGCTGCGGCTGCCGCCCCGCGCCCTGCGTCCCCGGCTCGGCGTCCTGAAGCTGCATCACCTCGCGGCGCGTGCGCTCCAGGTCCACGCCCAGTTTGTTCAGCACGCGCCCTGCCAGCCCTTCGCCCTCGCGAATCAAGCCCAGCAGCAGGTGCTCCGTACCGATATAGTTGTTGTTGAGCTGACGCGCTTCATCATAGGCTAAATCGATGACCCGCTTGGCGCGGGGCGTCAACTGCATATCCTGGCCCAATCGCCCATCGCCGCGCGCTACCTGTCGCTCGATCTCGGAGCGGATGCGGCCCAAAGAGACACCGATGCGGTCCAGAATCCGTGCAGCCACAGAATCATTTTCCCGCACCAGTCCCAGCAGAAGATGCTCGGTAGAGACGTAGTTCTCACCCAGACGCCCGGCTTCTTCCTGGGCGAAAAAGACAACGCGACGAGCGCGTTCCGTAAATCGTTGCCACACGGTTGAAAGACACCTCCTCGGAAGCAGCCCCATCAAGTTTTCCCTGACCGAGCGCCCGTAAAGCCACACAAACAGTTACTTGTTCTTCAAAGGCAAAACCACCGGCAGGGCTTACACAAGATTCGGAAAGCGGGGCCGGGGGCATTGGCCTGTCTGGATTTATTGTACCCCACTTTCCGCCACCTCGCCCCCCCGTCTTCCGACCAGGTCAGGTAATCGCAGGTCAGTCCTTGTTGCGGTAGAAGTGGCGCAGCATGGTGCGAATCTTGGCGGGGCGCTTGATGGCGTCCTGCACGGACGGCGAGGCGTTTTGCCCAGAGGCCACCCCCACGCCGATACGCAGCTCGGCGACCAGCACGGCGAAAAGCGCGGCGTCCGGGGCGGGAGCGTGCCCCCCCAGCGGCGTCAGGTCGGCGGCGGCGGCAAGGCGCAGGCGGGACAGCAGGTCCAGTGCTTCGCCAGCGGGGAGACGGTCGGCGCGCTCGATGCGGGTCCAGGCGGCGCGGGCGGATTCAATGGCCCTCCCCCGGTGGCTTTCGGCGACCTCAGCGCGCGCGGCACGCTCGGCGGATACCAGATAGTCGGCAACGGGGCGGACGCGCCCGGCGATATGACTGGTTTCCAAGCCGTAGGTGACAGCGTTAGAAATCTGATACAGGTCGCCGGATGCTTCGGAATGCTCGCCGTGCGCGCCGCGAATGGAGATGCCCAGGTGCTGAGCCGCGCGCAGCGTCTGCGGCAGCCGTCCCAGAAAGGCCAGCGCGGGCAGGTGAGCGAAGACGGAAAGGCGAAGCCCCGTCCCCAGGTTAGCGAGCGACGCGGTGAGATACCCCCAGCGCACATCGGAGGCGAAGTTCAGGCGCTGCGCCAAACGCTGATCTGTGTCCTCGGCGGCGCGGAGCACGTCGTTGATGGCGTTGCCACCGGCGAGCGCCTGGATACGGACATGATCTTCTTCGTTGATAAACACCGACAGCGCGCCCGTGTCGTCCAGCAGCGCCCAGCGGTTCGCGCCACCCGTGGCAAGCTCGGGGGAGATGCGCCGGGCGTCCAGAAGCTCGGCCCGATCACGCGCGGAGAGCAGGGCGATGGAGACGGTGTTGAGATCGGCCAGGCGCTCGGTGTCGGCCAGGGCGGCGCGGCGCACTTCCTGCGCGACCCGGCGCAGCGCGCGGTCGTCGGCGCGGCGGGGAAAGGGGAAATCAGCCAGATTTCGCGCCAGCCGCGCACGTGCGGCCAGCACCACGTCCGCATCCGGCCCCGGCGTTCCCCCCGCCCAGGCGGGCGTCTTGAGGTAGGCGGCAAGCGGGCGGCCATTGCCCGTGGAACGGCGGACGGTGCTTGTTTCGGCGCGAGCAGGGTCGTTCACAGGCAGATAAAAGCCTCCGGGACTGTGTCCGCTGGCAGAAACAGTGCGCTGCGCGCGCAGCAGCCCGGCGTCAGGCCGTCAGGACGCGCGGGGTCAGTATAGCACAGGCCGCAGATGCGATACAAGCGGCAATTTTCGTATGTGAGCGGGAAGACGGAAAGGGCAGTGGCGGATGTTCCGCCGCTGCCCTTTCTGCGACTATGCCCGAGCCATCTATTACGGCTCGCGGCGTTTGGCAGTGTCACTGTTATGGCCGGAGCCTGCATCATGAGAAAGCAGCATGAGCACACCGCCCATGAAGCCCGCTCCGATCAGACCAAGGCCTAAAAGTGCGACCATAAGTCACCTCCTATCGGCTCGCCGGTCTATGCCGGTTCGCCACCTGGTGTCGGTGACAACAATGTCAAATCAATCAGATAAGCGGCAGGTCATCCGTCGCCCTGCCATTACTTCCTGACAGAGTATCGGCAGAAAAGTTCCTGGTCTTGAGAATCAGCGGGTGGACAAAGCAGGCTCCCGCGCCGGGCACCGTTCGATCCATAGCATCGCCACGTCATCAGAGAGGTCTCCGTCGGCGAAGGCGCTGACCCTTTCCAGCAGCGCGTTGGCGAAATCTCCCGTTCCGGCACGGCGACAGTCGGCAACCATCGGGGCCAGGCCCTCCATGTCCAGAAAGTCGCCCGAAGGCGAACGGGCTTCGCTGAGTCCGTCGGTAAAGAGGAGCAGGCCGTCCCCCGAATGCAGCGTCACCGCCGCCTCGCCATAGCTTTGCTCCGGCACCGCCCCCAGGATAAGCCCGGTCGGTCTCAGCATCTCGATGCTGCCGTCCTCACGGCACAGGATCGGTGTTTCATGGCCCGCCGACGCATAGGTAAAGCGGCCCTCAGCGGTGAGGACACCGTAGACCAGAGTGACGAAGCCATCCATGTCCGGCTCATCGCACAGCGTATCGTTTAAAAGCGTCACCACAGCGGCGGGGCTGGTGTGCTCGCGGGCATACGAGCGTAAGGCGTATTTCACCAGTGCCGGCCGTCTTCTGCGCCGCCTTCAGTCCCTTGCCGGACACGTCGGCGATCAAAACGCCCCAGCGTCCGCCGCCGTCCAGGGGAAACAGATCATAGATATCGCCGCCGACCTGCGCCTCGTCGGACTGCGCCTGATAGAGACGCGAAAACAGAAAGGGACCATCCTCTTCCGGCATCTCCGGCAGCAGTCCCTCCTGCAGCGCCTCGGCGATACGTCTTTCACGCACCAAAGCGCGCTCCACCTCGGCAAGATGGCGCGCGGCAGCCAGCGCATGGGCATTTTTAACGGCGACGACTATGGTGCCGGCCAGGTCCCGCAACAGCGCTATTGCGTCAGCGGAAAAAGTGGTGCCCGGACGGCGTTTGGCGACAACAAGAAACCCCAGGAAATCTTCGCCGCGATGCACCGGCACGCGGGCCACTTCCCACGCATCATTACCGCCGCCGCGCCGCAGCAGGTCCCGGCCAGCGGCGGCGTCTTCCGCCGAGAGATTATGAAACGCCTCCGCTTCCACCTGGCCCCGCTCGTCCACCAGCGCAATACCGCCCCACTCGCCGTCCAGCGCCTGCGTCGCCTTCTCAGCCGCCACCTGAAGCAGAGACGGCAACTCCAGTTCCGCGGCAATCGCCGTGTCCATCGCGTGCAGGGTCGTAAGCTGTCGCTTCTGATGCTCGATACTTTCCTGCTGCTTATCGAAGAGCGCCAGCAGTGACGGCAGGGTCAGCAGCACCACCAGCCCCGCCAGTGTCGGCGGCAGCAGGGCGATACCCCGGTTCGGTCCCGGTGTCAAAAACAGCACCAGCAGGTCTACGGCGGCAAATAAAGCGAACGCCGCACCCACCGGCGCCCACCGCAGGTTCTTGAAATTCATGAGATACTAACGGCAGCGCAGCCCACTGTTCGTAGTCGAGAGGCTTCTTCCCCGTTATTGTACCAGACCGAGACGTTTGACAGGGGCGAAGCGCGGCTGTACAATCGAAGCAGTTATGCCGGAGATATTCGATGTCATCATTGTGGGCGCGGGGCCAGGCGGAGCGACCACAGCCTGGAAAGCGGCGGAAGGGGGCGCGAAGGTTCTGCTTTTGGAGCGCGCGCCACAACTTCCCCGTTACAAGCCCTGTGGGGGCGGCATTCCCGCCTCGGTCGCGCAGCATGTAGAGGGTCTCGACCCCGCCGAGTTCGCCGATCTTTCCATCACGCACCTGCGCCACTCCTGGAAAGGCAAAGACCCGGTTCTCGCCCCCATGGCGACCGCTTCGGGCGCTCCCGCCGAGGTCTGGATGGTGCAGCGCCCCCGCTTCGACAGTCATCTGGTCGCCCGCGCCGAAGCCGCCGGTGCGACCGTGCGGACCGGCGTCAAAGTCGGCGGCATCGAGCGGGACAACAGCGGCGTGACGGTGCGCGCCGGGGACACCTCCTGGCGGGCGCGTTACGTGGTCGGCGCGGACGGTGCGAAGGGCGTGGTCGGAACCAGCGCCGGTCTGCGACTCAAGCGACGCTACGGGATCGCCCGCGAGATCGAAATACCTTTCCAGGACGGGATAGAAGACGGACGCTGGCATCCGCAGCTTGAGCCGAACGCCGCGTATCTGGATTACGGCACCGTAACCAACGGCTATGCCTGGATATTCCCGAAAAGAAACTGCCTGTCGGTGGGGGCGGGAATGCTGCTGCCCAAGCGCCCAACGCCCGAAGCCAATCGCGACATCGGCAATCTGCTCAAGCGCGCTATTGATTCGCTGCTCGCCTCGGTAAACCTGACGATTCCCGAAGGCGCGGACGCGCCGCGTCTCTGGGCGCACCCCATCCCCTTCTGGACCGGCGCGGAGCCGCTCGCGACGGCGGATAATCGCGCGCTGCTGGTCGGCGACGCTGCCGGGGTGGTGCAGCCGATGTTCGGCGAAGGCATTCAGTATGCACTGCGAACCGGCGACCTGGCCGCCCGATGCCTCCTGTCCAACGACGTTGCTGCCTATACGGATCACGTCCGCGAACTTT
Organism: Armatimonadaceae bacterium; assembly: GCA_030447685.1. Lineage (GTDB taxonomy): Bacteria > Armatimonadota > Armatimonadia > Armatimonadales > Armatimonadaceae > JAUJOK01. Next base: position 134,560 of record JAUJOK010000001.1, read on the forward strand.
TCGCCGATGAGTTCGACGCCGCCGCGCGCGTGGGCCGCGTGTTCCACAAAGCCCCATTTTTGTCCTACCGGCTGGGTGTCAAGAACCCGCGCGGTACCGCGCTTGTGGGCCGCCTGATGGCCGGGGAAGCGTCGCGGGCCCACCTGGAGCAGCGCCTGTACGAACGCCTCAAAAATCCCCTGCGCCGATAGCTCCTGGGATAGAGTGCCTCGTAATTGTCCTGACAGACCGCACAAAGGCTGGGTGTCATCGGCTAAGAATTTGGTACCTTTCACCGAATAAAGAGAGTTGCTGCGGAACCGCACTGCTCTGTGGGCCGCCGGTCAAAATGGCAGCATTCAGCGTACTATACCCCGACGTACGGCATATAGATGCAGTGACCATCTCGAGGAGCGGCTCATTGCCGCTTCTGTACGAACCGTCTCAAAAACACACCCTCGCGAACCGCTGGCAAAGCTGGCCGAAGATCGTGTCAATGCGATAGCGCAGGATCATCAAGCCGCTGGTGGCGGGGTGCACGGTTTCCGTGCAGAGCAAGCTCTTGTTTGAGCCGGGGGAGATAGTTGCGGTCTCCCAGCAGGTCGCCGCAGTAGCCATCGGATACAACCGACAGTTCCTGTTCGTTGCCGGGAGCAACATCGAAGCGGACAAGGACGCCGGGCCAGGCCACCTGGACATGCATCGGAAGCCGAAGAACGTTTGGCGCGCCACCTGGTCTTTCAAAGCCCGCTTGTCCCTGGAAGCGTTTGCAACGATAGGCGCGGGCGAAGCGGCAGACGGGCAAGGGGGCTGTCCACCAGGCTGAAGCCGGGGTCATGGGGCACTTGCTGGGCGATGTGCTGCCACAGGCGCTCCTTGAGCTTCCACAGGTTCGCCGCCTGCCTCAAAAGTAGTACGGTGGATGCGCCTGATGGTCGGGAAGAAATGACTGAAGTGGTGACGGAAGTAGACAAAGAGGGCTTTGTCCTGGCTGATGCCAAGGAAACTGCCCACGACTTCCATGGTGTTCGCTGTGTTAGGGCCGCGCTGGCGCAGGTTTTGGTTGTTGAGGCAGGTCTTCATCGCGTCATCAATCTGGCAGAACACGGTACAATAAGCTGGTCCAAGTCCATGAGGCACCTCAGAGTGGTTTGGTTGGCACCTCCATTCTGAAGCCTGTGGACTTGGACTGCAACTATCAAAGAAACTTGCACATCGGGTTAGTTAGTTTGCGTTGTGACGTGCCAGTCAAGGCATACAATACATGGTAACGCACGCAATAGCTATCATCCGAACTGAATTAGAAGGAGGTTTCATTAACATTGCAGCCGATCAACGAGCGATATTTGGCTGATCTGGACAGGCACCTTAAGCCGCATCTGCTTCACGGAAGATGGGCACCTGTATTCCTCATCACAGGACTACTTGTCGTGGTGAGCATTTTCCTGTTCCTTACGGCCCGAGCCAATAACTTCTGGCAAGCTACTTCCATCCTGGCGGCACTTGTTTTCACCTTTTGTGCTATCCGGTTTACGACGCTGTACCGGAAACGGCGTCCCATCGCTGAGCATGGCATTCCCGTCAAGGCTGTCCTGAACCAAGCTAATCGCTTGATGTTCAATAAAGGCTTCGGTGAAGCGCCCTGCTTGGTTCTATTCTCCTTTGATGAGCAACTCAATCAAGACCCTACGTACCTGTTGAATCTATCAGAGAAAGCGTCTTCGCTCAAAGGGCAAACGCCGCAGGATGCCGACCTGCGGGCGGTCGCCGACATTGTTACCAAGGAAAAGGCGGTATATGGTCGCCGCCGCCAGTTGCCTAAGTCCTTCACTGGTAACGCAACTGTTTATGCTGCCGACCTGTATATTGAAAGCAAATATCTGCGTGAGGGGCGCTTGACGGAGCAGGATCGCGTTCTTTTGTGTCTTGCAGAACCAGGCGAACAAGGGGCATTAGAACTCGTACCGTGGTGGATAACACAAGAGCAGTTCGCTGGCACAAGTCCAATCTAACTATCCCTTCCACCGGACGCGCAAGCAGCCGATGTGCGCCTCACGTAGTCCGCATCTTCGCGCGGGTGAAGCGAGGGCGTTCGGCAGCCCAATATGGCGATTACACCATCCATGAATAAACCGTTGCTGATAGTCGTCACCGGGCGTCCCGGCTCCGGGAAGACGACACTGGCCCATGCCCTGGCGAAAGAAGTCCATTGTCCGGCATTTTGCCGCGATGAGTTCAAAGAAGGATTCGTCAATACCGTAAACGGCAGCCACGACGCGCTCGGCAGTGACGTGAACCGGCAAATCTACGAAACGTTCTTTCAGGCCGTAGAATGGATGATTTCCAAGGAAATCAGTCTGGTTGTTGAAGCGGCATTTCAGCACAAACTCTGGGCACCAAAGCTTGAGCCTCTCCAGGACTTATCCCGGATGTCGATAGTGATCTGCACCATCGATCCGCTTCTGGCAAGATCGCGCTTTACGGAAAGGTGCCTGGCGGATTCGACCCGCGAGCGTTTTCATGGTGATCGGACTGTCTCTGCAGCTATCGCAGACTACGATCCGCTCCGATTGTCCACTCCGACACTGCATGTTGATACAACGGGCGGGTACCGCCCCGGTATGGAAGAGATCGTCTCCTTTGTGATGCGGTCAACATAGCGCCTTATGAGACTTTCAGGCTGGGAGCAGGAATCGGAACGCGGCAGGAGAACGCTTCTTTCGGCGCGAACGTAGTCCCATCAATCATCGTTGATGGAGAAGCTATGGCTCCCCTTTTGCCCACATCGGATTTCTATGCCCATCATAGCCCTTTCGGGGCCTTTGCCTCTTTTACGGTCGGTCGTCACGGCAAAAAGGGTGGTTTCGGACTGGAATTGGCGGGTCCGGCGGAACAGGACGTGTATATTGCGCTGGCGCGTCCCGGCAAAGGCGTCCGCGCCCTGCCCTTCTATGCGGGTGCGCAAAGCGGCGGCGCGGAGGCCTATACCGGCGAAGCGTCGTCAAAAGGCGCTCCTACCCTGGGCTGGCAGGCTTTCGGTGAGAACGAGATTCAGCGCGCAATGGGCTGGGCGTCCGATACGTGGACGGCGGGCGGCGGCGAAGTTACTTTCCGGCTGCTGACGCCGTTCGGCCCGGTCCCGGAGCCGGAAACACTGGACGACGATTCGCTGCGCCGCCACATCTGCCCGGCGATTTTCGCGGAGCTTACGCTGGACAACACCGGCAGCGACGATGAAGCCTTTCTTTTCTTTGGTGTCGGCGCGAGCAACCCGCTGCGCCCTCTTTCCGATGCCACCAACGGGCAGCTTAAAGGCATCGCGCACGAAACCAACTGGGGCTTCGCAGTTGTGCCGGACGGCGGCGGCGCGGAAGACGATGTCCGCGAAACGATGAGTTGGGGAATCATCGAAGCGGTCGCCAGAGCCTCCTCGGATACCGCGCCGCCGCTGCATCGGCTGGCAAACCGGGGCGGCGTGCTGCTGCGTGTCGCTCCCGGTCAGGTTCGCACCTTCACCCTGGCGCTCGGCTTTTATCGGGGCGGAATCGTCACATCGGGCATCGCCGCGTCGTACCTGTATTCGCGGCTGTTCCCCGGTCTGGAATCGGTGCTGACGCATGCCGTTCAGCATGCCGAGGAGTTCAAGGCGCTGGCCGCCGCGCGCGATACGGAACTGGATGCCGCTCCCCTGAACGACGAGCGCAAGTTCCTGCTCGCCCACGCCACCCACTCGTACCACGGCTCCACGCAGCTTCTGCACGACGAAGGCAGCCTGATGGCGCAGGCCGGAAAGCATCGCCCGCTCTGGGTGGTGAACGAAGGCGAATACCGCATGCTCAACACCTTCGACCTGACCGTGGATCACGCTTTCTTCGAGATGCGCTACCACCCGTGGACGCTGCGTAACACGCTCGACCTGTTCGTGGATCGCTACGGCTACACGGACGATGTTCAGGATGCCACCGCTCCGGACCGACCCCACTTCGCCGGCGGCATCTCCTTCACCCACGATATGGGCGTCGCCAATCAGTTTTCGCCGCCGGGTTATTCGTCCTATGAGCGTTCCGACCTGTCCGACTGCTTTTCGTATATGACCCAGGAGCAGCTTTGCAACTGGTGCCTCAGCGCCGCCGTGTACGCGCTCCCCGGCGATACGTCGTGGCTTTCGTCACGCCGGCCAATCCTCCTCGCCTGCCTCGAAAGCCTGATAAATCGTGATGGCCCCGACCGTGACGGCATTATGTCGCTGGATGCGGCGCGCTGCCGCGTGGGCCAGGAGATAACGACCTATGACTCCCTCGACGCTTCATTAGGGCAGGCGCGCGCCAATGCCTACCTGGCCGTGAAGACCTGGGCTACCTATCTTGCCCTGGCCCGCTGCTTTGAGGCCGTGGGAAACGCAGACGAGCAGGCCGCGACGGCACGCGAGCAGGCAGGTCGCGCCGCCCGCGCCGTTGCGGCGCAATGGGATCGGGAAAACAGCTTCCTGCCTGCCGTGTTCGAGCCGGGCAATGAGGGCAACGGGTCGCGCATCATCCCGGCCATCGAAGGGCTGGTTTTTCCCTATGTGCTGGGCGACCGGGACGACGTATCACCCGACGGCCAGTACGGGGAGATGGTGCGTCTTCTGCGGCGGCACCTGGATACCGTTCTGGTTCCCGGCGTCTGCGTGGACTCGGTTTCGGGCGGCTTCAAGATGTCCTCCACGTCCGAAAACACCTGGATGAGCAAAATCTTCCTGTCGCAGTTTGTCGCTGAGCAGGTTCTGGGCGTGCCGCTGTCACCATCCTTTGATGCCGCGCACGCCCGCTGGCAGCGCGAGGGCCGGAGCCGCGACTTCGCCTTTACCGACCAGGTACGCTCGACGGACGGTTACGACCTCGGATCACGCTACTACCCGCGCGGCGTGACGGCGATTTTATGGCTGGACGCAAACGCCGCGCCCGCGCAGGGAGCGTAACGATGTTTTTCAAAGCGGCGGCGACGGTAACGATTTTCGCGGCGGCGTGCTTCGGATGCGCCGCTGCTGTCGAAGGAGCGGAACCAGTGACAAGCCTTGCCGATTTTCAGGACTTCACAGCGGGCAAAGGGGCCGCGCCCGACGGCTGGGAAACGTGGTCGCCGCGCACGGAGATCGCGCCGCAGTTCTCCATAGATACGGCGGTGGGTCGAAAATCCGCCGGGGGAACGGCAAACGGCGGCTCGCTGAAGATCACCGGCACCAGCCCGGCGGCGTTCGGCTGCTGGCGGCGGCAGGTGGACGGCATTGCTGCCGGGCGCGATTACCGCTTCCTCGCCCATTACCGGACGCAGAACGTCGCCCATGAGCGGCGCAGCGTGGCTGCCCGGCTCGAATGGCTGGACGCGGACGGGCAGCGCGTTCGCCCGCCGGACTACATGCTCGACACCAAAAAGCAGGGCGAATGGACAACGGTGGAGCATACCCTGACCGCGCCGGAAAAGGCGCGCAGCGTGCGTATCGAGCTTTCGCTGGGCTGGTGCGCCGGTGGCGCGGTCTGGTGGGATGACATTAGCCTGAACGAAGCGTCGTCGCCGCGCCGCCGTGTCGTGCGGGCGATGACGGTTTATGAGCGCCCGCAAAACACGAAATCCGCGGAGGAGAGTGTCGCCCGATTCTGCCGCGCCATCGAAGCATCGGCGGCGGCGGAGAAGCCGGACATCATCTGTCTGCCCGAAGGTATCACGGTGGTCGGCAACGGCAAAAGCTACGCCGAGGTCAGCGAATCCATTCCCGGCCCGACCACGCGCACGCTCGGCGCATTGGCAAAAAAGCATCGCGCCTATATCGTCGGCGGTATCTATGAGCGCGTCGGCGGCACGGTTTATAACACGGCTGTTCTTATCGGGCGCGACGGCGAGGTCAAGGGAACGTATCGTAAAACCCATCTGCCGCGCGAAGAAGTGGAGGCGGGCCTGACCCCCGGCGACGCCTACCCCGTCTTCGATACCGATTTCGGCAAAGTCGGCGTGCTGATCTGCTGGGACGTGCAGTTCCCGGAACCGGCCCGCGCGATGGCTTTACAAGGCGCGGAGGTGCTCTTATTGCCGATATGGGGCGGAAGCGACGTGCTGGCGCGGGCGCGGGCTATAGAAAACCATGTCTTCCTGATTTCGTCCAGCTACGACATGAAGACTTTTATCGTCGATCCCGCAGGCAGCGTGCTGGCCGAGGCGACGAAAGAGCAGCCGGTCGTCGTGACGGACCTCCACCTCGACCGCAAGATCGTGCAGCCCTGGCTGGGCGATATGAAGCCGCGCACCTGGAAAGAGCGCCGCCCTGACATTCCCGTGCCGTGAAACGCGCCTTCGCAGAAAGTGTAGGGAACCTGCCGCATGCCCGGTCTTAAATCTCGTCTTCCTCTGCCTCCTGCAATAACCCTGCTGCTCCTTCCCGGTATCGCCCTTGCTGGTATTGCTCAGGTAACAGCGCCGCGCGGGGAACGGCGCACGATGGGCGAGCAGACGGACGGCAGCTATCTGGTTTCCAGCAACCAGGCGGTGTCCCCTATCGGCACGGTGCGGCGCATTGAGGGGGCGCGGCCCAAAGACGCGGCGCTGTCACCGGACGGGAAGAAGCTGGCTGTTCTGACGCAAAGCCGGGTGGTTTTGTTTTCCGCCGACGGGACCCTCCAGGGGGCAGTCCCGCTTCCGGCGGGGCCGCTGGGCATTACCTGGGCACCGGATGGCTCCACTGTCTACGCCGCAATGGCCGGGGGGCGCGTCGCTCGCCTCGTTTCCGTCGGTGACGGCTGGAAAAAGGACGCCGAACTGACGGTGGACATACCTGCACCGAGCGGCGCGGGCACCGGCGACCAATCCACAGGACAGACCGCGCCGCCGCGAGACCCCCAGACGGCGGGGCTGGCCGTTGCGCCTGACGGAAAGCGGCTGTACGTCGCGCTGGGCATCCGCAACGCCGTTGCCGTGCTGGGCCTTCCCGAAGGTAAAGCAATCGGCTCCGCGCCCGTAGGCGTCGCGCCGTACCGAATACGCCTTTCCCCGGATGGCCGCACGCTGTTCGTCGCCAATCGCGGCGGGCGTGCCGCGCGGAACGCGGAGCCGAGCGCACTTTCGGCGGGCACGCCGGTACGGGTGGACCCGCGAACGGATGCCGCCCTGCGCGGCAGCATCTCCTTCGTGGACACGGGGGCGATGACGGCGACGCACATCGAGGCGGGACGCCAGCCATCGGGCATGACGGTTTCCCGTGATGGCGGCACGCTCTATGTCGCGAACTCGGATGAGGACACCGTATCGGTGGTGGACGTGCGGGCGCGGCGCGTAGCGCGTACCTTCTCCGTCCGCCCCCCGACGACCCCGGCTTCAGCCGTAAATCCCGACCGATGTCGCCCTGTCCGCAGACGGCAGAACGCTGTATATCACCTGCGGCGGCGGGAATGCCGTGGCCGTTGTTTCGCTGCCGGAGGGGCGCATCCGGGGCTATCTACCCACCGGCTGGTTCCCCATCGCCCTTGCTGAGCGCGCCGGGCAGATCTTCGTGGCCAGCAGTAAGGGTTTTGGCTCCGCATCGTGCGCCCCAACGGGGGATAAACGTCCACGGTACGGTCGGCACGGTGCAGTTTATCTCCCCGGAAGCGCAAAAAGATATTGCCGCTCATACCCGCCGTGTCGCCGCGAACAACCGCTGGAGCAAGGGAACCGCGCGCCCGCAAAGGCGTCACCCTCGCTCCCGTCCCCGAGCGCGTCGGCGAACCGTCTCTGTTCAAGCACGTCGTCTATATCATCAAGGAAAACCAGACCTACGACAGCATTATGGGCGATATGCCGGAGGGCAACGGGGACAAATCGCTGTGCCTGTTCCCGGAAGAGGTGACGCCGAACCACCACGCGCTGGCGCGCAGTGGACGCTGCTGGACAATACGTATACCAGCGGCGCGAACTCCGCCGACGGCCACCAGTGGACGGTATCGGCGACCGCAGACGGTTATATCGAGCAGAACTATTCGGCCAACGCCCGCAGCTACCCCTACGACGGCGGCGACCCGCTCGCCTACTCCCCGGAAGGCTTCCTCTGGACTTCCGCCGTCCGGGCAGGCAAAACGGTTCGCGTCTACGGCGAGTTCGTGAACAAGCCCAAAGTGGTGGATAGGCAGACGGGGAAGCGACCCACGTGGACGGAGCTTTGGCAGGACTATCAGGCAAAGGGTAACAAGTACGAGATAACCGCCGACACGGATAACGCCGCGCTGAAACCGCACCTGCACCCCCGCTACATCGGCTTCCCCTCCATCGTCTCCGACCAGTGGCGCGCCGACCAGTTCCTCGCCGATTTAACCGACTTCGAAAAAACGGGCAAAATGCCCCATCTGTCCATTCTGCTTCTGCCTAACGACCACACGATGGGCACCTCCCCAGAGCGCCCACCCCCGCGCCGCCGCCGTCGCCGACAACGACCTGGCCCTGGGGCGCATCATCGAGGGGCTGACGAGGTCACGCTTCTGGAAAGACATGCTGATTCTGGTGATCGAGGACGACTCGCAGCTTGGCCTTGATCATGTGGACGGCCACCGCACCACGGCCTTCTGTATTTCTCCGTACACCCGGCGCGGCGCGGTCGTCAGCGAGCCATACAATCACACGTCGTTTATACGGACGATGGGCCTGGTGCTGGGTTTCCCGGCGATGAACCGCTTCGACCGCACCGCCACCCCAATGACCGCCTGCTTTACCACCCAGGCCGACCTGCGCTCCTACACGCACCGTCCCAACCGTATCCCGCTCGACGAGATGAACCCACCCGCCTCAGCCCTACGCGGCGAAGCGCGCCGCCTCGCCGAAGCCTCCGACAAACTGGACTGGTCGGACGTAGACCGCGCTCATGCCGCCACGGTCGCGCAGGCCGTCTGGTCCGTGCAACGCCCCGGTGTCCCCTTCCCCTGGCATTCGTTCCGCGCCAATAAAGACGATTAGGCGAAAAATTCTGAGGCGCATGGAGGGTGGTGAGAGGCGACAAACGTATGAGAGCCGAAAAGAGATGGTATCCCGACGAAAAAATACGCGCCCGTGTCAAGGAAATTTCCGCCAAAGACGTCTCCTCAATGCTCCTGGATTTCACCGGTGATGCTCCGGTGAAATTCGATGACCCTGGCCTGATCGAGTTGTTTCTGAACGCACTACACAATGCGGTAACGGGTGAACCCATTCTTTTGCTTCCCGCAATTCACTCCTCATTTATGTGAAGTCAATCCTTGGTGTGCAGAAACCAGTACGAATCTGGATCGATCCCACTCCTGGCCCGCTGTTCGATGAGGCCCTGAGTGCCCTGGCGCGACACCATGCGGCAGAAGCACGGGAGAATGCATCGCAATGTGCTGCCAAGGTGCAATCGATTACTATGACCGTGTGGCGCTTTTCAAAGCACATAACGGAACCGGCGGAAGTGGCGCAAATCGTGGAGGCATTACAGCAGATAGATGAGCGCGGTTTCGGACTTCGAGGGGAGCATTGCTACCTGAAGTTGCATCTGTCAGCTGGAAAATCCGAAGAAATTGTGCTGAAGATTCACTCTTTTTGGACGGCGCTCCTGATGGTCAATAGGCCGGAACCTAATTTTCCTGAACCGATCTGGAAGCACTGCCTGCCCCTGCTCGAACAGCAGTGGCAGTACATTCGGGATGCTAACGAGCGGCAAGACCAGCAGCGGAGAAGGAAACGGAATTAGGCAGCGATAGGATGCAGAGGGAAAGTGACTAAAAAGGCCCGCAGGCAAATTATCTGCGGGCCTTTTCGGTGACGCCGTTGCTGCTTACACGTCGTAGTAGAGGGCGAACTCGTAGGGGTGCGGGCGCAGGGCGATCTGCTCCACTTCGCGCTCGCGCTTGTAGGCGATATACGTTTCAATCAGGTCGGGGGTGAAGACGCCGCCTTTCAGAAGGAACTCGTGGTCGGCTTCGAGAGCGTTCAGGGCTTCGGGAAGCGTGCCCGGCGTCTGCTTGATGCCGATCTCGTTGAACTCGGCGCGGTCCATCTCGTAGATGTCCTTGTCGATGGGGTCCGGCGGCTGAATCTTGTTCTGAATACCGTCCAGACCGGCCATCAGGATCGCCGAGAACGCCAGATACGGGTTGCACGACGGGTCCGGCGCGCGGAACTCGACGCGCTTGGCTTTCGGGGAGTTGCTGTAGGCCGGGATGCGGCAGCAGGCCGAGCGGTTGCGGTTGGAGTAGACCAGGTTGATCGGCGCTTCGTAGCCGGGAACCAGGCGGCGGTACGAGTTGGTGGTCGGGGCGCAGAAGGCCAGCAGCGCGGGCGCGTGGCGCAGGATGCCGCCGATGTAGTAGATGGAGAGTTCGGAAAGCTGCGCGTAGCCGTTCTCATCGAACATCATGGTGTTGCCGTCGCGCCAGAACGAGACGTGCGTGTGCATCCCGGAGCCGTTGTCCTGGAAAAGCGGCTTGGGCATAAAGGTAGCCGTGTAGCCGTTCTGGTCGGCAACATTCTTGACGATGTACTTGTACATCAGAAGGTGGTCGGCGTGCTGGACGAGCGGCGCGAACTTCAGGTCGATCTCGGCCTGGCCCGCCGTTCCGACCTCGTGGTGCTGCACTTCGACATCCATGCCCACGTCAATCATCGTCAGCATCATCTCGGTGCGCAGGTCCTGGAACTGGTCGGTGGGCATGACCGGGAAGTAGCCTTCCTTGTGCCGAATCTTATAGCCCAGGTTTGGCTTTTCCTCGCGGGCCGTGTTCCACACGCCCTCGTCGGAATCCACCTGATGGAACGACATATTCGCCCTGTAATCGTACTTCACATCGTTGAAGATGTAGAACTCGGCCTCGGCCCCGAAGAAGGCGGTATCGGCGATGCCGGTGGACTGAAGGTGCTGGACGGCCTTTTTGGCGGTGTAACGAGGATCGCGGGAATAAGGGTCGCGGGTGATGGGGTCTTCAATATCGCACAGGATCGAGAGCGTCGGAACCTCGGTAAAGGGGTCCATGAAGACGGTGTCCGGATCAGGCATCAGCAGCATATCGGATTCGTTGATCTTCTGGAAGCCCCGGATGGACGAGCCGTCAAAGCCCAGACCATCGGTAAAAATATCCTCTTCCAGCTTGGAGATGGGTATCGAGAAGTGCTGCCATGAGCCTAAAAGATCGCAGAATTTTACATCCACGACTCTTGCCTCGTTCTCCCTGGCGAACTGAATTACTTCCTTCGGGGTCATCGCGTGTTCACAGGCTCCTTGTTCGATGAGGGGGTCGCATCACGGGGTCATGCGCGCGGGGAGCGCGCACAAAGCGGAGAGGAACACGTTATCTCTTTACGGGAGGCGTCATTGTCGCCCGCTGGCTTAGGCCGCTTCCGCTTCCGAGATGTCGACGCCATACCTCGGCGTTAGACCGGAGTATAACAGAACGTGCGCCCGACTGTCAAGAGGGACCGTGATATGTTTTCAATACCCGTCCTTAAAGGAACGGGCTGTTTCGTGGGAAAAGTCCTGTAAATGAGTACAGCACTTGTTGGACCTGATGTTCAGACGCCCAGGACCAGCAGAACCTTATCGTCGCGCTTTGCCGCATGCGCTCGCTCGACGATGTTGCCGATGGCTTCGGCCACTTCCTCCGGATGCGCGGCCAGTGCCGCTGCCACCGTCCGATGCTCCGCGCGCAATCTTCGGTGAATTGGTCAGAAACCAGCGCACCGAAGTCGCGCTTCCACTTGCAGGCTTGGATGGCCTCAACCTGCGCGCTGAGTTCCGCTGTCAGCCTGTCCAGAGACTCGCCGCCGAACTCTGTGCCGCCGTAATAGTTAAAATCTGGGTGCGCCCGCATAAAACAGACGACGGCTACGCTGACCACGCAATCGGGCACACGCAAAGCGTCAGGATGGTGGAAGTACTCCCCCTTAATACAAGTCGTTTTGCGCTTGGGATGTATTTGCTCCTGGTACTCGTCGGGCGCGACAACCAGAAAATCAAAGTACGGGCCGCTGAGTTTTGGGATAAGTCGCCATCATGATTATGCGTCCCAACTATATCTTCTACGCAAATTTTTGGTAGAACCATTAAGGGGCCAATCACCTAATCTTGCTTTGCCCCTGGTCATTTTGATCTTCGCGTGATGTGTCCGATATAGTATCGCCTGAATTTTACCCCCGTCCCAACAACAGCAGGAGAAGCAGCAGCGGCGTATCTCCGGCAAGCGCATGGACGGCGACAGCGTAGCTCAGGCGGCGTGTGTTCTCGTAAAGAACCGTCAGGCCGACGCCGACCAGCATCACCAGTAGGGTCGCGCCCAGCGCCAGGACAGGCGGCACGAACAGCCGGAAAACCAGCCAGTGCCACCCGCCGAAAAAGACGGCTCCGAGCAGGGTCGCCAGCGTCGGGGACACGAAAAAACGGCGAAAGGTGGCATAGATGCCGCCGCGCCAGAAGAACTCCTCGGCGAGCGGGTTCACGAAGGCGAAATAGGGAAACAGGATGCCATACGTGGACGGCCCCAGCCCCCGCTCCGAAAGAAAACTGAAGATGTGGGGCCGATCCAGAAGCGCCGCTCCGACCAGACGGTAGAAAATTAGGGCAAGCGCATTGGCCGCGAGGACGACCAGCACCAAGTGGCGGCGGCGCACGGCGTACAGGCGCTCCGGGTCCGGCAGGCCCGGCGAGCGCAGGAGCATTCCCCCCCCGAAGCAGACCGTGTGGTACAGCAAAAAGGCGAGTGGCGCGGACTCAAGCCGGTACAGCCCGACCCATGCCGCCAGCCAGGGGAGGACGCAGAAGACAAACGCCGCCGCCAGACGCCACCCCGGCAGGCGGGCAGCGGACGCAGCGGCGGCGGTGGCAGCGTCAGACGATGGCTTGCTCCGTCTCCTTATCGAAGACATGGGCGGCGGAACCGTCTATGACCACGTCGAGCGGCGCGCCTTCCTTGGCGCGGGTTTCGGCGTCCACGTTGGCAATCAGGGTGTGGCTGCCGGAAGTCAGATAGACCGTGGAAAGGCTGCCCATCGGCTCGACTACGTCCACGTTCACACGCACGACGTTGTCCAGATCGGCGGCGGAAGGCGGCGTGAGCGCCTTGTCATGAATGTCCTCGGGACGGATGCCAAAGACAACGGATTTGCCGACATAGTTCTGGAGCGCGGCGGTGCGGGCTTCGGGCAGATGCACCTGGAACGCGCCGGTATCCACCAGTGGACGCGCTCCGTTCTTGACCACCTGCGCTTCGACAAAGTTCATCGAGGGCGTGCCCAGGAACCCGGCGACGAACATATTCACCGGCTCATGATACAGCTTCAGCGGCGTGTCGCACTGCTGGAGCAGACCGTCCTTCATTACCGCGATGCGCTGGCCCATCGTCATCGCCTCCACCTGGTCGTGGGTGACATAGATGGTGGTGATTCCCAGGCGGCGGTGCAGTTTGATAAGCTCGGCACGGGTCTGAACGCGCAGCTTGGCATCCAGGTTGGAAAGCGGCTCGTCCATGAGGAAGACCTGCGGCTCGCGCACAATCGCGCGGCCCAGGGCGACACGCTGCCGCTGCCCGCCCGAAAGCGCCTTGGGCTTGCGTTCCAGCAGGTGGGCGATGTCCAGAAACGCCGAAGCGTCTTTGATACGCTTATCGATGTCTGTCTTGATTTTCGCCGCCTCACCCATGTGCGTTAGCTGCCAGGCCAGGCCGGGAAGCATTCGCAGTTTCAGGCCGAACGCCATGTTCTCGTAGACGCTCATGTGCGGGTACAGCGCGTAGTTCTGGAACACCATCGCGATGTTGCGGTCGCGCGGCGGCACATCGTTGACGACGCGGTCGCCGATGAGTATCTCGCCGCTTGTCGTCTCTTCCAGGCCCGCCACCATGCGGAGCGCGGTTGTCTTTCCGCATCCGGACGGCCCGACAAGCACCAGAAACTCGCCGTCGTGGATATCGATGTTCAGATCATTGACCGCATGAACTTCTTTTTTGCTCTGCGGGTCGGTGAAAATCTTGTTGAGGTTGCGTAAGGTGACGCCAGCCATAATTCCTGCCGCTCTCCTTCGGGGTCGGGGGATGCTTCATTATACGTTCGCACGCGACGCCTGTCAACCTTGGCCCCGCCCGTGTATGGCGGGGCCAGGGGCAAATCACCGCTCCAGGGTCATCGCGAATATCTTGATGGCCGGATCGTTGGGGAGCGTGATGGAGACCAGGTCTTTGCCGACCGTGACCGGAACGACGCTGTGACGCAGCGCGGAGACGGCGGCGACATCGCCCTGCGGCGTGCGGCGGCGGCGCGTCAGGATAGCGACGGCCTCGCGGCCCGTTGGAGGACGGCCCCAGTCGGGGACGGCGCGCGTGACCGTTTCCGTCTTGCCGTCGCGATACGTCAGCGTCAGCGTCAGGGGGCGCTCCTGCCCGCCGGTAGACGCCGCCGATACGTGCAGCCCGGTGTAGCGCCCGCGCGGCACGGTGATGACCTGACCGTCGCAGCTTACGGCGTTCTTTGCGCCGTTTTCCTGCGGGCCGTAGCGGAACCCGATCAGCCGCGCGGTCGGCGATACGTCGGCATAGTAGCCGGACGGATACGCGGGGGGATTCTTTGCGGAGGCGATCTTGCTGCCGGGAAGCCCCGGCGCTAACAGACCGAACGCATCCGGCGGAAAGTCTTCGGCGGGCAGCGCGCTGCCCTTGCCGTCCGCATCGCCATCACCGGGCGCGCTTTCAGGTGCGACCGCATCGACGTTGTAGACGCGCGCCAGATCGACATAGGTCAGGCGTCCCCCGGTCACACGGATGAAGACCAGACCCATATCGCCGGTGCCGGTGACCGGCAGCGTCGAAAGGTAGTTATCCGCGCCGCGCGTGACATCGAAGGCGAGCACATACTCGCCGTCGCGCTCCGGGGCGCGCACGGGCAGGGAAATCTTGAACGAGCGGCCCGGCTCCACCTCGCGGTTGATGGGCTTGACAAATCCGCGCCACTGCGCCTCCACGCCGTCCGGGAAGAACCAGTGGGAGCCGATCTGCATCTCGTTGCGCGCCCACTTGGTGCGCCCCCGATTGACGATGGTGACTTCGACGTTGGAAACCGAGTTCGCCTCCATCTGCGTCGGCGGCTTTCCCCCCACGATAATACGCGCCTCGAAGTCTTCGGGATAGACCGCGACCCGCTCCTCATACACGCCCGGAACCGCCGCCGTGGACGTGGTGCGGGTGAGGAGCCAGCGCAGGCGATAGCTGCGCCCCCCGGCCTCCGGGAATGCCGTGGGGATGGCGGAGCCGCCGGGGTCGGCCAGGCTGAGCGGCGCGGGCAGCGTCACCCAGGCACCGGCGGGCAGCGCGGCCCGGATCGGTATGGAGCCGGTCTGGATGGTCTGCGTACCGCCGCCCTCGGCGGGCAGCAGCTGGTAGGTCAGCGCGGCGGTATCCGCCGGGAGCGATTCAGCCCCGAGCCAGCGCAGGCGCACGGAGACGGGATAGGTGACGCCGGTCTGCATCAGCGGCGGCGTGGTGGTTCCCTCAAAGGCGACGGCATCGGGAATCTGAGCCGTAATCGTCACCGGAACGGACAAGGGAGTGTCGCCGTTGTCGCCGAACCAGCCCGGCTTCAGGGGCGCGTCCTTTGTTCCCTTGGCGGCGCCGGTCTGGATCATATCGATTCGCAGCACATAGGAACCGGGCGGCAGCGGCGTGATGCTGCCCTTGTCGTCCACCCTGGCTGCCGCCACACCGACCGGAAAACGCGCTACCTGCGTCGGAAAAAGACCGCTTTCCAGCCGGACACGCAGCGGGCTTTCCGCCACGACTTTACCATTCTGGAACCAGCGGTAGCCCAGCGCCACGCCGTCCGTGGGGCGCAGGGGGCGCGACCCGCTGTTCTGCACCACCACATCGACCGTCGCCACCTGCAGCGGGCGCATCCGAGAAGGCGCATTGTGGCGCAGCCACTTCACGTCCCGTCCCTCCAGCCCACCGATCTGAAGGGCATAGATGCGGGTCAGGTCAAGGTAACGGGGTCCGTATTGACGCGACGCGGCCACTTCAGTGCCGCGCGAAAAGTCGTTCCAGGAGTCGAGCACGATCCAGGTCGATTTGGACGCCAGGGCCGCCTCCCACGCCTCGCGATAGGCCGCACCGTCCCGGCGGGGCTGAATCGCGGGCCGCTGCGCCACCGCCGTATCATCATAACCGGGCTGAATCGTATAGGTGGAAACCGCGCCGCTCCCCTTGCCCCCGGCATCCACCGGCAGGTAGGCCATCAGGCTGGAGGTACCCGCCGCGAAATCGTCGCCGCCCGCCACCAGCAGCGTCGCCTCGTTCCCAAAGTCCGCGGCGAAGCGGCGGCGCAGATCGTTCACCCAGTCGCCGCCCGTATTGGAAAAACCGGCGGCGGTGGAAAGAAAGATGGGATACGCCTTTGCGCCGCCCGCGCCGGTCGGCAGTTGGAGCACCGCGCGCAGTTCGCGCGGCACCACATCCATCCACCGCTTCACGGCCCCGTAGAGCACCGCGCGGCCCTCGGGCGTTTCCAGATTCGGCTTGGGGGTTCCCGGCGGCACCAGCGAAAGCGTGTCCAGCCAGAGCGCGACCTGCGGCGTCGGAATACGCTCCGCCGTCATCTCCCGCAGCGCGCTCACCAGCACCATCAGCGCCTTCTGGTCGGCGGCAGCCGTTTCCGAATCCGGCCCGCCGGTGATCGTAAGGGCGACGTCAACCCCGAGGCGGCGCATCTCCGCAAGCTGCTGCCGGTGCCAGCCGGGTCGATCCGAAGAAAACCAGGGACCCGCTCCCGTAGCCGGTTGGTTGGACAGAAGGAAACGCCCGTTGGAAGCGCGGACGCCGCGATACAGGGTCGGCTTGCGCGGGTCGCCCTGATAGCTGAGGACGTACCGGGCCATCAGCAGGGGTTCCAGACCGACGAGCGGGCGGTCGGCGCGCAGGGGCGGCACGGTCGTTCCACCCGGCGTCGCCGGGGTCGGTGTCACCGCGACCGGGGTGGTCGGCATCTTTTCCGGCCCGGCAAAAGCGTACAGGCTGCCGTCGGTCCACTCGGCGGCTCCCAGGACACCGTTGATAACAGGAGCGTTACGGACTTCTCTTTCTGGAGCGAAGACGCCCTCTGCTTCGACGGGCGGGGCGGTAAGCGCGGCCCGCAGCGTCAGCGTACTCCATCGCGCCGGGCTTAATAGCTGAGCGTCCGTGGTGACGCCGGGGGCGAGGGAGGTGCGTCCCCCGTCACGGGAGCGGACGACGGCGTTATAACCCATCGTCACGCCCACCTTCGGGTCGGCACCAATCAATTTCCAGGGAATAGCCATCTCCACGGTGAACCGCTGATCGCGGTCATCCGCGCGGTTCAGCGTGCCTTGCAGGGTAACAGCGTACTTGAGCGTCCCCGTTTCCGCGCTTCCCAGCAGGTCCCGCAGAGGCCGGGGAGCCAGCGCGCCGTTATTGCTTCCACTCAAAAAGGTAGAGCCGCCCGCAGCGGACACGATCAGGATGTGCGTGTTCGCGTTGGGCGCATCGGGCCGGTTCTGGCCGACATGCAGATAGACGGCGACCGAGTCGTCCTCCTGCGGCTGAGAAAGGGGTGTGGTGTTGGTACCGGCCAGGTTGGGATCATCAATCTGGAAGGAAAAATACAGGTAGTTCGCGTCCCAGGCGGTTCGTCCGGCCACCTGCGCGGCGGGCGCGGCGGGCTGGCGGGCAAAAGCCGGAGCGACGCCGCTCACGAAAAGACACCAACACAAGAGCAGGGAGTGCCCTGCTCGCGCAAAAGTATACATCAATCGGACAATAGCTTGAGTGCGTCTACATAGGGGAGATAAGCTGATAAAGCGGCGCTGCTGTCGTTTGCTGTGACATTTTCGCCGCGTCAAAGTTCCTGGTATTAAACCGTATCCCCTTCCCGCCGAAGAGGATACGCTACATCTCGCGCCGACCGTCGAGCGCCTGAATGAGCGTCGCCTGGTCCGCATAATCGAGGTCGCCGCCGACGGGTACGCCGTGCGCGATGCGGGTGACGCGAACGCCCAGGTTCTTCAGGTGCGTGGCCAGGTACATGGCGGTCGCATCCCCTTCCACATTCGGGTTGGTGGCGATAACCACTTCGCGCATGTCGTTTTCCCGCAGCCGCGCCAGCAGTTCGCGTATCTTGAGCTGGTCCGGGCCAATTCCCTCCATCGGAGCGAGCACGCCACCCAGCACATGATACAGCCCCTTGAACTCCCCGGTCTTCTCCATCGCCACCAGATCGCGCGGGTCGGCAACTACGCACAAAAGGCCAGCGTCGCGGCGGGTGTCACGGCAGATGTCGCACACCTCCTGGTCGGTGAAATTGAAGCAGACACGACAATAGCCGATGCGCCGCTTGACCTCGACAATGGCATCGGCCAGCGCCTGCCCCTCTTCCTCGGACAGACGCAGGACGTAAAACGCCAGGCGCTGCGCGGATTTGGGGCCGATGCCGGGCAGCTTCTCAAACTCGCCCACCAGTCGGGCAAGCGGGCGGGCATACTGAACCATAGTCTTCTACAGTCCCAGGTTGCCCAGACCGGGAATATTCGGCATGTTCGCGGGCAGAAGCTTCTGCTGCTCCTCGGCCTGCATATCTTTCGCCTGTTCCAGCGCCTCGCGCACGGCGGTGACGACCAGGTCCTGCAGCATCTCCACGTCGTCCGGGTCTACCGCTTCGGGCGCGATGGTCACTTCCAGCAGATTGCCGGACCCGGTCACGGTCGCCTTGACCATGCCGCCGCCCGACGAGCCTTCGATGCGGGCGTTATCGAGGCGATCCTGCATCTTTTTCGCCTGCTCCATCATCTGCTTCTGGGCGTTTTCGAGCATCTTTTTCATGCCCGCGCCGCCCATTCCACCAAAGGGGTTCATGTTTTTGTCCTTTTTCTTTTACTCATTAACCAGTTCGCCGCCGAAAATAGAGAGCGCTTCCTGCACCAGCGGGTCTTCGAGCGCGGCGGCATGCGGGGGAGCCGAGTACGATTCGGCCTTGTCGGTCACAGCAGCGGTGGCCACCATCGGAGGCGCGGCCTGCGCCGTCGGTTCGGGGCGCGCGGACGGACGGGGCGGCGGCGGCGGCGAGCCTGGAACCGCGAATGCCGAAGCAGGCGGGGCAGTAAACGCAGAAGCGCCTACCGGCTCCGAATGATCTGCCGCCATTCCGTCGTCCGCGAAAACGCCATCCATTGCCGCCGTCAGATCGCGCTCCCGACGCACTTTGGTACGCGGCGCGGCAATCGGAGGCGGCGGGGCATTGGTGTTCAGCGCATAGCTCACCTGCACGCTGTCTATGCCCAGGCAGCGGGCGAGCAGTTCGCGCACGAACTTCTGCTGGGTCGGCATGCTCATCATTTCGTAATTCGCCCGGCCCGCAAAGGTTATCGTAATCGTTTTGCCGGAAACATCGGTCGGCGCAGCGCTGGACAGCATCACCGACGCCCGTTTGGAGATACGCTCCGCCGCTTGCAGGAATCGCGGCCAAACCTGTACCACCTTTTCCACCGTCAGCCCTGGAACCGAGGCAAAGTTCTCCTGTCCATCGCTGCCGCTGCTGCGCGCGGTCACGGCAGCCGACGGCTTCTGCACCGGCACAGGCGGCACATAATCCGTGATTTCCGTGCGCGGGCTGGGCGACAGAACGGCGGCCAGTTCCTGATTGAGTTCGGCGTTATCAGCGGCCTGCGGCGGCGGCGCTGTCGCAGGCGTCGCCCTGATCGGCTCAACCGGGGCCGACGCTACAGGCGCTGCGGGGACGACTGTGTCCGGCTCATCAAAAAGGCTGGGGCCGGTGTCCTCTTCCAGTTCAGGCACAGACGCATCGTCGCCGATAGGCGGCGGCGCGGCTTCGTCATCAAGAGGGAAAAACTCGTCGTCTTCCGCGCCCGCAGTGTCGTCATCGGCGAAGTAGCTGGCGGATAGGCTTTCGGGTTCTGCCGCGTCATTCGCCCCCCCCGCCCCCAATACTGGGGGGGCCGGAGAATCGGGCGCAGCAGCGGAGGGCGCAGAAAGCAGCGCCCCTACCTCTTCTTCCTTCTCCCCTTCTCCCACGCTGTGGGAGAAGGGGCTGGGGGATGAGGGCAATCCGGCACCCCCCGCAGGCGACGCTCGCCCCGCAGGCGACGGTCGCCCATTATTGGGGGCGGGGGGGCCATAGCAGCCGGTGACGGGAAAACGATGGGCGCGGTGGCAAATGTCGTCGCGCCGCCGCCGCCATTTGCGCGCTCTACCCCGTCGCCCAAGTTCATCAGCTTCAGAAAGGTCAGTTCCACCAGAAGGCGGTGCTGATTGTTCCAGCGCGTTTCGCCCTGCGCCTCGTTCAAAATGTCCAGAGCGCGCAGCATCTGGGGCTGGAATCGCTGCGCTTCCTGCTGCAAACGCCCCACCTCTTCGGGCGTCAGTTCCGACGCCACCGCAGGCCCGCCCACCGACACCAGAAGCAGGTCCCGAAAATGCGCCGAAAGCGTCCGCAGCAGCGTGCGCGCCTCCTTGCCCGCATCCAGCATCTCCCCGGCCAGCGTGAACGCCGCAGGCGCATCTCGGCTGGCGATTACCTCGGTGACACGGGCAAGCATTTCCGCGTCCAGCGTGCCCAGAACCGCGTCCACCTCCTGACTGGCGAGACGCCGGGGCGAAAACGCGAGCACCTGCTCCAGAAGCGAAAGCGCATCCCGGTACGAGCCTTCCGCGCCGCGCGCGACCAGATTCACCGCTTCCGGGGTATAGGTCACGCCTTCCTGGTCGAGAACGTAGCGCAGCCGCCCGGCGATGTCGGCCAGCGAACCGCTTGAAATCGAACTGCTGACAGCGAGAGCGGATGGTGATAGGAATGCTTTGCGGCTCGGTGGTAGCCAGCACGAACACCACATTGTCCGGCGGCTCTTCCAGCGTCTTCAAAAAGGCGTCTTTGGCATCGAAGAGAGCTGGTGCGCCTCGTCGATGATGAACACCTTGTACCGGAACTGCATGGGACCGTAGCCCACTGCCTTGCGTACCTCTTCGATGTCGGCCACACCGCGATGGGAAGCGGCATCCATCTCAATAACGTCGATGCAGGAGCCGTTCGTGATGGAGACGCAGGCGTCACATTCGTTGCAGGGTTCGGGCGCGGGGCCTTTGTCACAATTAAGGGTCTTGGCGAGAAGCCGCGCAACGGTGGTCTTGGCCGTACCACGTGTTCCGGTGAAAAAGGTAGCCATGGGCGATACGCCCTGCCCTGATGGCGTTCTGGAGGGTGCGCGTGACGTGCTCCTGCCCGATAACGTCGGCGAAGGTCTGGGGCCGGTATTTGCGGTACAGGGAAACGTATGCCATGCGTGTGGATACCCTCGGAATACTCCGTCATTGTAGCAGAAAACGGAACGGGCCGCAACGAAGAAGAAGCCCCGTCCCTAAAGGAACGGCCTGTTTCGTACGGAGAAGCCCCGTGAAGGGAACTGATGAACCACGGTGCTTGCCCAACCCCATTGATGGGGCTTTTCTGCCTTGAGCAGCCCGTTCCTTTAGGGGAGGGGACAAACAAAAGGGCGAGGGGTTCGAGCGTACACTGCCCGATCCCCCGCCCCACGTATTTGAACGTGCACCTGCTTTTGATAACGCTCCCACGAAGAGGTGCGCGCGCCGGTAGCTCCGGCCAAGCGTCCGGCGGCACAGAGGCCGTACTCCTTAACGCTGCTGCCTTCCGACCCTGACGTGGTTCGAAGCCAGTCCCTTGCGCCGGTCCCGGCCATCAACACCCCGTACGCGCGTCCTTCAACATCACGGAACGAACCGAGAGCAGGATTCAGCCCCGCTATGCGGATTGCGGGTTCAGGGCACCGCAAGCTCCCCCTTAGCACGTCCAAACTCTCACATTACGGATATTTCTATTATAGGCCAACCAGCGCTAACGCGCCAGTGCCTCACGCTACCGTGCCAGCGCCCCGACCTGCTGAGAAGGATAGATCACCTTCCTGCCGTCGCCGAGCAGGTCTTCTCTGGTTATAGGAATCTCCATACGAAGCATTCGCAGCCCCGGCTTGCTGGTATCCAGGAACCGCTTGTCAGTCAGCCCTCACCGTTCGTGCCATAGCGGTCCTGCACGAACTCCGGCGCATTACGCGGATTGAACGACAGGATCAACTGGTACCGGTCTTTGGAAAACGAGTACATCTTGGGGTCTTTGCTCATGTCGATCTCGCGCCGGAATGTGGCCAGTCGGTAGTAGTCCTTCAGGGCCACATGATACCCTGCTTTTCCATCTGCGCGATCTTGGCGGTATTAGCCCGCAGATCCGCCAGCGGCATCTCGGCCAGCGCCTCCAGCGCGCGCCGTCCTTCGGCGCTAAGCAGGGCAGCGCCCGCCAGCGCCCGCCCAAGCGGCACACCCAGACCGGCAGGAACATCACCCTTTTTTCTGCGAGTCGAAGGCGTACAGGCCCTGCTTATCTTCCCGCATGCCAAGGTTGCCGCCGGAGACAACGACATACAGTCCGCCTTTTTTGATGGACTTGCCGCCGCGCGCGGAAATCTGATCCTGCATGATTGTGAGCGTCTGGTCCACATCGAACGAAAATTCAGCGGGCGCGGGCATTGTATAGCCGTAGTCCTGAAGGCGGGCATCCACGCGCGCGCCGTCCACCGGTCCCCATATCTTTTCGTCGAAGTTCTTGGCCCCGACCAGGTTCCATTCTCGATACCTCTAAGACCTTGGGCCGCAGGCACACCACGTGCCGAGAACCGGGCATCCACGGGCGGCGAGGTGTCGTATTCGCGGCTTATCTTGCGAATCTTCATCAGGTTCAGGTTTTTGGTCGCGGTCTGGATACCGATTTGCGCGGTCGCCTTTTCGCCAGGCGGCGCTTTGGGGTCATTTACGACCTTCTGGTGCGCCGTCACCATATTTTCCCATTGTGCAATGGCATCGTCGATCCGGCCCGCGCGCTCCAGCGAGTGGGCCAGCGCATGCCCTACCTGGTTCAGGTTGGGACTGCGTGAGGGGTCCATGGCATCCGTGTAGTAGCGCACCGCTTCATCATAGTTCTTGATCTTATCGAAGTGCAGCCAGCCCGCCTCGCCGTACAGATCATAGATGTTGGAGTTATTGCGGATTCCCTCGTTCAAGGGCCGCACCGGCGGGCAGGTGGCGGCGGTCGGAGCGCTGCTGCTCATCCGTAAAGTTGTAGGTCAGGTGCCACGCGCCGGTAGCGTAAGCGTCCAGGAAGTTCGGGTCGAGCCGGGTGATGACACGGATAAGCGGCAAAATGGCATCGTAGTTGCCCGAGTGGAAGAACGAGTCCGCGCGCACCCACAGCAGGCCGGCAACCACCTGGCGGAATCCGGCAACCGCCGCTAACGAATATTCGAACGGAGCGTCAGGTTTTCCCCGCTCCCCGAACTCCCCGAGCATCCTGCGGCTCAATGGCCTTCTGGCGGCGCAGGGGGTCGATATGATTTTGCAGCGCGGCAACGGCGACGAGCAGGACGGCGACCGTCCCGATCAGCGTAGCGCGTTTGGAAGAAGACAACATAGCTTTCGCAGCCTCCTATACCTCGCGACGGTCGAAAACGAGAATGGCAAGGATCATCAGCACAGCGGCGTATACCAGCGCGTAGATCGTGTTGCTCATCAGAAGCATCGCCTCACGCTCCACCACGACACTGGGGTTGATAAGCGGGTTCTGGAACTGGAAGTTGCCGAAGTTGGGCACCAGGAAGTGGATGGCGGTGAAGAACCCCTTGACCAGCGGATTGTGGTTCACCTTGGCCAGGTCCTGGGTGAAGCTCGACAGGTTGCCGATGACGAACAAAGAGAACGTCAGGAAGAAGTTCACCAGCGGCGACAGGAAGGTTGAAAAGAAGATAGCCAGCGAGCACAGCAGGACAAGCTGCAGGTAGATCATCGCGATGCCCTTGAACAGCGGCAGCGCGCCCGCCAGACCCTGGTTCGGCTTGATCGCCACGACAATGACGAAAGCCAGCGACATCAGCCCGATATTGATCAGAACCGTACCGATAGCTCCGAAGTATTTGCCCAGCAGAAACTCGTGCCGACGCACCGGCTTGGAAAGAATCGTGTAGATAGTGCGCTTTTCTATCTCCGTGGGAATCAGGTTGATAGCCAGGATAATGGAGATGAAGATACCCGCGAGCGAGATGATGCCCAGCCCCATTCCCTTGATAAGCGTCAGTTCTTCGCGCGGGGCGAAGGTAGAAAAGGCGAACGTCAGGATAAGCATAATGATCCCGACGAAAAGAAACGCATTCAATATCTTGCGGCGCAGCGCCTCGCCGACGGTCGTGCGGGCGATTACCCACGTCGTGCTCATTGTTTCGAAGTCTCCTTGGATGCTGCTGCGTTGCCCACGCCCGATTCGGATGTGGTCAGGGAAGCCCCGTTGCCGTTTGCGCTTGCGCCGTTGCCACCCGTCGGAGATACGAGGATTCGCTCGGTAACGGTTTCCACAAAAATATCTTCCAGGCGCTTGCGCTTGGGCGTAATCGATACCACATGCCCCCGGCCCGCACGAATCATGTCCACAATCTGCCCCACTGCCGCATCGTCGTCCGGCTGAAGGATAACGGCTCTGCCGTCGGCGAACTCGGAGTGCTGGGCGGCGGACTGTATCTTCTCGCGCAGTCCGTTTTCCAGGCCCGTCGCCACGATCTCCACCTGCCCGCCGGACACCAGCTCGTCCACCCGGCCCATGCGCTTTAAAACGCCCCGGTCCATGATCGAAACGCGGTCGCAGACCAGTTCTACGTCGGTAAGCTGATGCGAGGAGAGGAAGATCGTCTTTCCTTGCGTCTTCAAATGCACGATCAAATCACGAATGTCGCGGTGCGAGATAGGGTCGAGGCCGGAGGTCGGCTCATCATAGAAAAGCAGTTCGGGGTCGTTTATCAGCGACTGCGCGATGCCGACGCGCTGCTTCATGCCTTTGGAAAACTGGCGCACGGTCTTGGTCGAGTCAGCTTTCAGCCCGACCAGGTCCAGCAGCTCATCGGCGCGCCGGGCGGCATCCGCTCTTTTGCGGCCAAACAACTGCGCGTAGAAGCTGACCACTTCACGCGCTGTCATGTGCTCGTAAAAGTACGGCTCCTCGGGCAGATAGGCGATTCGGTGCTTCACCGAGATATCCCCGGCAGGCGCGCCCAGAACATAAGCTTCGCCCGTGGTCGGATAGATAAGCCCGAGCAGCGTCTTGATCGTGGTCGTCTTCCCCGCGCCATTAGGACCGAGGAAGCCGAAAATCTCGCCCTGCTCCACGGTAAGATTCAGGTTATCAACCGCATTGACCGCCTCGCGCTTGAGGCGGACGGGATACTGTTTGGTCAGGCCTTTGATTTCAATGGCCGGCATGCGAGGGCACCCCCTTGTGGTGTGTGGTAGGAATAGCGACGAATGATACTTAAATAACCGATAATAAAGCGCCGGGAGTTCCCAGATCACCCGAAATAGGTGTCTGATTTCCCGCCGCCGGGTACAGTATATCCTTGCCCCTAATAGGTGTCAAGCTGACACAGCCCACCCAAACCCCGCCTATCAGACATCGCGACGGCCCAGAATGACCGCCCCGGCCACAAAGGCGACAGCCACATACAGACCGATGTAGACCAGATCGAGCGGGGACGCCTCCAGTTCGCGGAACGGACTGCGCGCGCCGATCTGGCGGCCTCCGAACGAGGCCAGCGGCCCCATCCCCTCGGACACCCACCGGCTCATCCGTCCCAGCGGCATGATATA
>JAUJOK010000001.1:160335-163603 GCA_030447685.1 Armatimonadaceae bacterium
GCGGCCCCATCCCCTCGGACACCCACCGGCTCATCCGTCCCAGCGGCATGATATATCCGGCCAGCCGGGACAGCCGCCCCAGCACCTGGATATCGAACTGTTCGTTCAAAAGGAACAGGATCGCCTCCGACCAGCCGATCCCCGTGAACAGAATGGCAAGTCCCCCGGCCAGCGGAAAGGCGGCGAAGGTGGAAAAGACCAGTCCCAGCGTAACGAACATCGCGGGGTAAAGAAGCAGATACGGCAGCGCCTTCCACACAGCCATATGCGATGCGTCCGGCGCGCGGTAGGTAGCCACTCCCCAGATAACCGTCGCCCAGACCAGCACATTGGCCGCGACAAACAGAAACAGACCGAGCCACTTACCCGCGTAGACCGACACGCGCGAGATCGGCTTGGGCAGAATGGACGACAGAACGCCCCGCTCCAGTTCCGCCGAGATGGCCCCCGCCGACAGCGAGATAGCGAAGACGGCAGCAAAGAACTTGATGATATCCGTGGAAAAGAAGATATAGATCGACGTAAAGATGCGGCGGGCGGTGGAGGGCGGAAGCAGCAGCAGCCGCCCGCTGATAGGAACGAACGCCCCCACCAGCAGCAGGGCGACAATGAGAAGCGAGATCAGCGGGGCGCGGCGTCGGAACGCCTCTTTCCAGGTTAGCCAGGTAATCGTCAGCACGAATGGTCTTCCCCTTTTTTTTCGGTTTCGCCGCAGTTGTCGGCTTTCCCTACTTTGACGGGCAGACCCTTTGCGATTGGGATACCTTTATAGCCTCGAATTCATCTGAGAGAATCTTGCGTTGCGCTACTTCTGGAAGGGAGGCAACGACAGCGGCCTTGTGTCCCCCATGACCTGGAAGGCGGCCCAGTAGTATGGATGGGCGTACTTCTTCCTCCCCTCCACCGTCTTCTTCACTTCCAGCATCGCCTTCCGCAATGCGTAGTCCTTCTCCTTGTCTTTGCCCTTGCCTTTAATCAGAGCACGGTAGAAGCCTGTCATTAAGTCTTTCGTCGCCGCGTCATCCACTTTCCATTGTGAGGCCACTACGCTTGGGCAGCCCGCCGCCCGAAACGCCCACGCCAGGCCAAGTAACCCCTCCCCTCCGCTCTGCTGCCCCCGGCCCGTATCGCACGCCGACAAGACCGCCATCTGCGCCGACAGCGGCAGTCCCACGATTTCCCGCGCTTCCAATACTTCGTAGGTTGTGCTGGTGGATGACTCCGGCGCAAAAAGGAGCGCGGACCGCAGGCCGTTCCGCCCGTCCAGGACGCCATGCGTGGCGAAATGCAATATCGCATGGGAAGCCATCTTCGGCATAATGACCCCCTTTCTGGCGTCCGCGCCGATAAAGGGGCCGTCCATCTTTGGAACAAACTTAATCCCCTTCTTAACCACCGCCGTGACCTTCTCAACCTCATCATCCGAACCTATGAGTCGGCCATACTTGCCCCGTGAAGCGCTTTGGGATACGCCGCCCTCGCCGAACGGGGCGGCACAGAGGAGGGGGGCGGTTGGCTTGCGCTTATTGGCGGGCCAGGTCAGCATACCGAGTGATACACTGGTCGAAAGGGCGTAGCGTTCCACCAGACGCTTGCCGGAGGCGTCTACCAAGGCGGCGAAAGGGATGTCCAGCAGCGGACCATCGGGGACGATGACGAGACGCTTCTTGTAGCGGCTTGGTTTGAGCAGCCCAGCCTTTTCGAGCGGGGGCAGCAAGACGCGCGAGAGCGCCTTCGCCGCCTTCAGCTCATCTGCTATGCGGTTCATAGCGGCCTGTTTTTTGGTTAGCGTGCTTCGCCACGCCGTCGTCCGGGCAGACAGCGCCTTTTCGCCCACGGGGAGGATGAAGGTCTTGAGACCATCCTTGTGGGAGAGGGCAAACAGCAGCGTGGTCTTGTCGTCCACGACGGCCCATTCCAGGTAGAGGGTGTTGGGGTTCCGGCGGGCCAGAGTTTTCAGTTGGTCGGCGGTAGGTGGGTTCGCGCCGCGCAGGCGGCGGTACTCAGGGTAACGCTTGTAGAGGTCAGCACGCAAAATAGTGCGTTGACCTTCGGCTCCCTCATAACGCTTCGCGGCGCTGACAAGCTGCGCTTCAGCGGCGCTTCTTTCGGCAGGTATGGCCCGCTTAAGCCGCTGCTGGGCCGCTTCCAGAAGCCTGTCAGCAGCAATCAGCGCCTCCGAGACCCTTTTCCACCGCGCCGCGTCAGTTTGGCTGGTCAAGCGGGTAAGGTTGGCGCGGTTCTGGGCTGCCTGCCGGGCCAGCCCCTGCCCGCGCCCCCGCTCCGACAGGGCAAGCGCCTCCGCAGGTCGCTTCAGATGCACCAAAAGGGAGGTATAAGTGAGGTAGAGTTTCTTCAGGTGGGCATCCTGGAAGGCACCAATCTGGCTACCCTCCCCCACCTGTTCACCAACTGCTTCAAGATTTTTGAGGGCTTCAGTATAGGCGGCTTCGGCCCTGTTGAGCAGACCAACTATCTGATAAAGACCGCCCAAGTTGTTAAGGCTTATCGCGACACCCAGTCGATCACCTATCTTTTTATGAAGAGCCACAGCGGAAGCGAAACGATCCCGTGCCTCAACGAATCGGCCTGAGGCAACGAGGACGCTGCCTATGTTATTGGAGTTTTTCGCCATGGCCTGTGGATCGTTCAGTTGCTTAAAACGAGCCAGAGCGCGACGGTAAAAATGCAGCGCTTTATCAAACTGACCTGATTCGTTGTAGACGTTGCCTAAGTTGTCCAGGGTTATGGCGATGTTCCGTTGATCAGGGAGTTTCTCGAAAAGAGCCAGAGAAAGATGGTAAAAACGCAGTGCCTCCCTGAATTTGCCTTGTTCAGCGTAGAGACCGCCTAAGTTGCCGAGGTTTGTCGCAATATTTTGTTGAATGCCCCGTTGATTGGGCAGCTTCTGAAACTCAGACCGAGCGCGGGTATAAAAATGCCGCGCCCGTTCAAACTGACCTAGTTGAACGTATACGTTGCCCAAGTTGTCGAGACATATCGCAATGTCTTGCCGATAGTTTAGAGGCTCTATATGGCCCGACTCGTCCACAATAAAGCCTTGCCGATTGTTCAGTTTAACCAGTTCATTTAGAGCATAAAAGTAAAAACGCAGGGCATCGTCAAACTGACCCAGGCTATAGTAGAAACTGCCCAAATTATTAAGGCTTTGAGTAATGCCGTGTTGATCCTTCAGTTTCACATGGAGTGCAAGGGCATCATTAAAGTAGACTTGTGCGTCGCCAAACTCGCCTAAGTATAGGTGGAG
>JAUJOK010000062.1:0-15371 GCA_030447685.1 Armatimonadaceae bacterium
CGCTCTGCAACCGCTTCCCGCTCTGGGGATAAAATGTCACGTTGCTTTCCTGTTGGGCCTACCCCCCCTGCCCCCTCCCTAAAGGGAAGGGGGAGCCAGTAAGGCAGCAAGCTTCATTGTTCCCGACTGTACTGGGGTAGTCTTTCCAGGCTCCCCCTGGGGGGGGGGGGGGCAGGGGGGGTAGGTATGGACACGCGGCCTTCCTGGGATGAATATTTTATGCAGATCGCGCGCGATGTGGCGACACGCGCGACCTGCCTGCGCCGTCATGTCGGTGCGGTGATTGTGCGTGACCGGCGCATCCTGAGCACCGGGTATAACGGCTCGCCGCCGGGCCAGCCGCACTGCACCGATGTCGGGTGTCTGATGGAGGACGGGCGGTGTATACGCACGCTCCATGCTGAGCAGAATGCGATTATCCAGGCCGCGCTGCACGGCGTATCCACCGAAGGAGCGACGCTGTACGGCACCTGCCGCCCGTGCCATGTGTGCGCCCGGATGGTCGTGGGCGCAGGCATTCGGCGTGTTGTCTTTGAAGGGGAAAGGCCGGACGGCTGGGGGCTGGATGTGCTGCAAGGCGCAGGGGTAGAGTTGGTTCAGATGCCGGACGAGAAGACGACCGGCGCGGGAGGGTTGATTCTCCGATGACGCATCTCCTTCAACACATGGCGCTGGCTGCGTTTTTCTCCGGCGTCCTTACCGTTTTTCTGACGCCGCTCGTCAAGCGCCTGGCCTTTCGGGCGGGAGTCGTGCGTGAACCTCGGGAGCGTGACGAGCACCGGAAACCGATTCCCCTCTGGGGCGGTCTGTCCATGTTCGCGGCTTTCCTGGTGACGGTTCTGGTGATGCGCCTTTTCACCGGCGATGACTTCGGGGTCGGGCAGCGGGGGAACCACCCGATTCTGGGCATCCTGCTCGGAGGAACCTTTGTCGCCATCGTGGGAATGTTAGACGATAAGTACGACCTTCCGCCGAAACTACAGGCGCTGTCGCTGCTTATCGGCGGACTTATCGCCGCACTGCTCGGCGCGCGCATCGAGGGTATTACCAATCCGTTCGTCCCCATTGCGCCGTCGGGCAAATTCGGTTCCGAGAACTTCCTCCCGCTGGGCGTCTACTCCGTTCCCATCACCATGCTCTGGGTGTTCCTTGTCGCCAAGACTTTCGATTTTCTGGACGGCCTGGACGGGCTGGCGGCGGGGGTATGCGCAATCTCGGCGACGACGCTGGGCTTGATGGCCGCTATGATGGGCGAGACCGCCGTCGCTTTGATGGCAGCCGCGCTTGTCGGGGCCTGTGTCGGTTTCCTGCGCCATAACTACAACCCCGCTTCGATAATCATGGGCACCATCGGGGCGCAGTTCCTGGGCTTCGTGCTTGCATCGCTCGCCGTGGTCGGCGCGCTCAAAATGCCGGTCACGATATCCGTCCTCATTCCCCTGCTCGTGCTGGGCGTCCCCGTGTTCGATGGACTGTTCGTCATCGGGCGGCGGCTGTATCTGCGCAAGGCCCCGCAGCAGGCGGATCGCTCGCATATCCACCACCGCCTGCGCCGCCGCTTGACGGTCAAGCAGACAGTCTGGACTATCTATACGCTTACCGCCTCGCTGTGCGTAATTGCGCTGGTGCTGGCCTGGAAGTTCGGGCGGTGAACCCGCTCGCCGAGGATTTCCGCCTTCAGGGCGAGCGGGTAGAGCTTCGTCCCTTCGTGCCGGAAGATGCCGAAGCGGTTTTCGCCTACGCCTGCGACCCCGAAGTGACGCGTTTTATGGCGTGGGACCCGGCCCCGGATCTGGATTCGGTGCGTCCTTTTCTGGACGAGCAGATCGCCAGGCGGCGGCGCGGCGAGGCGCTGGGATTGGCGATTGTCCTCAACGACACCGGTCAGATGATCGGCTCCGTCGATCTGAGACGAGTGTGCTCTTCGTCGTTTCTACGGTGGCGCGGCCCGAGGCGGGCTGAGCTGGGCTACCTCATGGCGCGTGACTACTGGGGCCGGGGCCTGATGACCGAGGCGGCGCGGCTGACCGTCGCGCACGGCCTGGCAGCGCTGGGCCTGACGCAGATAGTAGCCTGGGCTGACGCTGATAACCGGGCCTCGCGGCGGGTGCTCGAAAAGATCGGCATGCACACGCGCGGCAGCGAAATCCGCGAAATCCGGGGGCAGCGCCGCCTTTACCTTCGCTACCAGATGGGACGGGGCCGGACGTAGGAGAGACTAAACGCCAAGTTCAGAGGGAGTTTTTGGACAGGAACCTGCCGGACGCACCAGAGAAAAGTTAATTACCAGGGACGGAGGCAAAGTCCAGCATTTATGTAGGCTACGTCAATTATGCCGAAGACTTCTATTAAACAACGAGTTAGGCGGTTGAACCAAAGGCGGTAAGGTCGCGGTTGCGGTGAACTGGCACGAAGTCAAAACCGAATTCGAATGGGATGGCAGTTGGCGCGACATTTATGTTCTTGACGCCGATCTTGAAGCGTGGCAGAAACTGCTCGACTTTCTGCGCTCAAGCCAGTATCAGTTGCTTTACACCGACGAAGGCGAAGCAGTCTCGTTGCCGGAAACAGCAGCGAAAGTGTTCGAGGGACGAGACAGCTTCTGGCCGTGTTTGGGAGTTGAGGTAGGTGGTCTTCTGTTTAACTGTCACTTCTTTACTGATGAGGAGATAGAGTTCGACCTGGACCCGCGTGAAGTGAAGGGGCAGGATACGTTAGACGTGGTGCTCGCCTTCATGCGCGACATTGGGCAGGCGGTTGGCAAACGGGTGATTCTTACACCGGAGAACTTCCAAAACATTGCCATCTTCGAGTATCTGCCAGAAAGCAATTGCATCAGGCACACGCCGTTCGGAGGCTGGTCGTAAAATTTGGAATCTAAGACTACATGGAAGCACGGAGCATCACAAAAGCGATACGAACAGTGCCCTTGGGGGAGCAGCCTTCTGATTTCGCCTACTGGCAATCCCAGCCATACCAAGCACGGCTGGCGGCATTGGAGCAGATTCGACAGGAATACCATCGCTGGCGCTATGATTCTGAGCCAAGACTTCAGAGACGTTATCAAATCGTTAAACGATAGCGGCATTCTCTATACAATAGCATCAGGTAGATTATTGCCAGTGGTGCTGCCCTGCTCACAGAAGAAATTAAAAGGATGATGTGGTGACGAAGCAGATAACGGTGGCGTGCGTTCTGGGGACGCGGCCCGATGCGGTGAAGATGGCTCCGCTGGTGCAGGAGTTCGCGCGATTTCCGGAGCAGGTGCGGCAGGTGGTGGTCGCCACCGGACAGCACCGGGAGATGCTGGATCAGGTGCTTCAGGTTTTTAAAATCCGTCCCGACCATGACCTTGGCCTGATGCGCGACCGGCAGACGCTGGGCGATCTGACCGCGCGGGCATTGGCGGCGCTGATGCCGGTGCTGGAAGCCGAAAAACCCGACATCGTCATCGCGCAGGGAGACACCACCACGACCTTTGTCGCTTCGCTGGCGGCGTTTTATGCGAAAGCGCGGTTCGGGCACGTGGAGGCGGGGCTGCGAACCGACGATAAGTGGGACCCGTTCCCCGAAGAGATGAACCGGCGGCTGACGACGCGCCTGACCGACCTGCACTTCGCCCCGACCACGCTTGCCGCTGAGAATCTGCTGCGCGAAGGCGTTCCCTCGACGCTGGTGCGCGTGACCGGAAATACCGTCGTGGACGCGCTCCACTCCGTCGCCGAACAGGATTACCATTTCGATGAGCCGTGGCTTTCGGAGGCGGTGGCCCGGCCCGGTCGAATGATCCTGGTGACGATGCACCGGCGCGAAAACTGGGGCGAGCCGATGCGCGCGGTCTGCGATGCCGTTCTAAAGCTGCTGGAGCGATTTCCCGATACCCATGTTATTTTGCCGATGCACCGGAACCCGGTTGTCCGTGAGGTGGTGGAGCCGTCGCTGGGAGGACATGAGCGGATTCTGCTGACCGAACCCCAGGAGTATGTCCCTTTCGTCCATCTGATGAAGGCGTCGTACCTGGTGCTGACCGACTCCGGCGGGGCGCAGGAGGAAGCGCCGGGCCTGGGTAAGCCGGTACTGGTGCTTCGGCGCACGACCGAGCGGCCCGAAGGCGTCCATTCCGGGAATGCGCGTCTGGTCGGGACGGACACGGAAACGGTGCTGGCGGAGGCGTCGCGGCTTTTGTCGGACGAAAGCGCCTATGCGAGCATGTCGAAAGCGGCCTCGCCCTATGGGGAGGGGGACGCCGCGCGGCGCATCCGGGAGTGGATTTTCGAGGTGTTCGGGCTGCCGGGGGAAACAGGATGACAACATCCGGCAGCCCGCCACAGCGCCTGGAACGGTCACTCGCGCTGCTGTGGGGCGTTTTCGTCCGCGTGGCGCTGGTCGTGTTCGCCGCCTACTTTCTTTGGCGCGTCCGCACGATACTGGCGACCGTGATCGTGGCCGTAATCCTGGCCTACGCCGCCTCGGCGCTGGTGGAACCGCTGTGCCGCCGCCGTATTCGCGGCCTCAGCGCGCGGGGCCAGCGCACGCTGGCGACCGTGGCCGTATTTATTTTCCTCGCGCTGACGGTGTTCCTGTCGGTGCGCCTGCTTATCCAGCCCTTTTCCGAGCAGTATACCGATCTGGCGCGGCGCTGGCCGAGTTATCAGGCCCAGGTAAGCGGCCAGTTCGAGCGCTTAAAGGGGTGGTACAACAACCTGCCGCCGGATTTACGGGGCTTTCTGGAGGAGCAGCCGGTGCGTCAATCACTGCCGTCGCCGACGCAGTGGCTGGCGCGGCTCGTGGCTGCCACCGCCTCATGGACAACGCATATCATCGAGGCTATCCTTATCCCGGTGCTTGCCTTCTATTTCACGCTGGATGCGCGGATTTTACGCAATGAGTTTCTGGCGCTGGTGCCGCGCAGCCGCTACCGCGAAACACTCCTGTTCGTGCGCGAGGGCAACGCAATCATGCGGAGCTATATTGTCGCGCAGTTCTGGCTGGCGCTGATTGCGGGCGTTTTTACCGGCGCGGGCCTTGCCCTACTGGGCATGCCCTACGCGCTGATCCTGGGTATTTTTGCGGGCATTACGCGCGCCATTCCGGTGGTCGGCCCGCTGCTCGGGGGCATTCCCGTGGTTCTGCTGGCGTTCGTTTACAGCGCCCAAACGGGGAACGCTGCGCTCTGGGTCTGGGTGCTGCTGTTTTTCACGCTCATGCATCTGGTGGAAAGCAAGGTGATCATGCCCAAGTTCCTCGGCCATCACCTGAAGCTTCACGCGGTCGTCATCATCGTGGCGCTTTTGATCGGCGGCGAGTTTTTCGGTCTGCTGGGCATGTTCCTGGCGGCCCCAATAGCCGCGCTGCTGCGCGTCCTGCTGATCCACCGCGTCATCCGCCCCCGAGCGCGGCAGGCGACGCCCAGTATAACCCCGGATGACCACGTTCTGCGCCTGGACCCGGCGGCGGCACCCACTACCCATCGACACTAAGGATACGCCTTCTTGAACCTGCTTCAGTCCCTCACCCTGGGCATCGTCCAGGGCTTGACCGAGTTCCTGCCCATCTCCAGCACCGCTCATCTCAAGATCGTGCCCAGCCTGCTGGGCTGGCGCGACCCCGGCTCGGCGGGCACGGCGGTCATGCAGCTTGGCACGATGGCCGCCGTGGTCGCCTATTTCTGGAAAGACCTGCTGCAAATAACCGGCGGCTTTCTGCGCTCGCTGCGTCCGGGCGCGGACCGCTCCTCGCCGGAGGCGCGGCTGGGCTGGGCGGTGGTGGTCGGGACGATCCCGGTTTCCGTGGCGGGCCTTCTGCTGGAAGAGCAGATAGACACGGTTTTCCGCGCTAACGTGGTGATCGGGGTGACGCAGATCGTGATGGCGCTGCTGCTGTGGCTGAGCGAGGCGGTGGCGAAGCGGACACGAACCATCGAGGACGTGCGGCTGCGGGACGGCTGGCTGGTCGGGTTCGCCCAGGCGCTCGCGCTGGTGCCGGGCGCGTCCCGCTCCGGTTCGACCCTGACCGCCGCGCTGCTTTTGAACCTGACGCGCGAGGCCGCCGCCCGCTTCTCGTTCCTGCTGTCCGTGCCCGCCGTCGTCCTTTCCGGCCTGTACAAGATGAAGGACGTTCTCGACCCCGAACCGCTGCTTCCCGGCGCGGCCCCGGTGATGGCCTGGAGTACCCCCGACCTCGTTATCGCCACGGTCGTCTCCGGTGTTATCGGCTATCTATCTATCGCGTTTCTGCTGCGCTACCTGCGAACCCGCACCACGCTGGTCTTTATCGTCTACCGGCTGCTGCTGGGCGCGCTGCTTTTGTATCTCGCATCAACCGGCCTGCTTCGGTGAAAACGCTCGTTTTAAAGATTCCAGTTTCCCCGCTGCTTATCCGATAATCACGACAAGAAAGCGGCGGCGCGATTGGCAGAAGCGCATGTTGACTGCTAACGAATATCAGGAAATACGAAAAGGTTGGGAGGAAACGGCGCGGTCTGGGTAGAATGAGGCAAAATCACCGCAGGCGAAAGGGCAGGCACCGATGGTATTGGTCGTTGAATCGGGAAACGGAGACATCATCGAGCGGATGTGGCGTCTGATCGTTTCCGCGCGCCGTAACCAGGATCACCCGGAGATGTGGCGATTGACGCAGGATATCCTCCAGTCCGTCCACGCTTTTTACCGCCTGGGCCGGGCCAATAATGAAGATGCGCCGGAATCCGTGACACGGTTTCTCGATATACCCGTGGACCCGACCACGACGATGCCGCACCTGCTTTGCCGCCCCAACGTGGTCTACCACCTGTAGCAGTGAAAGAAAAGGGAGGAGAAACGGTTACTCCTCCCTCATCTCTACCGGACTATCTTTACCTGTCCCGGTTCGGTCAGTTCCACTTCGACCTGGCCGCGAAACTCCGCGAATCTGCCACGCACCAGAACGCGCTTTCCCTGCAGCGTCTTCATGTCGGGAAACTTTGCGTAGGCGGGCGGCTTTAAAACCGCCGTGACCGCCTCGCGCGCGTTTTGATGAAAGTGCAGAATCAAAATCCCGCTGCCTTCGGACGTAAACACCCTGGCAACGGTTCCCTGAAACGCGCCCTCTTTGCCCAGCAGCTTTCGCACCGCCGCCAGGTCGCGCGCCTCCGCCGCTTTAGTCACGGCGGCATCCGAGGCGGCGACGGTCGCGAAATCTGTTTTCGCCGCGAGTTCGGCCTGCGATTTCTGCGCCGTACCGCTGCCCTCCCTCTCTTTCGCCTGGCCCAGCGACGGCGCGGGTAAAGTTATCATCCACAGCGCCGCGAGCGTCGCGGCGGCCACAAAAAGTCTTCTTTTCATGCCTGCACCCCTTGCTGCCGTCCTCCGTAATACCGGAAATGAACGGCCTGACGCTTCGTATCTATGGTCTACCCACCAAAGCGGCATTTACAAAACGACATCTATAACAATAACCGTGCCGGGCAGGAAAAAGCAGGCGGTGGAAGAACTCAATGACCTTCAGCGAACAGTGCGGGAACACCCCCGGTGTGCCAGAAGACGACCGTATCGGTCGGGGCGAAGCGGCCCTGGCGCACCCAATCGATCAGCGCCGCAAGGGCCTTGCCGGAATAGACGGGATCGACAAAGATACCCTCCCGACGCGCCAATAGCTCCAGTGCGACAGCGCACTCCGGTGTCGGTGCGGCGTAGTGCTGCCCCATCCAGTCCATCGGGCATTCGATCTCGTCGGGTGCCAGGCGAATGTCCACGCCCAGCCGCTCGGCCACGGCGTCCGCCAGGCGGGCGACATCCACATTCCACGAAACCGTATCCGGTTCGGCCACCCCGACTCCCAGTAGATGGGCGCTCGTATTCCGCAGTCGTACGCCGATCTCCAGCCCCGCCTGCGTTCCGCCGGAACCGGTCGCGACCACAATATGGGTGGCATCGGGACACTGCGCGGCCAGCTCCCCTGCCGCCGCCGCATAGCCGACCGCGCCCACCGCATTCGAGCCGCCGATGGGAATGATGTACGGCTTACGGCCCGCGGCGCGCAGATCGTCCGCCACCGTTTCCATGAGAGCGGATACGTTCTCACCCGGCGCGGCGAAATGCAGGGTCGCCCCCAGCCAGTCGTCCAGAATTAGGTTGCCGGTGCGCCGCTCCGGCTCCGGGCCGCGCAGGCACAGGTGCGCCGAAAGGCCGTGCATCGCCGCCACGGCTGCCGTCAGGCGGCAGTGGTTGCTTTGCGCCGCGCCCGCCGTTACGAGCGTGTCGCAATTCTGTTCCCGCGCATCGCCCAGGAGCCATTCCAGCTTGCGCAGCTTGTTGCCGCCCAGCGCCACGCCGTTCAGGTCGTCGCGCTTTATCAGCAGGCGTGGCGTTTTTTTATCACCGCCCAGATGCTCGCGCAGGCGCGGCAGCGGATGCAGCGGCGTCGGGTGGATACCGAGGGAGACACGGGGCAGACGCGCGAACAAGCGGTCAGACACGGACGACCATTCCATCGAAGGCGACCTCAATGCCATGGGGCAGGAAGGCGCGCACCAATTCCTCGTACAGCAGGCCGCCGTTATGCGAAAATGGGTCGCGATCAGGCGTGTCGTGTCGGTGACGGCCCCGCGCCGCCGCAGTTCATCGGCCATCTGAACGACGCCGTCCAGCCCCATGTGTCCCCGGTTGCTGGACGGGCTGCCGCCGTAGGTGGTATCGAAAAGCGCGATGTCCAGCGGCGGGCCATCGCCGAGCGCGGCCAGGGTGGCATCGGGGTACAGGCCGGAATCGTGGCCGTAGAACAGGGTCTTTCCGTTCCGGGTTATTCGCAGCAGCAGCGCGCCGGGCGCGTGGTCGGCGGGCAGCGGCAGAACCTCGTCGCCGGTCGGGGTTGTAACGGGTTCGAGCGGCGTGAGCAGGCGCAGGTCGAGGTTCTTTTTCGCCGGTTCCGGGAAGGCCGCCTGAAGCATCGCCACCACCTCCGCGTTTCCGTAGACGGCAATCGGCTCGGCGGGAGGCGTGTTGGTAAAGGGCGTCGCCGCCCAGGCCAGTTCGCCGGGAACGATATGGTCGGAGTGCTGATGCGTGAAGAGAATCGTGCGGACACGCGCCAGATTGCGTCCGGAGCGCTGCATCTGCAGCACCGTATCGGCGTTATGGTCTATTTTGAGGTCGTCGTCTATCAGCGCGCCGGAGCGGGCGCGCAGGTTCGCGCCGCCGCGCTTGCGGGCCTCCTCGCAGGCGGCACACAGGCAATACGGCGCGGGCCAGCCTTCAGCGGCGGCGGTGCCAAGAAGAAGAAGTTCCATGTACCTATTGTAACAGGAGTGTCAAGCCCGAAAGCGGGCCGGAAAAGGGCACCCAGCCTGAAGGCCCGTGGGTTGAACCCCCCCGTCTGGACGGCCTGCGGGCGAGCGTCGCCTACGAGCCAATCGTCCTTCAGACGAAAAACCGGCCTGTCAGGGAGACCAACCCCCTGGCAATTGCCGATCCCGCACCCGGAGGGTGCTTGGCAGAAGGGCGCTCAGACGCCGGTTTTCAACCGGCGGGCCTTAGGCCCGGTAAACAGCACCGGAATGTAGCCATTACTGCCTCCTTGCGGTATAATAAACACAGATGTTTGCGGCTTCGGGAGGCGTTTCCGAGGCCGCTTTTCTGTTGTTTCAGGTAACGTTACGGTAACGGCGCGGCTGCCGTGTGGGAAGGGAAACAAAATGGCAAAAGGCAGCGGCAAGTTCGAGATCGTCAGCAAGTACAGGCCCGGCGGCGACCAGCCGCAGGCTATCGACATGCTGGTGAAGGGACTGAACCAGGGGCAGCGGATACAGACGCTGCTGGGAGCGACGGGCACGGGTAAGACGTTCACGATGGCGAACGTCATTGAAAAGGTGCAGCGCCCGACGCTGGTTATCGCGCACAACAAGACGCTCGCCGCGCAGCTTTGCTCGGAGTTCCGTGACTTCTTTCCCAATAACGCCGTCGAGTATTTCGTTTCCTACTACGACTATTATCAGCCGGAAGCCTATATCCCGCAGACTGACACCTATATCGAAAAGGACTCGTCCGTCAACGACGAGATCGACCGCCTGCGCCACTCGGCGACCCAGGCTGTGCTGGAGCGGCGCGACGTGATTATTGTCGCCTCGGTGTCGTGCATCTACGGCCTGGGTTCTCCCGAGGCGTACAAGGGCCAGTTGGTCTGGTTCCGCACCGGCCAGAGCTGTGACCGCGACGACGTTCTGCGCCGCCTGGTCGGTATCCAGTTTTCGCGCAACGACCTCGCGCTGACGCGCGGCACGTTCCGGGTCAAAGGCGACGTTCTGGAGCTTCAGCCCAAGGACGAAGAGATCGTTATCCGCATAGAGTTCGACTTCGACGAGGTTTCCCGCATCAGCGTCGTGGACCCACTTACGGGGGAGATGATCGAGACGCGCGACGAGATAACTATCTTCCCCGCCTCGCACTTCGTCACCGACCCGGAGCGCATGGAATGGTCACTCAAGGGAATCGAGCAGGAGATGCTGGACCGGGTGAAAGTGTTCCAGGCGCAGGGCAAGCTGCTGGAAGCCCAGCGCATCGAGCAGCGCACGCGCATGGACCTGGAGATGATCCGCGAGATCGGCTTCTGCTCCGGTATCGAGAACTATTCGCGCTGGTTCGACGGGCGCGCGCCCGGCACGGCCCCGAACACCCTGCTGGACTACTTCCCGGATGATTATCTGCAGATCGTGGACGAGTCGCACCAGACCATACCGCAGTTGCACGCGATGTTCGCGGGCGACAAGCGGCGCAAGGACACGCTGATCGAGTTCGGGTTCCGCCTGCCGTCCGCCGCCGATAACCGCCCCCTGCGCTTCGAGGAGTGGGAGGAGCGCGTCAAGCAGGTGGTCTTTATCTCGGCGACGCCCGGCCCGTTCGAGCGGCAGCACTCCGCGCAGATCGCCGAGCAGATTATCCGCCCCACCGGCTTGGTTGACCCGGAGATAGTCCTGCGCCGGACGAAGGGCCAGATAGACGATCTGATCGGTGAGATAAAGACGCGCACCGAAAAAGGCGAGCGCGTGCTGGTGACGACGCTGACCAAAAAAATGGCCGAGGACCTGACCGAGTACCTGGTGGATATCGGCTCCAAGGTGCAGTACCTGCACTCGGACATTCACACCCTGGAGCGCACCGAGATTCTGCGCGACCTGCGCCTGGGGGTTTATGACGTGCTGGTCGGCATCAACCTGCTGCGCGAAGGTCTCGACCTGCCCGAAGTCTCGCTGGTCGCCATCCTGGACGCCGACAAAGAGGGCTTCCTGCGCTCGGAAACGTCGCTTATTCAGACCATCGGGCGCGCCGCGCGCAACGTCGGCGGGCAGGTCATCATGTACGCCGACAACATCACCGGCTCCATGCAGCGCGCCATCGACGAAACCAACCGCCGCCGCGAAAAGCAGGTGGCTTATAACAAGGAGCACAACATCACGCCGCAGACGGTCATCAAGGCCATCCGCGATGTGATCGAATCCAAGAAAGTGGCCGAGGCCAAGTCCTACTACAAGGTCGCCGCGAACCGCTCCCCGGACACCCTGCCTCTCGATCAGCTTATGGTCGCCATCGTGGACATGGAAAAAGAGATGAAGCAGGCCGCCCGCTCCCTCGACTTCGAGACCGCCGCCCAGCTTAGAGACGAGATAGGGAGGCTTAAGAAGCTCCTCCCCGCAGGAGCCAAACGGTAGGATGTCATAAACAACACGAGGTTTCGCCATCGCTCCGAATGTAGCTTCTCACTGATAAGGTGGTAAGCCGAGGTGACTGACGCCATTCTGTTCGTTAGCATCGAAAGAGGCGAGTACGAGATCGGTGGGAACCCTTAAAGGTCGTCAGGAGTTGCGAAAACGATGACAGAAAACGTAGAACAAAGCAAGGCGGTACGTAGCAAGCGGAAGCCGTTTGTGCAAATCCCAAACGACTTCCTTAGAAATCCCTCACTCAGTATCGGTGCCAAGGTTCTTTATGCTATCCTCTTGGGCTACCAAGGAACAAAGGAGAGGGCTTATCCGGGACAGGCACGACTGGCGGAGGAATTGGGAATCAGTGAAGCTTCCGTACGGAAGTGTCTGGCTGAATTGAAGCAGGCAAACCTTATAAAAGTAACGCGCCGGGGGCAAGGAAAACAGAACCTATACCAGGTCAGTAGGATAGGAGACTGAACCACTATTTTTGCTTTTCAAGAGGAACAACTTTCCCACATTTAGATCGAAATCTACTGCTGATTCAGATAGTTCCTCCTTATCGACAATATAATATATATGCAGTGATAGAGTAATAAACAGTTGAGGGACAAATAGAATAAGGGACACTTAGGCGCGCGCGCGAGGGCCATATATTCGGGCTATAATTGGCTGATTATACGGAAACTCGCTTGTCTGAATAACTGAAGTTGGATGTTAAAAGAGGCACAGGAGGCATTACCACTGTGACTTATAACGACTTCGACCCGATGCGTCAACATCGGGTCGAAGGGAACAGCGCGGGGCTGTTGGAATGGACTTAACGTACTAATTCTAACACGCATGGGCTGCAACAAGCAAGCCCTCCCGCGCTGGGGAGGCAGTAATGCTTTCTCCCCATCCTCATTCGGTGCGCGTGCCTCGGTGGAAGCCGTACGCCGTATTAAGAGGTAGAATAGTCCCTGGTAGATAATCTCTGCCGGGGACTTTCCCTCGTTATACGCCCGCCGTTTGGTATAAAATCCGATCA
Organism: Armatimonadaceae bacterium; assembly: GCA_030447685.1. GTDB lineage: Bacteria > Armatimonadota > Armatimonadia > Armatimonadales > Armatimonadaceae > JAUJOK01. The sequence continues at coordinate 12,705 of JAUJOK010000062.1, forward strand.
TGGTCGCCTTGAGCCAACCCCATGATAACTATGATGCTAACGCACTTGCCGATGCCTTGCTTAATGAAGCCTTGGCTGGAAATGCGCGTGAGTATGAGCAAACTGTCGCCGCGATTCAAGGATTGGACGCGGGGCAGCGGGACGTGAAAAGCCCATATGGCACAATATATTGCCGAACAGCGGACGAAGCGTGGTCTGCCTGATTCGTGGCCGTCGCCCGCATCTTTAACCGAGACAGAACCCGGCGTGGTTGTCATATCGGAATGACGCCGGGCGTATGAACCTTCCTCCCATTCTCTTTGTGGTTGCTGCCTGTTTGCTGTGGAGCACGGGCGGCGTGTTGATTAAGGCGACGTCGCTTTCCGCTTTTGAGCTTTCGTTTGGGCGCTCGCTGCTGGCGGCGGCGGCGGTGGCGCTCTTCACCCGGCGCGAGGGGTTCCGCATCAATGGCGTTACTGCGGTTGCTGCCGTGCTGTATGCGGGGATGCTGCTTCTGTTCGTGACGGCGACCAAGCTGACCACGGCGGCGAACGCTATCTTCCTCCAGTACACCGCGCCGATCTATATTCTGCTGTTCGAGCCGCTGCTGTACCGGGAAAGGTTTCGCCTGCGGGACATTGGCGTGGTGGCGGTCTGCATCGCGGGCATGGCACTGTTTTTCGTGGGGAAGCTGCGGCCCGAAGACATCAGCGGGAACCTGGCCGCTCTGGCGTCGGGGTTCTGCTTTGCGTTCTTTACGCTGCTGCTGCGCCACCCGCAGGCCAAAAAGGTCAACCGCGCGGCTTCGGTTATCTATGGGAATGTTTTTCTTGCGCTGGTGATGGCCCCGGCATTCTTTAGCGGCGTCGGTCTGGCGCTTTCGGGTCGGGATGCGGCGATCATTGCGTTCCTGGGAATCGTGCAGATCGGCCTGGCGTACACGCTGTTTACCCTGGGAATCGCGCGCGGCGTGCGCTCGCTGGATGCCGCCATTGTCGGCTATATCGAGCCGGTATTGAACCCTATCTGGGTCGTGCTTTTTGTCGGCGAGCGCCCCTCGTCCTGGGCCATCCTCGGCGGCGCGATTATCCTGGGTGCCGTTATCTTCCACACGCTCCGCGCCGCACCGAAGGCGGACTCACTATTGCCCTCTTAGCGCCTCTGTCGGCTGGTACGTTTGCCGTGCCGACGGGTACACCGAAAGCGGAGGAAGTACCACCATGCGCCGATCTGCGGACACCGTTTTCCCTCTCCTGACAGCCTGTGTCTTGATAGCCGGATGCGCGCCTGCGGGCGGCGCGCGGCAGAAACAGGCCGATGCCGTGGTCATTTCGGCGATCCGCAAGGCGGCCAAGCCGCTGACGGGCGGCGCGCGGGACTACGATCCGCTGATGACCGTCATTGGCGATGCACGTTTTGTATTGCTGGGTGAGGCGACGCACGGAACGCATGAGTTTTACCGGGAGCGCGCCCGAATCACGGAGCGGCTGATCAAGGAGAAGGGCTTTACCGCAGTCGCCGTCGAGGGGGATTGGCCGGACGCGGCACGTGTCCACCGTTTCGTGCGCGCCCAGGGGCAGGACAAGAGCGCGGAGCAGGCGCTTTCCGGCTTTATGAGTCAGTTTCCCCAGTGGATGTGGGGCAATGCCTATGTGCGCGACTTGGTGGTCTGGCTTCGCAAGCACAACCAGGCACGCGGCGCGACGCAGGTAGGGGTTTACGGCTTAGACCTTTACAGCCTGGGTGAATCCGCTGAGGAGGCCGTTCAGACGCTGGAGCGGGTGGACCCGACGGCGGCGCGGCGCGCTCGCGAGCGGTATCGAGGTTTCGCGCGCTTTCGGGACAAACCGGAGACCTATGGAAGCGCCGCCGCGCTGAACCCGGCGGCTTCATTGCAGCGCGCAGCGCGCGAGCAGTTCCAGGAGCTTCAGCAAATGAGCGCCGCACGCGGGCCGAAAATGGATGCCGCCCAGCGTGAAGCCCTGTTCTCCGCGCTGCAAAACGCGCGCGTGGTGATGAACGGCGAAGAATATTACCGCACCATGTACACCGGCGGAACATCTTCGTGGAACCTGCGGGACCGACACATGGCCGATTCCCTGGAGGCGCTGGCGGCGCATCTGGCGGCACAGGGAAAGCCGCCGAAGGTGGTGGTGTGGGCGCATAACACGCATGCCGGTGACGCTCGCGTTACCGAGATGGGCGAGGCCGGAGAATGGAATGTCGGGCAGCTTATGCGCCAGCGCCAGAGCGGCCATTCCGTTCTGGTCGGGTTCACGACCTACACCGGCACGGTGACGGCGGCAACGTCCTGGGGTGCGCCCGGTCAGAAAATGATGGTGCGCCCCGCGCTTCCCGACAGCTACTCCGGTCTGTTCCATGCGGCGGGCATCGGCAACGCGCTGCTGGTGCTGCGGGGAAGCGGGCAGCTTGCGCTGTCGTTGGCCGAACCTCGGCTGGAGCGGGCTATCGGCGTGATCTACGCGCCGCAAACGGAGCGGGCCAGCCACTACTTCATGGCGCGTATGTCCAAGCAGTTCGATGCGGTAATCCATATCGACCGCAGCCGGGCTATCGAGCCGCTAAAGCGTTGAATCCACCAGCGGCGGAACCGACAAAGGGAAAGACGACGGGCCGTAAGAAGCGCCCGTTGATAGGGAGGCCGATGCTGGTGGTCCTGCTGCTGTT
>JAUJOK010000062.1:15471-21992 GCA_030447685.1 Armatimonadaceae bacterium
CAGCCCTTTCCGGTGAATGGAAAAACCTACCGGAACGTGCTGGCGCAGTTCGGGCCGGACACGAAGGAGCGTATCGTCGTCGGGGCGCACTACGATGCGGCGGGGCCGTATCCCGGCGCGGATGATAACGCCAGCGGCGTAGCCGGGCTGATCGAACTGGCGCATCTGCTGGGAAAAGCAACGCTTCCGCTGCGCGTGGAGCTGGTCGCCTTCACGCTGGAAGAGCCGCCCCACTTCGCCACGTTCCAGATGGGCAGCGCCGTTCACGCGGCGTCTTTGAAAAAACAGGGCGTTTCCGTCCGCCTGATGGTCAGCCTGGAGATGATCGGCTATTTCAGCGACGCTTCCGGCAGCCAGGGCTTTCCGACACCCGCGCTCAAGCCGTTTTATCCGTCGGCAGGGAACTTCATCACCATCGTCGGCAAGCCCAGCGAGGGCGCGCTGGTGCGCCGGGTGAAAAAGGCGATGCAGGCCGCGTCGCCGCTGCCCGTCTATTCCATCAATGCGCCGCAAACCGTGCCCGGCATCGATTTTTCCGACCATCGCAACTACTGGCAGGCCGGTTATCCCGCCGTGATGCTCACCGACACGGCGTTCTACCGCAATAAGAACTACCACACGGAGCAGGATACGCCGGAGACGCTGGATTACCGGCGTATGGCGCTGGTGGTCGAGGGAATATACGCCGCCGTTCTGGCTGAAGCGCGGTAGCGAGTATAATACCTCCCAGACGAACGCCGCGCGCTGCAACGCCCTGCTCTGCAAAGGAATCCTGTGCCCGATGACCGACATCCCCCGCCCCGAATATCCCCGCCCGCAATTCGTGCGGCCCGACTGGCTTTGTTTGAACGGTATCTGGGAGTTCGCCTTCGACGATGCGGAGGCGGGCCGCGACGCCGGGTGGCACGATGGCCGCTCGCTCCCAGGCCGCATCACGGTTCCCTTCGCCTACCAGACCGAACTTTCCGGCATCAGCGATAAAGCCGTTCATGAGGTGGTATGGTACGCTCGCTCGTTCACGGTTCCCCCGGAATGGCGCGGGCAGGACATTCTTCTGCATTTCGGCGCGGTGGACTACCGCAGCACGGTCTGGGTGAACGGGCAGGAGGTCGGGCACAACCGGGGCGGGCATGTGCCGTTCTGGTTTGACATCGCGCCCTACCTTCGGGACGGCGAAAACCGCCTGACGGTGCGCGTGGAGGACCGCCAGGACAAGCGCCAGCCGCGCGGCAAACAGGCCAGCAGCGGAGTTCCTGCCGGTATCGATTACTACTGCACCACCGGCATCTGGCAAAGCGTCTGGCTCGAACCCGCGCCGTCGATACGCATCGATTCGCTGCGCATCACGCCGCACCGGGAGGAGGAGACGTTCGAAGTGCGGGCGTTTCTGCATGCGCCCGCGACGGGATGGCGGCTGGAAGCCGAGGCACGGAACAGCGGCGGCGCGGTGGTGGCGAGCGCGGTGGAAGAGATGGCCGGGGCCAGCGCCCGCCTGACCCTGCCTATCCCGCATGCTTGGCTCTGGTCGCCGGAATCGCCGCATCTGTACGACCTGACGGTGCGCCTTTACGATAAGGAGACGCTCCTGGATACGGTTCAGTCGTATGCGGGAATGCAGGACGTGCGCCTGCGGGACGGGCGCGTTTTTTCTTGAACGGCGAGCCGACGTACCTGGCGATGGTGCTGGATCAGGGATACTGGCCCGACGGTGGCATGACCGCGCCTTCGGACGATGCGCTGCGCGCGCGGACGTGGGAATGGACGAAGCGCTTCGGCTTCAACGGCGCGCGCAAGCACCAGAAGATCGAGGACCCGCGCTGGCTGTACTGGTGCGATAAGCTGGGGCTGCTGGTCTGGGCCGAGATGCCCAACGCCCGCGCGTGGTCGTCCGAAGCGGAAGAGTGGCTGCTCGCGGAGTGGGAGCGGGCCGTGCGCCGCGACGCCAACCATCCGTGCGTCATCACCTGGGTCCCGGTCAATGAAAGCATGGGCTTCCCCGCACTTCAGCAGCATCACCCCGGCCAGTACGCCTTTATCGAACGCATTGTCGCGCTGACGCGGCGGCTCGACCCCCACCTTCCGGTGATCGATAACGACGGCTGGGAGCACACCGATGTCACCGACATCTGCGCTATCCACGATTACACGCCGACGGCGGAGGGGCTGCGGGCGCGCTACGAGGAGGCGCTGCGGGGCGGCCCGCTCCCGTCCACCGTCTGGTACCAGAACAAGCCGCTCTTCGTGCGCGGCTCCCAGTATCGGGGGCAGCCCATAATGCTGACCGAGGTGGGCGGCTTTCTGATGCTGCCGCCCGATCTGCCTGAAGAGCAGCGAGACCGACTGTATAAGTTTTATGCCTCATTCCGCACCTCTGAGGAGTTATTGGAAAAGTATCGCGACCTGATGCAGGGCCTCTCCGAACTCCCGTTTCTGGCCGGGTTCTGCTATACGCAGCTTACAGACATCGAGCAGGAAATCAACGGACTGCTGACCTATGACCGTCATCCCAAGGTCGCCCCGGAAGGGATTGCGCGCATTCACCAGAGCCTTTTCGCCACCTCCGTGTCGGAGGAGTAAACGAGCGGCGGAAGGCGTCACAATCGAGCCAGCATACGCGTATACAATCAGGGTGGGCCTGCACGGTGGGATGCATCGATTCGCGGGCGAAGGAACTGACCTTGTTTTCTAAACTGACCTCGGCGCTGACCTTTGCCGCTTTCACGGCGGCGTTGGTTCTATTCGGCGCAGCGACGATTTTGACCGTGGGGCGGGCGGTCGCAAACGCCGTTACAAGAAGTGACAGGAACGCCGATCCGCAGTCGGTTTCCGTACAGCGGCAAAAGTCGGTTATACCTATAGAGAAAGGAAAAACAGGAAAGATGGAAACGGCGACATTTGGGGCGGGGTGTTTTTGGGGCGTGGAAGCGGCGTTCCGGCAGGTGGAGGGTGTAACGGACGCCGCCGCTGGCTACACGGGCGGGACGCAGCCGGACCCGACCTATCGCGATGTCTGCACGGGCCGCACGGGTCACGCTGAAGTGGTGCAGGTAACGTATGATTCGGCGCGTGTCAGTTATGAGAAGCTGTTGCAGGTTTTCTGGGAAAATCACGACCCGACACAGCAAAACCGGCAGGGACCGGACGTGGGCGCGCAGTATCGCTCCGCGATTTTTTATCACACGCCGGAACAGAAAATGACGGCAGAAGCTTCCAAACAGGCGCTTCAGGACAGTGGCCGCTACCGAAAGCCTATCGTCACCGAAATAACGCCTGCACCGGAATTCTACCGGGCCGAAGAATACCATCAGCGATACCTGGAAAAGCAGGGCCTGGCAAGCTGCCACATATCGCTGTAGCAATCGCGTTCTTTTTTACTTCTGGTAAGTCGCAGGAGGTGCCAGGAAGACCACAGCGGATGGGAGGGAGCAGGCTGGCCGTTTCAGCCGGAGCGGCGGCGGGCCAGCAAAAGGCAGGCGTCGTCACGCAGCGGGCCGCCCGCGAAGGCGATAGCGGCATCCAGAATAGCCCGGCCCGTTTGATGCAGGCCGGGCTGTGAAAGCGCCTGCCGCGCCGCCTCGCGGATACGTTCCGTGCCAAAAAATGCCTGCCCGCGCCGCGCGTCCGCGATTCCATCCGTCAGGAGTATCAGGGTGTCGCCCGGCGCGAGCCGCACGACCGATACGGGATACGTCACGTGTCGCTCCGCGCCCAGCAGTACCCCCCCGTCCTGCACGGTATCGCACCGACTGTCCGCGCGCAGCACGAGCGGCGCTTCCGCCCCCGCGACGGCAATAGCGGCCTCGTCCCCTTCTGGGGCGATTACGGCTATCGCGAGCGCGACATACAGCCCCGCCGCAGACTCATCGGGGGGCACTGCTGCGGCGGCGGCGGCGGGCGCATCAAGCAACTGGGTCTCGTACAGATAGTCGTTCAGGCGCTCCAGAGCGTGTTCGGGCTGCCGGTATTCCCGCAGAATAGCGCGCAAAGTGAACTTTATCTCAGCCATCCGGCTGGCCGCCGCCAATCCCTTGCCTGAAATATCGCCGACCACCAGGGCCGTACGACCGTCCGGCAGCCCAAAGGCATCAAAAAAGTCGCCGCCGACGGCGGATTCCTCCAGGGCGGCACTGTAGAGCATCGCAACGTGAAGATTCGGAAATGCGTCTTCCGCCGGAGGATGCAGCAGCGCCGCCTGAAGCGACCGGGCGATGCGCCGCTCGTGGTCATATGCGGCCCGCAGCCGGGTTTCCGCCTCTTTATGCGCCGTCATATCGCGCAGCACTTTGGAATACCCGGCCAGTCGGCCCGCTTCGTCCCACAAGGGATAAACGACGCCCGATACATAGATCGTCGTCCCCTCCTTGCGTACATGCCAGCGGTCATCGGATGCGCTGCCCGCCGTCTGCGCGGTTAAGAGTTCCTGTTCAGGCACACCCTGTTTTCGGTCGTCTTCGGTAAAAATAACCGAAAAGTTCCTCCCGATTATCTCCGCCTCGGTGTAGCCCAGAACCCGCTCCACGCCGGGGTTCCATTGGGTTATCGTGCCGTTCGTGTCGAGGGCCAGAAACGCATAATCCTGCACGCTTTCCATGAAAAGCCGCAGGCGCTCCTCGCTGCTTCGCAGCGCCTCCTCCACAGCCTTTTTGGCGGTAATGTCCGTGGAAATGCCGCAGACGGCATACGGTTCGCCGGATGAATCGCGCAGGGGAAACTGAACGGAAAGTAAGGTGACAGGCTGCCCGTCGTGCGTCCGAACGCTCTCCTCCACCTGACGCGGCGCGCTGAGGGCCATAATACGGCGGTCATGTTCCCGGAAGGCGTCCGCGAACTTTTTCCCGGCTATCTCATAATCGGTACGACCGAGTATCTGCGCGCGGTCGCGGCCATATACGCGTTCAAACTCGCGGTTGACGATAAGATAGCGCCCGTCCCGATCCTTCAGATAGACCAGTATCGGCGCATTGTCCACGATTGCCTGAAGGCGCTCGTCGTTCTCCCGCAGCCCCGCCTCCGCCAGTTTTCGCCGGGTAATATCATGGAAGGTCAGGGTGATTCCTTCCGTGCCCGGCAGCGGCTGAGCCTGCACTTCGTACCAGCAGTCCAGAGGCTGCCAAAAAGTTTCGAAGGTAACAGCGGCAGGCACGGCGAAGGCGCGCTGATATCCTTCTTCGAAGGCCGTATCCACGGTGCCCGGCAGGGTCTCCCACAGCCGTCTTCCCAGCAGCTCCCGCCGGGGTCGCTGCCACAGCCGCTCTGCGGCGTGGTTGAGATAGGTAAAGCGCCCGTCGCCTTCTAAAACAAAGATCGGATTCGCCAGCCCCTCCAGAATAGGCACCGCTTCCGGCTGTCCGGCGGGCTGCGCCACGGGAAGCGGCGGCGGGATCGGTTCCGGGGATAAGTCGTCAGGCACGGCGTTTAAATTTCCTTGCGGCGCTCCGAGAACGGGCGCGGCAGACCGTCTGCATAAGCCAACTGTCTGCTCCTATTGTACACGCGGTTGCGGGCGATGCATGCCTGCTTTATCATTATATCGGCATATCGGCGGCGACGGACCTTTCCCTTGCCTCGCAAACGTAGGGGATGATGAAGTACAATAGAAACAGAAGCTTCAGGCGTGAGCGCAAGCGGCGTTTTCGAGGAGAGGGGGAGAGTTTTGGGCGGAACGGCGGACAAAAAGGTCTTCGTTATCGTTGTGGCGGCCCTGTTTCTGGTCATCGTCGCGATTCTGCTCGACCTGCAATATCTGTATTTGATGGCGGCGGCGCTGGCCGTTCTGCCCTTCGCCTCGTACCTGCTCGCCTTCCGGCTGCGCGTCCCCTTCCGGACAGAGCGTGATCATCCCACGACGGCCCAGGAAGGGCGGCTGACACCGGTGACGCTGACGATTACCGCCGAGGGAGGACTGCCGCAGGCAAGCCTTCGGGTGAGCGACGCGATTCCCGAAGAACTTCCCCGGCGAGAGGCAAGCGAAGGGGCGCAGCCGCTCGATAGCTGGGATGGGCGGACAGGGAACCGCAAATATCAGGTAGAACCGACCAAACGGGGAGTTTACCGACTTGGCCCGACGCGCATCTATACCACCGACCCGCTCGGACTGTTTGCGTTTCCGGTCACGCTGTCCGATACGACGGAGATGGTCGTGCATCCGACGCCGATTCCGGCGCGCAACACGACTTTCGGCGGCGAAGGCATCTACGGCGTTCGCGAGCGCGACGGCAAAACGCGGCGCGGCGATGGAATGGACTTTCACGGCGTGCGCGAATATCGGCACGGGGACGCCTTGCGCCGTGTCCACTGGCCGACTACGGCCCGTACGGGGCAGCTTGCCGTGATTGAGTTCGAGCGGGCCTTTGAGCGCGACCTTATCCTGGGACTGGACGTGACGCAGGGGACGGATTACGGACGGGGCCGCGAGTCCACGCTGGAATACGCCGTGAAAGTGGCGGCGACTTTGACGGACCGGACGCTGGCGGCGGGGGGCGGCGTCACTCTGGTTACGCAGGCGGGGTCGGTGTCGGTGC
>JAUJOK010000115.1 GCA_030447685.1 Armatimonadaceae bacterium
TGGAGCGAGGTAGCCGCCGTGATTGGCCCGGAGGAATGGATGGACATCAAAGACCTGCATCGGCAGGGACTCTCCCAACGAAAGATCGCCCAGCTTACCGGACACGCCCGCAAGACCGTCCGTAAATCCCTGGCGCAGCCTACACCACAGCCGTTTCATAAACCCAGTTCAAGCCGTATCTGCAAAGCCGCTACGAGCAGTACGGCCTGTCGGGCGTTCGTTTGCACCAGGAGATACAGGCGCAGGGCTTCACCGGTTCTCTCGACATCGTGCAGCGATACCTCAAGACGCTCAGACAGGACAAGGCCCGCCGCGCCAAGATGACCGTGCGCTTCGAGACCGCGCCGGGACAGCAGGCGCAGGCGGACTGGGCAGAAGTAGGCAGGTTCGGCGGGCAGAAGATTTACGTCTTCATCATGGTACTCTCGTTCTCGCGCCTGCTCTACATCGAGTTCACCCGCCGCATGGCGCTCAGCGAACTGATTGCCTGCCATCAGAGCGCCTTCGCTTACTTGGGTGGCATTCCCGGCTCTATCCTGTACGACAACATGGCACAGGTCAGACAGCCGGGAAGCCGCGAACTCAATCCCCTCATGGCCGACTTTGCCGCCCATCATGGCTTTGCCGTCAAAACGCACCAGCCGTATCGTCCTCGCACCAAAGGCAAGGTGGAGCGGATGGTCAATTATCTCAAGGACAACTTCCTCAACGGGCGCAGCTTCGCCGGGTTCGAGGATCTATCGGCACAGGGGCGAACCTGGCGGGAGCAGGCTAACAGCCGCGTCCATGCCACCACCGGTGAAAAGCCGTATATCCTCCATGCCAAAGAGCGCCTGACGCCACTGACGGATCTCAGGCCCTATGTACTGGCCGAGCGGCATGAGCGCAAGGTGGATGCGGAAGGCTTTGTGCGCCTTTCACGCAGCCGCTATTCGGTGCCGCCGCAGTACGTGGGCCAGAAGGTCCTGGTGATCCAGAAAGAGCGCCAGATTCAAGTGCGCCTGGGCGAAACCATTATCGCCGAACATGCCCTTGCTTCCTCTCCCGGTGCCTGCGTCGCCCGCCGTGAACATGTCGAGGCGATGTGGCGCGAGTCACTGACCCGCACAACGGCGCCGACGCCTCAGGTTCACTTTACCGATGCGGAAGCGGTGGTCGTGCGCCCCCTGAGCGTCTATGAATCGCTCTGCCAGGAAGACGAGGTTCTGCCATGAGCAAAGTCTTCGAGGAGAAAGCAGCCTCTTCTCTTTCCGAGCTGGGCCTGTGCGTTGCTCATGACCGGCTGGATGCCGCCTGCCAGCGTGCGGCGGCGGAAAGCTGGAGCTACAGCCACTTCCTGGGCTATCTGCTTTCGGCGGAGGTCGAGGAGCGGCACAAAAAGACGGTGAACCTGAACCTGCAGTTTGCCAAGTTCCCCATCCTCAAGCGCCTGCCCGACTTCGATTTTTCGGCGCAGCCGGGGCTGGACAAGCGCCTGATTGACGAGCTGGCGACGGGGCGATTCCTGTACGAAGGCAGGAATCTGGTGTTTCTGGGGCCGCCGGGTGTGGGCAAGACGCATCTGGCGATTGCTCTGGGCGTGATGACGTGTGAGCTGGGCCACCGCGTCTATTTCACCAGCGCCATTGAACTGGCGCGGCGGCTGTCGCTGGCGATGGAGCAGAACCGGCTGCACCGCGAGATGAACAAGCTGGTACATCCCAAGGCGCTGGTCATTGATGAAGTCGGCTATCTGACGCTGGATGCGACGCAGGGCAGTCTGCTCTTTCAGGCGATCTGCCAGCGGTACGAACGCGGCCAGTCCATCATCTTGACCAGCAACAAAGCCTTCAGCGACTGGGGCGAGGTCTTCGCCGGTGATGCGATTATGGCGTCGGCGGCTTTGGACCGGCTGCTGCACCGCTGCACCGTCATCAACATTCGCGGCGACAGCTACCGGCTCAAAGAGAAACGGCAGGCGGGGATGGAGACTCTGGTGACAAAGCCGCCTAAAAAGGAGGAGAAAATGCCGTAAAATGAGGCAACGCGCCGCGAGGTGGTCTCCTTCTCCGCGCGGTTTTACGGTAGACGTCTAACGCGGTCTGA
>JAUJOK010000063.1:0-4341 GCA_030447685.1 Armatimonadaceae bacterium
TCCCATTGCTGCAAAAAGGCGGTGAAACTGCCAGCCAGAACAAAGCTCTCCTCATCATGAGACAGGTAGACTACCGGTGGGTCATCTTGCCCCTGCGACACGTCCAGCGCCAGATAATCGCCATTTTTCATGTCCGTAATAGGAAGGGCATCGAGCCAATACCTCTGTTCCTCTGGAAATTCGCTAATCCAGGTGTTCTCTGCCCAATCACGACAGGTAAATATATGCTCGGGTAACTCCTGAGCGTGTAGGAAAGCGGTTCCTCCGAAGAGTTCAATATCTCCAGTAAAGGCACGACAAACGTAACTACAGGCGCAGTGGCGGGAGCCTGTAAGCCAGAACTGACGCAGCGCCGCCGGTATAGGCCGAGTAATACCAGACTCCAATTGCTGCAATTCTCCTAACTGCAGCGGTGGTTCAACCAAGACTTCAACATCGACCTGGTCGAAGTCCGTTTTGCGCAGCGGAAGGTTTCGGGTGAAAGTATCCGCACGCTCTATCCAGGCTCTGTAGTCAAGCATGAATTGAAGCAGCTTATGGATCAATCTTGAAGCCCCAAAAGCCAATTCCCAAGTAGTCGATCAAGAAAAGCAGCACCAGGATAATCAGGCCGACGAATATCAAAGCCGCCAATGCCTTGGGTAGCTGGCTAAGATAGTCGCAATGTCATGAACAGACAAAAAAGGAAAGTAGGTATACAAAAAACGCCAATAAACATCAATATTCCTATCGATATCCAGCGTCCCAGAATCCCGCCGATTGTTTCGCTTGCCTTATTTCCTGTGGAGTAGGCGAAAGCCTCCAGGGGTGTACCGAGCACTACAAACGGAATACTGAAATCGACAGGACCATAGAAACAAACTGCCACAAGGATGGCAGGTAAGATGAATCCCATCAAAGCAAGGGAGAAAGAAAGCCACCCTTGTTTTTCTGTCTTCATCTGCCTATTTTCTCCTTGCTGTTCCGCAACCATGTCTTAGCGCCGCGATTCCCTGTCAATATAGGCTACTATCTGCTGAACAGTTGTGGTCTTCAGAAGATTAGCCGCCTCGTCGGAAACCTCTATGTCGAACTCCTCTTCCAGAGCCATGATGATCTCCACCATGTCCAGCGAATCCGCACCCAGATCATCCACAAACGTAGATTGCGGCGTGATCTCCTTCTCCAACCGCCGACCCACGAGATGATGAATCGCCGTCTGCGGCGTCACCTCGTCGGGCGCTACGGCAAGTGTTTCGACCAGGAGTTTTCGCACTCGCTCAAAGGTTGTCATGGAATCTGGTTGACAGTCTGGCGCAGGAGGTGGTCGGCGAGGACGAGGGCGACCATTGCTTCGACGGTGGCGACGGCGCGGGGCAGGACGCAGGGGTCGTGGCGGCCTTTGGCGCGGAATGTGACCGATTCGCCCGCCGCCGTCACTGTCTCCTGCTCCGAGGTGATCGTGGCCGTGGGCTTAAAGGCGACGCGCAAAACGATGTTCTCGCCGTTGGAGATGCCGCCCTGAATGCCGCCGGAGCGGTTGGTGCGCGTCCGCACCTTGCCGTCGCGCATCTCAAAAGCGTCATTGTGCTCCGTTCCCTTCATCTGCACGCTGGCGAAGCCCTCGCCGACCTCGAAGCCGCGCGCGGCGGGAATGGACATCAGGGCTTTAGCGAAGTCGGCGGTGAGTTTGTCGAAGACCGGCTCGCCCAGACCGGCGGGGACGCTGCGGGCGACCACCTCGACGATTCCGCCCAGCGAGTCGCCATCGCGCCGCGCCTGCTCTATAGCGGCAATCATGCGCTCGGCGGCGTCCGCATCCGGGCATCGGGTGATATTGGCGTCCACGTCCTCGCGCGTCACCCGGTCGCCGTCCACCTGCCCGACGATGTCGTGAATCTGAAGCACATAGCCGACGACCTCGGCCCCGCATCGCTGGGCCAGCAACTGCCGCGCGACGGCCCCGGCGGCGACGCGGCCTGTGGCTTCCCGATACGACGCGCGCCCGCCGCCGCGATAGTCCCGGACGCCGTACTTGGCCTGGTAGGTGAAATCCGCGTGGCTGGGCCGGTACAAGTCTTTAAGCTCACTATAGTCTTTCGAGCGAGCATCGGTGTTGCGCACCAGCAGCCCGATAGGCGTCCCCGTAGTGACTCCCTCGAAGACGCCGGAAAGAATCTCTACTTCGTCGCCTTCGCGGCGCTGCGTGGTGATACGACTCTGGCCGGGGCGGCGGCGATCTAAATCCTCCTGGATTATCTGCTCCGTGAGCGGGACGCCGGGCGGGCATCCCTCCACCACGCAGCCGACTGCGGGGCCGTGCGATTCGCCCCACGTCGAAAGCCGAAATAAAGTGCCGAACGTACTGCCTGCCATAGATTCAGTGTACCACCATCGAATTCATTCGGCGGTGCCGGCGCGAGACAACGCCAGCGAGGCCGCGCCGATGACGGAAGCGTCGGGGCCGAGGGCGGCGGGGAGGACGGGGCAGTCGCGGACGCCGGGCAGGGCGCGCTCCCGCAAAACACGCCGCGCCGGTTCCAGCAGCAGGTCGCCGAGCGCGGCCAGTCCGCCGCCGATGAGGATGCGGTCCGGGCCGAAGATATTGGCAAGCGTGACCAGGCCGAGGCCCAGCAGCCCGCCGGTCAGGCCGATGGCGCGGGCCGCGTGGCTCTCCGGGTCCTGCCGGGCCATCGCGGCAAGCGGCACGCCGTCCGGCAGCGTCGCGTCGCCGCCGACAGCGTGAAAGTGACGCAGAAGTGCGGGGCCGCTCACGTACTGTTCCAAACAGCCGTGCCCGCCGCAGGTGCAGGGCAGACCGTCGGGAACAAGAACCAGATGGCCCAGTTCGCTGCCCGCGCCGCGCACGCCGTGGTACAGCCGACCGTTCGCGATAATCGCCCCGCCGACACCCGTGCCGAGTCCCAGATAGAGGAGGTTAGAAAAGTCTTGGCCTGCGCCGAAGCGGCTTTCGCCGATGGCAAGGGCATTTACGTCGTTGTCTACCGCTGTGGGAAGGGAAAAAGCCTCCTCGAACGCGGCGCGCAGCGGTGTTCCCGTCCAGCCGGGAAGCACGTCCGTAGCGAACACGACCACGCCCGCCTTAGAGTCTATCTGCCCGCCCGCGCCGACACCGATGGCAGCGGGTGTGGGAAGTCCCTGTGTCGCGGCGGCATCGAGCAGCGTCCGTGCCAGACCGAGCGCGCGTTGCAGCACGGCGGGGCCGCCCTCCAGGGCAAGCGTCGGCGCTCTATCCTGGAGCAGCAGGCGTCCCGTTTCGGCGTCCATCACGCCCCCGGCGATCTTCGTGCCGCCGATGTCTATACCGAGCAGCAGGGGCATCTACTTTTCCAGCGCCCGCGCGAACCGGGCGGCGATCTGCTGCGGGCGCGTTATCGCCCCGCCGACCACGACGGCGAACGCCCCGGCATCGAGCGCGGCGCGGGCCTCTTCCGGCGTCGCGATACGCCCCTCGGCGACGACGGGGACGCGCAGCGTCTGCGCGAGGCGGCGCACGAGCGGCAAATCCGGCCCTTCCTGCTGCGGCGAGTAAGGCGTATAGCCGGAAAGCGTGGTGGAGATCACATCCGCGCCCGCTGCCTCGGCGGTAATGGCCTCGGCTTCCGTGGAGATGTCGGCCATGAGCAGTTTGCCCGTCGCCGTCGCTTTTACCGCGCGAATGAGATCGGCGGCGCTGCCTTCGGGGTGGGGCCGGTCGGTGGCGTCCACGGCGATAATATCCGCCCCGGCGTCGGCGACCGCCTGCGCGTCGGCAATACGCGGCGTGATATAAACGTCCTCGAAACCGGAAACCGTCACCTTCCACAGGCCGATAAGGGGCAGGTCGGGCACAGCGGCGCGAATGGCGGCAATATCGGGCGGCGTGTTGGCGCGGATACCGACCGCCCCGCCTTGTTGCGCGGCAAGCGCCAAGCGTGCCATAATCTCCGCGCCGTGCAGCGGCTCGTCCGGGAGCGCCTGGCAGGAGACAATCAGGCCGCCGCGCAGGCGGGAAAGCAGGGGATGCAGATTCGTAGACATGCAGTTAAAATTCCTAACGCGGATTGTACCCCCGTTTCCCGGAGTATGGACACTCCGATCTGTGGGGCAGCTACGCCGCCAACCGTCCTGCGGACGGGATACCTATCCTTCTCTTCCGTCCGCAGGACGGTTAGCCGAAGGCTCCCCAGCCCGGAGTGTCCATACTCCGGAAAAACGAGGCGCGAATGCGGCCCTTGTATTCTCCTGCCGCCTTTGATACAATTCCCACACGCGGCGGCGTCCAGCATCCCCGGTTTATCCCACGATAATCGCCCCCGCGTGGAATGGAAATATGCCCCCTTTTCTTCTCGAAATCGGAAC
>JAUJOK010000063.1:4441-8226 GCA_030447685.1 Armatimonadaceae bacterium
TAATCGCCCCCGCGTGGAATGGAAATATGCCCCCTTTTCTTCTCGAAATCGGAACCGAGGAACTGCCCTCCGGCGCGGTCGCGCCCGCCGTGGAACAGCTTAAAAGCGCCCTGCTTGCGCGTCTGGAAGCGGAACGCCTGCCGACAACCGCCGACAGCATACGTACCTTCGCCACGCCGCGCCGTTTGACCCTGCTGGTGCGCGACCTGCCGGAACACCAGGCCGACGCCGAGATCGAGGCGCGCGGCCCCAGCGCGAAAGCCGCTTTCGGACCCGACGGAGCGCCGACGCCCGCCGCGCAGGGCTTCGCCCGAAAGCAGGGCGTGGATGTGAGCGCAATGACTGTAGAAGGCGACTATGTGGTGGCGCGGCGCGTGGAGCCGGGAAAGCCGACCGCGGAGGTGCTGGCCGCCGCCGTGCCCGACCTGCTGAAGTCCATCACTTTTCCGAAGTTTATGCGCTGGGGTGCGGGCGGCTACCGTTTCGGGCGTCCCCTGCGCCGCTTTGTCGCCCTCCTGGGTGATTCGGTCGTGCCGTTCAGCGTCGAGGGTGTCTCCTCCGGCAGTGCGACCGTCGGGCATCGGTATACGAAGGAGCCGGTTGTCATTGCCTCGCCGGAAGGCTATGCGGACGCACTGCGGGCTGTGTTCGTGGAGCCGGACCCGGCGGCGCGTCATACGCAGATCGTCACTCAGGCGGCGCAGCTTGCGGAAAGTATCGGCGGCAAAGCGGTGCTGGATGCCGACCTGATCGAAGAAAATGTCTACCTGACCGAATGGGTGACGGCGGCGCTGGGGCGATTCGATGCGGCCTATCTGTCCCTGCCGCGCCCGGTACTCGTTACTGCGATGAAGAAGCACCAGCGGTTCTTTCCCGTGGAGGGGCCTCTGGACGGGGCGCTGCTGCCCTACTTTATCGCCATCCGCAGCGGCGATGCACAGCATCTGGACACGGTGCGGGCGGGTTACGAGAAGGTGCTTGCCTCACGCTTCAGTGACGCCAAGTTCTTCTTCGACCATGACCGTCAGTCATCGCTTGCGGACAAGCTGCCTCGCACCGAGCGCATCGTCTTTCAGGAAAAGCTGGGCACGCTTGCCGACAAAACGAAGCGACTCGATGCGTTGATGACTGCTGCCGGCCTGTTCGACGGGACGGGCGACCCGGACGCCGCGCGCCGCGCTGTGGCGCTCGCCAAAGCGGACCTTGCTTCCGAGATCGTGATGGAACTGCCCGCGCTTCAGGGAGTCATGGGTCGCGAGTTCGCGCTGCTGGAAGGCGAACCACCTGCCGTTGCCGAGGCGATTCGGGAACAGTATCTGCCGCGGTTTGCGGGAGATGCTTTGCCCGCAACGCCCATAGGCACCGCGCTCGCACTTGCCGACCGTCTGGATACGCTGGTCGGCTATCTGCGCTTTGTCGGCGCGGAGCCGAAAGGCTCGTCCGATCCGTTCGGCTTGAAGCGCGCCGCGTCCGCCATCGTGGATATTCTCGCCCAGAACCCCGGCCTGCCGGGCATCTGGGAGCTTGCCGCCGCCGCCGGAGATGCGTATGAAGCGCAGGGACTGGAGCTGTCCCCGAAGGCGGGCGATCTGGCGACCCTGGTCGCCGCCCGTCTGCGCGGACTGCTGGAAGAGCGGGGGACGCGCTATGATCTGGCGGACGCGCTGCTCGCCGCGCCCTGGGACAATATCGCCTCGGTCGTCGCCCGTGCCGAGGCGTTGACGGCCCTGCTTCCCGCCGAAACTTTCGCCCGTACCGCGCAGGTGGCGACTCGCGTCCGCAATATCCTGCGGACAGCCAACGTGCCGGAAGGGGAAGCGGACCCAGGACATCTGGCCGAACCGGAGGAGAAAGCGGTGCTAGCGGCGCTTGAGGCAATTGAGCCGCAGGCGACCGAGCGACTCGCTTCCGGCGATTACGCCACCGCCTTCGATACGCTGGCCGCACTGGATGAACCGATCAACCGCTTCTTCGATAATGTACTAGTCATGGCCGAAGACCCTGCCGTCCGCGCCGCCCGCCTCTCGCTCCTCGCCCGCGCCGACCGTCTGTACCTGCGCCTCGCCGACTTCTCGAAGCTGGTTTCGGAGTAGGCGCGGTTGAAGAACACACGGCAGCGCGGCCTGTTCCTGACCTTCGAGGGGCCGGAGGGGGCGGGCAAGACCACGCAGATCGCCCTGCTGGAAGCGGCCCTGATGGAGCGCGGCTATAACGTTACCCGCACTCGCGAACCGGGCGGCGATGTGGTGGGCGAGCGCGTGCGCGATCTGCTGCTCCATGCGCCGCCGGGAGCCATCGGGGCCGAGGCGGAACTGTTCCTGTTCGCCGCCTCGCGCGCCCAGAACGTAGCTTCCGTGGTGCGGCCTGCGCTTGCCGCCGATCATGTCGTCCTTTGCGACCGCTTTACCGACTCGACGGCGGCGTACCAGGGGTTCGGGCGCGGCCTGCCGCAGGACGTTATCGCCTCGCTGAACGCCTTTGCCACCGGCGGCCTCGTCCCTGACCGTACCTTTCTGCTCGATCTGCCGCCCGCCGAGGGTCTGGCACGCCAGCGCGCCGACGCGCAGAACCGCCTGGACCGGGAAACGCTCGCCTTTCATGAGCGTGTCCGGGAAGGGTTTCTTCAGGCGGCGGCGCGCGAGCCGGAGCGTATTGTCATGCTGGATGCGGCGCGTCCGGCGGAAGAGGTCGCCCCTTTGCTGCTGAATGGTGTCCTGGCGCTGCTCGACAGCAGGAGGGCATAGCAAGTTGGCCGCGCAACAGGCCGCAATCTCACGCAGAGCGCAGGAGGGGGCAAATCTTCGTCGCTTGCCCGCCGGGCGTACCGCACTGGCTCTTCTTATTCTGCTTTTTGTCAGCATTACCGTGGCGGCGGCGATTGGAGATGTCCGGCTGCCGCCGCTGGAGGTCGCGCGCGCAATCGGCCATCGTATCCTGCCCGCTCTCATCGCCGCGCCCGCCGACCCGCTCACCACAGACATTCTCTGGGAACTGCGCCTGCCGCGCGTGCTGCTGGCGGCGCTGGTAGGGGCGACACTTGCCGTGGCCGGGGTTGCGCTGCAAGGGCTGCTGGGGAATCCGCTCGCCGATCCCTATACCATCGGGGTATCGTCCGGGGCGGCGGTCGGCGCGGGCACGGCGATACTGCTGGGTATCGGTACGGCGTGGGGTGGGATGGCGCAGCCGCTGTGCGCGTTCGGCGCGGCGCTTGCCACAATGGTGTTGGTATTCGCGCTGGCGCGGGTCGGGGGGCAGCTTCACACGGCGTCGTTTCTGCTGGCCGGAATCGTCGCGGGGTCATTCCTGTGGGCGCTGATGACCCTGCTGCTTGCGCTCGCCGGTGAGGAGCAGCGCAGTATCCTGCTGTGGCTGATGGGCCGCTTCAGCAATGCCGAGTGGCCCCATGTCGCCATCCTTGCCCCGTTCGCGCTGATCGGAATCGTCCTTTTCGCCGTCCTGGGGGCGGGGCTGGACGCCTTTTCCTTCGGCGAGGACACCGCGCGCTCGGTGGGCGTCGATGTAGAGCGGTTCAAGGCGGGAACACTGGCGCTGGCGGCGCTTCTAACCGCCGTGGCCGTGGCCGTATCGGGCATCATCGGGTTCGTCGGGCTGGTCGTGCCACACACCGCGCGTGGTCTTATCGGCCCGCCGCACCGCCCCCTCGTTCCCGTGGCGGCTTTGTGCGGCGCGATTCTTACCGTCTGGGCCGACCTTCTGGCCCGCACGCTGCGCCCCGGCGAGGAACTGCCCGTCGGCGTCATCACCGCCCTGATCGGCGCGCCGTT
>JAUJOK010000063.1:8326-19585 GCA_030447685.1 Armatimonadaceae bacterium
CGTATCCACGAAGACTTTCATGGTCGCTTTGGTGTACCGTAGAGGTAGTGATCCAGATTGCTCGAAAGATCGGAGGGCAGTTCTTCCCATATCTCCGGGGGCACTTGCGCGGCCAGTTCTTCAATAATTTCTTCAATGGGTTTCACCGCCGGTGTGCTGTTGTCTTCCTGGGATAGCACCGTCACGCGCAGCCTGTGCCCCACAAAGTCAGGCGCGCGCGCGGCAATCTCCTCCCATGTACCTTCCAGTTCCATTAAGGGATATGTCATGATGTTCTCTTCCTGACAATACTTTACAATAATTTGCCGCGGCGTGTTCACAGACCAAATAGGATCAGGCGCGCTGGTGGGTCCGCAGCCCGACCATAATGCAGGGGCCGGAGTGGACCGTGGCGATTCCGGCTTCCTCCGCCGCCTCGATGGCCGTCGCCGACTCCGCACCCTCCTGCATCCACAGGTTCCGAATACCCGCCTCGGCAAGTTCCCCCACCAGAGTCTCGGTGATGGCCGGAGGAACGACCGCGACAACCACGTCCGGTTTTTCGGGAAGGGCCGCCACCGAAGGATAACTGGTATCGCCGTCTATCTCCTTGGCCCGTGGGTTGATGGGATAAGCGGTTTTGCCATGCGTCTTCAGAGAGCGATACACCAGATAGCCATATTTCTCCGGGTTGGTGGACGCCCCCACGACGGCGAATGTCTTCGCCGCCAGCATCTTCTCTATATTCTCGTTCATGGTTGCCATCTGTTTGTATCCTTTTCTTTGCCGCTCGCAGTATACCCATCCCGCGGCCCACAGATGAAGGGAAATGACGTGACGGTGTCTGATACGTTTGGCAGGTGTGCCCTGAAGAGGATTCTTGGATGATTCGAATGACCTGTTTGCTTAGCGTTGCACTGCTGACGGCCAGCGGCTCCGAGATCTTGCCGCCGCTGCCGAGCAGGACCTGCGCGCCTTTGTGGATAAGCTGGACATAGGCGGGTAGAAAGACGGCATGAACAAAACGGAGCCGAATCATAACCTGCTGCGCGCCTCCATCGGGCAGGCCGCGCAAACGCTTGCCGCCGTCGAAGACCATATCGAAACCATTGGGCGGATCGCCCGTTTGCTGGCCCACGCATTGCGGCACGGGAACAAGCTGCTGGCCTGCGGCAACGGCGGATCGGCGGCGGATGCTCAGCACCTTACCGGTGAATGGGTAGGGCGTTTCGTGGAAGATCGCCGCTCCTACCCTGCCATTGCGCTCACCGCCGACGGCCCGCTGCTGACCAGTATCGCCAATGATTATGGCTACGCGGAAGCGTTCGCCCGACAGGTACGCGGACTGGGTACGCCCGGCGATGTGCTTATCGCCTTTTCTACCTCCGGAAATTCCGAAAGCGTCATCGGTGCGCTCGCAGCGGCAAAAGAAGCGGGGCTGGGCACGGTGGCCGTGCTGGGACGGGACGGTGGTCGCACCCGTGGTTTCGCCGACCATGAGATCATCATCACTTCGGACGTGACCGCGCGCATTCAAGAGGCGCACACGCTCGTCATCCACCTGATCTGTGAAGAAGCCGAGCGCCTCCTCGCTCCTCCCACTTCCGCCGATTAAGTCTGATCCCATCAGAAACAGTCACAGTTGCCGTATGTGCTTCTTCTAAAGCCTGGCACAATCGTAAAAGAAAAAGATGAGAACACTGAAAATAGCGGCTGCGATACTCTGTTACCCGATACGGCACACTGCCGGAGCGGTGGCGGCTTTCTTTCTTGTGGGCTGCGGAGGTGGAGGCGGTGCGCCCACTATTCCGCCGGTGGATGTCGATCTGACGGCGCAGGGCACCTGGAGGACGTGCGCGCCTTTGCCTGCGCCCCGACAGGAGATGCCGGCGGCGCTGCTGGGCGGACGTGTCTATACGCCGGGAGGACTGGACGCGCAGAATAATGCTTCCGCCGCTGTGGACGTGTACGACCCGGCCACGGACACCTGGGCAGCGGCTCCCCCACTGCCGGAAGGGCGGCATCATGCGGGTATCGCGGCGGCAAACGGAAGGCTGTACGTGCTCGGCGGCTATCGCCCCGGCGGCCCCGCTCCCGGAAGCGCTTCGGACACCGTTTTTGAGTTCGACCCGGCGCGCGGATCATGGAGTCAAAAAGCGCCGATGCCTGCGCCACGGGCCGCGCATGTGGCCGTAACTTTCGGAGGAAAGATATTTTGTATCGGCGGGGTGCAGAGCGGGGACGCCGCCCTGGGCGTGAACGCAGTCTACGATCCCACAGCCGACCGGTGGGCCGCACTTGCGCCGATGCCGACGCCGCGCGAGCATCTGGCCGCAGCCGTGGTCGGTTCGCAGATTCTGGTAGTCGGCGGGCGAACGGGCGCAGGCAATAATCGTGAACTGGAAGCGTACAACCCGGCGGCAAACACCTGGGAAAGCCTGCCGCCTTTGCCGACAGCGCGCAGCGGTCTGGCGGCGGCGGAGCTTCGGGGACGCCTGTACGTGTTCGACGGCGAGATTCCCGGAGTCTTCGCACAAAATGAGCAGTACGATCCGGCAAGCCGATCCTGGCGAACGCTCGCGCCGATGCCCACGCCGCGCCACGGCATGGGCGCGGTGACGGTCGGAGGCACGATTTTCGTTATTGGCGGCGGCACGGTCGCCGGGCTGGCTCCTGCCAACACCAACGAGGCGCTGACAATTCCCTGACGGTACCCTTTACTTTTATGACCACCTCCAAGATTAGTCCGGCAGATTCCTCCAAACGAGAAATGAGACCGCCATCTCCGGCGAAACGGGCCTCGCCACGGGCGGCGCTGATTGCCGCGCTGCTGGGTGTGTTCCTGGTGTACCTCCTGGGAGCCTGGCTGATTGCTTCCACCCGGAGCATCTGGTCGCCGGACACGGGCGCGCGCTTTATTCAGATGCAGGCGCTTCTTCAGCCGGGGGCGGATTGGTCGGTTCCCTATCCCGCCGCCGCGCTCGACCCGGAGCACCGGAACAGCCCGCTTTACCTGTTTGCGTTTTATCGTGAGGGGCGCGCGTATATCCACTATTCGTTCCTGTTCGCGCTGCTTTCAGCCCTATTTTTCCGTTTGTTCGGCTACTTTGGTCTGCTGGTTCTGCCTGTGCTGGCCGGAATGGGCACGGCTCTTACCGTTTATGCGTTGGCACGCGCGCTGCGGCTCCGCTTTCCCATCGCCCCCCTGCTTCTTGCCGCCCTGGCGACGCCCCTTGCCATCTACAGCGTCGTCTTCTGGGATCACACCATCACCACCGGCCTGGCCGCCGCCGCCCTTTATCTGTGCATACGGGCGATTACCACCGGACGGCTGTGGCTCTGGTTTATCGCTGGGGCGGCGGTGGGAGCCGGTTACTGGTTCCATGAGATAATGCTACCCTATCTCCCGGCCCTCGTTGCGGGGGCGTGGTGGGTTCGCCGTCGTGTGCCATGGCTTCAGGCAAGCGCCCTGGTGATACTGGGAGCCGTTCTGCTCCTGGTTCCGCTGGCGCTGATAAACAAGAGTGTCTATGGCACATTTTTCGGGCCACACCTGAGCAACAATCGACTGGGATCGCCGGGAGCAGTCCTGCAATTTCTGCTGAACGTCCCGGAGTGGGGATCAGGCGCGCTGTACACTCTCTTCGCCTGGGGGGATTCCAGCCCCGCGTATTCCTGGCAATTACGCGAATGGCTGCAAAACCCCGGTCCGCAGCTTGTGCGGGAGGTGCGTGTATCGCAATGGATGGCGGTTCCGGTTATCGCCTGGTTTCTGCTGGCCGTGTCGGGTATCTGGCGGCGGCGCGGGGGCTGGATACCGTTTCTGATAGTGGTGGCCGGGATGCTGGCCAACAGCGCCTGGGTGCTGAGTCACCGCGATTGGCCGCACAGCCTTTTTCTCGCCTGCCCGCTGCTTGCGCTTGCCTTCGGAGCGGCACGAAAGCCCCCTGCCCGGCGTGCCGATACGGGGACGACCGAAACCCTTTCGGCGGAAAAGAGCGAGGCCCGGCAGCTGGCGCAGACGATGGGAATCGTTACTGTCGTCTACACAATCGCATCGCTTTTGAAGCCCAATCTTGGCGGGACCGAGTGGGGCGCGCGGTACCTGCTGATTACGGTTCCCGTGCTGTCGCTGCTGGTCTGGTCAACCGTGGAAAGCCTGCTGCCGGAGCGCGGCGAGAAAAACGGGGTTGCGTCATGGCAGCCGGGAGCGAAACCCGTGCTTGCGGGAATGGCTTTGCTGCTGGCGGTGTCTCTTGTTTTGCAGGTGCACGGCTTCCGAATCATCCACAATATGCATCAGGAAAACCGGCGGCTCACGGATGCCTTCCTGCAGGCCCCGGACGATGTCATTGTCAGCGCGGTCTGGTGGGCACCCCTGTGCGCCGCGCCCGCCTATCCCCACAAGCAGATTCTTTATGCGGGCGAACCGGCGTTTCCCGCTATCCCCCTGTTCGAAAAAATGCGGGCGGCGCGCGTGCCCGGCTATACGCTGATCGGTTTTTCGCCCTGGAATCTGTCCGACTTTTCCCGCCCTTATGGCTATTTTGCTCTCGTCGATGCGGCTCGTCCCACGGCGCAGCGCCTGTACACGAACCGCTTTGCCCTGGTGGAAGAAATACCGCAAAGATAGACGGTTATGCCCTTCAGCGCGGTTACGGCAGCGGTTCTGCCTGTCTTGCGGCTGCGGGCGCGCTATCCCCTTTTATCTTGGGGCGGCTACGCAGGGTCTGTCCGAAGGAGCGAAGGGCCGCTTTCCAGAGCTTCCACTTCATCAGTGAGGCCGCGCCGGTTTTACGGCCTTCGTGCGGGACGGGATGGTTGTACAGGGGGATTCCCGCTCTTGCAAGCGCGCCGGAGATAAGGACGTTGGGCGCAAAGGTATCGTCCGGAATCTGGGCGATGATCTGCCGCAGAAGATCGGAACGGATAAGCCGGTAGGGAACATTGACATCCTCTACCCCTTTGCCGAACAGCAGCCGGACGGTCAGGCAGGAAGTGCCGCTGATAAGCTTCCGCCCTATATTCTGCTGGCGTCCCGCCCGTATCCCGAACAGCGCCCCGTAGTCCTGGCGCTTTGTCCAGAACTGGGGAAAGTGCTCGGCCTTCATCTCGTCATCGCTGTCGCATTGGAATACCCACGAGGCGAGATCGACGGCCTTATGATAACCCATCAGAATGGTCGGCCCATGACCGCTGTTGGCTTTGTTGATGACCTCGACGCGCTCGTCGTCGGCAAACGTCGCCAGAACGTCCTTCGTTCCATCGCGTGAGCCGTCGTTGAGGACAAGGATTTGATAGGCGATGTTCAGGCCGGAAAGAACCGCGCTCCACGACTTGACGACATCGACAATACACGCTTCTTCGTTGTACACCGGCATGACCACGGCCAGGTCGAGTGCGGCGGGGGTTTTATTGCTCATGCTTTCCTGATTTCGCTCCACCACTTTTTCTTGCAAAACAGCGTCGTTTTAACGGGGCAGATTTATCGGCTTCATCCGTGCGGCAAGGTGGATTCCATAAATGCTCTTGCAGCGTTCGATCTCGAAAAGACCGTCGCAAAGGTCGTACAGCATCCGCTTCGTGAATGCCTGTAGATGCCACTCGCTCTGCTCCTGCTCGATACCGGGAAACAAAACCCGGAACAGTCCCGTTGACCGCAATATCTTCTTGACGAAAAGCTTGGGCGCTTCGATGGGAACCGAAACGATCAGCCGCGTTCCCGGCGTCGCGAGGGCGTGGATGTTGCACAGCACGGAGCGGGGGTCGGCGACATGCTCCAGCATCTCCGAGCAGAGGATAACGTCGAACTCCCCTCTGGCAAAAGGAAGTGACTGCTGCGCGTCCGCCTGATAAAGCTCCACCGGGTGGTTCCTGCTTCGGAAAAGAGCGGACGCATCTTCCAGCGCGGCCTGTGAAATATCTGCGCCGACGGTACGCTTTGCGGGCGGCGTACTGACCAGCAGGTGCCCCGCTTCACAGCCGATCTCAAGAACCGCCTCGTCCGGCTGAATCCGCGCCAGACGCAGCAGGGCCTGGACACGAGTCTTTTCCACCAGTCCGGCCACCCCCCGGTAGGGCGTGGGGTGCTTGCGGTACATGGCGTCATTCCAGCCGGCAAGCTCCGTGTCGATAATATCGCCCTTGATGATAGTCACGGGGTCTTCCTGTTTTTCGGCGGACGCTTTTGCCGTGCGGGCGGCGCAGCGCGGCGGTATCCACGGCCATTGTGCCATAGACCACGTTTCACGGCAACTATTTGCACGAAATTGTTTGGGATGGGCTGGAACAGAGCGCCGCCGCCTGCCATCGCTCACGCGCCTCTTCTTGTTTTTCCGATGTCCCTGCCGGGTAAACCGCGTTAGCATCGCCCGGAAGGAGAAGAAGTTCCATGACGGATGACCAGGCCGATACGAGCGGCCCGGCCAGTGATCTGGCCGAAGTAACCACGTTAGCGGATGTCGGCGAGGATATCGATGTTGGCGCAGCAGTGAGCGCTGAAGACATTGCGGCGGATCGCGTTAACGATAATGACCTCCTGGAGGCGCAGCCAACGGCGGGAGCGGGCGTGGACGATCAGACGGCGGAGACAGGTTAGTATGACTATGGATGACAAGGACGTTGTTGCCGATGACCCCGGTAAGCATGTCGGCGGCGACATTCAGGCTGCCCTGGAAGCGACCCACGACATCCCGGCGAGCGATCTCCAGCAGGCACCGGAGCCACACGTTCGGGACCCGGCCACCGAGCCGCCTGTGGCGTCCAATGACGACGGAGACACCGGAGCGCCCGCCGGTTAATCGGAAGAAGGCTTGGCAGCGCGCCTTTTTCATCAGAAGGCGCGTGAGCAACGAAACGCATGGAGCAGTTATCGCTGAGCGGTCCGGATTTGGTCGTGCGCGCCTGGCAGGCGATGCGGGACGAGGGATTCGAGCCGGACCTTTCGCCCGAAGCGGCGCACGAACTGGCGTCGCTGCCGGAGCCTTCTGCCGAGTGCGGGCTGCGCGACCTGCGAAGTCTCCTGTGGTCCTCCATAGACAACCCGGACTCCCGCGATCTGGACCAGGTGGAGATGGCCGAGAGGCTGCCGGATGGCAATATTCTGGTGCGGGTGGGCATCGCCGATGTGGACTGCCTGGTGAAAGCGTGGACGCCCCTTGATGCATATGCCGTCCGCAGCACGACCTCCGTCTATACGGGTATCGTCACCTTTCCGATGCTCCCGGAACTTCTGTCCACCGACCGCACTTCGCTCAATCCGGATCAGGATCGGATGGCCGTTGTCGTCGAGATGACGGTGGATGCCGGGGGAAACGTTCAGCGGGGCGATGTTTTCCGCGCGCTGCTCCACAATTATGCAAAGCTGGACTACGAATCCGTTGGGCCGTGGCTGGAGGGAAAATCCTCCCTGCCGGAGCGCGTAGCGGCGATTCCCGGCCTGGAGGAGCAGATTCGCCTTCAGGACGAAGCAGCGCGACGGCTGGCGGCGCGACGGCGGCAGGAGGGGTCCCTGGAATTGGAGACTATCGAGGTGCGGCCCGTTCTGGACACGCAGGGGCAAGTGACCGGCCTGGAAGTGCCTTCGAAGAACCGCGCGCACGCGCTTATCGAGAATTTTATGGTCGCCGCCAATACGGTCATCGCACGCTTTTTGTCCCAGAACGGAGTCCCCGCGCTTCAGCGCACGGTACGCTCGCCGGAACGCTGGGCGCGCATTGTCGCGCTGGCCGAGGAGCTGGGTGAGTGGCTGCCCGATACGGCCAACTCCCGCGCGCTTTCGACTTTCCTGATCCGGCGCAGAGAAGCGAACCCCGTGAGCTTCCCCGACCTGTCGCTCTCGATTATCAAGCTGCTGGGGCCGGGCGAATATGCCGTGGTGCGGCCCGGCGAGCATCTGGGGCACTTCGGACTGGCTGCGTCCACCTATACCCACTCCACCGCCCCGAACCGCCGCTATCCTGATTTAATCACCCAGCGCTTGATTAAGGCAACCCTGAAGGGAGAAGCGCCGCCGCCGTACACGGAAAGTGACCTGGACGTGCTGGCCCGCCACTGCACGGAACGGGAAGATGCCTCGCGCAAGGTAGAACGATTAATGCGTAAGGTTGCCGCCGCCGCGCTGCTCGCCGAACGCGTCGGCGACATATTCACGGCCATTGTCACGGGCGTCAGCCGCAAAGGCACGTTTGCCCGTCTGCTGTCGCCTCCGGTGGAGGGGCGGGTCGTCACCGGCGAAGCGGGCATGGATGTGGGCGATTCGGTGCGGGTGCGCCTCATCGCCACAGACCCCCTGCAGGGTTACATCGACTTCGCCCGTGCCTGACGCGGCGCTCGCTCGCCGCCAGGGGATGGATAGATTTGCGAATTTCGAGAGGAGAGATGATGAATACGCCTATTGTCTTTTGCTGCCATCTACGGTACCGGGATGTGCAGCAACGCCCCCAGCGCATCGCGCAAATACTGGCGCTGAAGCAGCCGGTTATCTATGTGGAGGAGCCGTGGTGGCCGCGCGGCGAGGAAAGGCGATATGAAAAACCGCCCCACTTAGTGGTCGCTTATGCCAAACAGCATAACATCCCCGGCGACCTCACCTTCCTGACGCCGGTCGTCCCACATCAGGAGGTGGAGCTTCCCTATGTGACTCCGGAAAACGAGGCCCTGAGCCGCTCCCTGGTCACCGAATACCTGGCACATACGGGCATCACCGAAGCCGTGACGTGGTTCTACAGTCCGATGATGGCCGGTTACTACAGCGGCATGGTCAAAGAACGGGTCGTCGTCCATGATAAGATGGACGAACTGAGCACCTTTAAAGGCACGCCGCCTATTCTGGCGGAGCGCGAGCGTGAATTGATTGACCGGGCGGACGTCATGTTTACGGGCGGCAGGACGATGTTTGAAAATGCCCGAAGCCGGCATCCGAACTGCCACCGGTTCGACTCCGGCGTGGATTTTGAACACTTCCTCGCCGCCACCCTGCCGCAAACAGCGGTCCCCGCCGATCTTGTCGGCCTTCCCCGCCCGGTGTTCGGGTACTTCGGCGTGATTGATGAACGAATGGATTTCGAGGCGATTCACGCTCTGGCGGACGCCTACCCGCAGGGAACGGTATTCCTGGGGGGGCCGGTGCGCAAGGTCGACCCGGCTGATTTGCCGCGTAGCCGCAACATTGTCTTCGCCTACGACCTCGACATTGCCCGAGGTGTCGCGCCCGACGAGGCAGGGAAGCTTGCGTATGCAGACCTGCCCCGGTACCTTAAAGGATTTGACGTTGCCTTGATCCCCTTCAGCGGGCAGACGGAAGCTACCCGAAACCTCAGTCCCACCAAGACCCCGGAGTACGCCGCCGGTTGCAAGCCGATCATCAGCGGGGCCATTCCCGATGTGGTATCCAATTGGGGAGACGTAGTATGGGTCGCCCGAACTCCCGAAGAATACACGCAGGCCGCCAAAGAGATCCTGGAAAGCAGTTCGGAAGAACGTCTCAAGCACGCCCAGGAGAGGGCGCGGGAAAATGGCTGGACCACCATTGTGGCCGGGATGCTGGCGCAGATCGAGGCAGTAAGACCAGGATGAGCAAGGCTTCGCCTATAGAAGCCGACGGAAAAGAAGAGGACGCGCGGATGCAGCCGGGCGCAATAGCGGCGGCGGCGGCCCCAATGGTGGCCGTCGGCGCGGTAAACGACCGGCAGGCCCGGCTGTGGCTGCGCACCGATCTGGACGGTCCCTTCACCGTGGAAGTCGGGACGGACGCGGGGCCGCCCCGTTCCGCGACGATTGCGGATCGACGCGCGCCGGACGACGATGGAACTCTTGCCTTCACGCTGCCTGACGACGCTCCTGACATCGGCCCGCTCGCACCGGCGACGGAACACCAGTTCCGAATCCGCGCCGCGCGCACCGGCGAACCGATAGGCGAAGGGCGTTTCGAGACGGCCCCTGCCGAGGGAACACGCGCGAGTTTCGCCTTCGCCTTCATGAGCTGTCATCAGCCGTTTTTGCCGGACGGCTCGGTGCATCCGGACTCCGCGCGGATGCTGGCCGCGCTGGGGCCAGCGCTCGAAGCACGCGGGGTGAAGTACCTTTTGCTCATCGGCGACCAGATATATGCGGACGGCCCGGACCGACGACGCCTGCTGAGCGCGGATGCCGAGGCTCCCCTGCTCGCCTTATCGGTCGAGGAGATTCGCGCCCGCTACCAGGCGCGCTATCGCCGGTTCTGGGCGTTTCCCCAGTTGCGACGGCTTCTGGCGCGCTGGCCTGCCTGGTGCATGTGGGACGACCATGAGATCGTCGATGACTGGGGCGCTCGGCGCAAGCATCAGGAGCCAGCGTGGCGCAAGGTTTTTGCGGGCGCACGCCGGGCCTTCATTGATTACCAGGCTTCGCGCCTGATGAGCGTGAGTTCTTCATCGCCGCTGCCGCTGCCGTCGGCGTTCCATCACGCCTTCTCGTGGGGTTCCACGGCAACATTTGTCATGGACCTGAGTTCGCAGCGAAGCTTTGACGGACGCACAGCCCAGGTTTATGGCGAGGATCAGCTTGCCGCGCTGACCGCCTTCCTGCACGAGCAGCGCGCTCGCCCCGTGGTATTCATCGTCCTGACTGTCCCGCTCGCGTACCTGCCGGACTGGGTTGTCGCAGTCGGCGAGCGGGTGCCCGGACAGGGTGAGGTCTTTGCCGCGCGATGGAACGCCGCCCGGAACCGGCAAGCGCTCGACCGGTTGTTGGATGTGCTGAAGGCGCACCAACATACTGCGCCGGGCCAGAAGCTGGTGCTCCTTTCGGGCGACGTACATGAGGGTGCCGCCGTAACGATGCGCTGGCCCGACGGTAAGCAGATTTACCAACTGGTATCCAGCCCGGTGACAAATGCCGTCCGTGATTGGAAGGAGCATATTGCGCAGCGGCTGGCCTTTTCCATGCGCCACGTTCGGCACGGCTCGGAGCGGGTGGCGATTCGGCGCATTGCGGGCGTGCGCCCGGAGCAGCGCAATCCCTTCCCCGGCCTGAACGTCGGGGTGGTGTATGTCGAGGACGAGGGCGCGGGGGCGCAGGTGCGATTCGAGCTGGTTACGTACGATCAGCGCATTCCCGGCGCGGCGCGGGCGGTGTACGATACCGGGCCGCTGTAAGAGAAACGAATGGCGGTTTGCTCAGTTCAGCACCGTCGGATAAATCCGAGGCTGTAAAGGTACCAAGCCTGCCTGCGCAGGCTGGAGAATCAGTCCGCGAAGGCGGACTTTGTGTCTTTAGTAGCCGCGAATTCATTCGACGGGC
>JAUJOK010000116.1 GCA_030447685.1 Armatimonadaceae bacterium
GTGCGCGCGGCCCTCTTGGAACCTGCGCCCACAAGTGTCGTCTCGACAAGCTCGCGGCGTGCGGTATCAAAACGGAACGCGACCACGTCATACACGCCCGGTAAAATGCCCTGGGGGCTGCTCGGATCGAAACCCGGCGCTTCGAAGACGATATTGGCATAGTCGGTGGTGTAGGTGCGGCCTGCGATGGGGCGCGAAACCATGATCTGGTCGGCGGCGCGCAGCTCGCGCAGCATCTCGTCGATGGTGGTACGGGCGTAGCCGCCCATCCCGATCTCCAGCGTGCGCTGATCGGCAGTCCGGGTGCCGGCTGCCGCCAGCCCCAGAACGGCTGTGGTAATCAGCACAAGCACGAAGGTCGTACAGATCGTCTCGATCAGCGTCGCACCGCGCCGGGCGCGCGCTCTGGGAAAATTTCTCATGGAGTCACCCCGCCGGACGCCACCAGGCTGGTGACGGCGATTTCGCGTGTTGCAGACCGAGCGCTGACGGTCCACCGAATCTTGACCGTTACCTGCTTGACGGTTCCGCGATACGTGGACAGTGTCAGAGTGCCCGAGCCGTTGTTCAGGTGGGACAGCATGGCGGTGTCGCCGAGCAGTGGGCCTTCAAAGCGGTTGGGCAGCGGCGCGCCCCGGAACGCGCGGACGTTCTCAATCTGCTGCCGCGCCAGATTATAGGCGATGGTGGTTTGACGGGCGGCGTCCCCGGACGACGTGGTCGTCATCATCAGCGACAGCCCGTAGACAATCAGCATTGAAGCCATCGTCAGCGCGATGACCGTATCCAGAAGCGCGAAGCCGCGCCGCCTTCGGCGCATGGTCCGGCCTGTTCCTGCGGCAAAACGTGGATTGACCTGCACGAAAATCCCCCCTGGCCGCCGTTCATCGTCAGCGTGCCTTGTGGCGATTATCGGCGAACCAGGGGGGGATTTTCAGGGGAGCGGCGCATTCGGCGCAAAACCGGGAAAGACAACAGGTCAACGGCGGCGACCGGGGCGAATTCCCGGATTCTTCAAACGGACACGATACAGGCCGGTGCTGGCGGTGATGTAAAGCGTTTTGCCGTCCCTATCGCCGAACGCGACATTGGCGGCGACTTCCGGCACGGCTATCTTTGTTCGAAGCGTTCCGTCCGGCGCAAACACCCAGACGCCGCCCGGCCCGGTGCAGTAGACGTTGCCCTGCGTATCCACCTTCATACCGTCGGGGACGCCCCGCTGGCCTGGCTCTTTCATCTGCGCAAAGATACGTCCGCCGGAAAGCGTGCCATCCGCCTGCACATCGAAGACGCGGATATGGCCCTCCTGCGAGTCGTCCACATACAGCCGCTTTTCGTCGGGTGAAAATGCCAGACCGTTCGGTCGGACACACTCGCGCGTCAGGAGAGTAAGGCTGCCGTCCTTGTTGATGCGGTAAACGCCGGAAAAGCCGAGTTCTTCCTGCTCTTTACCGATGCCGTAGGGTGGGTCGGTGAAGTAGATGGTGCCGTCGCTTTTTACCACCACGTCGTTGGGTGAGTTCAGCCGCTTACCGTCATAAGCATAAGCCAGCGTGACGACCATGCCATCCTTTTCCGTACGGGAAACACGGCGGTTCTTGTGTTCGCAGGCAAGGAGCCGTCCCTGGCGGTCCAGCGTCAGCCCGTTCGACTGACCGCTGGGCTGGCGGAAGAGGATCGGTTTTCCGCCGCCGGGCGTGTAGGCGTAGATGAGGTCGGCGGGAATATCGCTGAACAGCAGGCGGCCCCTATCCCACACCGGCCCTTCCGTAAAGCGCATCTCCCCGGCTATCTTCTCAACCACGGCGTTTTTCGCCAGAATGGCATCCGGCCCGGCTTCTTCGCCCGCTCCGGCAGGCAGGGCGAGAAGCAGTGCCCACAGGAGGATACCCGCAGCAGCAGCCTCTGATATCAAATCGTTCATGTTTGGTTACGTTCCTTTCAGCCCTCACCCGTGTTTGCCCCGGCAGAAGCCCCCACCCCCGCCCCTCTCCCGCTGCGGGGTGGGAGCCTTATAAAAATGCCTGATCGACGTAGCACCAGCCCCAAT
>JAUJOK010000064.1 GCA_030447685.1 Armatimonadaceae bacterium
GTCGATTCCGCCTCCACCCGCATCGTGTCCTGGAAACAAAGTACGCCTGCCGCTTCTTGCCGTCCCGCCGAAACCGCGATAACGCTATGACCCGCCGCGCGCGCCGCTTCCACTTTCACCGAAAGGCGCTCGTCCGCGATCCATTCGGGCCGTCCCACCCGTACCGTTTCGCCGCCGACCTGCGCGACCACGCCCTGCCCCGGCACGTTCTGATGCTCGAAGACTTCCGGAAAAGACAGATTTCGCTGCCGCGCCGCCGACACTACCGCCCGCGCCAGCGGGTGCGGCGCGGGCGCTTCCGCCGAGGCGGCGAGCGCCAGCAGAATATCGCTGCGCCCGTCCGTCGCCCACGCCTCAACCAGTTCGGGCCGCCCGGTGGTCAGCGTCCCCGTCTTGTCAAAGGCGACGATGGAGACGCGCGACAGCGCCTCTAAAACGGAGCCGCTGCGGATGAGCAGGCCCCGCCGCCCCGCCGCCGCCAGCGCGGAAAGCACCGCCGCCGGGGACGAAATAACCAGCGCGCAGGGCGATGCGCCGATCAGCAGCGCCAGCGCGCGGTACGCCGCCGCGCCGGTTGCCAGACCGTTCACCTGCCATAAATAAACAAACCAGCCCGCGCAGCCGAGCAGAACCGCCGGAGCGTAGTAGCGCCCGACCCGCTCCGCCAGCCGCTCCGACGACGCCAGCGATTTCTCGTCCTGCGCCGCTTCCACTAGGCGGATGACCCGCTCCAGCGATGAATCCTGCGCCGATGCCGTCGCCTCCACCCGCAGCACGCCGTCCAGGTTCAGTGTCCCCGCCACCACGCGCTCGCCCGCGCCCCGGCTTACCGGCTCCGCTTCGCCGGTCATCGCCGATTGGTCGACACTGGAGCGGCCTTCGCACACCGTGCCGTCCAGGGGAATGGCTTCGCCAGGATGGACGATAAACTCCTCGCCCGGCAGGATAGCCTCTACCGGGACGCTCGCGCCGCTCGCGCGCCGCGCCTGCTGCGGGCGCATCCCCACCAGACGGCGGATGGCGTCCCGCGTGCGGCCCATCGCAAACGTTTCCAGCGCGCCGGACAGGGCGAACAGAAACAACAGCAGCGCGCCCTCGCCGGGCCGCCCGATGCCCGCCGCCCCGAACGCCGCGGCCAGCATCAGTATCTCGACATCGATCTTGCCCTCTTTAAGCGCTTCTCCCGCCTCCCGCAGCGCCGGATACGCGGCAACGGCCATCGAGAACAGGAACAAAAGCGTGGCAATAAGGCCGCTTCCCACGGCCAGGCCCGCCGCGAGACCCACGCCGCTGGCAATGGCGATAAGAACCTCGTGGGGTAGGCGCGCGATCTGCGACAGGCCCGGCAGGTGCAGGCGGGGCAGGCCGAAAATGCCTCCCGCCGCGATGCCGGTCGCCTCGGTGATCATGGCATGAAGACGCTCGGCGTGGGCGCGCTCGTCGGGGATGACGCGCTCCAGAATGGCAGTGGAGGCCGGGTCTCCCAGCGCGCGCACCTGGGCCTGATAGTCGGCGACATGGCCGCGCTCCTCGCGCTCGATCTGGCGTATCATCGCGCGGACGCCCACTTCGCCCAACTGCCGGTGCTGCTCGCGGAACGGGTCGTTCGCTTCACTGGGGTCTACAATCACACCCAGTTCGGCAAGACGCTGCTGCCACAAGCGGGCATGCTCCTCTTCGGAGACAGCCATCAAAGAAAGAAGCTCCCGGCGCTGCGCGTCCTCTTCCTGCTGCGCCAGCGAGCGGTAAACCCGCGCGACGACCATCTCCTCCTTCCAGTTTTCCCGAAGCACGCGCGTTATCCGGGCCAGGCGCTCCGGCTCCATCTCCGCTGCTTCGTTTTTTGCGGGTCGCGTCGTGGTCATCTATCGGGCCTCCGGGGGAAGCAAAATCGCCGTAAACTCAAAATGCATCAAACTCCCAGACCTCCGTCCACCATCAAGGTCGTCCCGGTGACATACGAAGACTCGTCGCAGGCCAGAAACAGGATGCTGTAGGCGATTTCACGCGGTTCGCCCTGCCGCCGCAGCAGGATTCGTTTATTGTCCTCAGCGCGTATCTCGGCCTCGGCCTCCTCCAGAGTGATGCCTTTAAGCTCGGCGCGGCGGCGAATGTGGAACCCGGTCAATGTCGCGCCGGGGCAGACGCAGTTGACGCGGATATTTTGCGCGGCATGGTCGCAGGCCAGGGCACGTGTGAGCGCAATAACCGCGCCTTTGGTGGCGTCGTACTGCGCCATTCCGGCACGGCCCCGGTCGCCATAAACCGACGACACATTGACGATGCTCCCGCCGCCGTTCTTTTCCATCGCAGGAACGGTGAACTTGGCGCAGTAGGAAACGGCCAGCAGGTTCGCGCGCAGAATAAAATCCCACGACTCCAGCGACGCCTCCGTGACCGGCCCGTAGACGCGCACGCCCGCGACATTCGCCAGTACATCCAGCCGTCCGAACCGCGCCACGGTTTCGCGCACGGCATGCTCGGCCCCCGCTTCGTCTCCTAAATCGGCGGCCACGGCCAGCACGCGCTCGCCGCCGGGATCAATGCCTTCGGCGGCCTGGCGTGCCGCTTCGGAGTCCGTGTCAACGATGGCGACCTGCGCCCCTTCTTCCCAAAATAGACGCGCCGTCGCCGCGCCGATTCCGCCCCCGCCGCCCGTCACCAGCGCCGTTTTTCCCGATAAGCGATTTCCCACGCCTGTTTGTCTCCCGTTCCGTCCCCGTTATTGTACCGGGTCCGGGGCCTGCCGCGAAGCGAGTGTCTGCGGCGTCCAGGTGGGGCCGTCACCCGCTGGCCCGTCCGGTGTCCACAAAAGGCGGTCCAGGTGCATACGCCGCGCTCGGTGCTCGGTGTCCCAGGCGTGGTAGACGATATAATCCTCGCCGCCGGGGCCGCGGACGATGGAGTTATGGCCCGGCCCCAGCACCTGTCCCGGTACGCTTCGCAGCACGCGCGCCCCGGTTTCGTTGCCCGTGTCCGAGTAGGGGCCAAGTACAGCGTCTGCGATGCCGTAATCGACACCGTAGCCCTCGGATTCCCAGCGCCCGCCGCTGTAAAAGCAGAAGTAGCGCCCGCCGTGCTTGACCACGAACGGCCCTTCCAGCGTGTGCCAATCGTAGATGCCCTCGTACATGGGGCGGTCTTTCAGGAACCGCTGCCAATCCGAGCGAGCGCGTAAAACCGTTCGTTCCTCGCCCGCCAGCGTCGTCATATCGACCAGCCTGTCCACGACCAGCGCCGTGCCGTGCCGCTCCTCGCCGCACACGTCCAGAAAGTCGCGTGCGTAGAACAGATACCACTGGCCGTCCTCGTCGCGAAACGGGTGCGGATCGATGGCGAAGGGGCACCCGCCGGGGTCAACGAGCGATTTTCCGGCATCGTGATAGGGGCCAAGCGGATTCCCGCTTGTCGCGACACGAAGCTGATGCCCCTTGTCGCCCCGCCCCACGGAGTAGTACAGGTAAAACGTGCCGTCATGAAACGTCACTTCGGGTGCCCAGAAATCGTCGCCCAGCGCCGGGTCCGGCGGCACGAGCGCCTGGCCCGCCGCCTCCCAATGGGCAAAGTCAAAGGAGCGAAGCAGCGGGAAGCGGCGTCCTCCCTGCTGCCGGGCGAGGGGCGTGGGACCGGTTCCGATGGCGTACCAGACACCCTCATGCTCCCAGGCGCACGGATCGGCGAAGTAGCCGTCGTAGACAGGATTGGTGTAGGTCAAAAATGAGTTATGGTCGGTGGATTCTGTCATCGGTTTCCTTTTTCAAAACCTTACGCGTGGCGCGCACTTTCTCGGCGGCTTCCTCGGCAGTGTCGGCGAGCGCCGTCAGGTGGCCCATTTTGCGACCTGGGCGCGCCTCGGCCTTTCCGTACAGATGGAGCTTCACATCAGCAAAGGCGAGCGCGGTGGCCCAGTCCGGCTCACCGTTCGCCCACAGATCACCCAGCAGATTCGCCATCGCAGCGGCGGGCCGCAAAAAAGCGGTCGAACCCAGCGGCAGGCCGCACACCGCGCGCACCTGCTGCTCGAACTGACTGGTGACGCAGGCATCGATGGTGAAATGGCCGGAGTTGTGCGGGCGCGGCGCAAGCTCGTTGATCAGCAATTTGCCGGACTCGGTGACGAAGAACTCGACGCAAAGCACCCCGACCACATTCAGCGTTTCCAGCACGCCGCGCGTGATCTCCACCGCTTCGCGCGCGGTCTCCGGCGGCACCGAAGCGGCGGGGGCGACAGTCACATCGAGAATATGGCGCTCGTGCGCGTTCTGCACGGCTCCCCAATGCGCGAACGTCCCGTCCAGAGCGCCGCGTGCCGCAACCACGGAAACCTCGCAGGCGAAGGGAACGAACGCCTCCAGTACGGCTTCCGCGCCACCCAGGGAGTGAAAGGCGGCGGCGGCCTCATCGCGCCGCTGAATCTTCGTCTGACCTTTGCCGTCGTAGCCGAAGCCTGCCGTTTTCAGCACGGCGGGATAACCCAGCGTTCCTAAGGCGGCATCCAGATCGGCGAGGGAGCGAACCGGCGCGAACGGGGTGACGGGAAAACCCGCGTCCGCCAGGAACCGTTTTTCGCGCAGCCGGTTCTGCGTGGTGTGCAGCACGGAGCCATCGGGCCGTACCGGCGCGTATTCCGCAGCAGCACTCGTGGCTTCGGCGGAAACATTCTCGAATTCGAACGTCACCACGTCGACGCTTTGCGCGAAGCGGCGCACGGCGTCTAAATCGTCATACTCCGCGACCGTTTCGGCGTCGGCGACCTGGCCGGTGGGCGAATCGCGGTCCGGCGAGAAGGTATGGACACGGTAGCCCATCTGCCGCGCGGCGATAGCGAACATGCGGCCAAGCTGTCCGCTTCCCAGCACGCCCAGCGTCGCGCCGGGAAGGATGGGAGTGGTCACGATACGGCCTCCGGCAGCGTCTCGGCGCGCACGCGCTCGGCCTGCTCATCGCGAAACCGGCGCAGCCGCTCGCGCAGTTCGGGGCGGGTATTTGCCAGCATAGCGACGGCTAACAGGGCGGCGTTGGTCGCGCCCGCTTTGCCGATAGCGAGCGTGCCGACGGGGATACCGGCGGGCATCTGGACGATGGAAAGGAGTGAATCCATGCCGCTCAGGGCGTGGCTTTGCACGGGGACGCCCAGAACCGGCAGCAGGGTCTGCGCGGCGGCCATTCCCGGCAGATGCGCCGCGCCGCCCGCGCCCGCGATAATTATTTCAATGCCCCGTGCCTCGCAGCCGGAAACATATTCCGTCAGCCAGGCCGGTGTCCGGTGCGCCGATACGATACGGCACTCGTGGGGAACGTCGAAACGCGTGAGCATCTCATCCGCGTGCCGCATCGTTTCCCAGTCGGACTTGCTGCCCATGATGACCGCAACCAGCGGCGCGGGGGTGTCGGTGTCCATGTGGTGGTATTTCGGCATGGGCGGGCGGCTGCCCTTCTTGCCATCCGCAGGAAACAGGCAGCCAGGCAGAGAAAAACAGGGTGGCGGCGCGGAGAGTTATCGGCTTCAGCCCTTGCGAACGCCGGTGCGCTGCTTCTGCCCGCATGTCCGGCACGAGTAGGTGATAGGCTGGGAACCGCGCGGAAACGCCGCCTGGCCGCAGGCGGGGCACCGGGCGGGAATCACATAGCGAAACAGAAGCTTCGGGATAAAGAAACCGGCATCGGAACCCTTTCTTGTGCCCAGGCACGTCAGGCCGAGACTGAGGCCGAGGGACAGAACGTCCCTCGCTCTGGGGCGGCCCCGCAGGGGCAATGCACTGGCGCTGCGCGCCCGCGCCAGGCGTCCTGCCGGACGTACCAGGCGATTTTCCGTCCGTGAGGACGGTCAGCCAGAGGCTCACGAGCGAGGGACGTTCTGTCCCTCGGCAAGTAACGCAATCAGAAAATAAGGAGAATCCATGAACTCTGCGGCATATCGCTCGCGCCGTTTCAGTATCGGCATTTGCGCGCTGCTGTCTTTCCTTTTCGTTTGTCTCTCCGTCCAGGCGGCCCCGCCCAAGCCGGTGGTGATCGTTTCATGGGACGGCGCGGCGGACTGGGTGATAGACCGGCTGCTGGCCGACGGGCAACTGCCCAACGTGGCGCGGCTGGCGCGCCGGGGCGTGCGCGCCGACTACTGCACGCCCGCCTTCCCGTCCAAGACTGCCTGCGGCCATGCCGCGCTCTGGACCGGTACCTTCGGCGATGGCAACGGCATCACCGGCAACTCCGTACCCCTGCTGCCGCGCGCCGAGCACACATTGTTGGAACAGCGCTCCGGCTTCGATTCCGCTTCGCTGCTGGCGGAGCCGCTGTATGTGACGGCGGCGAAAGCGGGCAAAAAAGTAGTCGTGCTGTCGGCGACGCAGTCGTTCCCGCCCGACCCCTGGGTGGCCGCGCTCAAAGCGGCGAAGGTGTCGGAGGATCGTTTTCTGTCTTTCAGCGGCTTCGAATCCTCCATGGAGGGCGGGAAAATCTGGACGGGCAAAGACTTGAAACCCGCCGAAGGATGGACACCCTTGCCGCCGCACCGGGGGACGCCGCGCGAATGGTCGTTCACGGTGGGGGAGGCCGCTTTCCACGCGCTGGCGTATGACGACCCCGCCGACCCCGTGAACGGCGCGGACACCGTTCTTATCCGGCAGGGCAGCAAGGATGAACGCAATGCCGTCGCCTCGGTTACACTGAAGCCTGCCGAAGCGGCCCGGAACGTCAAGAACTGGAGCGGGAAATTCCGCGTCACCAAGGGCGACCTGTTCGGCTATACCTATTTTCGCCTTTTCGCGCTTGCCCCCGACGGCACGATGACGCTATACCAGCGGGCTGTCAACGGGATGCGCGGCGCTGCCTCACAGGAGCAGATAGAAGGGTATCTGGCGGCGTATGGCGGCTTCCACGACGCGCCGTTCGGCGATTACCAGAACGGCGCGCTGGGCAAAACGCTGTGGCAGAACGGCGACGGCACGGCGGAGCGGCGTCTCTTAGAGACGGTTTGAAAATTCTCAGTTTCTCGCCAATCTTCGCAGCATGAGCCGAATCATCGCCAGGTAGATCGCTGCTCTGGGGCAACACTTCATAATCTTTGGACAGACGCCGACAGCCAGGCAAAGGTGCGCTCCACAATCCTGCTGCACAAAGCCTTTCTGCTCTCTTTGCGCAGCACCGGCGTGAGCACAAACTGAAAATGCGCCACTACCCAGACCAGCAACTGACCTCTATAGGTGCCATCTACCCAGATGCGGCGCAGTTTCTTGCACGACCCGCTCAGGCGACGAAACAACAGACGCGCTCCTGCCGGATCGGACACCGAGGCGGCGGTGGACTGCCAGCACCAGACCCAAAGTATCGACCAGCAGGTGCCGCGCTTGATCTGTTTGCCGCTGTCATAGCCGCGCACGCCTGCTACCTGCGTGGTCTTGACGCTCTGGCTGTGCGCCCCGGCTGTATGCTTGTGCCGCCCTGCTTTTTGCCGTACGTGCCCGCAGCCGCTCGCGAATGCGTCTCCACGTGCCGTCGTCGCGCCATCTGCCAAAGTAGTAATACACGCTCTGCCAGGGTGGGTACTCTCGGGGCGCAGTCGCCACGCGATGCCGCCCACCAGCAGGTACAGCAGGGCATTGACGACCTGGCGCATTTCCAGCAGGCGCGGCCTGCCACGGCGTTTTGCCGCAGGAATCAGGTCTCTGATACAATGCCATTGGCGGTCGGTCAGGTCGGTGGGGTAGGTAGAGGTAGTCATAACCACAGCCTATCCGCCATCGGGCTGACCGCTAAGAATTTTCAAACCGTCTCTTAGAGTGCATCCGCCTCGACTGCGAATTTCTCAAAAGGCCCGCTACGCGCTGAAGACCTGGAAGCCCGACCTGCTGTTTCACTACACCCCTATGTCCGACGGCGCGGGGCATACGTGGATGGGCGCGCTCGACCCGGACATCTGCGCGCCGCCAGGCTGTGGCCGGCGATTACTTCGTCAGCATCAGGACGGCTGGCTGGGCGAGATTCTGGACAACGTCGGCAATAACGGCACCGTCTGCCTGGTGAGTGATCACGGCATGGCCGGTGTCGGCAAGACCTTCTCGCCGAATGCGGTGCTGGAAAAGGCCGGGCTGCTGACCCGCGCCGCGGATGGCTCCATCGACCTTGCCCGTACTCGAATCTGCGCGCCGCCCTGGGGCGATTACTTCGTCAGCATCAACGGCACGGACTGGAAAAACGGCATCGTGCCGCCATCGTCGCCGCCACCGCCGAGCCGGCATCTTCCCAGCCCGGCGAAACATTGGGCATCGGTATCGGCGGCGTATCGTCGGCGTCGCGGCGACCTGTACCTGGACTTCGCGCCCGGCTACGTTCCTACCAGTCGCCCCGGCGGAGGCGGTGCAGGCCAATCCGTCACCCATCGGCGGCGGCGTTCACGGCTTTTATCCGCAGCTTGCCAAGATGCAGGCCATCTGCTTTATCGGCGGCGCGGGCGTCGCGCAGAACGTCCAGATACCCGGCATGCGCCAGATCGATGTCGCTCCGACCATCGCCCGCCTGCTCGGCATTCCGCGCCCAGAAACGCCACCGGCCACATCCTCGGTGAAGTCTTAAAGAACTGAGATCGACCCGCGATAATGACAACAGTTGTACAACAATCTGCAAAGGGCTTGGTTGAGCGCGCCGCCGCACTCGGTCAACATGGGGTAGTTGCGGGTGAAGAGGAATTGCAGCAACTCAACCGCGACATGGGGAACCGTATGCCTTGCTGGTATATCGAACTGCTGACAAGCGTTCCTCTCTGCGGACTGGAGTTCGGCTGGCAGGCTTACGAGCCAGACGGGGATTTCGACGGCATCGAATGGCTGCAATGGTCAGACCCGGCTAATATACGCAGTGAATCTCTGGAGTGCTACCCCGGTGTAGCCATTCTGGAACGCGGCTACATCAATGTTGCGAGTGATATGACTGGCGGCGGTAATCCGTATTTTATCCCGGCAGATCAAGGCCACGACCCGCCGCTGTTCCAGGTCTACCATGACATTAGTGATGACCCGGATATTATTGTGCAGGAAGGCTGCCAGCTTGTAGCAAACTCTTTGTCAGAGTTCTTCACCAAGTCACCCATTTTCGCCGTTTGACTTTGGAAAGGATGGAACGCAGATATGTCTCTTCTTTTTGGCGTCGCCGTCGGCTTTGTGGCCTGGTTTCTGGTGCGTTATCTGGTGGCCGGGCTGTATACGGTCGATCAGAACGAGCGGGCCGTGAAGACCATCTTCGGGCGGGCCGAGCGCATACCCGGCGCGACGACGCTGGACGATCCGATCTCCGAGCACCTGCGGCCCGAAGAAAAAGAGCGTTACAACTACCCCCAGGTGCGTGTCATCATGCCCGGCGGGCCGTATTTCAAGTGGCCCTGGGAGCGCATTTATAAAGTCTCCGTCGCCACCCAGACCGTCAACATGGCCTATGACCCGGAAAGCCCGCAGGCGAACAGCGGGGGGCAGCTTCTGGAGGCTGTTACCAAAGACCAGCTCAACACCGGTCTGAACGGCCAGATTCGTTACCGGGTCGCCGAGCACAACCTGTACGCCTATCTGTTCGGCGTCAAGCAGCCCTTCGTGCATGTGATGGGCTATTTTATCTCGGTGCTGCGCGAGCGCATCGCCAACTTTGAAGCGCCCGCCAACCCGGTGGATGGGCCGCTGCTGGGGTCACAGCCGCTGGACGCCAGCGTCGTCACCGGGGTTTCCATTAATGACCTGCGGAAAAACCTGCGCGACCTGAACGAGCATATGGAGCGCGAATGTCTTTCGTCTGTCGCCCGTTACGGCATCACTCTGGACGCCTCACTGATTACGGGAATCGATCCGCCGCCGGACGTGGAGTCGGCGCTGGCGGCCATCAATACGGCGCATAACCATGTCTCCTCGGACATCAGTCTCGCGCAGGCGTCGGCGGATCAGAAGATCGTCCAGTCCAAGCGCGCCGTCGAGATCGAAACGCTCAATGCCCAGGCGGAAGTCGAGCCGCTGAATGCGCTGGCTGCGCAGCTTGCAGAACTGAAGAAAAACGGGGCGGACGCGCTGCCCGCCTATCTGCGAAATGTGCGGCTGAACCTGTACAGCCGGGCGCAGCAGGCCATCCTGGAAGTGCGGGGAGGAAAGTAAACCATGAACTTTCTTGTCGCGGCGGTGGTGACATTCGTCGGGCTGTTTATCGCGGTGCCGATTCTGGCCGGGCTGGCGCGGGCGTTCGGCCTGTATACCATCGTCGAGGAGGGCCGCTGCCATGTGTATGTGCTGTTCGGCAAGGTCATCGGGATTCTGGATGAGCCGGGCCTCTACTTTTTGTGGCTGACGCTCGGCCCGCGCGGGCTGATTGTGAAATGGCTGGGCCGCTGCCATGTGCTGGATATGCGGCTCGATCAGCAGTACCTGCGCAGCCAGGCCGTCAACTCCGAAGAGGGCGCGCCGATGGGGATCGGTATCTGGTACGAGATGTATATCAGCGACCCCGTCTCTTATCTCTTCAAGAACGCCGACCCGCAAGGCTCGCTGGCCGCCAATGTCAGCAATACAACGGTGCGCTGTTTGAGCAACATGCCGCTCGCCGAAATGCTGGAGACGCGCCACAGGATGAGCGTGCTGGTGCGCCAGGAGGTTTCCCCCAAGTCCCATGAGTGGGGCTATAAGCTGGGTTCCGTCTACATTCGCAAAGTCCACTTCCGCGATGCCGGGATGATCCGCCAGATCGAGGAGAAGGTCGTCAACCGTCTGCGGCAGGTGACTTCGGCGATCACGCAGGACGGCGCGAACCAGGTCAGCATCATCACCAGCACGGCGGAGCGGCAGGCGGCGGTGGCGTTCGCGCAGGCGCAGGCGATGCGCCCGCTGATCG
Organism: Armatimonadaceae bacterium; assembly: GCA_030447685.1. Taxonomy (GTDB): domain Bacteria; phylum Armatimonadota; class Armatimonadia; order Armatimonadales; family Armatimonadaceae; genus JAUJOK01. The sequence goes on from JAUJOK010000064.1 coordinate 10,858, forward strand.
TCGGCGCGGCCCTGCAAAAGATTTCCGAAGACCCGGAAGTGATGGCCGCCCTGTTCGAGATTCTGGAAAACCAGCGGCTCCTGAACGGGCAGACCCAGATTACCCTGGTGCCGGAGCGCAGCGATATGCTCACACAGATTCTGGCGTCGGAAGCGCCGCCGCCCACGTCGGCAGGTAACTCCCTGCCGACGTCCACGCCACTTTCCGCCTTTGATTTGCGCTGAGGGGCGCAAAGTAACACCGTCGAATAAATTCGAGGCTGCGAGGGTACAAAGTCCGCCTGCGCGGACTGGAGAAACAGCCTGCGAAGGCAGGCTTTGTACTTTTCAAGCCTCAAATTTATTCGATGGAGCATATTAGCTATACACATGAACATACTGGTGAATCTGCCGGAGGGCTTTTTCCGGCACCCTGATACGGCGATGGCGTGGGAGCGTCTGCGGCGGCTGGGCGACGTTCGCACGACTTCCCACAATAAGGCGGAGGAGATTCAGGCCGACCTTGCCTGGGCCGAAGCCGTGCTGATGTGGTCGTGGCCGACGCTGACGGACGAACTGCTGGACGCCGCGCCGCGCCTGCGCTATCGGGGGCATATTGACATTTCGCAGGAAGGGGCGCGAATCGCTCTGGGGCGGGACGTGCCGGTTTCGATCTCGCGGCACGGCTTTTCACCCGCGGTTTCCGAAATGGCGCTGGCGCTTATCCTGAGCGCTTTACGCAAAACATCGGATTATCATTCGCAGATGCGCGACGGCACGGAACCCTGGGTGAAGAATTTCCCCACCGAGATCGACTTGCGGGAACGAGAACTGACGGGGCGCAGCGTCGGTATTGTCGGCTTCGGAAGGGTAGGCCGCCGTCTGGCGGAACTGCTCCAGCCGTTCCGCTGCGACCTGCGCGTATTCGATCCGTTCGTTGCTGAGGAGATAGTGACGGCGCAGGGGGGGCGGCGCGTCGATCTGGAAGAGATGCTCCGGGAATCCGACGTTGTGGTGCTGTGCGCGGCGTCGAATGCGGACACGCGCCATCTGCTGGGACCGCGCGAAATCTCGCTTTTGCGGCCCGACGCGGTGTTCGTCAATGTCGCGCGGGCCGCTCTGGTAGACACGGACGCTCTGGTGGAACGGCTTGGGCGGGGCGATCTGTCTGCGGCTCTGGATGTGTTCGACCGCGAGCCGCTGGAGCAGGATTCCGTTCTGCGAACGCTGCCCAATGTGTACCTGACCCCGCACCGGGCCGGGGGAGTCATCGCCTCGGTGCGACGGATACTGCACTATCTGATCGATGATCTGGAAGCCGTCCTGGCAGGGAGCGAGCGCACCCATGCCCTGACGGAAACGATGCTGCCGAGCCTGGACAGTTAAGAAAAAGAAATGAGAGCGCTGTATGTCTCGGACCTCGACGGTACGCTGCTGACCAATACGCCATCGCTTTCCCCTTTCAGCAAACAGGCTTTGGCCGAGATGCTGCGGGACGGGCTTCCGTTCACCGTTGCCAGCGCCCGCAGCGTGGTTTCCATGCGGACGCTGCTGGACGGCCTGACGCTTCCTCTGCCCATCGTGGAGTTCAACGGGGCGTTTATTTCCGACCTGGAGACGGGGCGACACGAGATCATCAATAGTATCGAACCAGCCGTGGTCGAAGACATCTATCGGCTGATCGGCGCGTTTGGCTGCGTTCCCTTTATCTCCACCTTCAACGGCACGGAAGACCGCGCCTATTACTGCGATATCGTCAACGACGGCATGCGCTGGTACCTGAACGACCGTCTGGCCGTCAACGACCGGCGAATGCGCAGCGTGGATGATCTCGTTTGTTCGTTTCGTGACCGGGTCGTCTGCCTGACCGTGATCGCTCAGGCCGATGTGCTGGGGGAACTGGAGGTCGCGATTCAGGAAAGACACGGCGCAGCGGTCGAGACGCACCGTTACGAGAACCTGTACTCGCCGGGCTGGTACTGGCTGACCGTCCACGACGGGCGGGCCACCAAAGACCGGGCCATTCAGACGCTGCGGGAAAGCCGCGGCTTGAGCAGCAGCAGCGAACTGGTGGTCTTCGGGGATCAGAACAACGACATCAAGATGTTTCAGGCGGCGGATCGCGCCATTGCCGTCGCCAACGCAACCGGGGAACTGAAACGTTACGCAACGCAGATCATCGGTTCCAACCAGGAAGACAGTGTCGTCAAGTTCGTGCGGGCGGACTGGGCCGGGTAAAACCTATGGTCGTGACGACGGCGGCGCAGGCGGCAGTGCTGCCGGCGGCGGCGGTGTCACCGTCGAGACTTGCAGCACGCCTTCCAGTTCCATTACCCTTTTAGCGCGCCTCTGCCTTCAAACTAAACAGAATTACGTACAAATTGCAGGAAAACCTGTTTTCAGAATCCCGCTCGTTTACCCCCTTGTCCCGACGTGGCAAGGGGACGCAGGAGGGGCGTGCCCGCGCGGGGAAACTTAAAGCAAGCAGCGACCCGACGGACGCAGCAGCAAAAGGATCTGTGGTGAACACTTTTTCCAGCGACTACGAGGAGCGCGTTTATGCGGGCGTGCTCGGCAAGATTATCGGCGTGTATCTGGGCCGCCCCTTCGAGGGCTGGTCGAACAAGAAGATAGAGGACGAACTGGGTGAGATCAACTACTACGTCCACGAAAAACGCGGCACACGCCTGATCGTCACCGACGACGACATTTCCGGCACGTTCACCTTCCTGCGCGCTCTGCCCGACCATGGGAACACGCTCGCTCTGACCCCGGCGCAAATCGGCTGGACGTGGCGCAATTATCTCATCGAGAACCGCACGGTGCTCTGGTGGGGCGGCATGGGTATGTCTACCGAGCACACGGCGTTTCTGCGCCTGAAGGCGGGCATCGACGCCCCGCACTCCGGCAGCATCGCCGTCAACGGTCAGGTCGTGGCCGAGCAGATAGGCGCGCAGATATTTATCGACGGCTGGGCAATGGTGTCCCTCGGCGACCCGGAGCGGGCGGCGGACCTGGCGAAGCGGGCCGCGAGCGTCTCCCACGACGGCGAGGCGGTGTACGGCGCGCAGGTGGTGGCCGCGATGGAGGCACTTGCCTTTGTCGAGCCTGACCTGAACAAACTCCTAGACGACGCCGCGCGGCGCATCCCCGCCAACTCAGTCATCTACGCCCTGATTAACGACCTGCGCGACTGGCGCGCGTCCGAGCCGGACTGGCGCAAAGCCTTCCGCAAGATCGAGGATAAATACGGCTACGACAAGTTCGGCGGCAACTGCCACATGGTTCCCAACCATGCCGTTATCCTGCTCGGCCTGCTGTACGGCGACGACGATTTCCAGAAAAGCCTGATGATCGCCAACACCGCCGGGTGGGACACCGACTGCAACTCCGGCAATGTGGGCTGCCTGATGGGCATCAAGAACGGTCTGGCGGGAATCGACGCCGGGCCGGACTGGCGCGGCCCGGTGGCCGACCGGATGTACCTGCCCACGGCGGACGGCGGCAGGGCCATCACCGACGCCGTGCGCGAAACGTATGAGATCGTCAACATCGCCCGCGCTCTGGCCGGGCAGGAACCCGCTGCTCCCAAGAACGGCGCGCGCTTCCACTTCAGCCTTCCCGGCTCCGTGCAGGGTTTCCGCTGCGAGGATTCCATCGAATCGCGCGGGGCGGTGCGCGTGGAAAATACGACCCGCGCGCTCGCTCTGCACTATAACAGCATCGCGCCGGGCCGCGCCGGGCGGGTGGCGACGGCAACCTTTATCCCCGCCGATGCGGTCAAGATGGGCGGCTACAGTCTCGTTTCCTCACCGACGCTGTACGCCGGGCAGACACTTCGCGCGCATATTCTCGCCGGTGAAGACAATGAGCGCGCAGCGCAGGCAAATCTGTTCGTCCGCGTGTACGGCAAAAACGACGAACCGGAGATACGGCGCGGCCCGGTACAGGACATTGCGCCCGGCGAAGCCGCGACGCTCGAATGGCAGGTTCCCGATACGGACGGTCGGCCTATCTTCGAGGTCGGTGTCGAGATCGGCGGCGCATCCGGCAGCGGAACGCTTTACCTGGACTACTTGACCTGGGACGGCGTGCCGCGCACAAGCGCCCGCTGAAGCGCCCCGACGGAAGCGGCGGCGGCGGCGGCGAACTGTGGCGGCGGGCCTGGGTAGACGCCGCCGACCACTTCGGCGCGACCGGGGGCGGAGGCATGACTTACCGCGTTATTCAGGACGAAGGCACAGGCCTGATCTTCCAGGGCGAACAAAGCTGGAGCGATTACACGGTGGAAGCGGATGCTTTGCCGCACATGGCCGACGCTATCGGTCTGGTCGCCAATGCGCGCGGCCTTACTCGTTATGTCGCCCTGACCCTCGGCAGGGACGGCATGGCCCGCCTGATCGAGAAATACGATGCCGCGGAAACCACGCTTGCCGAAGCGCCGATACCCTGGGAACTCGACCGTGCGTACCGCCTGTCGCTCACCGTCCGCCGCGACGGCACCGTCGCCGCGACCGTGGACGGCGGCCTACCCCTGACCGCGCAGGTAGACGCCACCCGCGCCGCCGGGGCGAACGTCGCCTGCGGAGCTATCGGCCTGCTGGTGCGCGAGGGCCACGGCCAGTTCGGAGCCGTTAGCGTTGCCCCGGCGGGATAAGCCTGCCCCCCCCGCCCCCAATAATGGGGGTGCCGGAGAAGCCAACGGAGCCGCTTCCCCTCCGGCACCCCCACGCCCGCAGGGCGGCTCAAATGCCGGGCGCGCAGCGCCATTGGATGCCCCTGCGGGGACGCGGCTGGGGGCGGGGGGGGAGCATCCAGGGGATATACGGGGGAGGGGGGCGGAAGTCGATCTGCTGGTCTGCGCCGCCACCCTGCCGGAACTGCGCGCTTTCGGGCCGGATGCCGCAGCGGCGGGGCTGACCGACGAGCGGTACGTCGCCGCCGATGAAAGCCGCCGCGCCTATCTTCTTACCGGCGTCGGCATTCCCTGCGCCTTCAGTCGTCTTTACCCGGTCGTATTACGGCAGCCTCCCCGGCGAATCCTCAACATCGGAATCGCCGGGGCCTATCCCGACAGCGGTCTTGTCATCGGCGATGTGGTGGTGGTGCAGTCGGAAGTCTTCGGCGATGTCGGTTTCCAACTGCCCGAGGAGCCGGGTTTCCGCCCCATCGCCGACTCGCCCTTCGCCGGAAGTTTTTATCAGGACCCGATCCCGCTCACGCTCGACTCCCAATTTATGCCACCCACCACCGATACATCACTGTCTAACATAGTACAAGGGTGTACCGTAAGTTCTTGTACCGGCAGGGAAGAAGTGGGGAGGTTGCGCGAACGGCTTTTCCGCGTGAACATAGAAACCATGGAGGGCGCGGCGGTGGCGCAGGTCGGGCATACAGCGAGTATTCCCGTCTGCCAGGTGCGCGCCATCAGCAATATCGCCGCGCGCCGGAACATGACGCCGCAAAATATCGCGCTCGCACTGTCCCGTTTGAGTGACTATCTGCGCGCCTGCCGGAATCGAGAGGACCAATGAAACGTATCCGACTAGGTATCTCGCCCTGCCCCAACGACGTGTTTCTGTTCAGCGGTATCCTCCTGAACCGCGTTGACAATCAGGGATATGACTTCGATGTTGTTTATGAAGATGTCGAAAACCTGAACCGACGCGCACAGAACGGCGACCTGGACGTTATCAAGATCAGCTACGCTAATTATGTTCGCTGCGCCGTAACCTATGAATTGCTCGCCAGCGGGGGGGCGCTGGGTCGTGGCTGTGGCCCGCTGCTGCTGTCGCACGGGGGCGGATGGGACGAAACGGCGGAAGTGCTGGTGCCCGGCGAGTTTACCACCGCGAACTTCCTGCTGGACTACTACTGGGCCAAAAACACCGTTTGCAAACGCTTCCTGCCCTTCGATACGCTGTACGAGGAGATGCGGCGCACGCCGGGCACGCAGGGCGTCGTCATCCACGAAAAACGCTTCACCTACGAGCAGGACGGCCTGACGCTGATTCAGGATTTAGGCCAGTATTGGGAAGAGACGACCGGCTTCGCCATTCCGCTGGGGGCCATCGCCGCCCGCCGAACATTGGGGCTGAAGGAAACGATGGAGGCACTCATCCGGGAAAGCCTGCGCTGGGCTGAAGCGAACCGCCCGGAGGCGCTGTCCCTCTGCCAACAGCACGCGCAGGACCTGAACGAGCGCGTCATTGAGGCGCACATCGCGCTTTATGTTAATGATTATTCCCGTAACTTAGACGCAAAGGGTCAGGCCGCCGTCGATTTCTTCCTCCAGCGCCAGCGCGAGTTCCTGGCGCACAAGAATGAAAAAGCAGCCCGTTAGTCGATATGCCTCTCCGGCAGGTGCTGAGGCGGAGGTTCAGCCGGGTTCACGCGGACGTGTCCTGAGAAACCGTCTCGGAATCACGCGCAAGCAGGAGATGGATAATGCAGAGTTCCAGGCGCTGCTGCAAGCGCAGGAGGCGTATATCGAGCGCATCTCTGCCGAAACACGCTTTACCGCCGCCCTGCTTTGTGAAATGCACCGGGACTGGCTGGGAGAAATATATGTCTGGGCCGGTCAGTATCGCACAGTGGAGATGGCAAAGGACGGATTTACCTGGCCGCCCGCTTATCTCGTCCCACAGAACATGGAGATGTTCGAGGCGAGACTTTTACGGGAACGCACGCCCTGCCGCCCCGCGCCGTTGGCTGAAGTCGCGCGGCGCATGGCGCAGGTTCATGCGGAGTTGCTGCTGATTCATCCGTTTCGTGACGGAAACGGGCGATTGGCGCGCTGGCTGGCGGACTTGATGGCCCTTCAGGCTGGCTTTCCCGCCCCAGAATATGCCTTTGAAGGACAGGGAGCCGTCGCGCGTCGGGCAAACTATCTGGATGCAGTAAAGCGAGGTTACTTTCAGGATTATGATCCACTCACCGGCTTCTTTGCCGCCGCCGTTGAACGGCGCTTGCGAAGCGGAGGCTGAGAATCAGGCTTTGGCAAGCCCCGCGCCCCTTCGAAGATAGAGGACTGCCGCGCATTCTCCTCAAGCATTCGCTTGCGTGCCTGAGCATCGCGCAAATAGGGATTCGTTTCCGAGAGCGGTTTCATTACCTATTCCTCACTACTATTATAGCACTCCAATACTGGCGCTCGCCTTATTCGGCATTGCGCCGCAGCGCCCATTCCACCATAAGTGCAAATGTGACAAAAGCGCCAGGTCCAACGACCCAATCCAGAATAGTAAAGTGGCGCGTCTTGTTCCAGTTAACGATAATCACGGAAACCAAAAGAGCAATGGTCAACAGCCGGAGCCGAGACAACAGTTTCATCTTACCGGCAAAGAACCGCGAGCTTCCTGACAATCTGCACGATTACGGTTTACTCACCTTTTATTCGGATTTGCGCGGCGATGGGCGGATGGTCGAATAGTTCTGCCGCGTTGCCGCCGCGCAGGAATAGCTCCATGAAGCGCGTTTCCTCGCCGTCAGCATTGGGCCAGCCGCTGCTGCCGGGGGCGAAGGCTAACTGTCCCGGCTTCACGGCGAAGGTGCCATCACTGACCACGGCTTCACGCTCTTCGGTGCTGCCGATGCGGACGCGGACGGTCGAGCCGCTGGGCGGCAGATCGAATCCACTGGGGATGGTTGTCTTCAGGTTGCCGTAGCCGTCGATATAGGCGATGCGGTTTGCGGGCACGGCGGGAACGTCCGCGCGGCGGACCTTTTCCCCGGCATCCGGCTGACCCAGCGCGATGGCGGCGGCGGCCTGCGGGAACAGGTCGCGCGAGCGGAACTGCGACCCTTCGGCGGGCACGGCGGCCCAGCGTATCTCCTCGGCCAGATCGCGCACGAACGAAAAGGCATAACCCGCATTGACGCCGATCACGCGCACGCCGGTCGGCAGGCGCGCGAGGCCGAGGCGCTCCCGGCATTGCCCTCGCGCGCCTCATCATCATCCTCGCGCGGCGCGATGCGTTGTGATAGATCAGCGTGCCCGCCGGAGCGGGTTCAGCCCCAGTTGGGCGACGCAGAACCCGGCGGCGAGCGTCGCGAACGGCGGCACCGGTGTCAGCATCGGCTCCGCGTCCGGCAGAAACTGCTTGATGCGCTGCACCACCTCGGCAAAGGCCAAATCCCCGTATCCGTAGTCGGCGATGATATGAACCAGCATGAGCGTGTATCCTTCCGTGCCTCATTCTACCCATCAGGTATGTGGGTTATGTTACGTATTCTCCGCAGTCTTCGATTTTAGGCCCGTTTTCGCCCTGTTCCTCTTCCGCATTCTTTGTATTTTACGGGCGATTGTATGTCAATTTGGCTGTCAAAATGCCCGCCACGAACCCGTCACGGACACACCCTGTCCCGGCCGCTTCTTCCGGTGCGGGTTTGGCGCTGTGCAGGCGGGGTGTTCGTTCGTTTGGGGAGGGGGTGGCGCGTGAAGACTACTAAGTGTCGAGCACGGGTCTGGAAAAAGGAAACCCTGCGGCGAACTGGGCGCGGCAGGGGCGGCTTTGAGATGCTACACCGAGAAGCGTTGCAGCAGGAACGCAACGGCAGGCGGGCACTGCTGGCAGCATAGCGGCAGCGGCGTAATGGACTATTCGCACCTGGGTAGCGAGGCCGCGCACCCATGACCACCACCCTCCAACCCACCCTGCCCTTCGACCCGCCGCCTGCCGCCCGAAGCAGCAGGAGTCGCGCCGGCGTTCTGCGCCCCACAACGGCACGGAAACCAGCAAGGCGGCGGCAGCACGCCAGGACGCCGACTGCAAAGGCAGAGCGAACGCTGTGAGCGCGTGTACCGCGCAGTCAAGGCCAGCGGCGCGGACGGCGTGATCTACAGCGACGTCATGACCCTCACGCACCTGACCAGCGGCACCGTCACGGCCCGGCTCAACGAACTGCGCGAGGTAGGGCGCATCTGGCGCAGGAAGGCGACGATCTACGGGCGAAGGATGCCGGGTGCTTTATCTATTGGGCGGACACGACACCGGAGGCCGACGTGCTGGCGGTGCTTGCCGCCAAAGACGCGCAGGAGTAAGCGATGAAAGGAACAGATGAGCGATGAGAAAAGCCAACGGATTGATTCGTCAGGAGGATTTGGAGCGGCTAACAGCCCTGTTCGCGCAGTACCGGGAACGGTTCCCGACCATGCCGCAACCGGCGCGCGTCGTTTCCGGTGACGCGCTGGAGAACGCGGCAAAGTTGATACGCTCGCTGCACCCGGACGGGGAACCGAATCACCACGTCGTACTGGTGGAGCCTGCGGGCTACGACCCGACAGGCAGGGAATGGCCGGAAGGCACCGTTACCCTCTGCGTTACCGGCAACGGGCTGACCAGTCCCGACAATGCCGACATGATAGCTGAGGCGCTGTGGTTCTTCCCGGAACTCCTGCGCTCTGCTCAGTACGCGCGGGAATGGGCGGAACAGGCACCCGATAACGATGCTATCGAGCGGGCAGCGCGCGACCTGTACGATTTCATCCTGATGGACGTAGAGCAGGGCGACGCGGCGGCGGATACTATCGCCCGCATAGCGGAAACCCTGCGCGGCTTGATTGACCCGCAGGAGGCACCGAAGCCGTGACCCTACTCGTTCCCCCTGCCCGGTTTGGCGTGTCAGTCCGTTTCGGTTCGGTAGGAATCGCCGGGAGGGTCTGCGGTGAGGAGACCGCCGCCGTTCGTTCGCCGTTCGGAATCGCCAGAAGCGGGCGCGTTCACGATCAGATGCTCCATAGCGTCCTTCATAGAACGAAGGTCAAGGTCGGCCTGGATACGCCGCAACTTCCGCCGTATATCGGGCGTGGTTTCAAAGACGAGACGCACGGTCTTTTTCTCCTTGTCCATAGTGGACAGTGTAGCACAAAACAACCATTACAAGACTGATGTACAAAATGTACATATAAGGTATAATGGTAAAAATGTACATCATTATACCCTGACACTCGAAGCGGGGGAAAGGTTGCGGAAAATGGCACAAGGATGGGGTCAACCCGGAGCAAGCAAGAAGTTCCACTACTTCAAGGACAGTATGACGAGTATCTGCGGCAAGTGGATGTGGGGGCCAGCGCTTTCCGACCCGGAGAACGCATTAGAAGACGGGAAGCACGAACACCCGGAGAACTGCGCCGCCTGTAAAAAGAAGGTGATTCTGCTCGAAAGAGCAGCGAACGCGCAAGCCGTAGCTGATTCAATCATCGTATGACCCCCGGCACATGGCACCCGGCAGGCAATAAAAGGCACTACTGGCAACGGGGCGCGGGATTTAACGACGGCGACGAACGGCTAAGGCCGGAAAGGTTACGGAAATGGACAAAAACGATTCGGTTGAGTTGGCGGTTGTCACACCACAGGTAGCGCACTACTGGCTTAACAACAACAAGTATCACGTACAACGGAATGTCAACAGGCAAAGGGTTGCCCGTTACGAGAGCGATATGAAGCACGGAGAATGGGGGCTTGCTGAGGCCGCTATCGTTCTTGGGGTACGGCCCTCTGGAGAGCATCTGCTTAACGGGCAACATCGCTTGGCGGCGATTCTGTCAACTGGTATCCCTCAGCGTTCTATCGTCCTGCGGCTGCACTTCGCCTCAGAAGAAGACATGGACAAAGCCTATGCCAACATGGACAGGGGTTATATCCGCACTATGCGGCAGGGTATTGCCGCGATGGGCACGGCAGAAAAGGTTGGCGTCACAGCGCATACAATGAAGGCCGCCATAGGCTCGTTGCGGTTGATTGGTAACGGGTTCGCCCGCAGAGGGAGTAGCGGTCGGGCGCAAATCGTATTAAGCAACCCCAGCATCGTAGATCAGATCGCTTATCAATGGAAAGAACCTATTTTCGCGTACCAACACGCAACATACGGCGCAAACCATAAAGCCAGAGATTGGTTTTTTAATGCCCCCGTGATGAGCGTTGCGCTCGTGACGTTACGATACAGCCCGCAATGCGCGATGGATTTCTGGCGTGTCGCATCAGAAAACAACGGCCTACAGCGAGGCGAGCCAGCACACGTACTGTATGACATCCTTTCTACGACCCGTGTAAGGGAGAAGGGGGAGGAGTGGTATTCACGAGCGGTTGCAACGTGCTGGAACGCTTATGCAGATGGGCGTCCCCTCAATTCGGCGCGCGTTTACGCGGAAACACCTATTACTATTCGGAAATCGCCGTTTCACGGACGGAGCGATATTGCTGCTCCTGACCCTCTTCAGGTGTTGGGCGTGACGGTTTCCACGAAATAACGAGGGGTTAAGACGATGGCAT
>JAUJOK010000002.1:0-11718 GCA_030447685.1 Armatimonadaceae bacterium
GCTCGCGTTGTCCTTGCTCCGCCGGAGCAGGGACGCGCTCACTCATGAACCTGGCGGGAACTGATCTGCTTGATCAGGAAGGGCTGTCAGCGGACGCTATCGATCTTATCCTCGATACCGCCGCATCCTTTGCCGATATTTTGCGCCGTCCCGTCAAGAAAGTCCCGACTCTGCGCGGCAAGTCCGTGGTGACGCTCTTTTACGAGAACTCCACCCGGACGCGCACCTCGTTCGAGGCGGCGGGCAAGTACATGAGCGCCGATGTCATCAACATCAGCGGCTCCACATCGTCAGCCACGAAAGGCGAGTCCCTGCGCGATACCTTCTTGACCTTGCAGGCGCTCACCGCTGATCTTGTTGTAATGCGCACGCCCCACAGCGGCGCGTGCCACCAGGCAGCCGAATGGGTGGACGTTCCCGTCGTCAATGCAGGCGACGGCATGCACGAACACCCGACCCAGGGGCTTCTGGACCTGCTGACGCTGCGCGAAGCGAAGGGACATCTGGACGGCTTAACCGTCGCCATCGTCGGCGACATCGCCCATTCCCGTGTCGCCCGCTCGAACCTGTGGGGGCTGACGCGGATGGGCGCGACCGTGCGTTTGGTCGGCCCGTCAACACTTTTGCCGCCCGACGCCGACAGACTGCCCGTCGAAGTCTACACCGACTTGCGCGCCGGGTTGGAAGGGGTGGATGTGGTCAATGTCCTGCGTTTGCAGTTGGAGCGGCAAAGCAGCGCCCGCTTCCCGACCGCGCGTGAATACTCGCGCCTGTTCGGCGTCACGCCCGACACGCTCAAAGCGGCCAAACCCGACGTGCTCGTTCTGCACCCCGGCCCGATGAACCGGGGCCTGGAAATCAGCGCCGATGTCGCCGACGCCCCGCACGCCCTGATCGAGCGCCAGGTAACAAACGGCGTCGCCGTAAGAATGGCCGTCCTGTATCTGTTGTTGGGTGCGTCGTAGCCCCCACCCCCTGCCCCTCCCCCGCAGCGGGAGAGGGGTGCCTGTGGCGGGAACAGCTTCTTGGAATCGGGAGACGCATAGGACTTATGGAAGTTACGCCGGAGTATAAGATTGCGCTTGCGCGAGAGTTGCGGCAGCGGCAGACAGAAAGTGAGGCGCGGCTGTGGGGCTTGCTGCGAGGGCATAAGCTAAATGGTCTGCATTTCAGGCGTCAGCGGCCCATCGGACGTTTTATCGCCGACTTCTGCTGTGAAGACGTAAAGCTGGTGGTTGAGGTAGACGGCGGCTACCATGACGATCCACAGCAGCGCCAGTTTGACGTTGAGCGTGAGGCACACTTCACGGGCCGTGGCTACACTGTTCTGCGAGTCGCCGTAAACGAAGTGATGAATGACTGCCGAAACGTGCTTAAACGCATCGCTGACGCAGCAAAGAAGGCAGGCGAGCCAGAAATTGGCTGTGTCACAGGCACCCCTCTCCCGTCGGCGGGGGAGGGGCAGGGGGTGGGGGCTTGATCCTGACAAATGGCCGGATAATCGATCCGGCGAACAAGTTAGACAGTGTAGGAGACGTGCGCGTCGAGAATGGCGTGGTGCGCGCGGTCGCGACCGGCGCGGAGCGGCTGGAGGCGCAAGGGGGCGAGCGTGTTATCGATTGTGCGGGGAAGGTGGTCTGCCCCGGTCTGATCGATATTCACGTCCACTTTCGCGAGCCGGGCCACGAATATAAGGAAGATATCGCTTCCGGGGCGCGGGCGGCGGCGGCGGGCGGGTTCACGGCGGTCGCCTGTATGCCCAACACGAACCCGGTACTGGACAGTGCGGGCCTGCTGCGCGATATAAAAGCGAAGGCCGAGGCGGCTCGCGCGGCGCGGGTTTATCCTATCGGGGCGCTTTCGAAAGGCATGGCGAACAAGGAATTGGCCGAGATGGGCGACCTGAAAGATGCCGGGGCGGTGGCGGTGTCCGACGATGCTTTCTCGGTGCAGGACGCCGAGTTTATGCGCCGCGCGATGGAGTACGCCGGAATGCTGGACCTGCCCGTGCTGCTGCACTGCGAGGACGCGAGCCTGACCGAAGGCGGCGCGATGAACGAAGGCTATACGGCGACCGTATTGGGAATCAAGGGGCTGCCGCGCGAGGCGTATGAGATGGACGTGGCACGCAATATCCTGCTGTCGCTCCTGACGGGCTGCCATCTGCATGTTCTGCATGTCTCCACGGCGCGCGAGGTGGAGCTGATCCGCTGGGGCAAGGCGCAGGGCGCGCGCGTGACGGCGGAAACCGCGCCGCATTACTGGTGCCTGACGGATGAAGCCTGCCGGAACTACAATACCGATGCCAAGATGAACCCGCCGCTGCGTACGGCAAATGACTGTGAGGCGATGGTCGCCGGGCTGGCCGACGGCACGCTGGACTGTATCGCCACCGACCATGCGCCGCACGCGGCCTATGAAAAGCAGGTGGAGTTCATAGGCGCGCCGTTCGGTATCGTCGGGGTGGAAACGTCACTGGCGCTGGGTATCACCCATCTGGTCAAGCCGGGGCGGCTGAGTCTGACCGACCTGGTGCGGCTGATGTCCACCGCGCCTGCAAAAATTCTGAACCTGCCCGGCGGCGGCGGCGCGCTGACGCCCGGCACGCCCGCCGACATAACCGTCTTCGACCCGGACGCAGGGTGGACGGTAGAACCGGAGAAGTTCCTGTCAAAATCGCACAATACGCCCTTTAAGGGGCACGAGCTAACGGGCCGTGCGGTCCTGACGATAGTGGGCGGAGAGGTAGTGTACACGGCATGAAAGCCTATCTCGCCTTTGCGGACGGCACGCTGTTGGAGGGAATCTCTTTTGGCGCGGAGGGGCGCTCCGCCGGGGAGGTTGTCTTCAACACCGGCATGACCGGCTATCAGGAGGTGCTCACCGACCCGTCCTATGCCGGGCAGATCGTGACACTGACCTATCCGCTGATCGGTAATTACGGCGTCAACGTCGATGACATTGAATCGCGGCGCGTTCAGGTGGCGGGCTTTGTCGTCCATGAGCTTTCTCCGACATTTTCCAACTGGCGCGCGTCGGAGTCGCTGGATGCGTTTTTGAAGCGGCACAATATCGTCGGTATCACGGGAATCGACACGCGTGAACTCACCCGCCGCCTGCGGCATCACGGCGTCATGATGGGGGCGCTGTCCACGAACGAGACGCCCGAGGAGCTTTTCGAGCGGCTGCGCGCTCACACCAGCGCCTATGACGATGTGGACTGGGTACGCCGTGTGACCACGCCGGAGGCATATGTGTGGGGGCCGGAGAAGCGGGACGCGAAGTACCGCATCGCTTTACTGGACTGCGGGGTCAAGTACAATATCCTGCGCGAGCTGGCGGACAGAGGGGCGCGCACGACCGTCTTTCCCGCCACCGCCACTGCCCAGGAAATACTGGCGGACGACCCGGACGGCGTTTTCCTTTCGCCTGGCCCCGGCGACCCGAACCTGCTGGGCTACGCCGTGGACACGGTAAAGCAGGTTGTAGGGTCCGGCAAGCCGGTCATGGGCATCTGTCTGGGCAATCAGTTGCTGGGCTGCGCGTTCGGTGGAACGACGTTCAAGCTGCCGTTCGGACATCGCGGCGCGAACCATCCGGTAAAAGACCTGACTTCGGGCCGCGTCGTTATCACCAGCCAGAACCACGGCTACGCCATCGACGGCGATTCGATTGGCGACCCGAATGTGGAGGTGACGCAGATCAACCTGAACGATGGCACAGTGGAGGGCTTGCGCCACCGCGAACTGCCGGTGTTTTCTATCCAGTACCACCCGGAAGCGTCACCCGGCCCGACCGATTCGCGTTTCTTTTTCGAGCAGTTCCTGAAGGTGATCGAGGAGCGAAAGCGATGAAGGCTTGGCGGAAGGAAACCGATTCTAACTCCCCTCTCCTCGCAGGCGACGGTCGCCCGCAGCGTGGGGGAGGGGTTGGGGGTGGGGGCCAATGATAGCCGACGAGCAGCGTATCCAATTCGAAGCGAACGGCTTTCTGGTCGTGCCCCAGGCGCTTTCCCTGGACGCGCTCGCCGACGTGCGCGCGGCGGCGGACCGGGCGGAGGCGCGCTGGCGCGGCGACACGAGCCTGCCGGGCGGTCGCTCCGAGGTTCTGGACCAGGTGCAGGCACCTATCGAATATGATGAAAAGTTCCTGGAGCTTTTGTGGCATCCGACCGTCTTCCCGCTTGTCCGCGCGCTTGTTGGCAGTGATGTCTCAATGATCGACAACGACTATTTTATAACGCCGCCGCGAACGCTCCGGACACACGCGGGATGGCATCACGATGTCGGTCTGCAAGGCGTCTATCATCCGCGCTCGCTGATGATGCTCAAGGTGTTCTACCTGCTGACCGACGTGGACGACGATGCGGGCGGAACCGCGCTCGTTCCCGGCTCGCACCGCTTTCCCATGGACTGGAAGTTCCCGGAGGTTTTGGACCCGCGCGAGATGCCCGGCGCGATCCAGATGTGCGGCGCGGCGGGAACGGCCTACCTGTTTAACGGGCGTACCTATCACTGCGCGGTGAACAACAACAGCGACCGTCCGCGCCGCGTGCTGATCTACAACTACGGGCACTTCTGGATGAAGGTCTGGCCGGGCTATGAGCCGTCCCCGCGCCTCCTTGCCGAGGCGGCGGCGTCGGGCGATCCGGTGCGAAAGCAGCTTCTGGGCATCGGCGACGCCTACGGGCAAACGTTGCCTGCGGGGCAGTCGCTGCCTGCGGGGCAGTCGCTGCCTGCGGGGCAGTCGCTGCCTGCGGGAATATAGCCGGTGCCGAAGCGCGGCGGGATGCGGGCGGGAGGAGGACTGCTGCTGCTCCTACTTTTGCTCGTCGTGCCGCGTATCGTCGCGCTGGATGCTGACGCCTGGCCTCGCCTGGACTGGAGCACCGGCATTTGGACGGACGAAGGGTTTTATACCTACAACGCCCGCAACGCCGTACTGTTCGGCAAAGCGGAACTGGACGAGTTCAACAATCGGAACCTGGCGCCGATTCTGGACGCCGTGCAGCGGCGGGTGTTCACCCGGTTCGGCGTGGGATTGGTGCAGGCGCGAATGATATCGGTGGTCTGCTCGCTGTTGGCTCTGGCGTTCTTTTACGACGCCCTGCGCCGAATCTGGGGACGGCGTATCGCGGTGACGGGGCTGCTGTTTCTGGGCGCGGAGGCGATGTTCATCCAGTACAACCGGCTGGCCCTTCTGGAAACGCCGTCGGTGCTGTGGCTGTGCATCGCGCTGTGGGCGCTGACGCTGGGAACACCGGCGGGATGGCTTCTGGCCGGGGCGCTCGCGGCAGGCGCGATTGCCTGGAAAACGACGTTTCTGCTTTTCCTGCCGGTTCCCCTGCTGGCCTGGCTATGGCGGCGCGTGGGGGATGGCGGCAGCGGCGGCGGCGCGCATGGCGTCATGCGCCCGGCAGCTTGCTATGGCGCGGGCGCGGTTGTGGGCGCGGCGCTGTATCTGGCGCTCTGGGGCATTCCCCACGGGCGCGAGATCGTGCGGATGAACAACTATTATCGAACCGCGCAGACCCAGCCCCGGTCGGTGCGGCAGGCGCTTTTTTTCGCGGAGCGGGCCTTCTGGGGCTACCGCATCGGCTCCAATCGCCCGATGCTGCAATATTTGGAAACGCGCGCGCCGGTCCTGACGACGCTGGCGATTCTGGGCCTGTTAACAGTTCCGCTGGGAAGAACGAAAGCGCGCTTATCGGTCAGAGCGGCGCGGCGGCGCGACCTGCATCGTGTTTTCTGGTTGTGGGTGGCGCTGGGCCTGGCGATGCTCTCGATACTGCGCTACTCACCGTCGCGGTATTATCTGACCCTGTATCCGGCTATCGCGGGGCTGGCGGCGATCACTCTCTGGCGTCTGCCGCTGCTGTGGCGCTGGGCGCGCGCGCGGCAAAAGGGGCGGTGGGCGGCGCTGGTGATCTGCCTGCCGGCGTTCCTGCTGCTGTACCATCTGTGCGTGCCGGTGCTGTACGTACTGCGCGTGCCGCTGTACGAGTGGGTGGGACGGGTTCTGGCAGCCTTTTTGGCATTCCTGCTGATGTACCGCCTGATTCTGCGTCTGCGCCGTCTGGTGCCCGTCAGGTCACTGGCTGTCGGGGGGCTGGCGCTGTTTCTGGTGGTCAGCCTGGCGCAGTGGGCGCACTGGTACGCGACGCGCACCTACTACACCCGCGACCTGGGGCGGGAAATGGCGGCTATCGTGCGCCCCGAGGGTGTGGTGCTGGGGGACTGGGCGGCGAATCTGTGCCTGGATAATCGTCTTCGAGGTGTCCCGGTTCTGTACGGTCTGGCGAACTGGCGCGATCCGGTGCAGCGGCTTCGGGCAGAATATGTGCTGGTGTTTCAAACGCCGTTCCGTATCCTTTACTGGAACCGCACTGCGCCCGAAGTTGTGCGTCCTGAAAACCAGGTGCGCGCGTTCACGATTCACGACTATCGGTTCCGGCTGTACCGCGTGCCCCCTGCCATCCGCGAAAAGGGTGATCTCCGGGCCGCCGCCGTGGGTACCTTCGGTGTCGGTGCCCCGCGCGAAAGGTGGCGGCAGTGATGGAGCGCGCCACGCCAAACGACGCGCTGCCGGACGATGTGGCGGCGGCCCCGATGGCTGCTGGCGGTCACGAGACGCTGTCACCGTTGGGGTGGTGGCTGCTGCTCTCCTGCATCGCCATCTGGGGCGTCAACGCCGTCGCCTTTAAGATCGGTACGCGCGGCACGCACGGCTTCGATGCGATCCTGATGAACGGCCTGCGCTTTCTGGCGGTCGCGCCCTGCCTGGCGCTGCTGGTCGGCCTGCGCCGCCCGTCCGCGCTGCGCCTTACCCGGCAGGACGTGCTGCGCTACGCGCTGTTCGGTTTTTTCGCCGTCGCGCTGGGGGAGACGCTGGTGGCGCTCGCGTTGGGCTTTACGTCAGTCGCCAACGTGACCCTGCTGTCGCACGGAACGATCTCGCTGTTCACGGCGCTGTGGGCCGTCGGGCTGCGGCAGCAGACGATAACGCGCACCGGCTGGGTGGGAGCGATCATTGCGCTCGCCGGGGTCGCTATGGTCGCAACGCAGGGCGGGCAGGGCCTGCGCCTGGACGGTGAAAGCTGGATCGGCGACCTTATCGCTGTCGGGCGCTCCATGGTGCATGGCGGCTACCTGCTGGTGCTGGCCCGGTGGCTGCGTGAGCGCTCCGTGCTTCAGGTGACGGTGTATAACTGCGTGTTCGGCGCGCTGTGGCTGCTGCCCTACGTCGTGTGGAAAGCGCCGTCTATAGAGTGGAGCGCGGTACCTCCCATGACCTGGGCCGCGCTCGCCTGGACAGTCGTGCCGACGACCCTGTACGGTTTTCTGGCGTGGAACTGGGGAATGCGCCGCGTCGGGGCCGTCGCGGCGACCAACCTGTTTTACCTGATGCCGGTATCCGCCGCGCTGGCCGCCTGGGTCATCCTGGGCGAGCGGCTTCGCCTGGGCCAGGTGCTGGGCGGCGTTGTTATTATCGTCGGAATCGTCCTGCTGCGCTGGGATACGCTGGTTGCGGTCGGGTGGCAAGCGCCGCGCGTGCGGCTTCCCTGGCGGCGGTGAGGGCTTCCGACGGGTTGAAAGCTATAACAAAACTATGCCAAAAAATCCAGACATAAAAAAAGTAATGGTTATCGGGTCGGGGCCGATTGTCATCGGGCAGGCCGCCGAGTTCGACTACGCCGGGGCGCAGGCGTGCCGCGCGCTGCGCGAGGAGGGCGTCTCGGTCGTCCTGGTCAACTCCAACCCGGCCACGATCATGACCGATGTCGAGATGGCCGACCGTGTCTATATCGAGCCGCTGACGCCCGCGTTCCTGACCAAGATCATCGCGCGTGAAAAGCCCGACGGCCTGCTGCCGACGCTGGGCGGGCAGACGGGACTGAACCTGGCGACGGAACTGGCGACGCGCGGCATCCTCGACGATTACAATGTCAAGCTGCTGGGCACGCCGCTGCGCGCCATCACCCGCGCCGAGGACCGACAGCGGTTCCGCAAGCTGATGCGCCAGATCGGCGAGCCGGTGCCGGAGTCCTGGATCGTCGAAAAAGACGGCGAACTGGTGGAGCTTTCGCGGCAGTCCGGCCTGCCCTGGCCGCTGATCGTCCGGCCCGCCTACACGCTCGGCGGGAGCGGCGGCGGCGTCGCCCACACGCCGGAGGAGCTGATTGAGATCGGGCAGCGCGGAATGCGTCTGTCGCCGCGCCATCAGGTCATGGTGGAGCGGTGCCTGGTCGGGTGGAAAGAGATCGAGTACGAGGTGATGCGCGACGCCAACGACACCTGCATCACCATCTGCAATATGGAAAACCTGGACCCGATGGGTGTCCATACCGGCGACAGTATTGTGGTCGCGCCGTCGCAGACGCTGTCGGACAAGGAGTACCAGATGCTCCGCTCGGCGAGCCTGAAAATCATCCGCTCGCTGGGCATCGAAGGCGGCTGCAACGTGCAGCTGGCGCTCGACCCGAAATCTTTCGGCTACTACGTCATCGAGGTCAACCCGCGTGTCTCGCGCTCGTCCGCGCTGGCGTCCAAGGCTACCGGCTACCCTATCGCCCGTGTCGCCTCGCAGATCGCCATCGGCCTGCACTTAGACGAGATACCGAACCGCGTGACCGGCAAGACGCTGGCCTGCTTCGAACCGGCCCTGGACTACTGCGTCGTCAAGATACCGCGCTGGCCCTTCGATAAGTTCACCTCCGCCGACCGCCGCATCACCACGCAGATGAAAGCGACCGGCGAGGTCATGGCGCTGGATCGCTCGTTCGAGTCCGCGCTGATGAAGGCCGTGCGCTCACTGGAGGTCGGCGCGAACTCGCTGCGCTATAAAGGCGCGTCGCAGTGGTCGGACATGGAGATCGAATCCCTGCTGACGACGCCCACCGACGAGCGTCTTTTTGCTATCGCCGAGGCGTTCCGGCGCGGGCTGATGATCGAGGAGGTGGCCGGACTTTCCGGTTACGACCCGTGGTTCCTGCACAAGATACGCGGCATCGTCCAGATGGAGAAGCGCCTGCGCGACCACGCCGCCGACCTCAACAGGGACGAGGCCGCCGGTCTTCTCACCGAGGCGAAGGGCCTGGGCTTCACCGACCGTACCATCGCCGAACTGACGGGCCGCACGGAGCGCGACATCCGCGCCCTCCGCACGTCGCTTGGCATCACGGCAACCTATAAGATAGTGGATACCTGCGCCGCGGAGTTCGAGGCCACGACACCCTATTACTATTCCTGCTACGACCGCGAGGACGAAAGGTAGTGGCCTCTCTCCCCTGCGCCGCGAGAGGGGGGAGGCCCGGAAAGGCAGCAGCCAACAATGGAAAAAGACAAAAGCGGGAAAGCCATGCGCGCGACTATACTTGTCGTCGGAACGCTTATCGCGCTGGCGATGGCCTACGGCAGCGGTCTGGGGCAGGGGAACCGGGCGGCGCGAAAAGCGCGTGATGCACGAGACGCCGCCGAGGTGAAGCTAAGCATGGCGCGCACCGAAGTGTCGGCACGCGACGCCATCCTGCGGCAGTTGGAGGCGCGGCGGCAGATGCATCTGGCCCTGCTCGCCCTGGATGACCGCAACTTCGGAATCGCTCAGCAACATCTCAGCGGCGCGGCGAATCTATTGTCCACCGGGGCGAATGCGTCGCTCGCCGGCCAGATCAAAGCGGTCAGCATCGTCGCGGCGGGGGATATGGGCCAGCAGCGCCAGCAGATTCTGGACTTCACGCGCCAGTTGGACAGCTCCCTCACGCTTCCTCCCGATCTGGCCGCTCCGGTCGCGCCGGGAACCGCGCCATGAGCGAAGCCCCCCGCCCCCCAATAATGGGGGTGCCGGAATAACTCCCCTCTCCCCAAGCTGGGGAGAGGGGGTGAGGGTGAGGGGCTTCTCCGGCACCCCCACGCCCGAAGGGCGGTTCAATAGCCGCAGTGCGGCTGGGGGCGGGGGCCTCCTCTGGCGCGCGGATGAGAACGCCCGTGAGATGTTTCGCATCCTCGCCCGCACCGCCGCGCCCGGCTGGGTGCTGGAGCGCGACAACATGTGCCTGGTCGCCACCGGCATCCCTGTCGCCATGTTCAACCCGGCCTTTGTCCCGGCAGGCGTCGATTTCGACCAGTTTGTGGAGGAGGCGCGCGCCTTCTACAGCGAGCGCGGTCTGCCGTGGGCGCTGGTCGTGCCGGAGCATGACCCGGTCGCGCCGCCGGGCCGCATCCGTTATCTGGGGCTGGCCGAAGCGCAGATTATGCCCGTCATGACCCGCGACACGCTGCCCGGTGACGATTGGCCCGCAAGCAAAGCCGATATCGATATACAAACGGCGGAAACCGACGACGTGCGCGCCGACCATCGCGCCGTTCTCGCCATCGCGTTCGGCATCCCGGATCACATGTCGCGCATCGTATTGCCGCCGGGCGTCCCGTTGTCGCCGCTGCTTCGTTTCTATGTGGCTTATCGGGAGGGGGTTCCCGTAGGATCGGCGGCGCTGTGCGAGGCGGCGGGTCTGGCCGGAATCTATAACGTCGCCACCCGCCCGGAATATCGCCGTACCGGTATCGCCACGGCCCTGATGCGCCATGTGTTACAGGACGCCCGCGAGCGCGGCCTCCAGACCTGTGTGCTGCAATCATCGGCGGACGGCAGGCCGCTGTATGCCCGCCTGGGCTTCACCCGCCTTTCGACTTATACCATCTACACCGGCAGTTGAACGCAAGGAATGGGCGATATAAAAACGACGGTCGCGCAGATAGCGACGCAGACCCGTTCCGTGGAGCAGGCCGTCGCGGAAGTGATGGCGCTGCGGACAGGGGGTTAGACGAACATGAGCAGCAGCGACAAACCCAGATATCCCGGCCCCGTTTCGGCGGTGATGCTGGAAGAGTTGGGGCGGTACGTCATCGCGACGCCGTACCCGTTCGCGCTCGACCTGGCGCAGTGCGCGGGCATGTGGCTGGCGACCGTGGACGGGCAGCGTCTGTTCGACTGGGCGGGCTACTTCGGCTCCAAGCTGATCGCCCATAACCATCCGCGTCTGTACGAGCCGGAGTATGTGGAACGCCTGGTGCGCGCCGCCAACAACAAGGTCGCCAACCCGGATTTCCTGACGCCGGAATGCCTGGAATACTACCGCCTGCTGTATCGCCTCGCGCCGGAATCGATGCGAAATCCATCGCTGGAAGTCTATGCCGTCAACTCCGGCGCGGAGGCGGTCGAGAACATGCTCAAGTACCTGGTCGCCAAGTTCAACGCGAAGCGCCGTACGGACGGGCGTGGCATCACCAACCGTCGTTTTATTTATTTCGATCAGGCGTTTCACGGGCGCACGGTGTTCGCGCTGGCGGTCACGCAGACCACCGATCCGGTCGCCACCAAAGACTTCCACGGCCTGACGACCGGCGGCAATATCAAGCTGCCGTTTCCCGCGCTGAACTTTCGCGAAAGCGAGGCCGCGAATCGGGCGCGCACGGACCGCGCGCTGGAGATGGTTTCGATGGCAATGGCGCAGATGGCCGATGAGGTTGTCGGCATTATCGTCGAGCCGATACAGGGCGCGGGCGGCCAGCGCGTCGCCGAAGCCCGTTTCTTTCAGGGACTGTCCGAACTGGCTCACGAGCACGATGCCTACCTGGCTTTTGACGAGGTGCAGACGGGCCTGGGCGCGACGGGCCGGATGTTCGGCATCGACCACTTCGACCTGCCCCACCCGCCGATGGC
>JAUJOK010000002.1:11818-41169 GCA_030447685.1 Armatimonadaceae bacterium
TGGTGCAGGAGCACAAAGAGGCAATAGGCGAGGCGGACGCGACGCGGATAAAGGGGCCGGGGGTGAGGGCTTGCTAACACAAGGTATAGTAAAAAACGCATGAACGAAAACAAGAAAAAAATAATCGTGCTGGGAAGCGGGCCGATACGCATCGGGCAGGGCATCGAGTTCGACTACGGCTGTGTCCATTGTGTCTGGGCGCTGCGCGAGGCGGGCTATGAGACGATCCTGATAAACAACAATCCCGAAACCGTCTCCACCGACTTCGATACCAGCGACCGGCTGTACTTCGAGCCGCTGACTTTGGAAGACGTGCTGAACGTGCTGGAGCGCGAAGCGCCGTATGAGGGCGTGATTGTCCAGTTCGGCGGGCAGACGGCGATCAACCTGGCGCGGCCCCTGGCGGAAGCGGGCGTGCGGATTCTGGGGTCGTCGGCGGACAGTATCGACCTGGCCGAAGACCGCGAGCAGTTCGAGGCGCTGCTGCGCCGTCTGGACATCCCCAAACCGGCGGGCCGCGCCGTCACCAGCCCGGAGGCCGCCGTTCAGGTCGCCCACGAGATCGGCTACCCGTGCCTGGTGCGCCCCTCCTACGTTCTGGGCGGGCGGGCGATGGAGATCGTCCAGAGTGACGAGGAGCTGACCGCCTATATGCGCTATGCCGTGGACGTTTCCCCGAAAGCGCCGATCCTGATCGACCGTTATGTGGTCGGCAAAGAGGTGGAGGTGGACTGCATCTCCGACGGGGTGGAGTGCCTGCTGCCGGGAATCATGGAGCATATCGAGCGGGCGGGCGTCCATTCCGGCGATTCGATGGCCGTCTATCCGCCGCAAAGCATCGCGCCCGTCACCATCGGCAAAATGGTGGACTATGCGACACGGCTGGCGCGCGAGATGCACGTCGTCGGCGTCATGAACATCCAGTTCGTCTGTGAAGGCGACGAGCCGTATATCATCGAGGTCAACCCGCGCGCGTCGCGCACCGTGCCCTACCTGTCCAAGATCACCGGTGTCCCGATGGTGCAGATCGCGACCCGCTGCCTTCTGGGGGAAAGCATCGCATCGCAGGGGTATAAGCCGGGACTCTGGCCCGACCAGCCCAATCCGGCGGTGAAAGCGCCGGTCTTCTCCTTCCAGAAGCTGGCGGGCGTGGATATTCCGCTCGGCCCGGAAATGAAGTCCACCGGCGAGATTCTGGGGCAGGACGTGGACTACCCGCGCGCGCTGTACAAGGCGCTGCTGGCGGCGGGCATCGACATTCCCCTGAAAGGAACGCTGCTGGCGACGCTGGCAGATGCGGATAAAAGCGAGGCGCTGCCGATTCTGCGCGAGTTCGCCGCACTGGGCTACCGCATCCTGGCGACTTCGGGGACGTGCCGCTTTCTGCGCGCGGCGGGCCTGGACGCCGAGCCGGTCAACAAAATCCGCGAAGGCGCTCCGAACCTGATCGACGTGCTTCGCAGCGGGCGCGTCGATCTGCTGATAAACACGATCTCCAAAGACCGGCATATCGAGCGCGAAGGAGCCGAGATACGGCGCGCGTCCGTGGAGCAGAATATCCCCTGCCTGACCTCGCTGGACACGGCCCGCGCCCTCGCCCTGGCCCTCGAAGCTCGCAAAAACGGCGACCCGTTCGATGTCCGCACGGTGGACGAGTATCTGAAGAAGTAGCCCTCACCCCCTGCCCCTCTCCCATGGTTTCCGCTTCGCGGTGGGAGAGGAGCCTATCACGGCAGCGCGGCTTCGCACGGAAGCAAAGAGAACCCGCTGTGGCGCGAAGCCGGGGTTGGCACGGCTACAGGCACCCCTCTCCCGCTGCGGGAGAGGGGACGGGGGTGAGGGCTTCTGAGGACTATCTTACCGCCGCCGCGATATGCTTGGCGGAGATGCCGTAGTGGTCCAGAAGCTCGTCGGGCTTGCCGGAGCGCGGCATCTCCCGCACGGCCAGATGCGTGAAGCGCGGGACGGTGACGCCTTCCGACGCCAGCGCGGCCAGCACCGCATCGCCGAGGCCGCCTTCGGGCCAGTGGTCTTCGGCGACAATCAGGTGCCCCGTCTCCTCCACGGCCCGGCGCAGGGTCGCCGTGTCGATGGGCTTGACCGAGTACAGATCGATGACGCGCACGGAGATGCCCTCGCCCGCCAGCGTATCGGCGGCTTTCAGGGCTTCGTGCAGCGTGATTCCCGCCCCGATGATGGTCACCTTATCGCTGTCCGACGAGCGCAGGGTCTTCGAGCCGCCGAGGGGGAAGCTCTCCTCCGGGCCGTACAGCACCGGCGTCTTTTCCCGTGTCGAGCGCAGGTAGGAGACGCCTTTCTGGTGAGCCATCTGGGCGATCAGGTGCACCGTGGAGACGGCGTCCGACGGGTACAGCACCGTGCTGCCGTGGACGGCGCGGAACATCGCCAGGTCTTCGAGCGCCATCTGGGAGGGGCCGTCCTCGCCGATGGAGATACCGGCGTGCGAGCCGCACAGCCGCAGGTCGGCGCGCGACACGGCGGCCATGCGAACCTGATCGTAGGCGCGGGCGAAAAAGGCCGCGAACGTCGAGGCGAAGGCGACCCAGTTGCGCGCTCCCAGCCCCTGCGCCGCGCTGACCATCTGCTGCTCGGCGATATACATCTCGAAGAAACGCTCCGGGTACGCCTTCTTGAACGTCTCCGAGAACGTCGAATTGCTCACCTCGGCATCCACCACCACCACATCGGGCCGGGCCGCGCCCAGCGCCTTCAGGGCATCGCCATACGCCTGCCGGGTCGCGTAGGGCTTTCCCTTCTCGAAGGTCGGCGGCGCGAACTTCTGCCGCTCGCTTAGCGGCGCGGGCGCTAAATCCTCCGGCGGCTGCGGCTTGACGATCAGCCCGGTCGGCGCGTTCAGTTCGGCCAGCGCGGCCTCGGCCTGCTCCGCGCTCAGCGCCTTGCCGTGCCAGCTTTCCTGGTTCGCGGTCAGCGTCGCCCCGTGCCCCTTCTGGGTGCGGGCGATAATGCAGACCGGCTTCCCGGCAGTTTTCGCCTCCGTGTACGCCGCGTCGATTGCGGCGCAGTCGTGGCCGTCCACGACGATAGCGTGCCAGCCGAACGCCCGCGCCCGCGCCTCATAAATCTCGGTGTGCCAGCCCAGCGCCGTTTCGCCGCGCTGCCCCAGCCGGTTCACATCGATAATGGCGATCAGGTTGTCCAGTTCGTAATGGAACGCCGTCTGGAACGCTTCCCACACCGAGCCTTCGGCCATCTCCGAATCGCCCAGCACCACCCACACCTTGTAGGGCAGCTTTTCCAGATGCTTCCCGGCTATCGCGATGCCTACACCTATAGGCAGTCCCTGTCCGAGCGAACCGGTCGCCGCATCCACCCAGCGAATCTCCGGGGTGGGGTGCCCTTCCAGCCGCGAGCCGAACTGGCGCAGGGTCAGCAGTTCTTCGTCGCTAATCGCGCCCGCCGCCTTATACATCGCGTACAGCACCGGGCAGGCGTGGCCTTTGGAAAAGATAAGATGGTCGTTGTTGGGCAGGTCGGCCCTATCGAAGTCGTAGCGCAGGTGGGACTGCAGCAGCACGGCCATCAAATCGGCGGCGGACATCCCGGAAGAGGGGTGGCCGGAACCGGCGGCGGTGGTGCAGCGGATAGAATCGGCGCGCAGTTGCTGCGCCAGGTCGTGCCACTGGTTCGCCTGGCCCTGGGCAGCGGGCGGGTTCATCTGAGCGGTTGCCATTTTTGTTCTTATGTCCGTGTTTTGTTTTGCCCCCTCCCCCGGCCCCGACCTCCCACGCGCTGTGGGGAGAGGGGGAAAGTCAACGTTACCAACATCTTCCCCCTCCCCCGCAGCGTGGGGAGGGGTTGGGGGAGGGGGCCTTTTTCCCTACTTTACCCGGCCAATCCCAAAGGCGGCAACCCTGCGACAAGATTAACCGTTTCGACACTGACCGTCACCACGCGCCCCACAAGCCGCGCGATATATTCCGGGTCGTCGGGGCGGTTCGGGTCGCTGGTAATGCCGCTGCGCTTGTCGGTCGTCACCTGATACTGGTCTATTACCCATTCCAGCGCCGAACGATTGCCCAGGCGGTACGCAAAGGCTTCCGGCGGTATCCCCTCCAGTGTCAGCGATTCGTTGACGACAAGAGTCGTCTTGTCCGCCGTCAGCCGCATTTTGGTGACGCGCCAGGAGAAAGGGACGGCTTTATTGACGACCTGCCGCAGCGGGTACTGTTGGCCTGCTCGTAACCCGACATGGAGTTCGGCCAGTTTCGCGCCCGTGTCGGCGAGGGCGCGGAAGATAGCCCCCACCCCCGTTCCCTCGCCGACGGGAGAGGGGTGCCTTGGCCATACCAACCCCGCCTTTGGGCAACGGCAGGTTTTCGTGCGAAGCCGGGGCCGCTTCCTCAGGCACCCCTCTCCCGTCGGCGGGGGAGGGGAGGGGTGCCTGACAAGACAGCGGTATCCGGGGCAGTTCGCGCTTCAGGTTCTCCTTATAGCGTTCGCGGTATTCTGGGGTGGTGCAGCAGGGCGTGCGAAGCCGGGGTGATGGGTCGTCGCCGTATTTTTTCCCTAAACTGCGCCAGCGCCCTCCGGTGATGTTCTCGCGCCGGGGAGGGGAAGGGGGTGGAAGCATTGGGTGTCAACGGTAGGTCAGGTACACAGCTCGCGCCGTGGAGGGGTTTATTTGTAGCGGTCATCTCTAAAATCGGGCTGAGTTCTGCAGGAAGGATACATAATTGCACCATGCCGACATAGTTGGAAGATCGCCATTCGTCGCGAGTGATGGTGGGGTCTGCAACCACGCGAAGAAGCGTTCGATCCGCCAGCGAACTGCGCCAGCTTGCGGCCATCGGTCTTGTTTTCGCTTTCGGTTCCTGCGATGTGGCGCGATCATCTCGATGCCGTCGGTAAGGTCAGCATCCAGCGTGTCGTGTAGATGCTCGGTCGCCGATCAGCCGTTGCGTGTTTTCAACGGATGCCTGACTGACTTTCATCGCTGGGGATGCGGATTTACGATGAGAGCACCGAATTCCATCCTGGTCCCTGGGCCAGCAACACAATCGCCTTTTTTGGCAGGTACGAACATCGCGTCGATATAGCACTCGGAAAGATCGTAACCTCCACGCTCTTAGCGAAGCAAAGTCACCAGGTCTATTATTCAATCTGACCCAGAGTTGAAAGTAAATGACAGAAACTGGCTGGAACCGTTGGGGAGGCAGGAACTTCCAGGGCGCTCCCGTGCGCAAAAGAACAGTGCCGGAAAGATTGAAGGTCAGCATATTTACCACGTACAAATGGAGCAGCGGTAAGATCAAGGCCCACTTCTTGGTCAGAACAGATAAGTCGAGTTGGGCATCTGTCGTCACAAACTCCCGTCATACCGATTTTAGAGATGACCTTTAATAGCACTGACACACGATGTTGCCACTTGCCTTGTTACAAAAAAGTCGGTTGATAGAATTGATAGGTCTCTAAGTAAAACGTGGTAAAAGGACGATATTCTTGGCGGACTTTCCCTGCGGCAAAATTGACAACGTCTCAGGTCGGTCTTTAAGTCACGGCTCCACTTGATCTTCCTCCACCATAAGCAGGAAAGATCAACATCGTTGGGTCTGAGCCTGGACGCCCCGGATAAAACGTTCTATTCTTGGAGAGGGCTGAGTTGTACCCATCGGCAAAATCGTCGAAATTTGCCGCCATTCCCGCCGGCGAACAACGCTTTTTTTAGTAAGCCGGTGAGTATTTGCGAACAATCCACCTGTGATACGTTAAAGTCCGTCTGACAACCACCTGAGTTATCCTCCGTTCGCCAGTTCTGGCGTGGCACGCGATGGTACTTAATGAACCGTTTCCACGCGGACAGAAACGTCAACTTCTCCATCTTGCGCTATCGTAATCCGGTACGCGATATCTGAATGCCCGCGCCCGCCTTGTGCGCTGTGCCGACGCCTACTTGAATACCGAAAACATTGTGCGTCGTGCCGATTTACGGTTCTTGCGAACATTGCCGTGCAGGTCCAGGTGGTAAAATCTGGTAAAGTCCTGTGCCAGATGCTTGCGGACGCCATCAAAGGCGATCTGGTCAACGAACGAGTTATTGGTGACAAAGCAAACTATGCCGTCACGGTCGCCTAATCGGTCAGTAGCCCAACGGAAGAATCGAACATAGGCATCATATACTTGCGTTTTTAGTGTTGCGCGCGAATGCTTGACATAAGTATCACGAATACGATTATCAATCACCGAATAGCGGCGGTTCTTGTTGTTGTCGTTCTCGTTCTGCTGGCCCACGTTGTACGGCGGGTTCCCGATAATCACCGTAATCGGCGTATCCTTCTGCCGCTGCACCCGCTCCGTATTGTCCTCCCCGAACATCGCCAACTGCTTCGCCTCGGCCATATCCAGCGTATCCGCGAACGCGATACCCTCGAACAACCGGTACTGCCCGCTCAACTCATAGTACGCATGCTCGATATTCAGCGACGCCACATAGTAGGGCAGCAGCATCACCTCGTTCGCAAACAACTCGCTCTCGTACTTGCGGCGCAAATCCAGCGGGCGGATACGGCGCAGCAGGTTCACCACGAAATTGCCCGTGCCGGTGCAGGGGTCCAGAATCGTCACCCCCTTATCCGACAGTGACAGGCCGAACTCCGATTCCAGCACCTCCTCCACGCTCCGGCACATGAAGTCCACAATCGCCTGCGGCGTATAGACGATGCCGTGCGTATCCGCCGTCGCCCGGCTGAAGCCCTGGAAAAACCGCTCGTAGACCGTGTTGAGAAACCCCTGCTTCTCGCTGAAATCGTAGATCGTCCGCGCCGTGTTCTCGATAGCGTTATAAAAATAGTCCAACTGCTTCAGGAACTCATCGCGGCTGAACGACTGGCTGGTAAGCGCGTGGATGACCTTCTCGATCTCACCCGCGATGACGTTGCGCTTGGCGAACTCCGGGCTGTTGAAGACGGTGCGAAACAGACGCTCGGTCAGCAGGTGCTGCACCAGCATCTCCTCGATAGCCTGAACGCTGATATTGGGGTTCAGCGCGGAGCGGCAAACGTCATGGAAACTCTCGAACGCCGCCACGAACGCCGGATTGACCGGGCGCTCCTCCTCGATACGCCGCTCCAGCCCGCGCGCCAGGTCGGGGATACGGTCCTGAAACTCGGCCACCGCCCGGTGGAACTCATCTATCTGCGCGCCGGTGTAGCTGAAGAACCGCGACAGGAGATCAGCCAGTTCCGTCGGCTTCCGCAAATCCACGCTCAGCACGCGCTGCTTGTCCTGAAACAGCACCGCCCGCCGCGTGTCCTCGAAGATGGTATTGACCAGGGGATAGCCGCTTTTTATCTTGTTCTGGATTTCGGCGTCCAGATCGTCCTGCGTGTCTTTGGCTTCCCAGTAGCCGCGCGGAATGCGGAACGTATCGAAGACGGTGCCGTCCGGGATTTTGCCGTTGCTCAGCCGCTGCTCCAGCACCAGTGTCCACCCGGCGGATTTGGAATAGGCATCCAGCAGGTTCGTAAAGCCCAGGCGCACGGCCTGCTCATGCGTCACGCCCTGATTCGCAAACGCTTCCAGCGCGCCATAATAGGCATCGAACGCCCTGTTATTCTTCGGGCTGATCTCCATATAAGAACTTTCTTGCCCCAGGTTTGGGAGCTGAGTACGATGCGCGTCCCTTCGCTTTCCCTCCTCCCCTCGCCGGGAAGCGCCTCGGCAGACCGAGTGCAAAGGAAAAGTTCAGAACGCCCTTATCGGGGGGAAGGGGATGGCTTACGGCGCTTCAAAGTCCAGGTGAAGGAGCTATGTGCTTCCGCGTGACTGACGACTTCCCAGCCACTGCCGCCCAGCCGGTTCAAAATCTCTAATGCCTCTTTATGCGAGTTCTTTTTCGGTTCGTGAAACAGTTGCCGCCCGCCCGGCAGCAGAACCAGGATACCGAAAACAATAGTGCGTCTGCCTTGCTGATTCCGCTCTATTTGTCCCCTGGATTGCACAAAACAGTATTCCCAGGCCACCGGAGCCGCTTTAGGCGGCGCGGCGATAGCTGTATTCCGGGCAGCCAGACAAAATGACGCGGCGGCAGCGGCAAAGGCTGCTGCGGTTGCGGCTTTGGTGCGGTTCAATGACATAGATTGCAGCGCACTTCTTCCGATCATGGGTTATTTTCGCGCAGGAAGGACAGCACTTCGTCGCCGTGCTGGTCCACCTTGACACGCGGGAAGACCCTGGCGATTTTGCCCTCTTTGTCGATAACGAACGTCGTTCGCTCGATGCCCATGCTTGTCTTGCCGTACAGGTTCTTTTCTTTGTAGACACCGTAGGCGGTGGAAACGGAAGCATCGGTATCGGCCAGCAGGGGGAACGGCAGGCGGTACTTTTCGGCAAAGGCTTTGTGCGAATCCACATCGTCCAGCGACACGCCCAGAATCGCGGCCCCGGCCTCTTCATAGTCGGGCGTCATATCGCGGAACGTGCAGGACTCAGTGGTGCAGCCGGGCGTGTCGTCTTTGGGATAAAAGTACAGCACCACGGCCTTTTTGCCTTTGAAGTCGGCCAGACGCACCGGCGCATCGCCGATCTGGGAAGGAAGTTCGAAATCCGGCGCAGTCGCGCCCTCGGTAATGTCAATTTCAGGCATGTTTTTGGGTTCCTTCTTTAATTAGCCCGGCCTGTTCATAGGCCGGTACGCGCTACTCGGCACGCGACCAGGGCACATCGGCGACCCCGGCGCGATGGTTTTCCAGACGCGCCAGCACGAACAGCAGATCGGCCAGCCGGTTCAGGTAGCGCAGCGCCTCCGGGTTGACCTCGCTCCCGGCGGTGTGCCACAATGCCACCGTGCGGCGCTCGGCGCGGCGCAGTACGGCGCGGGCGTGGTGCAGCGCCGAAGCCCCCCCCGACCCGCCCGGCAAAATGAACTGGCGCAGCGGTGTCAACTCCGTTTCAAACCTATCGATAAGGCTTTCCAACGCGACCGAGTGCCGCGCCTCGATACGGGGTACGAGCGGTTTTCCCGCCGTCTCCTCACGCGAAAGCGGCGTCGCCAGATCCGCACCCAGAATAAACAGCTCGTTTTGCAGGCGCGCAACCAGCGCCTTGATCTCGGTGTCCTGTACATGGCAGGCGGCGACGCCCAGCAGCGCGTTCGCTTCGTCCAGCGTGCCGTACGCCTCAACGCGCGCATCGTCTTTGCGGACGCGCGCGCCGCCGTACAGGCCGGTTTCGCCCGTGTCGCCGGTGCCGGTGTAAATCTTCATAAGTCGGTTTCCTGCCCCGGTTCATTGTAGACGACGCGGCGCGGCAGTGTCAATGCGCCCGCCGACCGATAGACTGATTCATACTTTTTTCATTTTTGTAGGCTACCATGAAGAAGGACTATCGTCCGTCAATCACCTGCCCGGCACTTCCGCCCGAAAGGAATCACCTTCGCGCATGAGTTTCTCCCTATCGCGCCGCCGCCGCGCCGCATCCGCCGCGCTGGCCTCTCTTCTTGCCGCTGCTGCGCCGCCCGCTGCTGCTGCTTTCGCGCAAGCTCCGGCGACACCGCCGCCGACTCCCGGCCCGCCGCCGCCGGTTCCCGCCACGCCGCAAAGCCCCAGCAGCGCGCCCACGCCCGCTGCGCTGCCCAGCCCGCTGACCCTTGCCGAGGCGATACGCGCCGCACTGCGCCTTCAGCCGGACATTTATGCCTCCGCCGCCGACCGCGAGGCGGCCCGTGAGCGTCTGCGGCAAACGAATGCGGCCTTTTTGCCTACCGTCACCCCGCAATATACCTACAACAACTTCACCTTCGGCGGGGGACGGAACGCCAACACGCCCGGCATTTCCAACACGCGCGAAACGCGGCAGGGCGACGTTTCGCTGCGCTACCGTCTGTACGATTCGGGACAGCGCGAAGCGAACCGAAGTCAGTCGCGGGCTTCACTGCGCGCCGCCGAGTTCGGGGAAGAGGATACGCGCCAGTTAGTAATCGCTGATGTCGCGGATAACTACTTCAATGTGCTGCGGAATGAGGGACTGGTGCGTGTCAGCGAAGCCCAGGTAACCCGCGCGCAGAATACGTTCGAACTGGTACGCGCCCGCGTTCAGGTAGGTGAGGCAGCCGCCGTGGATATCTTTCAGGCGGAGGCGGACCTGGCGAACGCGCAGGTACAGCTTATTCAGGCGCGCAATAATGCCGATGTCGCCCAGGCGCAGCTTAAGAACTCTATCGGGATCATCGGCAGGGGACGGCTGACGCTGGCGGACGTTCCCGCGCCCACGCCCACTACGCCCACCACGGCGACGCCGACCGCCGCGGCTGCCGCCGCCGCCTCTGACGCCACGACAGCGGCAGCGGTCGTCCCCCCTCGAACCAGCCGCGAAGCCATCCCGCCGACGGCGGACATCGCTCTGGCGGGAGGGGCGGGCCGCGCGGAATCGGCCATAGACACTGCCATCGATGATTTTATCCTGACCGCCTTCCGCACGCGCCCGGACATCGCCCGAACCGGGGAAACCATCAACGTCAACCGCGCGAACGTGCGATTGGCGCGTATCCAGTCGGGCGTGCTTGTCACCAGCGACGCGGCGGCGGGATACCAGTTCTCGCCCGACACCGGCAATAATCGCGAAATCGGCGCGCAAATCTCGTACCCGCTGTTCGATGCGGGGAGGTCGCGGGCGCAGGTGCGCGAGTCTCAGGCGGGCGTGCGCGCGGCGGAGCTTCGGCTGGAATCGCAGCGGCAACTGGTGGCGGTGGAGGTGGAGCAGTCTTATCGGCTGCTTTCCGAGGCGCGCGCCCGCGTCCCCGCCGCAGCAACGGCCCAGGACGCCGCTTTAAGGAACTTCGAGGCTGCCAGTACGCGGCAGCGCGAGGGACTGGGAACCATCGTAGAGGTCATTACCGCGCAGACGCAGCTTGTACAGGCGCAGACCAACTACGTCCAGGCCATCTACGACTTTTATACCGCCGATGCCCGGCTCGCCCGCGCCGTCGGCCAGGCCGACCGTCTTGTGGCAGCGGGACGATAGACCGTTTTGGAGGCTGCGATGGAACTGCGCCAGTTGACGGAG
This sequence comes from Armatimonadaceae bacterium, assembly GCA_030447685.1. Lineage (GTDB taxonomy): Bacteria > Armatimonadota > Armatimonadia > Armatimonadales > Armatimonadaceae > JAUJOK01. Next base: position 22,859 of record JAUJOK010000002.1, read on the forward strand.
CAGGCCGTTCAGGTTCAGGAAGCGTATCGTGAGCTGAACCAGAAACAGGGGCATCAACGCTGGGAAGCTGCCGAATATATGCAGGGGCTTGTCGGCGATGTGGGCGACTTGGCGAAGCTGGTGATGGCAAAAAACGGATTCCGGCACGCCGACGATCTGGACGCCCGCATTGCCCATGAACTGGCCGACTGTTTGTGGGCAATACTGGTGCTCGCCAATGAACTGAATGTCGATCTGGAACAGGCTTTTACAAAAACGGTACAGGATTTGCACCGCTGGATTGAGTCCCAGGAATAGCGCGGAAGGCATATCCGAAATATGAATATCGAGGCGGATTTTCCCGGCGGCAACATTCTGGTCGATTCCGTTCAGGGGGACACGGTGTGTCTGCGGCAGGACCGCCGCACGACCACGGAATGGTGGTTCTACTGGCGCTTCCGTGTGCGCGGCGCGGCGGGCAGAACGATCCGCTTCCAGTTCACGGACGGCGATGTTTTCGGGGTGCGGGGACCCTGTGTTTGCACCGACGGAGCCGACTGGCGCTGGCTGGGCCGGGAATGCGTGGACGGAACAGCCTTCACGTACGCCTTTGCGGAAAATGAGGACCGGGCTGACTTCGCCTTCTGTATTCCGTATGTCGAAGCCGATCTGCGAACGTTCCTGACATGGCACCCTGACGTGCGGCAGAACGTGCTGACAACGTCCGAAAGGGGACGAGCCGTCGAGCATTTGACGCTGTCTTCGCGTCTCGGCAGCTTTGTGGTTCCCATCACCGCACGGCTGCACGCCTGCGAAACGATGGGCAGCTTTGTCCTGGAAGGCATCCTCGCGTTCTGGCGGGAAGATTCGCCCGAAAGCAGATTCCTTCAGGAGCACGTCGATCTTCAGATAATCCCGTTCTTCGATAAAGATGGCGTGGAGGAGGGCGACCAGGGTAAGCTGCGCGCGCCGCATGACCACAACCGCGATTTTGGCCCGACGCCGCGCTACGCCGCAACACGAGCGTGGATGGCCCTGCTCAATGCGTGGCGTGAAAAGATGATCGTCGCCTTCGATATTCACTGCCCCTGGATACGCGGCGGGCGCAACGAGGAGATTTTCCTGGTCGGCAGCCCCGAACCGTGGCAGGCGCGGCAGGAACGCTTCGCCGCGCTGCTGGAACAGGGGCAGGCGGGCGAGTTAACGTACCACGCGCAAAACAACATCCCGTACGGCGCAGAGTGGAACACCGGCGAGGGCAATACGTTCACACGCTTCGTGCGGGATAACTATCCGGTCGCGTTTGCCGGGGCGGTGGAGTTTCCCTACGCAGCGGCGGGCGGGCAGACGGTGACGGCGGACGGCGCGCGGGCTTTTGGCCGCGACCTGGCCCGCGCGCTTTCCCAATACGTACAGGAGCACAGCGGCTTATGCTGAATGAAGGAGGGCGGCATTGAGCGCGGCGTTGATCGAGGTGCGGGGGCTGACCAAGTCGTATACGAACGGTGATATGAACGTACCGGTTCTGCTCGGCATCACGCTGGGCATTCAGGCCGGGGAGTTTGTCGCCATCATGGGGCCGCCCGGGTCGGGTAAGTCCACGTTTATGAACATCATCGGCTGTCTGGACCGGCCCTCCGGCGGCGCGTATTACCTGGACGGCGAGGAGGTCGCGCGCCTTTCGACAACCGACTGGCCGAGATTCGCAACCAGAAGATGCTGGCCTGCACCAATCTGCTCGCCGCACCAGCGCCCTTCGTAATGCGTGGAATTGCCGTTACTGTACGCGGGCATAAGCCACCGGGAAACAAGGGCGCGAACGGCGCTGGAGCGGGTGGGTTTAGCGGATCGAATGCACCACAAGCCCAATGAGCTTTCCGGCGGGCAGCAGCAGCGCGTCGCTATCGCCCGCGCGCTGGTTAACGACCCGCCGATTCTCTTCGGCGACGAACCGACCGGTAATCTGGACACGCGCACCTCGGTCGAGATCATGGACATCTTCCAGGAACTGAACCGCGAAGGCAAAACCGTGGTGATGGTGACGCACGAGATGGATATCGCCGAGCACGCGACGCGCATCATCCGCTTCGTGGACGGTAACGTGGTCGAGGATTACGCGGTAAAAGATCGGCGCAGCGCCCGCGCGGAACTGGAGCAATTGCGCCGCGTCCCCCGGCGGACAGGGCGGCGCGCCCCGCTGCCGTGCGCACATAATCATCCTTCAGCAGTTAGCGCCGCAACGAGCGACCGGTTGGCGTCCGGCCAGCGCAGGGCGGGCAGGTCGGCGGGGGCGAGCCAGCGCCATTCCGCACATTCCAATGCCTGGGGCTGCTGTTTTTTATCCACGATCCGGCAAAGAAACGGATGCAGGCGGACGGCGCGGCCCTGGCCGTAGTCGTGTGTAATCGGCGGCAGTGCCCGAGTTACGATAACCTCTACGCCTAACTCCTCGCGCATCTCCCGAACGGCGCAGTCATCCACAGTCTCACCGGGAAGCGGCTTGCCGCCGGGAAACTCCCAGAAGCCCGGCAGATGCGCCGCGTCGTCCCTTCGGCGCGCGACCAGATAGCGGCCATCGTCTCCGCGCGCTATCGCCAGTGCAATATCCTGGTACATCGTCACGCCGCTGCATCCTGCCATAAGGTCGGCTGCGTTTCCCGTTTCCGGAATCTGTGCGAGCAGCTTTACCTGCGGCGACGACAGCGGATAGCTTGCCGCCGCCTCGTCCGGCGTGACCCAGGCGAGCGCGGCGTAGCCCGCGCCGTCGGCTCCGAATCGCCGTCGGTGGGCGCGCAGGCGATGCCCAGCAGCGTGATGCGCCGCGTGGTGACGCCGTGCTTGACGGCGGCAAGCTGTTCCCCTGCGCGCACGGCGGCCATTCCCGCCACCTCATAGGCCGCTTCCGCTCCGCGCCCGCTTCCGGCGTTTCATCGGGGGCGAGCGTGACGCGCGGGAACTCCCACAGTCCACCCCACAGCCCCTCCGGGAAACGCCGCGCCAGCAGCAGCCGCTGCCGGTCGCCGGGGTGGCGAATGATCGCGGAAACGTCAATCTGCGTGGTGAATGTCGGGCGCGGCGCGAACTCCGGCAGCATAGTGGGAATGCCCGACTGGAAGGCGGTGCACAGGCTTTGCTCCGGGCAGACGGTGCAGCGCGGCGCGCTCTGGCACACGAGCGCACCTAACTCCATCAGCCCCTGGTTGAAGGCGCGCCTGGCCGCGCGGCACGAGCGATTCCGCCAGGTGCCAGAGCCGTGCCTGCGTCGCCGATGATTTCGGGTCGCCGCGCACGCCCCACACACGGCACAGCACTCGGATGACGTTCGCATCGACGATAGGCACATCCTGGTCAAAGGCGATGGAGCAGACCGCGCCCGCCGTGTACCGACCCACACCGGGCAGGGCAAGGACCTGGTGAAAGTCGGTGGGAAAGACGCCGCCATGCTTGTCCACGATCACCTGAGCGGCACGGTGCAGATTACGGGCGCGGGCGTAATAACCCAGCCCCTGCCACGCCTTCAGCACCTCTATCGGCGCTTGGGCCAGCGCGCGGACAGTGGGAAAGCGATCCAGCCAGCGCGTCCAGTAGGGAATAACGGTCGTCACCTGCGTCTGCTGGAGCATCGTTTCCGAAATCCAGATCGCATACGGATCGCGGGTTCTGCGCCAGGGCAGGTCGCGCTGTTTTACCGCGTACCACTCCAGCAGCCGCCGCGTAAACTCGGCTTCCTTCGTTTCCTCGTCCACCACCGCCGGTTCAGCCCTCCCGTTTTCATTGTACCGTGTCCGGTTTGTCGATCCCGGAAACGAATTCCCGTAAAAAAACGGGGGCAAATAATTGACAATCCGCCCGGAAGAGGTCTACACTATGGCTTGTGGAATATAGGAACGCCGGGATGTTTTATGGAAGCTTCTCCGCGCCGCAGTGGTGTGGCGGCTGCGGTCGCAAGCTCGGAGCGGATGGTCGCTGCGGCGGCTGTGATACCTGGTGGTCTTCGCCGCTCGTTACAGTGGGCGGGCCGCTGGTCGGAGCGACGCTGTTCTTGCTGGCGGTCACTATCGGGGTGTTTCGGGCCGATGACCCGGCTCCGTCGCGTTCCCAGCCTGCGCCATCGGCGGTTCTGGCGGCACGGCCCCTTGAAACGATGAGAGAAGACCCGTTACGTATCTTCCAGCACCGGGGATGCCTTCTCCGTTCGCCGCACCCCGTTATGCCCGTGTTTCCCTCACGCCCCCCGCCCCAGCCGGTTCCCATAGTCGCGCTTCCCGGCCCATCGGAAGAACAGAGGCAATTGGAACGCCTGCGCGGGATGCTCTCATGCCGATGCGGTGGTTGCCGCTCAGGAGCGCGGCGCGGCTGGGACTGGTGCCGCCGCCGCCTCCTGTCAGTCCCTCCGTCCGTGCCGGGGGAACCGGCTTTATGTCCTCACAGGCGGCGACTGCCGCCTGGTTCTAAACTACTACCCAGCGAGACGCGAAAATGCCGTACGAACGTTATGAAGAAAACGACGAACATGATGTGCCGGAAGACGAGGACTGATGGTTCCTCCACGGGCCTACCGCCTGCGCGTACCCGGTACCGAAGGTGAAGAACTGGTGGTTCACCGTGACGACGGCGGCGGGGACTATGTGTTCCTGTTCGAAGCCGGAGATGATGCGGTGGACTATGCCCATGCGGCGGAGCGCGCCCTTTTTCTCGGTTTCTCCCGGAAATCGGTCGTGTGCGTGTCCGTGACCTGCTTTTTCGTAGGGCGCTCTCCAACCGGGGGGTGGGTGTGCTTGTTGACCTGCCCCTGCCTCTGTTGCTGCGACGCCCCGTCCCTAACGGACCGGGCTGTTCGTTCATTAACAGCCCCATCAATGGGGTTGGGGGAACAACTGTCGGCTGATACAGCCCCGTTCACGGGGCTTCTCCCTGCGAAACAGCCCGTTCCTTTAGGGACGGGGCGTCGCTCGTTTGACAAGATCACCCTGCTAAACTATACTGAAGGTATCCTGTTGTATGGGAGCGTATGGTTATGGCGGAACTTGATGATTTACCGTTCATCGGCGACAGCCACGCGGCGTCGGTGGACGAGCTATCGGCCCCTTCGGATTTCCTTTCCCGCATGCGCCACACCACGGCGCACGTCATGGCCCAGGCCGTGCGGGAGATGTTCCCCGACGCGAAGATGGGCATCGGCCCGGTTATCGACGAAGGGTTCTACTACGACTTCGACCTGCCCCGGCCCCTGACCCCGGACGATCTGCCCGCTATCGAAGAGCGCATGGCGCGTATCATCGGGGAAAACCTGCCGCTCACCCGCTTTGTCGAGCCGCGTGAGCAGGCGCGGGCACGCGTCCTGGCGATGGGTCAACCGTTCAAGGCAGAGTTAATTGATAACCTGCCGCAAGGCGAGGAGATTTCGTTTTACCAGCAGGGCGACTTTGTCGATCTGTGCCGGGGGCCGCATATCGAAAGCACGGGGCGCATCGGTGCGTTCAAGCTGATGTCGGTCGCCGGGGCGTACTGGCGCGGGTCGGAAAAGAACCCGCAGCTTACGCGCATCTACGGCACGGCCTGGCAGAAAAAATCGCAGCTTCAAGCCTATCTGGAGCGACTGGAGGAGGCGAAGCGGCGCGATCATCGGGTTCTGGGCAAGCAGTTGGGCTTGTTCGCCTTTTCCGAGGAGATCGGGCCGGGAATCCCGCTGTTCCTGCCCAAAGGCGAGGCCATCCGGCACACGATGGAATCCTATGTGCGCGACTTGCAGACGCGCCACGGCTATCAGCACGTCTGGACGGGGCACCTGGTGCGCGAATCGCTGTACAAAAAAAGCGGCCACCTGGCGAAATACGGCGACGACAAGCCCGGTGGCTTATTTCCGCCGATTATCGAGCCGGACGGCGGCAGGTTCCGCCTCAAGCCGATGAACTGCCCGTCGCACATGACGCTGTTCAACACGCAGCGCCATTCGTACCGCGACCTGCCGGTGCGCTACGCTGAGTTCGCGACGCTCTACCGCTACGAAAAATCGGGCGAGTTGGCCGGGCTGACACGCGTGCGCTCGCTGACACAGGACGACTGCCATATCTTCTGCACTGAGGAGCAGATCGAAAGCGAATTCTCACTGGCGCTGACGCTGATTCGCGAATCTCTGACGACGTATGGCTTCACGGACTACTACGTGCGCCTGAGTCTGCCGGACAAGGATAAAGATAATCTGGATACCGCCGACGCCGACAAGTGGGAGCGGGCGACCTCGGCGCTGCGCTCGGCTCTGGAAGCCAACGGCGTCGCCTATGTGCCGGTCGAGGGCGAGGCGGCTTTTTACGGCCCGAAGGCCGACTTTCTCGCCAAAGACGTTCTGGGGCGCGAGTGGCAGTTTTCGACCATCCAGGTGGACTTTATCCAGCCCGCGCGCCTGGGCTGCGAGTACATCGGCGAGGACTCGAAGCCGCACACGCCCGTGGTGCTTCACCGCGCCGTCACCGGCTCGACCGAGCGGTTCCTGGGCCTGCTGATCGAGCAGTACGCCGGGGCGTTCCCGACCTGGCTCGCGCCGGAGCAGGTACGGATTCTGCCCATCGCCGACCGGCACAACGAGTGGAGTCAGAACCTGGCGCAGCGCCTGATCGAAAGCGGGTTCCGTGTTTCGGTGGATGTGCGCTCGGAAAAGACGGGAAAAAAGATCGCTGAGGCGCAGGTTGCCAAGGTGCCATTTATGCTCGTCATCGGCGACCGGGACATCGAGGCCGGGAACGTTTCCGTGCGTCACCGCGAAAAAGGCGACCTGGGACCGCGCCCTGTGGAGCAGTTTATTACCGACCTGAGCGCAGAGGTCCAGGCGCGTACCGCTTCCTGACGGGAAATTGGGTAAAGCCGCGCGGATCTGGGAAAGAACCTGGTTAACTTTAAGGAGGAAACACCACGATGGCCGTGGAGCATCTGCACTTGCACCTGCGACGCACGCACTGGGAAACCAAATGTCACCCGGACCTGGGGCCGACGCTTCAGGAGGCGCTTGATCGGCTGGAAGAAGAGGGCTGGGAGGTCGTTTGCGGCTTCGCCATCGGGGCTGCCCAGGAACTGATCCTGAAGCGCGAAAAGCCCGCCGCCGACACCAGGAAGTAGCCGCCAAAGAAACAGGCGAAGCATTCATAAAATGCTTCGCCTGTTTCTTTGGCGTTGCGCGTAACCTAAACGTTACTTGGGAACCGGCCTGCCCATGCTCTTGTAAACGCCTTCGATCATCTTTTTATCGGCAAGCGCCACCGAGTTCTTCGGGTCCAGACTCAGCGCCTGGCGGTACAGACGGAGCGCCTGTGGATACTTTTCCATCGGGCGCAGGTCCGGGGCGTACATGGTGGCGCGTCCAAGCTGGGCCACGGCTGCCGCAAAGGCTTTCTTTCGAGCGGCGTTTCTGGGCGCGGCAAGATGAGCCTTTTCCGCCGCCTTGAACTTCAAGGTCGCCTGCGCTACCGGCAGCGTTCCCTTGGGTGGTTTCGGCTGCGCCATCGGCGGCTTCGCGGCGGCTTCCCCGGCGGGCTTCACGGTCTCTTCCGCAGGCTTTGCCGTCTCCTCTGCCGGTTTAGTGTCGTCCGCCTTCGGCGCAGAGTAGCTCTTGGGCAGCGGCGCGGCGTCGGGGCCGACCTCCACCCCCGCCTTTTTGGCCTCCGCCGCATCGTCAAACCCCGCGAAGGTGTACTTGTTCTGCTTGTAGAACTTACCCCGGTAGTTAATGGTGTTTGAATTGGTTGCGCCGGTGTGGCAATAGACGCACGTCTTGCCTTCCGTCTGAGCGTATTTGGGCAGCGCGTTTGCCGCGCCCGCCGTTCCCAGCACCCCTGCCAGCGAGCCGACAATGGCCGCCAAACAATGCTTTTTGTTCAATGAAGAACCTCCTGTAAATCCCTGCCCACGCCCATCCGGCGTGGCACTTGCTGATTCTGTTTTACGATTCGCGCAAACACACTCCGTTTCCTGCCTGCGGAAACGCGCGCATTGCGTTCCTCTCTTCATTAGACGGGGTTTTACCGCTTAAGTTTTCAAAGAAATTGAAGTTTTCCAAACCTCTTTTCCCCCGGTGCAAAAGCCGCTTTTCGAGCGTGCGATAACGCCGCAAACGCTGGTTCCCGGCTTGACACCGGGGGAGCCGGAAGATATAATTATCCCATTGTCCGAGTGGCTGACAGCCGGGTCTCGGGCGGGACGGCGGGGAAATGATGATGGCGGCGGGGCAGGCGGCAGTCGTACGAAAGAGAAGCGATGCGAGCGAACCGTCGCCCGGTCTGGACGCCCCCCTGAGCGCCCTTCGTGGGGTGGGGGAACGCCTTGCGGAGACGCTCGCAAAACTCCATCTGTTTACCGTCGGCGACCTGCTCCAACACTATCCGCGCCGCTACGAAGACCGTGCCCGCTTCGCCCCCATCGCCGGTGTCCGCGACAAGGAGACGGTAACGCTTGCCGGTAAGGTGACGGCGGTGGAAAATCGTCCGACCAAGACGCGCCTCGTTATTACCAAGGTTTCTCTGGACGACGGTACGGGTGTCGCTACGCTGACCTGGTTCAACCAGTGGCGCATGAAGCAGGTGTTTGAAAAGCTGCTGGGCAAGCGGGTGGTAGCGTATGGGACCGCCAAGCGCGGTTTCGCGTCCGTGGAACTGGCGCAGCCGGAGTGGGAAGCGCTGGACGAGGGCGATGATGGCTTTGCGGTAGGGCGCATTGTGCCGATCTACGCCCTGACCGAGGGAATCGCCCAGGGACGGCTGCGCCGCATCATTCACGATGCCGTCGAAAACTGGGCGGAGCGTGCGGTCGAGACGCTGCCGGAAAGCCTGCGCCGCGAGCAGGGGTTATCGCCCGTTGGGGAAGCCCTGCGCGCCGTTCATTTCCCGCAAGACATGGCCGTTCTGGAACGGGCGCGGCGGCGGCTGGTGTTCGAAGAGCTTTTTACGATGCAGCTTCTGCTGGCTGGGCGGCGGACAACGGCCCGCGAGGTGCGGGGAACCGTTTTTGCGGACACGGCGCAGCCTGTCGCCGAGATCGAGCGGGCGCTGCCGTTTGCGCTCACCGGAGCGCAGAAACGGGTTATCGGCGAGATCACGGCGGATATGGCCTCCCCGCACGTCATGAATCGCCTGTTACAGGGTGATGTCGGTTCGGGTAAAACAGCGGTGGCGATGGCCGCCCTGCTGGTGGCCGTACGCAATGGCTATCAGGCCGCGCTGATGGCCCCGACGGAGATTCTGGCCGAACAGCATTTCGCAAGCCTGCGGGGAACCCTGGAGGCTTTGAACGTACATATAGACCTTTTGACCGGCTCGCGGACGGGCCGCGAAAAAGAGGCCGCGCGCGAACGCATTCGAACCGGCGAAACGGCGGTGGTGGTGGGCACGCACGCACTGATTCAGGAAGCGGTGGAGTTTGCGCGACTGGGACTGGTGGTCGTGGACGAACAGCACCGCTTCGGCGTTTTGCAGCGCGCCGCCCTGGCCGAAAAGGGAACGCGGCCAGACATTTTGGTGATGACGGCGACGCCGATTCCGCGCACGCTGACACTCACGGTCTACGGCGACCTGGATGTGTCGATTCTGGACGAGCTGCCGCCAGGCCGCAAGCCCGTGCGGACGCACTGGAAGCGGCCCGCGGAAAAGACCGCTGTCTATGAGGGTGTTCGTAAGCTGCTTCAGGACGGGCGTCAGGCGTATGTGGTCTGTCCGCTGGTGGAAGAGTCGGAAAAGATGCAGGCGCGCGCCGCGACGGAGTTGGCCGCCCATCTTTCCCAGCACGTTTTCCCGGAGTTCAAGGTCGGGCTGCTGCACGGGCAGATGAGCGCGGACGAAAAAGACACGGTGATGCGGCAGTTCAAAAACGGCGCTCTCCACGTGCTGGTGGCGACCACGGTAATCGAAGTCGGAGTGGATGTGTCCAACGCCGCCGTGATGGTCATCGAGGATGCGGATCGGTTCGGCCTGGCGCAGCTTCACCAGTTGCGCGGGCGGGTCGGGCGCGGCAGTGCGTCCTCTTTCTGCGTGCTTCTGGCCGACCCGAAGACCGAGGATGGCGCGGAGCGGATGCGTGTGCTGACCGAGACGACCGACGGCTTCCGTATCGCCGAGGAGGATTTACGTCTGCGCGGCCCCGGCGAGTTTTACGGCACGCGGCAGGCGGGCATCAGCGGTCTGCGTATCGCCGATGTGCTGCGGGACGTGGATATTTTGAACGAGGCGCGCAAGGAAGCCTTTGCCGTTCTGTCCCGCGACCCGAAGCTGGCCTGGCCCGAGCATCGCGTGCTGCGTGAAACGCTTCTTGCCCGGCGGCGTTCCGAATCGCTGGCAGTAGCGGCGGCATGAGAAACGAGTGTGAGTCGTGCTGACGGCAGTTTACCCCGGTTCATTCGACCCGGTGACGGCGGGGCACCTGGATGTGATCGCGCGGGCCGCGCGCACGTTTGACGAACTCGTCGTCGCTGTGGGAAAGAATGGGGGGAAAGCTCCTTTTTTCACCGTGGAGGAGCGTGTCGAGATGCTCCGGGAGGTCTGCGCGCCCTGGCCGTGCGTCCGGGTGGACGCCTTTGAAGGAATGCTGGTGGAATATGCGCGCGAATGTAAAGCGCAAGTGGTAGTCAAGGGACTGCGCGCCGTGTCGGATTTTGAATACGAGTTCCAGATGGCGCTGGCGAATCGTCGCCTCGCGCCCGATGTCGAGACACTGTTTATGATGACGAGCGCGGAACACCTATATTTGAGTTCTTCTCTCGTTAAGGAGATCGCCCGACTGGGGGGGGAGATATCTTCTCTGGTTCCCCCGCCGGTCGAGCGTCGTCTCCGGGATCGACTTCGCCCGCAGTAGATAACCGTTGTCGTGGGCGGGCGTCGCTGGTGTGCCGCAGGGGAGGCCGTTGCGGCTTGAAAAATGATAAGAAGGGGAGTGGATACCATAGATACTCTTAAAAACCTGGAGCGACTGGAGGCGCTGGTAGACGAATGCCCCAAGGCACTCGGCTTCTTCCGGTTCGATGACGAAGAGTTTTATATGCTCGTCAATAAGATCCGGGCCTCCCTGCCCGAAGATATGCGGCGAGCGGGTAAGATAACGCAGCAAAGCGAGCGCATTGTCGAGGCGGCCCAGACCGAGGCCGAGCAGGCCATGGAAACGGCGCGTACCGAGGCTACCCTGCTGGTACAGGGCGCGCGCAGCGAAGCCTCTCAGGTGGTGCAGAATGCGCGTGGTGAGGCAACGCAACTGGTTCAGGATGCGCGCGCCGAGGCGGCCCAGCTTTTGCAGGAAGCCCGCACCAAGGCGCAGGCGATGATCGATCAGGCCGAAGTGATGCAGATCGCACGGGCGCAGGCCCGCGAGATCATTTCCCAGGCCGAATCCGAGGCGCAGGGACTTCGCAAGGATGCGGATGCGGCAGCGCAAAAGACCCGCAAGGAGGCCGAAGCCGCTGCCCAAACGCTGCGTAAAGAGGTTGAACTCGAAGTGCAGACCGTCCGTCACGGCGCGGACGAATATGCCCGCGATGTTCTGGTGAGTCTGGAACAGCAGGTCGGTGAGGCGCTGTCGCAGGTGGACGGGCGCGTTTCGGCGATGCTCAATACCATTCAGCGCGGGCGGGAAAAGCTGGAGCAGCGTGCCGAGCGCGGGGCCGCCGCCGTGGCGGCGCGGGCAACTGAGCCGCGCCGGGAACCCGTGGAGGTAGCTGCGGCGGCGCGTACCAGCAACGGCGTCGCTTCCGGCCCGCACGCGCACGATTGATCTTTTCGACCCCTTCCTTTAAGGACGGGAACGCTGACCGGTTCCGCAATCGGTTGGCTGAATCGCTATGCGTGATGGTATAACGAAATCAGCGCGCCGCGCCGGGCACCTGCGGCCCGGCGATAAAGGCGCGTTTCAAGGTATGGTATATTAAATGGGCACACGACCTGACGAAGACGAGGCCGCAGGCAGCGCCGGAACCGCAGGCAGCGCCGCCGCGTCGCGTTTTGCCTATCATACGGAAACTGAGCCGGAAGAGGGCGGAGTCCGCGCAACGGGCCGCTCGGCGTCCGGCGCGCCCGGCCCGGCGGAACGCCTGCTCGATATTTCAGAATTGGCGCGCAGCCTGGGAATGCGGTACACGCACCGCTTCCACATCCCGCCCTATCCGGAAAGCGACATCGAATACGCGGCTCCTCTGGATGGCGAAATAACGCTGACCAATACCGGGGCGATACTGCTTTTGCGGGGACAGGTGCAGACGACGCTGCGTCTGGAATGCGGGCGTTGTCTCACTCCCTTTGAAGAAGCGGTGAGCGCCGATCTGGAAGAGGAGTTCGACCTGGTTACCTCCCGCAACGCCTTCCACCAGGAAGAGGTGCAGGCGGTGGACGAGGATACCCCCGCTTCCGTGATCGAGGGCAACGTGCTGAACCTGGGCGAACTGCTGCGCCAGAATTTGCTTCTGGCCGCGCCGCTTCAGCCGCTGTGCCGCGAAGATTGTCCCGGGTTGATCATTCCCGGTCAGGTGGAGAGCGAGGCGGAAAGCGCCGCGCCCGCCGCCGACAGCCCGCTGCGCCGCCTGGGGGAGTTATGGACGGAAAACGGACGGGGAGCAGACCCGTCCTGAAGGAAAAACGACTGCGTCGGTTCTGAAGGAGCCGTGCGTGGGAATGAAGGAACCGACGAAAGATGCCACTGCCAAAAAGACGTCACTCAAGCACGCGCCAGGCGAAACGGCGCACGCACTATAAACTTACCCCGCCCGCCGTAGGCGAGTGCCCGCGCTGCCATGCGCCCCGGCTTTCCTACCATATCTGCAAACAGTGCGGCTATTACAATGGCCGCCAATGGATGACTCCGAAAAGCCAGGCAGACAGCAGCGAAGCCACCTCTTCTTAGCGCCAGCAGAGACGCGGAAACCGTTCGGAAAAGCCCTTGCCGGAAGTACCCTTGAAAATCGCCGTGGACGCTATGGGGGGCGACTACGCCCCTCATGAAGTCATCCGGGGAGCGGTCGAGTATGCCCGCAATGGCGGCGATGCCGACGTGCTTCTGGTGGGCGATCCCGCCTCTATCGAAACGGAACTGGCCGAACTTGGAGTTTGCGCCGGAGATCGACTTCATATCATCCCCGCCGCCCAGGTTATCGGTATGGACGAACACCCGACGGCGGCGGTGCAGGAAAAACCCGATGCCTCGCTGGTCGTTTGCGCGCGTCTGGTCAAGGAAGGCGCGGCGGATGCCGCCTTTTCCGCAGGCAACACCGGCGCGGTGATGTTCGCGGCCATGCGCTTTCTGGACAAGATACGCGGCATCCGCCGTCCGGCCATCGCCACGCAGTTTCCTACCGAACTTGGCGGGCGCGCTCTGGTGGTGGACGCCGGGGCGAATGTGGATTGCCGCGCCTCTCATCTCCTTCAGTTCGCCCTGCTCGGTTCTGTTTACGCCGAAAAAGTTCTCAGTATCGACCGTCCGCGCGTCGGTCTGCTGGCGAACGGTGAAGAAGAGACCAAGGGTAACGAGCTTTCCCGCGAGGCGTTCGCGCTTCTTGCCGCTTCCCCGCTGAACTTCGTTGGTAATGTCGAGGGCAACCACGTCTTCGAGGGCGACGTCGATGTGGTCGTCTGTGACGGTTTTGTCGGCAACGTCCTTTTAAAAGCATCGGAAGGCGCGGTGCGCCTGACCCTCGGCCTGCTGGCATCCGATGCCAAGCGCGAAACGGACGAGGTCATTCGCGAGGTGCTGCTGCGCTCGCTGCTGCGTATTCGGCAGCGGGTAGACTATTCCGAGTATGGGGGCGCACCGCTTCTGGGCGTGAACGGTGTCTCCTTTATCGCGCATGGCCGTTCGGACGCCAAAACGATTGCCGCCGGTATCCGCATGGTAGCTGCGGCGACAAAAGCCGATTACGTGGGCGCGATGCGCGAAGCGATAGGGGCGCTAAGCAGCAACGGCGCTGCCGCCGACGAAGCGGCGGCGGGAACCTAAGATGGCGACGAAGGAACTGCGCGGCGTCGGTATCACCGGTCTGGGCATGTATGTGCCGGAACGGGTCATGACCAACGATGACCTGGCAAAGCTGGTCGATACCAACGACGAATGGATCGTCACCCGCACCGGCATCCGGGAGCGGCGCATCGCTCGCGAAGACCAGGCGACTTCCGATCTGGCCCTGCCCGCTTCGCGGCAGGCGCTGGAAATTGCCAGGATTACACCCGACCAGATCGATTTAATCATCGTCGCCACCTGCACCGGCGATATGGCCGCTTTCCCGGCCACGGCCTCGCTGCTTCAGGAGCAGTTGGGGGTGCGGCGCGGCGCGGCAGCTTTCGATGTCGCGGCGGTCTGCTCCGGCTTCGTCTACGCGCTCGATGTCGGCGCGCAGTATGTCGCCACGGGGCGTTACGATAAGGTACTGGTGGTCGGTGCGGAAACTATGAGCAAGGTGCTCGACTGGTCGGACCGCGCTACCTGCATCCTGTTCGGGGACGGCGCGGGCGCGGTGGTGCTTCAGCCCGCTCCGGTGGGGGAAGGTATTTTAGGCGCGGTGCTCGGATCGGACGGCAGCGGCGCGGCCCTGCTGAATATTCCGGCGGGCGGCTCGCGCGCGCCGCTCACGCCGGTTCTGATCGAGCAGAAGCGCAACGTCGTGTTTATGAAGGGGCGCGAGGTGTTCCGCTTTGCGGTCGAAATTATGGGTGAGGCGGCGGTTCAGGCGCTGGAAAGCGTCGGAATGACGCCCGGCGACGTAGACCTGTTTATCCCGCACCAGGCGAATACCCGCATTATCGATGCCGCCGCGAAGCGGCTGGATTTACCGCCGGAAAAGGTATTTGTCAATGTAGACCGGTACGGAAATACGTCGGCGGCCTCGGTGCCGATGGCGCTTTTCGAGGCGTGGCAGAGCGGGCGTATCCAGCCCGGCGATGTAGTAGTGACGGTCGGCTTCGGCGCGGGCCTTTCGTGGGGCGCGAACGTCATCCGCTGGGGGAACGTCCCCCGCGAGGGAGACCTTCGTTGGACAGGATAGCCTTCGTCTTCCCCGGTCAGGGGGCGCAGCAGGTCGGTATGGGCCGCGACCTGTATGACAACTCTCCCGCGTCCCGCGCGGTCTTTGAAGCGGTGGACGCGGCCTGCGGCTTCCCTGTGTCGCAGCTCTGCTTTGAAGGCCCCGACGAGGCGCTGCGGGAAACGAGAAACACGCAGCCAGCGCTGTTCGCGGCGTCCGTGGCGGCGCTGATGGCCTGCGGTGAGGGGAACATCACCCGGCGGCGGCGGCGGGCCATTCGGTCGGGGAATATGCCGCGCTGGTGGCGGCGGGCGCGCTGACCGTGGAAACCGGGGCGCGGCTGGTCAAGGCGCGGGGAGAAGCGATGGCGCAGGTCGCCGCCGACCGGCCCGGCGCGATGGTGGCGGTGCTGGGTCTGGACGATGACGTTGTGGCCGAATGCTGCCATGAAGCGAATCCGGTGGGCGTGGTGGTTCCGGCGAACCTGAACGCGCCGGGGCAGGTGGTTATCAGTGGTGAGGCGAATGCCGTCGAGCGCGCGGCGGAGCTGCTCAAGGCGCGCGGCGCGAAGCGCATCCTTCCGCTGGCCGTCAGCGGGGCGTTTCATTCGCCGCTGATGGAGATCGCCCAGGCCACCCTGCGCGGCGTGCTGGAAATAACCGAAGTAGCCGCTCCGGCGTTGCCCATCGTCGCCAATGTCACGGCGGACTATGTGGGAAGCGCCGAAGACGTGCGGGCGGCGCTGGCGGCGCAGGTGGCCGGACCGGTGCGCTGGGTGGAAACGGTGCGAAAACTGACGGCGGATGGCTACACGACCTTCGTCGAGTGTGGGCCGGGGAATGTGCTAGCGGGCCTGATAAAACGTATCGCTCCCGAGGCGACCGTCTACTCGGTGGGCGACACGGCGTCGCTTGCCCGGCTGAAGGAAGCGGTGACGGCGGCAGGATGATGAAACCCCTCGAAGGCAGAACGGCGATTGTGACCGGCGCGGGGCGCGGCGGGCGCGGTATCGGGCGCGGTATCGCGCTGGCGCTGGCCCAGGCGGGCGCGGACGTGCTGATTACAGCGCGCACGAATATCACGGACGCCGAGGCGGTGGCAAGCGCCGTTCAGGAGGCCGGGACACGCGCCATCGCGGTCGCCTGCGATGTGGCGGATGCCGCTTCGGTGAAGGCGCTTTTCGACCGCGCGACGCAGGAATGGGGCAGTCTGGATATTCTGGTCAACAATGCGGGTATAACACGCGACGGTCTGCTGCTGCGAATGGATGAAGAAGATTGGGACGCCGTGCTGGAAACGAACCTGAAGGGAACGTTCCTGTGCACGCGCGCCGCCGCCAAGCTGATGATAAAACAGCGCCGGGGCCGCATTATCAATATCACGTCCATCATGGGCCAGATCGGCAATCCCGGCCAGGCGAACTATTCGGCCAGCAAGGCGGGTATTATCGGCTTTACGCGGACTGCCGCGCGGGAACTGGGTGGGCGAAACGTCACCGTGAACGCCGTCGCGCCCGGCTTTATCGATACGCAGATGACCGATGTGGTAAAGGATGAGGCGCGAACCGAGTTGACCAAAAAAGTGCCGCTCGGTCGGCTGGGGACGCCGGAAGATGTGGGCGGCGTGGTCGCCTTTCTGGCCTCCGACGCCGCATCCTATATCACGGGACAGGTTATCACAGTGGATGGCGGAATGACCGTCTGAGCAGGGCTTGCCGCCGCGCAGATAAATGTAGTTAACAACATCTGGAGGACTTATTCATGTCTACAACGTTTGATCGGGTAAAGAAAGTCGTCGTCGAGCAGCTTGAGGTCAGCGAGGAAGAGGTCACGCCGACCGCTTCGTTCGTGGATGACCTGGGCGCGGATTCGCTGGATGTCGTGGAACTGGTCATGGGACTGGAAGAGGAATTCGATGTCGAGATTCCCGACGAGGACGCCGAAAAGATCGCGACCGTCGGCGACGCTATTTCTTATATAGACGACAAAACCAAGTCCGCATAGGTATCTGTTTTGCTCCCCTGCCCCCACGCCCGCAGGGCGGTTCAATACCGGCTGCGCCGGTGGGGGCAGGGGGGCAATAGCAATCAGCGAACCGAGCATAGAACATGGCTGACAACGCATCGAAAAAACGCATCGTCATTACCGGCCTCGGCGCAGTGACGCCGCTGGGCATCGGCAAGGACGCCTACTGGAACGGGTTAATCTCCGGCCAGAGCGGGGTCGGGCGTATCACCCACTTCGATCCGTCCGCCTATGATGTGAAGATCGGCGCGGAGGTCAAAGGTTTCGAGCCGGGCGACTTCATGGACCGCAAAGAGTCCAAGCGCATGGACCGCTTCGCCCAGTTCGGTGTCGCCGCCGCCCGACTGGCTCTGGACGATGCGAAGCTGATTATCAACGACGGGAACGCTGAGCGCATCGGCGTTCTGGTCGGCTCCGGCATCGGCGGGCTTGCCTCGCTGGAAGAGCAGATGCGGGTCCTGATCGAAAAAGGGCCGAGCCGCGTTTCGCCGCTGCTGATTCCGATGATGATCGCGGACATGGCGGCGGGCCATATCTCGATTTTAACGGGTGCGAAGGGGCCGAACTCCACCGTCGTCACCGCCTGCGCCACTGGCGCGCACGCACTGGGCGACAGTTTAGAAATATTACGCCGGGGCCACGCCGACGCCATGATCGCGGGCGGCTCCGAGGCGGCCATCACCCCCACCGGCGTCGCCGGTTTCGGCAACATGAAGGCAATGACCTCCAAGTTCAACGACGACCCCACCCATGCCTCACGTCCCTTCGATAAGGAGCGCGACGGCTTCGTTATCGGCGAGGGCGCGGGCATCGTCATCCTGGAGACGCTGGAACATGCCCAGGCGCGCGGCGCTCACATCTACGCCGAGCTTGCCGGTTACGGTATGAGTGGCGATGCCTTCCACATGACGCAGCCGTCCCCCGGCGGCGAGGGCGTCGTGCGGGCGATTCGCCTGGCGCTGGAAGATGCAAACATGGAGCCGTCCGAAGTCGGCTACATCAACGCCCACGGCACCTCCACACCGCACAATGATAAGAACGAAACGGCGGCCATCAAGACCGTCTTCGGCGACCATGCCCAGAAGCTTGCCGTCTCCTCCACCAAAAGCATGACCGGCCATCTCTTAGGCGCGGCGGGCGCTATCGAGGCCATCGCGGGCGCGCTCGCCATCGACCGCGAAACCCTGCCCCCCACCATCAACTACGAGCACCCCGACCCCGACTGCGACCTGGACTACGTCCCCAACGCCGCCCGCCCGGCCCGCGTCGATGCCGTCGTCTCCAACAACTCCGGCTTCGGCGGCCACAACGCCGTCATCGTCCTGCGCCGCTTC
>JAUJOK010000002.1:41269-74151 GCA_030447685.1 Armatimonadaceae bacterium
CACGCGCCGAGCGAACGTAGCCCTGCTTGCTCCCGATAACTGATTTCTTCCACCCCGTACTGTACCGGCATCACGGCCTTGTTGCAGACTTGCGTATCGGTATGACTGAAGTTATACTGACCGTATGAAAACCGCCGTGTCTATCCCTGACCAACTCTTCGCGTCGGCGGATCGCTTCGCCCGGCGGCGCGGCATGTCACGCAGTGAGTTGTTTGCTGCCGCCCTTCGACACTACTTGCAGGAACATCAAGGCGAGGGAATTACCCAGCGGCTTGACGAGATTTATGGAGCAGAAGAGTCCAGCACGCTCGAACCTGACCTCGTCCGCATGCAGGCGCGCTCGCTTGCGTCGAACGATTGGTGATTCAGCGCGGCGAGGTGTGGTGGGCCGAACTGCCTGAACCCGCCGGTTCCGCGCCCGGTTATCGTCGCCCCGTCCTGATTGTGCAGGCCAATTCCTTTAACCGGAGCCGCATCCAGACGGTAGTTGCAGCGGTTCTTACGACCAACTTGCGGCTGGCGGATGCGCCGGGAAACGTGCTTGTTACGGCGGAGCAGACGGGCTTGCCGAAAGATTCGGTTGTCAACGTATCGCAGATCATTACCATTGATAAGTCATTTCTTGTCGAGCAGGCAGGCGAGCTTGGCAGCAGCGAAATGGTTGAGGTAGAAGCAGGGCTTCGCATGATTCTGGCGCTGTGATGCGAATGCCCGGCGGCCCAACGCCGTCATCATCCTACGCCGCTTCTCGCAACATATGTGCCTCATTCGGGCACTATGGTTTCCCGCGCTGGTTCAGGTGGTCCTGGATGTGCTTTGCGGCCCGTGTCATGTCGTTGTCGTAAGTCCTCAGTGTGCCCTCCTTGGCTTGATCCATAGCAATTATTTTTCGTATCAGCCATCGAGCTTCCCGCTCCGCCTGCCGCGATGCTTCTCTGTTTCCATCCCGCCTGTGGACGCCGCTTAACCCCTCGTAGCACCGGGCCAGACAAAGGTACGCGAATGTGAAGTTGGGCTGGATACGCAGCGCCTTCCGGTAGAGCGTGATGCGGTCGTGGACGTGGCGGTAGGGTTCTTTCAAGGTGCCCATGACGAAAGGGTCGCTCCCCAGACCCATTCCAACCAGAATTGCAGCCTCGAAGGCGCGTCCGTCGAATGTAGCTGTACTAAACTTGAGCGATTTTAGATACGCCCCCGTATGGAAGGGCGACCGTTGCTGGACCTCACGAACCCCCTGGTTGTACGCTGCAAGAGCTTCTTCCCGCAGGCCGGACAAATGGAGCAGGTGGGCCAGGTGAAAGACGCGGTAGCCCGTGTCAGGAAACACATACCAGGCTCCACCTTTCAATGTTCCGTCAGGGGCCACAGGAAAACGCAGTTCGTCTTGCGTGGGCAACGGGTAGAGAAGGTCACGGTATACCTGAATGGCTTGCTTGGTGCGCCCTGCCTGAATCAGCACGTCAGCAAGGCGCGTGTAGCCTTCATAAACGCGGGCTTGCTTTAATGAAGCGCGATATGCATCAACTGCCCCGCTCAGGTCACCTTTTTCCCGCAGCTTATCGCCGTGGTGGATAGAGTCACGGGCAGTGGCGACAGCGACAACCTCCGGCGGTCTCATGCTGCTATCTACAGACAATCTCACCCCGGTCAGATAGTGGCCAGAGTTTTCCTGTCTGCGCCTTTGCAGCGGTGCAGGCAGTGAGAGAAAGGAACAACGCCAGCTTCGCGGCTGATGCAAAGGGAACGAACATAGAATCCTCGCTTGGTCACCAATTATGCCTTGGCAATGGGTTGTATGTGGCTGTTCTTCCTGCCCGCCACATTCACCTGCTGCCGAAAGTTTCTGTCTCTGATGTCGTTCCATTTTGAAGCCAGGCTGTGCGCGAATACCCCAGGCAGCGGAAGGCAGAAATGAAAACCCCCGGCACCGCGCCGGGGCTTTTGCACAGGGTGCTTGCGTGCGCCTTTAGTGCTGCTTCATCTTGCCGTTCATCTTCATCTTGGCCTTGCCGCCGCCCGTGGGCATCAGCACCGTGTCGATGACGTGGATGACGCCGTTATCGGCCCGGATGTCGGTCTTGATGATTCGCGCGTTGTTCACCATCGCGGGCTGCGGAAGGACGCGGACAGTCTTGCCCTGCACGGTCTTGACGTTCGCCGGACCCTTCATTCCCACCACCTGCGCGGCCAGGATTTTGCCCGGCACGACATGGTAGGTCAGCACAGAGGTAAGCGCGGCCCTATTGGCGAGTAGCGCCTGAGCTTGGCCTTCGGGATTTTGGCGAACGCGGCATTGGTCGGTGCGAACACGGTGAAGGGGCCTTTGCCCTTCAGCGTCTCCACCAGACCGGCTGCCTTGACCGCCGTTACCAGGGTCGAGAACTGCGGGTCGCTCATGGCGACATCCACGATGTCCTGGGCCTGCGCCGCCCGCGCCGCAAAAAGCGACGTGACGAATACGGCGGCGGCAATTGAAACGAACTTTTTCATAACTAACAGATACCTGTCTAAGTGGCGCTGTTGCGCCTGTCTCATCGCTTATAACCACGCCGCGCCGATTTAGTGCCCGTTAATTTTGGGCGGTGTCTCCGTCCGGGCTTCGGGGTTTCCTTCTGTCTGCGTTAAACGGCGAAGCGCCAGAAGCTCCAGCAGGTGCGCCTGGTCTTTGGGCCGGTTCGCGGCGCGTTTCATGGCAATCAGGTCATCCAGCGAGGCGACACGTATAGAAAGTCCGTCAATGTCCATTTCAACCGAGTGTTCCACAGACTTTCAAACGAATCCATGCCCGCCACTTCGCCAAGAAGATCAACATCACCGATGTCGGTTTCTAAAGTAAGTTTAGCGTGTTCCGAAACGTCCTCGCATCCAGCACAAAGGGCACCCGCCGCCCACGACGACAAAGCGTACCTGAGCGTCGTTCAGCATTTCCAGAACAGCGCGAAAATCAATTCCGTGTTCGGGCATTTTGCACCTTGGGGAAGGAGTTAACTGCCTGCTGCAAACGGGCAAGCCGCTCTGCCGGTGTCAGGCGAAGGTTACGGCGCAGCAGGGAAAGATCAATGCCGTTTTCGTCCTGGTCGCCGTAGCCGCGTGTATAGGCTTGCAGTTTTGCCCATTGTTCTTCGGTCATACCGCCCTGGTTTTCCGGGTCTTCTTCTTCCGTTGTCATTGCTGTTGTCCTCGAAAAAGAATCTTTGGGCGCTAAGCTCTGCGCTGGTCGCGTTACTTCACCACCAGCACCGAGCAGGGCGCGTGGCGCATTGCCTTTTCGGAAACACTGCCGAGCAGGAAGCGGTCTATGCCGGTCAGCCCCTGCGAGCCGACCACCAGCAGATCGGCGTGCCACGTTTGCGCCGCCTCGATAAGGCCGGACGCCGGTTCGTCTTCGCGTACCTCGGTGGTGACGCGCTTGCCGCTGCCTTCCAGTGTCGCCGCGGTTTCTTTTAGCTGACGGTGCGCCGTGTCCTTTTCCTGCTCCGTGAGAAGCGCTATCTGCTCCGTCATAGCCGGTATCTGTGCCATGCGCGAGGCAAAAACGGCTTCGTGGGGCGTGACAACGGTGACGAGGCGCAGTTCGCATACGGAGGGCAGGGGAAGAGTTTGAAGCCATGTCGCCGCCCGCAGCGCGCAGTCGGAGCCGTCCATCCCCAGCAGAATCCTGTCCAGCAGCGTTCCCTGAAGAGGGCGTGCCAGAAGAACGGGGCACGGAGCATATTGCGTCACGCGCTCGGCGACGCTGCCGGTCAGGAAGCGTTCCACAGCGGAGCGGCCCCGCGTACCCACAACCACCAGGTCTGCCGCCAGATCGTTTGCTTCGTCCAGAATCTCTGATACGGTATGGCCTCGCCGCAGGGTCGTGGTGATACCGGCGGCACAGCCTTGCAGTGCGTCGCGGGCGGCGGCAAGCGCCGTCTGCTCCTCCGCTTCCTCCTCGCCCCTGTCCTGAACAGCCAGTATCTGTATCTGGGACGTGCTGTCCAGGGCGAGCGCCCCCAGAAGCGCGGCCCCTGCCAGCGCCCCTTCCGAGCCGTCCGTAGCGTAAAGAATCTTCATCGCATCTCCCGGTTTTATGAACTTGCCTGCCAAAATTGTACCCTCCTACTTATCCTGAAGACAGTACCAGGCTTGTCAAACGTTCGGATGTGTGCTATTATAATGCACAGCATCGCGTGGGGGATTAGCTCAGCTGGGAGAGCGCTTCAATGGCATTGAAGAGGTCAGCGGTTCGATCCCGCTATCCTCCACCAACCCACCCCAAACCCCGGTACGATTCCGCACCGATAAAGGAATACTGCGGCAGACAACGACGTGGGAAGGCCACATACGACCCTTCTGTTCTGGTTCCGGCGTGCTGTCCTCCTCGATGACAGCCGTGCGCTGACCGCCGTCGCCCCCGCCGCTTCCGTTTTCCCGTCGTTTCGGCTGTTTGTTTCCGCCCGGTTGTTTTCTATGTTCCGTCCACCCGCTTTTGCCGTGTGCGCTGCCGTCTCACCGTGGCGCGCCGGGGAACTGGCGGCGGGAGACGCTTCTTTAACCCGATCTCATCCTGTGGGGAGACGCACCAGAAGAGATGACGACGCGGGCGTTTCACCGGCGTCAGGAAGGTAAGGATTAGCAGCAGCAATGCCGATAAAAAGCCAAAATCTCCCGTGCGCGGCGCGGCGCTCAGCGTGGAGTATCGCCGTTTTTGCGCTCGTTCTGGCGCTGCTGCTGCTGCTGGGCGCGGCGCGGCAGGGGGCGGCGCAGGTTCCCGGCGGTACGCGGCCCGATGTGCAGATAGTGGTCATGGGGCATCCTACCGGGCAATGGGCGGTTTCGGTGGTTTACCCCCGCGTGGTGTCCAAAGCGGTGATGCAAAATCACCTGAAGCGTCTGCTTGCGGTTTCCGGGTGGAAAGCAAGCGGCAAGCCGGAGTTCGAAACGCGTGGAATCCGTAAGAACGACGGCAGGCGCATCGACCGGGCCGGAGCCACCGACCCGCCGATGTCCAGCGTCACGTTTTTGACCGCCTCTCCAGTCGTGGACTGGCAGAACTCGGTGCTGCCTGTGGAGCCTTTCGCGCGGGCGTTCCGCGACCTGAACCGCGTATATGTCACCTTTTTCGTGCCGGGGCGGTTCCCGTTCCGGGGCCTGCGCCGCCATTCCGACCAGAACCTCGATGTGGCGCTTACCGAGGACGGTGGAGCGTACACCTA
This sequence comes from Armatimonadaceae bacterium, assembly GCA_030447685.1. Taxonomy (GTDB): domain Bacteria; phylum Armatimonadota; class Armatimonadia; order Armatimonadales; family Armatimonadaceae; genus JAUJOK01. The sequence continues at coordinate 46,465 of JAUJOK010000002.1, forward strand.
CATTCTGAACATTAAAAATCACAATCTGGAAGCGCTCGACCTTCCGCGCTTCCAGGTGACCGTGCCGCCTGAGAAGGTGCGAAGCGCCTCCGTGCCGAAGAAGGCAGAGACGCAGCGCCTGGTGGGCACCGCGCTGGTGGTGCTTCTGGCGGCGGTGGCTGGATCGCTGATGTATGTGTGGGCCAACCGGTGGTCCGCGCGCTGACAAGAAGAGGTGACAGCGGCAGCGGCTGAGGGGTAGAAGGGGATAGAAAGGATACGGCTTTACGATGGATTTGCGCGAACTGGTGGCGATGGCCGCGGAAAAGAAGGCCTCGGACATCTTTATCAAAGAGGGCGCTCCGCCGATGCTGCGTGTCCACGGACGCATCACGCCGACCGAAGGCTATGAGCGGATGACCGGCGACGACACGCGCAAGCTGGCCTACTCGGTCATGAGCCACGAGCAGATCGGGCGCTTCGAGCACCGCCACGAGCTGGACCTGGCCTTTACCGTCGAGGATGTCACCCGCGTGCGCGCCAACATCTACCAGCAGCGCGGCACCATGGGCATGGTCTGCCGGCTGATTCCCTTGAAAATATATTCCCTGGATCAACTGGGCATGCCGCCGGTAATCGCCGAGCTTGCGGGGGCGCGGCAGGGGCTTATCCTGGTGACCGGGCCGACCGGTTCAGGCAAGTCCACGACGATGGCGGCGATGCTCGACATGATCAACCAGACACGCCGCTGTAATGTGGTCACCATCGAGGACCCCATCGAGTTCGTCCACCCCGACAAGCAGAGCATCATCTCGCAGCGTGAGATCGGTCTGGATACGGACTCGTTCACGGACGCCCTCAAATATGTCGTGCGCCAGAACCCGGACGTTATTCTGATCGGTGAGATGCGCGACATCGAAACGATGAACGTCGCCCTGCAGGCGTCGGAAACCGGCCACCTTGTCTTCTCGTCCGTCCACACCGCCAGCGCCTCGGAAACCCTGGACCGCATCATCAACCTGTTCCCGCCGCACGACAAGCCCCAGCTTTGTATGCGTATGGCGAACTCCCTGCGCGGCGTCGTTTCGCAGAAGCTGCTGCCCCGCAGAGACACCGAAGGCCGTGTCGCCGCACTTGAGATCATGATCGCCACGCCCACGGTCGCCAAGCTGATCGAGGAGGGGCGCAGCGGCAATATCTACACCGCCATTCAGGAGGGCAACTTCTGGGGAATGCAGACAATGAACCAGTGCCTGGTGAAATACTTCCGCGCCGGACTCATTTCAGAAGAGGATGCGATGATGGCGGCGGGTAATATCACCGAACTCAAGCAGATGATTCGCCGTCCCAACGCATGACAAAAATGACCGTTACCCCCGAAGAACTGCATGCCCGTATCGCCGATGTTCTGCCGCAGGTCGTCGCGCTGCGCCATGACCTCCATGCCCACCCGGAGCTAAGCGGGCAGGAGGAGCGTACGGCGCGTATCGTCAGCGAAACGCTCCAGCGCCACGACATCCCGCACGAAACCCACGTCGGCGGCACGCACGGCATCGTCGCCACTATCGAGGGCGCGGGAGAAGCGCCCGGCAATGGGCCGCTGCGGACATTCGCGCTGCGCGGCGATATGGACGCCCTCCCGATTGTGGAGGAGAACGAGGTTCCCTACCGCAGCACCGTTCCCGGCGTCATGCACGCCTGCGGCCACGACGGGCACACCGCCAACGTGATGGGCGCGGCGCTGGTGCTCAGCGGCCTGCGCTCCAAGCTGCCGGGCCGGGTCCGCCTGATCTTCCAGCCCGCCGAGGAGACGGTTTCCGGCGCGGACGCTCTGGTGGATGCCGGGGTAGTGGACGATGTGGACGCTATCCTGATGCTGCACGGCTGGCCCAATCTGCCGGTCGGGCAGATCGGCGTCCGCAGCGGCCCGGCGATGGCCTCTTCGGACAGCTTTACCCTCCGGATTCGCGGCAAAGGCGGCCACGGCGCGTATCCTCACGACACCATCGATCCCATCCTGGTCGGGGCGCAGGTGGTCAATGCGCTGCAAACCGTCGTGTCACGCGAAATATCTCCGGTCGCGCCTGCCGTTGTCAGCGTCACCACATTTCATGCGGGCACGGCCAAAAACATCATTCCCTCGGAAGCGGAGCTTTCCGGCACCGTGCGCGCCCTCGACCCGGTTCTGCGCGCGAGCATGGCCGAGCGTCTGGAGCGCATTATCGCCGGGGTGTGCGCTGCCCTGCGCGCCGAGTACGACTTCGACTACCACTACGGCACGCCCGTCACCGTCAACGACGCCAACGTAACCGATCTGGTGCGGACGGTTGGGCGCGATCTGCTCGGCCCGCAAAACGTCATCGAGCTTGCCGAGCCGACGATGGGCGCGGAGGACTTCGCCTACTATCTGCAAAAAGTGCCCGGCGCGATGTTCCGCCTCGGCACCGGCTGCGATTACCTGCTCCACACGCCCCGCTACGATTTCGGCGATGCGCCGCTCGCCCACGGCATCGCCGTCATGGTCGGAGCCGCGCACCGCTATCTATCCACCGCCAGTTAACGCACGCCCTGGGCACACTGGATACTGTCAGAGGCGGAGATGCATTTCGGTAATCAATACCAAATGGCCGGATTATGCCGAAGTGGAGCCGAAATTTTCGGCATAATAACAAGTTAGGTGGCGCTAGAACAGTAGCTCGGACGGTGGGATGCGAATAGATGGATGATATTGTTCAGAAAACCATCAATGCCAAGCGGGAATCCAAAGCTATTGAGTTCAAGGAATCCTTCGACGTTACTTCGCCAGGAGAATGGTGCGAGGTCATAAAAGACATTATTGCCATTGCTAACTCCGGCGGCGGCACAATCGTCTTCGGGCTTGGCAACAACGGGGAACCGTCGGGTAGCGATGTATCGGCCATCATATCCCTCGATCCCGCCGACATAACAAATAAGATTCAGAAGTATACAGGGTACGAATTCTCGTATTTTGATCTGCACGAACATCATAAGGCCGGCCATAATATAGCAGTTCTTACTATAGAGGGTCTACCTACACCAGTAGTTTTTATAAAGCCAGGAACATATGATATTGGAGGTGGAAAGCAACGTTCAGCTTTCAGCACAGGTACAGTCTATTTTAGGCATGGAGCGAAGAGCGAACCGGGCAATACTGAAGATATTCGAAAAATAGTAGAGAAGCAGATTGACCTTATGCGTAAGGAATGGATACGCGGGGTCAAGAGAGTTGTTGAAGCGCCGAGAGGTTCACGATTACTGGTCGTTCCTCAAGATGTTTATGAATCTACTTCGGATAAAGCTACTCCGATCAGGATTGTAGATGACCCGAAGGCTCCGGCATTCCGCAAGGTCGATACAGACACAACTTACCCATACCGCCAAAAAGAGGCTCTTCAGGCAATAAACGATAGATTGGGAGGAGCAGCAATTCTGAGTACGTATGATCTTCTCTGCCTTCGCCGTTTGCATAATTTGGAAAACAATACGAGATTTTGTTACAAACCGAAATTTTCGGGTCTGCAGTACAGCGAGGCTTTGGTTGAGTGGATTGTCGAGCAACAATTAAAAGATCCCCATTTTATCGAGCACTGCCGAACTCAGTGCTACGATAAGCGGTATGAGTTAGGCTTGGTAGGAAAACACAAACCAAAGGAAAAGTAGTTCCCGAAACATCAGGACAGTGTGGCTGTGACCGGGCCACCTAACAACCGCTTGCACCGGACGCGAGAGTAGCTTTTCTGTCTCGGGCTTTGCCAAAGGCTTTGATATTGCCGCGTCCTCTTCTCGCGCCGGTGAAGCGAAGCGTTAGGCCGCACCTGTGGAACCCGTGATGTTTAGATAGGTTGATGCCACAATAAAGCTATGCCGATAGACCCCAGCGTTATCGCCGCCCTGACCGTCGGCGTCGAGCGCGACCCGGACAACAGCGCGCTGCGCCTGCATCTGGCGCAGCTTCTTCTCCAGGCGGGGCAGCCCGCCGACGCCCTGAGCCACTGCGCCCGTATTCTGGTGCAGCAGCCGGACAACCGCGACGCCCTGCATCTGGCGGCGGAAAGCGCGCAAGCCGCCGGAGACATCGCGCGAGCCGTAGGCTACCGGCGGCTGTACGACGCCCTCGGCGGCGGCGGCGACAACTCGCAGCCAGTCGAAGAAGCGCCCAGGCCACCAGCCGACCTGTCCCTGCCCCCGTTCCCGGAGCTGGCGGGCGATTTTTCTTTGAACGACGCGCCGCCTCCCCCCGACGAATCCGACCGGGTACGCATCGGGCGTGGGCGCGGCGGCGCAGAAGGCGACACCGCCTGGGAAACCGAGGAGCCGAAAGTCACTCTGGCTGATGTCGCGGGCATGGACGAGGCCAAGCGGCGGCTGAATGTCGCGTTTCTGGCCCCGATGAAGAACCCCGACATGAGGAAGCTGTACGGCAAGTCACTGCGCGGCGGCCTGCTGCTGTACGGCCCGCCCGGCTGCGGCAAGACCTTTATCGCGCGGGCCACGGCGGGCGAACTGGGGGCGCGCTTTGTTTCCATCGGTTTGTCGGACGTTCTGGATATGTGGCTCGGCCAGAGCGAGCGCAACCTGCACGAGATATTCGAAACCGCCCGCCGCAACCGTCCCTGTGTCCTGTTCTTCGATGAGATAGACGCGCTGGGGCGCAAGCGCAGTTTAATGCGCGAATCGGCGGGGCGCGATGTAGTCAATCAGCTTCTGGCGGAACTGGACAGCCTGGGCGGCAGCAACGAGGGCGTCTTCGTGCTGGCCGCCACCAACCATCCCTGGGACGTGGACACGGCTTTGCGCCGCCCCGGTCGTCTCGATAGAACGCTGCTGATACTGCCCCCGGACATTCCCGCCCGCGCCGCCATCCTGCGCTACCATGCCCAGGATCGCCCCATTGAGAACGTCGATTTTATGGCCCTCGCCGCGAAAACCGGCGGCTTTTCCGGCGCGGATTTGGCTCATCTGGTGGAATCCGCCGCCGAACTGGCGATGGAAGAATCGATTGCCCGTGGCAGCGCGCGGCCCATACGCCTGCCCGACTTCCAGCGCGCCCTGAAAGAAATAAAGCCCAGCACTCGCCCCTGGTTCGACACCGCCCGCAACTACGCCCTGTTCGCCAACGAAGGCGGCGTCTACGATGATCTGCTCACCTACCTTCGCAACCAGCGCCTGCTATGAGCGTCATAGAGGATGTGGAAAAGTTCGCAGAGCAAGCACGCGCACTGATTTCGGTCGGCAAATACCGGGAGGCGCTCCCGCTTCTATTCAAAGCCCTGGAATGCGCCCCAAAAAATCCGCGTCTCCTTTGCTTGATCACGCAGGCTTTTGATTCTCTGGACGAGTGGGACGAAGCGGAAAAGTACGCAGACGAGGCCATTGCCGCCGCACCCGACGAGGAATGGGGGCACCGTCTTCGCGGTCTGGCTCTCCGGGCAAAGGGAGATCATATCAGCGCACTTGCGGCGATGCAGGAGGCGCTTCGCCTGGCCCCACGGGAAAAGTTCGTTCTGAACACACTTGTTCAGGCGTATCTCTCGGTGGATGATACGGAACAGGCACACCGGGCAGCCGAATCCCTTATCGCGACTGCCCCCGATTGGGCCGATTCTTATATAGCGATGGCTTTGGTCGCAATGGAGGAAGGGGACTGGGAGGAAGCGGAACAGCATTGCCGAAAAGCCTTGTCCCTCGCCCCTTTGTCTTATCTGGCAATGAACAACCTGGGGCTGACCCTTCGCCATCAGGCCCGCATCGAGGACGCCATAGACTGTTTTCATCAAGCAGTAAAGCTTGACCCGGAAAACGCTGTGGCGCGTGACAATTTAAAGGATGCCGTTACCAGCTATCTGGAATCGGAGCCGCTCCCGGAGCCGGAAATAGACCTTCCGACGCCGATTCTCTGGATGTTGGCTTTGGGTGCAGCAATAATCTTCGGGATGTTTTTTGGCGGCGCACGCACAATCGGTGGCCTTTATCTGTGGGGATATATGATTCCCTCGCTTGCTTTAATGGCCTTGCTCTGATCGGTGTCGGCTATTATATCTGGGCGTACCGCCGCCGCAGTCGGCATAAGAGCCTGCCTCCTTCAGTTCTCGAATACATCAAGGCGGAGCAGAAGCGGAAATGGCTTCGTTTCGTCCCGTTCTCCTCGCGCCTTTCCCATTGAGCAACACATGGATAATCACCTCGAACGTGGTCGGCTTCTCCTTCAGCAGTCACGGCCTGAGCTGGCGGCCCGCGAGCTGCGGCAGGAATTAACGAATAACCCGGATGACCCGCTGGCACACGCACTTCTCGCGCTCTGCCTGACACAGCAGAAGCAGCACGCGGAGGCGACCGACGAGGCGCGGCGCGCGGTGCATCTGGCCCCGGATTTCCCCTTCGCCCATTTCGTGCTGGGGGCGGTACTGGAAGACCAGGACCGGCTGACCGAGGCGGAAGCGGCGGTTAATGAAGCAATCGCCCTCGAACCGGAGGAGGCCGACTATTTCGCCCTGCTGGGCAGTATCCGCTTGCAGCGCCGTCAGTGGAACGCGGCACTTGCCGCCGCCGACGCGGGTCTGACCGTCGAGCCGGAGCATATCGACGCCGCCAATGTGCGTGCGATGGCGCTGCAAAAGCTGGGACGGCGGCAGGAGGCGGGAACGGCGCTGCAGTCCACCTTGGCCCGCGACCCGGATAACGCGGCGACGCACGCCAATCAGGGCTGGGCGCTGCTGGAGGCGGGTAAGCAGGAGCAGGCGATGGAGCACTTCCGCGAGGCGCTGCGGCTCGATCCGAATCTGGATTGGGCGCGGCAGGGGGTGCTGGAGGCGCTCAGGGCGCGCTATGTCGTGTACCGCGTGATGCTCGGCTACTTTTTCTGGATGTCGCGGCTCAGCGATCAGGCGCGCTGGGGCGTTATCTTCGGCGGCCTGTTTGTGTCCCGCGCGCTGCGAAGCGCGGCGCGGCAGAACCCGGAGCTTGGCCCGTTTCTGTATCCGCTGATCGGCCTGTACTTTCTTTTCGTTTTTCTGACCTGGACGGCGGAGCCGCTGTTCAACCTGCTGCTGCGTCTCAACCCACTCGGGCGTCTGGCGCTGTCGCGGGATCAGATCGTCGGCTCGAATTGGGTGGGGGCGAGCCTGCTGGGAGCGTTCACAGCGGGCGGCATCTATCTGCTGACGCGGGCGGATACCGCTCTGTTCGCCGCCGCCGTGTTCGCGCTGCTCGTCATCCCCATCGCCGGGGCTTTCGGCAGTGAATCCGCGCGGGGACGCAAGGCGCTCAGCGTTTACGCCGTCTGTCTCGCCGTGCTGGGTTTTGGGGGGCTGGCGGCGATGGCGCTGGGCGGCGAAATCACGGGAATCATTCTGCTTATCCTCTTCGTCCTGGGAGCGCTTTTCTTTCCGCTCGTCGCCAACGCCTTCGCTCTGCGCCGCTCATGACCCCAGGCGATACTGGGGCGCGTAACCGAAGGCGCAGCGGGCGCGCTCGATAGACAGCAGCGGCGCGCGGCCTTCCAGCGGCTCGGTCAGGGTTTCCAGCAGATCCGGGCGGAAACGGCCAAGCAAGTCGCGGGTCGGTTCCGGGCAGCGGGTGTCGGCGGCGCTGAGCGTGTAGACGCCGTGCGCAGGCAGGCCGGGTGCTTCCAGAGCCTGCCGCAGTCCACGCGCGATGTCGGCCACATGCACCCACTGGTACAGATCGTCTGACCAGCGCGTGGTCGGCTCCAGACCTTTTTTCTGCTTATCCTCGTACTGATCGTTCGTCCACACACCCGCGAAGCGAAACGCCGCCGTGGTCATACCGTAGGCGCGGGTGAACGCGGCGCAGGTCCCTTCGTTCACCCACTTGCTCAGGCTGTAGGGGTCTTCGGGAACCGGCGCGAAAGTTTCATCCAGCGGCAGGCTCGAATACACGACCGGTTTGCCGCTCAGACGCCAGTAAAAGGTGCCGAAGGCATTGATGCTCGACGCGCACAGGAACCGCTGCACGCCCGCCTGCCGCGCCGCATCCAGTACCACAAACGTGCCCAGCGCATTGGCCTCAAAGGTTTCTACCCCACGCTCCGGCACGCCGCTGACGGCGGCGGCCAGATGCACCACGGCGTCCACGCCTTCCATAGCCTGCCGCACTGCTTCCGGGTCGGTTATCTCCGCCTGCACGAAGGGCCAGTTTGTCTCTAAAGGAACCTTCGCCCGCTCCGCCGATCCCGGCTGGAACACCGTCGCCTGCTCCGGCGGCGTCCGGTCCAGCAGGCGCAGTTCGTGGCGGGTGCCGGAAGCTTCCAGTTCCGTTGTCAGCGCGCGGGCCACAAAGCCGCACGCGCCGGTTATCAGTATCTTCATGGCTGCTGCTATTCTGTCCAATCCAGGGTGATGCCCAGAAACGGCGCGCTTTTTTCGCCGATCATCCGGTACATTTCGGGAGCCTGGGAGTAGGGGACGTGATGGGTGACGAGGGGGCGCAGGCGCATCTGGCCGGACGCGAGCAGCGCCAGGGTGGCCTCCATGCGCGTGCGGTTCCAGCCGGAAACAAAGTAAGCGGTCAGTTCCCGCTGCTGGAGCAGGGCCATATCCGCCCAGGACGTGCCCGGCGTAAAGCCGCAGTAGACGATCTGCCCGCGCCCATGTTCCAGCAGCGGCACGTATTCGCGCTGCGACGCCTCGGTCTGCACGGAATCGAGCACCGCCGTAACCGGCTCACCCTGCGTCTGCGCCCGCACCGCCTCAGCCACATTCCCCGCATGGCTGTTGGCAGTGCCCGTCAGCCCCGTTTGCCGCGCCCGGTCAAGCCGCTCCTGCCGGTGCCCGACCAAGATCACCCGCGCGCCCCGCGCCCGTGCCGCCTGCGCCGCGCACTGCCCGATAATGCCGTCGCCGTAAAGAAACACGGCTCGCGGCGTTGTAACCGACCTGGGCGACCACCGCGCCGGACGCATCCACCGGATCGATACCCTCGGGCAGACGAAACAACTGATCCGCCGCCGTATTCGCGCGGGCGGCATGCGCGCCCCAGAACGGCTTTACCTCGCCGTCCCAGCGCCCGGTAGTCGCCATGACCCGCTCACCGACCTGCCACCCCGTTACCTGCGGCCCCAGCGCCTCGATCACGCCGACTCGCTGATACCCCGGCACGCACGGGAAAAGCGTCTTGCTCCAGGTGAACAGATCACGCAGCGCCCAGCCCTCCGTCCCCGCGCTGATGGTAGACCGCTCCGTCCGCAGGCAAACCTCGCCCGCAGCGGGTTCCGGCATTTCGATGCGTCGCACCGTCACCGTGTCCGGCTTCTCGAAAACAACCGCCTCCGTCTGCATGGGAGCATTCTACCCCGGACGCGCTGTCGCCCGGTTAACGATGACTGCCGATAGGCATCAGGTCATCATCCGGTGGGGTGCTGTCATGGGCGCGGGCAAGGGGAGCGTTCGCGCTTGCTGCCGGAGCAGGACTGTTGTGGAAACCGCTGCCACCCACGGGGCGCAGGTCGTCGTCTTCCGGTACAGGCGGCGCGCTTGCAACCGGGGCACTGCTCGGCGTGGGCGCACTGCTGTCTATTACGGGCGCGAACGGAGCAGCGGGAGCGGGCGCTGCATTACCGGCGGAGAAGACGAGGGCAGGGGGCGCAGCGGCAACGCCGAGGCGCTGGAGCGCGGCGCGTGCCTGGTCGCAAAGCGAGCCGTTGGGGAAGCGGCGCAGCATCTCCGTGTAGAACGCCGCCGCCTGTTTCGTGTCCGGGCTGGTCTGCTCGGTCAGGCGGGCCGCGCGGTACAGCGCCGTTTCCGAATCGGGCGCGTTCGGGTCGATTTCGTAGACGCGGCGGTACAGCAGCGTCGCCATATCATACGAGCCATCGGTTTCCAGGCGCGAGCCGAGGCGCAGATAAAAGACGAGCGGGAGCGGGGCGCTGTCCGAGGGCAGCCCCAGCACCAGCCGCGCGAGCGAGTCCGGATTTGCTTGCTCGATCAACACGCGGCTATGCCGGTTCAGGGTCGCCAGGCACCGTTCGTGGTCCGCCCCGACATTGTTCCGCAGCGCCTTGTGGCAGTAGGCCATTATCAGCGGGGCATTGTCATTCGGATGCTCCATCAGCGATTCCAGCTCGTGATAGGCCAGCAGCGAATAATCCCCGCGCGCATCGGAGCGCACCGCCTGCGCCTCGGAATAGTATTCGCTGTCGCGCTTGGCGCGCAGCGCCAGCACGCCCGCAAAGCCCAGCGCGAAGCCGCCCAGATGGGCAAAGTGGGCGACGCCGCCGCTCAGGCCCAGACCGCGTGTAAAAAGCCCTTGCAGCAGATCAAGGCCGATATACATCAGGATGACCCACTGCGCCTGCCACTCGATAACGCCCTGATGCCAGCGGTTCAGCACGAAGATACAGATAGTCGAGAAGGGGAACATATACAGGTATGCCCCCGCAAGGCCCATGATCGCTCCGGACGCGCCCAGCCCGAATTGCTTGGGAGCAAGGACGCCGCTGACGACATCGTGGAGCAGGCTGCCCGCGAACCCGGCCAGCAGATACAGAGCCGCAAACTTGAGCGGGCGCAGCCGCCCCTCCACCGCCGCGCCGAATATCCACAAAAACAGCATGTTGCCCAGCAGATGCATCGGGTCGCCGTGCAGGAACATCGCCGAGACCAGCCGGGGGAAGGTAAACGTATTATGGGAAACCGCGTAGCTTTCCACCACCGAATCGCGAATCGAAAGAAAGAATTCGCTGGTAAGAGCGTAGATCAGCGTGTTGAGAACAATCAGGCAGACGGTGACGTACGGAAAGCTTTCCGGCGGGTTCTTGGCGCGGTAGGGGACGAACATCCGAGGATCTCCTTACAACAGCAAGCTTGTAGCTGTCAGTAGATTATAAGGGATAAACGGCGGATTCAGTCGTAAACCAGCGCGGCTAAATATATATTTTATAGGTAGGCTGCCCCAGAGCGAGCGCGAGCAGTGACCACAGCGCCCCGATGGTGTAGTCGCCCAGAATCAGCCCCAGGAAGAACGGAATCGCCTTTTTGTGGGCGTTCATGCCGCCGTAGCGAATAATCAGCAGCTTGCACAGCCAGGCCACGAAGACGCACAGCCAGAAGTAGTTCATGGCGTAGGAGATGCCCAGCGCAAAGCCCGCCGGGTGCAGCGGCCACCACAAAAACGCCGAGCGCAGGCCCGCCAGCGCGCCCACGGTTCCCAGGCCGCCCAGGAAGAACCAGAAACTGGCCGCGCCCGCCGACTGCCCTAACTGAAGCCAGTTGGCAAGCTGCCCAAACGCCTCCTGCCCCACCCAGCGCTTATAACCCGCCGTCCGGCCCGTTGCGCCTGCCTCGTACGTAATCACATAGTTCGCGGCGTATGTAACCAGCAGCGACACGACCGAGGCAAGCGCCAGCGCGGTCCACAGGCGCGCATAGGGCATATCCCGTCCTTCGCCCATTTTAAAGGCTTCCAGGTAGTTGGGCATGGGGTGGCAGCGGTAGCCCCGGTTGAACCAGTACATCGACTGCATGCCGATAAGATTGTCGCGACCCAGCGTATTGGTGCCGAACAGCGTCACCAGAACATCGCCGGGCTTGACGAAGACGATCTCATGCGGCGTGCCGAACTCCACGCGCACGCGCGTAATCGCCAGAGAGAGCGCGAACAGAATGCCGAAAAAGCCCAGCGCGACCGGGGGCGAGATGCCCAGGAACCGGCTCCACCCCATCAAAAACAACGTCCCGAAAACAATGCCCATAAAGGCGAACCGGTAGCGGCGCGACTCGGCGGGGTCTTCCGCACGCAACGTCTGGCCTCCCGCGCCGCGCTCGAAAGCCATATCGAACGCCCGCGCCAGATATTTGCGATTCGCCCACAGCAGCGCCGCCGCCAGCCCGATCCACGCCCCGGACGAAATCTCCCGCAGGAACGGCCAGCCCTGCGCCGCCGACGGCCCATCCCAGCCCGCCGCGCGCCCGACCACGAAGTAGCCGCGTGCGAAGAGATAGGAGAACCAGCAGGAAAAGGCCAGGTCCAGCGGGATGAAGTAGGCCAGGCCAATCGCGAACGGGTACAGCGAGGTCTGCATGCCGTAGGTGCGTATCGCTTCCCAGGGCTGCCCGGTGAAGAACTGACCCACATTGAAAAGCTTGATCCAGGGCGCGTTGGGCACGGTCGGGTACAGTTCGTGGATACCGTTGACCAGACCGATAAGGAACGCAAAGCCGAAGCCGATCCACATCGTTCGGCTTCGAAAGAAACCGCCGCCCGGCTCGGTCATCGCCAGCGGCAACTGAATGATCGGAAACGCCAGCCGCTCGTTTTCCGTCCACGCCTTGCGAAACAGAACCGTCACGCAGGCGAACAGAAAGACCAGGATAAGAAAGAAGACGCCCCAGAGCAGCAGCGGCACCGTCCAGTGAACCAGATAGCCCGCCGCCCTGTCAAAGCTGGTGTTGCCCCGATACCACGCCTCCAGCGCCGCCGTGTCGGTGACAAACAGGCCGCGCGGCAGGTGCCGCACGAACAGTTCCTGCCACGAATTTTCCGGCTTGGCGAAGTGGTAGGGGTGCGTCACCGAGCCGAAAAAGTTCTGAAGCATATCGTGCCCGGCGAAGGTATTGGAGACTACCGCCATGATATAGGCGGTCAGCATCTCCTCCTGCCGCAGCGCCGCGTTCGGAAAAATCCGGTGCACCAGCGCATTGCCGCCCACCAGCACCAGCAGCATGAAGATCGGGGTGATAAACAGCGGCAGCGACGACCCATCGAGGATATAGTAGCGCACCTCGACCATCGTCACCCACCAGACATTCAGGACGGTCAGCAGCACGCCCAGCGCCATCGCGCGCCCGGAAACGCCACTGCGGACCCTCGCGACTGCGCCAGCCGCCTCTCTATTCCGTGCCGCCCGCGCGGCGGCAGCCGCTGTCTCACGCTGTTCTAAAGTTGCCATTTAACGTTTATTCGCCGGACGGTGGATTGGCGGGCGGAAGCCGCCGCTCGAACTTGAGCAAGGCGTTCTCCAACTGAAGCATCATCTTTTTCACGATCACTCTCGGTGCGCTCATTGGAACGATGTACTTCGTACATAAGCCGTTCCACCACCGCTGCCAACTGACGAACTTCTTGCTGGGTCGCCTTCAACTCCTCACGCACCTCTTTGATGTCGGTTTTGTTTTGCTGGATGTCACGCGCAAGCGTAAAGAACTGCGCCATCAAATCCGCAAGCTGCTTCCACATAAGCGGCTATTTCGCCGCCTGAAGCCGGGCAAGAATAGCGCACGTTTCTGTTCGCAGTTCAGCACTTTCTGCCTTCAGGCGCGTGATTTCGGCGTCGTCAGCCTTCATCTGTTCGCGCACCTCTTTGATCTGTTCCACGATTCGGGCAAGCATGGCTGCCGCCTCGGCCTCATTCGTGGGTGGATCGGTTGTCATTGCGGTTTCCATAGTGTAGCTGCCTCCATCCTCAGTATAGCACCCGCCACCAGCCAAGCCAGCATTTCAAGACACCCATTCGCCTTCGGTGTTGTTTGGACGGTCATACCGGCAGCGGTGAGAGCCTGGCGCTTGCTCATTCATTTTCACCGGCATCTATAAGAATCTGCTCATGCAAGGCGGGCGCAATGCGAAAGTCACGCTGCAACAAGGCATCGAGGCAGGGCCGCACTGCGGATAACAAATTCCTTTGTTTCGCCGTCAATAGAATGCCTAATGTGCCGATAACCGGTAAGCGCAACGCGTGTGCTAAGCGGCGTGCGGGGCGATCATCCAGAATCACTAAACGGGCATTTATCTCAAGCGCCAGACTTATGGCCTCACTCTCACCGGCTCCCAGCGAAGCGCCCAGAATAAGTGGACCGACAGCTTGTGTCAGAACCTGCACTTGCGTCCAGTCAGGTAAAGTGACCGAGGGAGCCACTTCGCGAGCAACGGCAGGCGGCACGAACACTTGACCGAAAAGCTGCTCCAGCAGCGGCAACTGGCCGATTTGCTCCAGTGCAATAAGCGGGCTGGCGTTGGATACAACCGGCGCAGGTGTCATACGGTTTCCGCTTGAAGCCGTTCCGCCTGCCACTCCTCCTCGGTCATGTCAAAGAAGGCGATACCTAAACGAGAAGCGTGGCGGATAAACTCCCACCGGGACATATCCAGAAGCTGAGCCGCTTTACCGCTGGAAATACTGCCGCGCCGATACAGTTCTAAAACGATCAGCTCGCGTGCCGTGCGCTGAACGGGCTGATTCGCCGTTTGCAGCAGAGCTGCTAAATCTTCTTCCAAGTCCAGCCGGATGGTGCTCATAGCACTTTCCTCATGGCCTTATTGCTCCCGGCGCTGGGCGATGATGGCTGCCCATTCGCCTTCGGTCGGCGTTTCCTGTATGGTCAGACCGACTTCTATTAAACCCTGGCGCACGTCCTCGGCGCGGGTGTCGATGATGCCGGAGGCTATAAGCGTTCCATGGGGGCGCAGGGCATCGCGAAGTGCCGGGGCCATGCCGATAATAACATCGGCGAGGATGTTGGCGACGACGATGTCAAAGGTGCCGGGCGGAGGCACGTCGGATTCGGCGACATGGACGATGCTTTCTGTGTGGTTCAGGGCGACGTTTTCCCGCGCGATTCGCACGGCCAGCGGATCAATGTCCACAGCGGCGACACGGGCCGCGCCCAGCCGCGCCGCCGCCGCCGCCAGAATGCCCGAACCGGTGCCCACATCGGCGACGCTCACGCCGGGAACGACGGCGTCTTCCAGAGCGCGCAGGCACAGGCGGGTGGTGGCGTGCAGGCCGGTGCCGAAGGCCATGCCGGGGTCTATTTCTATGACGACGTCGTCCGGGGCGGCGTCCCAGGCTTCCCACGTCGGCTTTACCACCAGACGCCTGCCGATTCGCTGCGGCTTGAAATACTGCTTCCAGGCGTTCGCCCAGTCCGCCTCCTCGACAAAGCGCACCGTGATTTCCGGCACGACTTCAGGAAAGCCTGCGTCCACCAAAGAAGCGAGGGAATTCCGGAGCGCAAGGAGCGTGCCCTCCAGACGGTCGTCCACGGGCAGATAGCCCAGAACCATTTCCAGGGCCGCGCTGTAGCCCTGACAGCCCGCTACCTCCGTCAGCAGCGCCCCGACAGCCTCCTGCGCGTCCCCCGACACCTCCACCGCGATTTCCGCCCAGCGCATGGCTGTTCCTCCTGGGGAAAGGCCCTAATCCTCGTGGCTGGGGGCGACGGCTTCCTTGACGGCTTCTTTCACCCGGTCGAAGATGCTTTTCTGCTCGTGCAGGGGGCGCTCGCTGCGGAGAACGGCAAGCTGGCGCAGCAGCTTCTTTTCCTCGTCGGAAAGGCGTGTCGGAACATCCACTTTCACGGACACATGCAGGTCGCCTTTGCTGCCCCGGCCATGCACATCGGGCATTCCGAAGCCGCGCATGCGGAAGGTCGTGCCGGTCTGGGTGCCTTCGGGAACGACAATGGTGCCTTGCTCACCGCCGACCGTGGCGACGGTGATTTCATCGCCGAGAGCCGCCTGTGTGAAGGAGATAGGCGCTTCCGTAAACAGTTCCTGGCCTTGCCGCTCGAACTGCGGGTGCTTTTTGACGTGGAAAAAGACATACAGGTCGCCGGGCGGGCCGCCGAGCGCGCCGCTTTCTCCCTCACCGGGATATTGGAAGCGCATCCCGTCATCCACGCCGGGCCGTACGTTGATGGTGAACTCGCGCGCCTTACGCAACCGTCCCTGGCCATTACACGTGACGCACGGTGTCTGAACGATGCGTCCCGACCCGCCACAGCGCGTGCAGGGAGACATGGTCGCAAAGGTGCCCAGGATCGTGTTCTGCGTGTGGCGTATCTGGCCCTGCCCGCTGCAGGTAGTGCAGGTGGTGGGCTTCGTGCCCGGAGCCGCGCCGTTGCCGCTGCACGTTTCACACGTCTCAATACGCTGAATACGCGCCGTTTTCTCGACCCCTTTGTACGCCTCTTCCAGCGTCACTTCCAGATCGTAGCGCATGTCCGCGCCGCGCTGGACGGCGGAGCGGCCGCGCCCCTGGGCCGCGCCGTTGAAGAAGATGTCGAAGATGTCGCCGAAGCCGCCGAAACCACCCCCGAAGCCGCCGGCGCCCCCGCCGTTCAGGCCGTCGTGCCCATAGCGATCGTACATCTGGCGCTTGTCCGCGTCGGACAGCACCTCGTAGGCCTCGGCCACCTCCTTGAACTTCTCCTCGGCCTCTTTGTCGCCGGGGTTGACGTCCGGGTGGTACTTGAGCGCGAGCTTGCGGTAGGCCGACTTGATCTCGGTCTCGTCCGCTTCCCGCGAAATCTGGAGAACCTCGTAATAATCCTGCTTCGTCACCATCGGTTCCTTTGCCTGAACTCTGCGTCGGACCTCTCCCCTTCCCCCTCTCCTAAGGAAAGGGGGAGCCTGTCAAATAGGAAGCTCTGCACGACGCAACGCCTTCGACAAGCATCGGTGTTCCTGGCACACCCCCTTTCCTTTAGGAGAGGGGCAGGGGGGGGAGAGGTCCGACGCAAGGCCGCGCTTCCTACCGCTCCTCGCGGAACTCGCCCTCGACAACATCGTCATCGCCGGATGTGCGCGTGCCTGCCGCCGCGCCCGCCGGTTCGCCGCTGCCGGTGAACTGGGCGGTGCGGTCATCCGGCGTACCGGTGCCATCATCGGCTGCGGTGTTGTAGCCGTTCGTATCCTCGGGTGCGTTGCCGCCGCCGTAACCGTTGTCGTCCGGAGCGGTATACGAGGAGGACGCGCCGCCGTCGCCGCTGTTCGCCTGCTGGTACAGTGCGGAAGAAACGGCATAAACGGCATCAGTCAGCGTATCGGTGCGGGCGCTGACCGCCTGCATGTCCGAGCCGCCGAGCGCGGCGCGCAGACCGGCAGCGGCGTCGCGCGCCGTGCCGATAAGGCCGGCATCCACCTTGCCTTCGGCGTCGGCAAGCGTCTTTTCGGCGTTGTGCAGGAGCGAGTCGGCGCGGTTTTTCGTTTCCAGCTCCTCTTTGCGCCGCTTGTCTTCGTCGGCGTGCAGTTCGGCGTCGCGCACCATGCGGTCGATCTCGGCCTTGGAAAGCCCCGATGACGCTGTGATGGTAATGCGCTGCTCGCGGCCTGTCGCCTGGTCTTTGGCCTTGACACCGACAATGCCGTTGGCATCCAGATCGAAAGTCACCTCGATCTTGGGAACGCCGCGCGGCGCGGGCGGAATGCCGGACAGCTGGAAGCGGCCCAGTGTCTTGTTGCCCCCGCGAACTCACGCTCGCCCTGGAGAACGTGGATGTCCACGGCGCTCTGACCGTCGGCGGCGGTGGTGAAGACCTCGGCTTTCGACGTGGGAATGGTCGTGTTGCGCGGGATCAGCTTGGTCATCACGCCGCCCAGCGTCTCGATGCCCAGCGAAAGCGGGGTAACGTCCAGCAGCACGATGTCGCGCACTTCGCCGCCCAGAACGCCCGCCTGAATCGCCGCGCCGAGCGCGACCACTTCGTCCGGGTTCGTGCCCTTGTGCGGCTCCTTGCCGAACATTTCGCGCACCATATCCTGCACGGCAGGCATACGCGTCGAGCCGCCCACCAGCATCACCCGGTCGATAGCCGCCGTTTCCAGGCGCGCGTCTTCCAGCGCCATTTTGGTGGGGCCGAGCATCTTCTGGCGCAGATCGTCGGTCATCGCCTCAAACTGCGCGCGGGTGAGGGTCAGGTCCAGGTGGACAGGCCCTTCCGCCGTGGTGGAGATAAACGGCAGGTTGATATTGGTGGTGACGACGGTGGAAAGCTCCACCTTGGCCTTTTCCGCCGCCTCTTTCAGCCGCTGGGTCGCCATCTTGTCCTTGCGCAGATCGACGCCCGTCTCTTTCTGGAACTCGGTCGCCATCCAGTTGATGATCTGGTCGTCCCAGTCGTCGCCGCCGAGGCGCGTGTCGCCGTTGGTAGCTTTTACCTCGAAAACGCCGTCGCCCAGTTCCAGAATCGATACGTCGAAGGTGCCGCCGCCCAGATCCCAGACCAGGATCGTATGCACCTCTTCCTTGTCCATGCCGTAGGCCAGCGCCGCCGTCGGCTCATTGATGATGCGCTGCACCTGGAGACCGGCGATCTGCCCGGCGTCCTTGGTCGCCTGCCGCTGCGCGTCATTGAAATAGGCCGGAACGGTGATAACGGCCTTATCGACGGTCTCGCCCAGAAACGCCTCGGCATCGGCTTTGAGCTTTTGCAGGATCATCGCCGAGATTTCCTGTGCCGAATAGGGCTTGCCGTCGATGGTGACGCGATGATCGGACCCCATATGCCGCTTAATAGAGGCGATGGTGCGGTCCGGATTGGTAATGGCCTGCCGCTTCGCAAGCTGTCCCACCAGCCGTTCGCCGGTCTTGGAAAAGCCGACCACGGACGGGCACAAGCGCGATCCCTCCGCCAGCGGGATCACCGTCGGCTCGCCGCCTTCCATGACCGCGATAACGGAGTTCGTCGTTCCCAGGTCTATGCCAACTGTCCTGCCCATTGCTGTTTATGCCCCCGTCCCTTCGCTGTCATCATCCAGGGTCACGGGCGGCTCCTCGTCGTCCACCTCGTCGTCCACCAGGTCATCCCCGGCTTCATCATCCCCCAGAATAGCGGTGTCATCCAGTTCCGCCCCTAACTGCGCGTAGGCGGCCCGAACATTGTCGGGAATCGCTTCCCCGTCGCCGTTGCCGTCGCCTTCCATGTTGCGGTTGCCGACCACGGCGCGGGCGTCTTCCAGCGCTTCCTGACCGGCCAGCGAGCTTTCGTCGAATTCATACTTCACCCTGCCGCTGGCGATCTCTTCGAGCGCGATGGTCAGCGGGTTCGTGGAGCGCGTATCGATCAGCAGCCGCCCGCCTTCCTTGATCTGCCGGGCGCGCTTGGCAGCCAGCACGACGAGCGCGTACTTCGAGTCAATTTCCTTGTCGATCTTATCGGCGGAGGGGTAAATCATGGGTTTCCTTTATTTCCGGTCGCGTATTCCAGGGTAGGAGGCAGGGCGGGCGCTGCTTCTGCCGCGCCGTTGCCTGCGGCGACAGGCGCGGGCACGCCTTTTTCCATCTCCAGAATGACCTTGACACCATTGATGTTGACGCCGCGCTCCTTGAGGAGATACTGGACACGGCCCAGCAAAGCGATGTCGTTGTCGGAATACAGGCGGCGGTTGGAGTCGGTGCGGACGGGGACAACGAGACCTTCCTGGTCAAGGACGCGCAGCACCCAGCAGGGCAAACCCGCCAGGCGCG
The DNA here is from genome assembly GCA_030447685.1 of Armatimonadaceae bacterium. Classification (GTDB taxonomy): domain Bacteria; phylum Armatimonadota; class Armatimonadia; order Armatimonadales; family Armatimonadaceae; genus JAUJOK01. The sequence goes on from JAUJOK010000002.1 coordinate 65,666, forward strand.
CGGCTACGCTGATGACATATACGGGATCGTCGCCGGTCGTCTGCATAAAAAAGAGTCCGGCCCGCCGCAGAAAATAGGGCCGGGCCAACATTAATTATTGCAGAAACTTCCGATTCTGTCAAATCAGGGCGGAGGAAACTTCCGAATATCTCGTAAGAATCGCGGGTGGAGAAGGCCTTCCTGCCCCCGGTTGGGGATTCCCAGGGTGAGAAGCCTTTTCCCTGTCTGTCAAAACCCCGCCATATTGGGGGGCAGGGGGGCCTGCATCTCCCCAGCAAAGAATCGCTCCACATCCTCACGGCGGTCGGTGCGGGGGCTGGGCGGCAGATCAGCCAGGAAGTCGCGGCCATAGCCCTTTGTCCACAAGCGGCCATCGAGAATGCAGACGACGCCCCGGTCGGAAACGGTGCGCAGCAGACGCCCGAAGCCCTGCTTGAGCCGAAGCTGGGCCTGCGGCAGCGAGAACTGGCGGAACGCATCACCGCCCGCCTCGCGGATAGCGTTCTCGCGGGCGCGCTGGGCGGGCGAGTCCGGCGCGGCAAAGGGCAGCTTATCCAGGATGACGCAGGACAGCGCCGGGCCGGGCACATCCACCCCTTCCCAGAACGAACTGGTGCCCAGCAGCACGCCATTGCCGGAGCGAGTGAACTCCTCCACCAGCCGCCCATTCGGCATCTCCCCCTGCACAAACAGCGGGTAATCCGTCTTATCCCACAGCTTCTCGTGAACGGCTTTCAGCATCCGGTGCGACGTGAAAAGCGCGAACGTACGCCCGCGCGCCGCCTCGACCAGCGCGATCACCTCATCGGCAACACGCTCGGCATGCGATTGATGATCGTTGCCGCCGTAACCGCCGGTCGGTGCGCCCAGATGGCGGGGGATATACAGCAGGCTGTTCTTCGCGAAGTCAAAGGGCGAGCCTTCGATAATCTCCACCGGCTCCTCGGCCTCAGTTCCGTCCAGCCCCAGACGCTCCTTTAGATAGGTGAAATTCCGGCCCGATGCCAGTGTCGCCGAGGCAAGGATAACGCGCGGCGTATCGGCGAAAAGCACGTTTTGCAGCGTTCCCGCGATGTCGAGCGGCGTCTTGACCAGCGTCGAAAACGCCTGGCCGCCGCGCGCGCGCCGCGTCTGATACCAGTGGAAGTAGTGCGGTTCGTCCTGGCCCCCCCGCCCCCAATAATGGGAGATGCTGCCCGCGCCACCGTCCCTTCCGGGGGGGGGGGGGGGCTTTAACAGGGGCTGCCTCTCCCTCCTCCTTCGTTACTTCCCGAATTTCGGTGGCGAGGCGGGAAGCGGGTGGGGGCGAGACCGGCGGCGCGGTCGCGAATCGTCGTGTCGCTGGCGTTGTCGGCGGCGACCGTCAAGTCTTTTGCGAGCGCGCCCAGACCCGCCGAAAGCTCCGCCACCCGACTGTCGAACGCGGCCCGGTCGGCGTCGGCGCGGATAAGCTCATGCAGGAACGCTTCCGGCTGCGGTGCGCTCAGGAACGGGTCAAAAACCACCTGGTTCAGCGCCTCCAGCGACGCCAGCCGGGCCGGGTCCACCGCGCCGGGCACGCGACGCGCTCGCGCCGTAAGCTGCGTCACGCGTCGCGAACCGAACTCCAGGCCGAAGGCCCGCGTCGCCATGTCCTCGATATGGTGCGCCTCATCGAAGACTACGGCATCGTAAGGCGGAATCAGCGTCGGACCGCCGGGGTTGGCGCGGCGCAGGCGCAGATCGGCGAAAAACAGGGCGTGGTTGACCACCAGAAGCTGGCACTCTTCGGCGGCTTTGCGTGCCTTGAAGTAGAAGCAGCGCTCGAAATAGCGGCACTCGCGCTGGCGGCAGGTGTCCGGGTTCGCCGCGATCTCCTGCCAGTCGGGAAAAGTAAAGTCCAGTTCAGCCACATCGCCGGTGTCGGTCTCATTGGCCCAGCGCCGTATCTGCGCGAACTGCGGGTCGCCCTGTGTCCAAAGCTCGCCCGCCGTTACGTCCAAATCCTGCAAACAAAGGAAGTTGCTGCGGCCCTTAAGCGCGGCGGCCTGTATCTCCAGTTCCGGCAGCGCCTCCAGCAGCGTCGGAATATCCCGGTTGATAAGCTGCGCCTGGAGCGCGAGCGTGTGTGTCGAGATAACCGCCCGCCCGCCGTGCTTTTCCAGCCAGCGCACGAGCGGCACTAAGTATGCCAGGGTTTTGCCTACCCCTGTCCCGGCTTCGGCCAGGCAGGGCCGCCCCTGCGCGAGCGCCGTTTCCACCGCGTGGGCGAGCGCGACCTGCTCGGGCCGGTGGACAAAGCCGGGCAGGTGCGCAGCGAGCGAGCCTTTCGAGCCGAGCAGCGTTTCCAGGCGCTGCGCGGGCGAGTACGGTTTCGGAGCGGCGGCGGATGTCACCGAGGCTCCGTCGGCTGCGGCAGGGTGGGGAAGCCCAGGATATGGTAGCCGGAATCCACGAACAGGACATCGCCGGTGACGCCGCGCGACAGGTTCGAGACGAGGAACACGCAGGCGTCGCCGACCTCGTCGGGCGTGGTCGAGTGGCGCAGCGGCGATACCTGCCCATGCACCTTGTACATATCGCCGAAGCCCGAAATGCCGCGCGCCGACAGCGTCATCGTCGGCCCCGCTGAGATGGCATTGACGCGGATATTCTGCGGCCCCAGATCATTGGCAAGGTAGCGCACCGACGATTCCAGCGCGGCCTTAGAGATGCCCGCCGAGTTATAGTTGGGCACGACCCGCTCGCCGCCCAGAAAGCTGAGGGTGACGATGGCTCCCCCCGCGCTCATCAGCGGTTCGGCGGCCTTGGCCGCCGCCACCAGCGTGTAGGTGGAGCTATTCAGCGACACCAGGAAGTCATCCGCCGACGTATCGACGTACCGTCCGCTCAGCCCCTTGGCAAACGCCACCGAATGCACCACAAAATCCAGCGTCCCGAACTCCGCCGCCAGCCGCTCGTGCAGCGCCGCGATCTGTTCCGGGTTGGTCAAATCGCATGGCCCGGTCAGCTTCACCACGCCTTCGCCCAGCGTCGGCGCAAGCTTGTTCACGTCCTTTTCTTCGCGCTCTCCGAAAAACGTCAGGGCCAGTGTCGCCCCCTCGCGCGCCAGGCTTTTCGCGCAGCCCCACCCGATGGAGCGCTCGTTGCGCACCCCGTAAATCAATCCTTTTTTGCCGTCCAGCAGCCCCATCGTATCGTGTCCTTCCGCGAGCGAAGCGTCCTCCCGCACCCTCATTTTAGCATGCGCGGGGGGCGCAGTCAATCATCTGTTTGCTTATTGTTTTATCAAAGGAATGCTCTGTCGTTCCGCCGAATCGAACCATAACAATACGTCAACAGGTTTTTAGGTGGAGCAGTAAGCTATGACTATTCAAATCGAACTGTCGCCGGAGGGGGAGGCACGTCTGCGTGATCGGGCGCGCGAAGCGGGTGGCAAGCCGGAAGTGGTTGCTGCGCTGCTGCTGGAAGAGGCGCTGAGTGTCGTCCCTGACCCGGATGCGCACTTGACCGCCGAACAGTGGGCAGCTATCGAGGCCGGTATCGCACGAGGCGACGCTGACTTTGCGGCGGGTCGTTCCTCCTCTGCCGAGGATGTCTACGCGCGGCTGGAAAAGAAGCATGGCGTCACCTGCTTCGCAAGACACAGGTGCTTCAAATCACAATAGTCCATTCATCCAATTTACGAGATTGAGCATAAAGGGAGTGTAATCACGATGGGGATCGCAGTGTTGCTTTGAATTTAATGATAGAGCTATTGGGCGGTGCGATTCAAGCTGGTGTAAGCTATGCTGGATTGCCGTATTTTACGGAACGGAGAATCAGACGGCGTGTTGAGGATGCGACGGCTGAAGTAGTTGAGCCTCTGTTGACGTTTCTTTCACACGAAAGAATATCCGAAGACAAGCAGTTTCGTTTATTTCAGACGTGTGTTGAGGAACTCCGCCCATTAACTGAGAAGCCTGAGCTTCTGTTTCAAGGCTCGTTGAATGGGCAGAAAATCTTTGAGAACTTATATGATGATCGTGAATTCCCTCAAGTGATCCTCGAAGATGGGTTGAAAGACATTTACGCTCTTTTGGGGCCTCGAATTACCACCTTACTTTGTAGAATTCCGGCAGCAGTGAAAGACTGGGAGAGCGAGGCGTGGACGGAAAACTTTAGCCGCTTAGACGAAGTAGCGAATCAACTGAGTGCACTATTCAGCAAGGTGGACGAGTTGACAACTCGTACTCCGAAGGAAACTGACGAAGTTCTAACACGGGTACGGCGTACCCTGGCGCAAAAAATCGGATTCGATCTCGATATTACTGGGTTAAGGGCAGACCAACCGCAAGCCGGAAAGTTCGACGATTATTTCGTTCATCCTGAGATAGTTCAGGTGGACGACACCAGTGATGGGAACTTAATACAGATTCGAATCGGCACTTCAGACGACAGCTTCAACCAATTTCTATTGGATTATCACCGGGCTGTCTTAATTGGTGCGCCAGGCGCTGGGAAGTCTACTTGGTCAAAATGGTTACAGCGCGAAGCATTGAGTACCCGATGGAACGGTATTGCCGTTCGTATTGAGTTACGCGGCTTGTCTGGTGAACCGTTGCCATCGCTACATGATCTGATTAGACGAACAGCAGGTCAGCATTTTGCTGAAGAAATCACGGCAGACAGAATACGCCAATGGCTTGACGCGAAGCTATTGGTGTTCATCCTTGACGGCTTTGACGAAATCCGCCCCAATGAACGCGACAATGTCTATGAATGGGTTGTTCAACTGAGTACAGCAGCAGATGGTTGCCCGATTGTTCTTACTTCTCGGCCTCTAAAAACTGATCACCTGGATCGTCTGATCCACAGTTGGCAGCACTGGGCAGTAGAACCATTTGATGAACCTCGAATCATAGATTACATCAGCAGATGGTATCGACATACACGGTTGCTGGAGGGAAATCGTGAGGTTGATGCCGTGGCCCTTGCTCAAAGTTGGGGAACTGACCCAACGATAGGACACCTTACGGGAAATCCGCTTCTTCTTTCGACATTGTTAATGGTGCATCACCTGGATGGCAGTCTTCCCAGCGGGCGCTCACAACTATATAAGCGATATGTTGAGGGAATGCTGGGCCTGTGGGACGACCGCCGTCGGGTAGAGGCAACCGCAGTACATCTGTCTCTGGAGCAGAAACGACAGGTACTGCGGGGTTTTGCTTTGCACTTGTTTTTTCGAGAGGAAGAGCAGATAGATGAGACTGAGGCTTTAGCGTGGCTACAAGCCTTACTACACAAGATGAACATCTCATCCCAAGCGGAAGATGTGCTTGCGGTGTTGCGAGAACGTTCGGGGCTTATTATTGGGCCTGGCATTTACAGCTTTGCCCATAAAAGCATCGGTGAATATATGGTTGCAGAAGCCATTTTTCAAGGGGATCAACAGGATAACTCCAATCAGAGAATAGACCGCTTACGTTTGTTCACACATCGATATGAAGATCGATGGAATATAGTAACATTTCTTTGGGCAGGGCTTGCGCCCGTGGCTGATGTGGAGTTGTTTATTGACGAGTGTATAAAAGCAGGGGCTTTGGAACTGGCTGGTGGAATTCTCTTAGATCAATACGAGCGCATTACCTCCGATATACGCCGCCGATTAATGTTGAAATTGATCAGTGTTGAAGATAAGCCAGTCTCGTGGGATAAGAACTCACATTGGCTTGTCTCATCCCCTGCAAATTTTGAATTGCCCACAATATCAATCCCCAATTTTCCCTTACGAAGTCTCACTCGCGGCACAAGTGTCAGTCATCTCTATATAAGAGCGATAGATGACAAGACTATCCATTGGGCTGATAGTCTTCACACCAGACAAGAAAATCGTGACCTTTTGTGGATGCTATTTGTATATCGAGCGGAATCCATCACTGCCTGGAAGAGCTATTTAACTGCCACACATCCGACAGACGGCCCATCTACAGTCTGGCTCTTCTGGGCAGTTGAAACTGCTCTCTATAAAGCTTTAAACAATAGCTTTGCAGCCGATGTTCAAAGTATAATCACTGCTTTCAAAGAATCGTGTCCGCACGTCAGTAGCTTAGTCCCAATCGTACTAATGTGTACAGGACTAAAAATAAGTTCAACACCAGAATCCACTGAAACAGGTTTGTCGTCCGAAAAATTTGCCTTGCTATTGGACGTTTTTGCGAACAGCTTTGATAATGAAGTGTTGCCGGACTGGCTATTAGGGACTCATGATTGGCTATTAGGGTACGTAGGGAAGGGGCGGTGGCATGTGGCTATTGGTGACTTGCTCGCCGCTTTCATTGAGCGAATGGAGAAATTAGCTGAACGAGGGGTAATAGAACGGGATGCCACATTCTTTCATGCCATCAAGATAGTTCAGGAATTGCGGCAACGGAGGGAAAGTCTGTCGCCTCGTGAGGAGTTTGCTGGCGCTATAGAGTCTCCTCCGCTTATCGGCGAGTCTGACATCAAACCATCAGGTTAACGAGTATTTATCCGGCGTCAGGTGGGGCGTAGTAGGGGCAGTCTTCGGGGCCGAGGCAGGCGGGCACCTGGCTCCAGCGGCCCCGCTTATAGTCGCGCGGGTCGAACAGGCGCACGACCGGGATAATTGCGCCGTAAGGGCAGGGGGCGCAGGGGCCTTCTTCTGTAACCAGGTTCCCCGGCGCGAGCGGGCGGCGCGGCGCGGCCTCGGCGTCTTCGGGGGACAGGGGCGGATCGGTGCGCGGCGGGTCCGGGGCAGGCGGGCGCGGCGTGCCGGGGTCGCCGGAGCGGGCGACCACACGCAGCGCGCCGACCCGGTACAGCGTCGCGGGCGTATCGGGCAGACCTTCGGGGACCGGGTGGGCGTCGCCGCGCAACAGGTCGCCGGGAGAGACATCGCGCTGCTGCTGGGTGGCGGGGCCAAGCGCGACACTGAAGCGTCCCGCCGTGGTCTTTCCTCCGTCCGGCCCATGCGTGCCGTCGAGCACGATCAGATGCCCGTGGCACTTCGCCGCCGTGTCTCCTTCAAATTTGGTAAGCACTACGCGCGGCTTCACGGCTACGACCGTGCCCCAGAACCGAATCGGGCTTGACATCTGGGCTTCTCCTCCCTTCTCCCCTTTGCAGGCAATACTGACTTTTCATCCGGGCTTACGGCGTTCGGCGTAATAGTCGGACACGAACGCTTCAACTTTGTTCCTGCCTACGATATAGGCAAGCAGGCCGGATTTATGCAGGCAGTCCAGAACGTCGGGTGCCATATACCGCGAAAACTCCTGCGCGTAATAAACGTTTATACCGACACTCAGCCCATAGTAAAATCCCAGCACGATTTCGCCGTAGAAATGTTCGTGGTGCCGTTGCAGCAAGCACCAACCGGCGTAGTCATGGATGCCCTGCAATAAGGCGTCGTCCTGTGGGCTATGTGTAATACGCGAGCCGATGATGTCCGCCCGGCCATAAATGTTCCAGAACTCGTACAGCAACTCGCGGCACAGGTCGCTGAAGCTGCCCGCTTCTTCAATCTGACGCCGCAACAGGGGCAAACGCTGCAATGCTTCTCTTCGCCACGCGCTCATAAAAAGATCAGGATTGATATACCCTTCTCCTAAAGGAAAGGGGTGTGCCAGTTATACCGAATCTTGCGGATGTAACGTTACCTGTTGGGGCCGTCCCTGTTCTGAACTCGTCAGGATAACGCTCCAGCGGTGGGGGGCGGATTGCGCGGAAGACATTTGAGCCGTTCCACTTGACCCGCTTCGTTCCGTACTTCGCAGACACGATATTTTGTCCAGATGGTGACGCTGCCGTATTCACCAATTTCCATGACTTCTAATTCGTCATCATCATAACCTGAAAATACATCATGCTCATAGATGATGGCCTTCATCCCAAACTGGTATTCTGCTGAGCGTGGGTCAACTGCTTGGCTTGTGTCAAGCCGCTCTTTCAGACTGCAAATACATCCAGGCTTGGAAGGATGAACAACAAAGTTGACCCATCGCTTGAAGAATGGCATTACGTATCTTCACTTCAATTCCCATGTAACAGCACCACTTGTGCTTGACCGATTAACCGTACAACTGGTACACCCCCTTTCCTTTAGGAGAGGGGGCAGGGGGGAGAGGCCGCGATTGACAACCCTCGCTCCGCGCTGTTATACTTTTTGCAACCAACTCTTTGCCCGGAAGGACACCGGAACCTTTTATGCCGCTCGACGAATCTCAGCTTCACTTCGATACGCTTGCCGTTCACGCCGGTCAGACGCCCGATCCGACCACGACCGCGCGCGCCGTGCCGATCTACCAGACAACCTCCTATGTGTTCAATGATGCCGACCATGCCGCGAACCTGTTCGGACTGAAGGAGTTCGGCAATATCTACACCCGCATTATGAACCCGACCACCGATGTGCTGGAAAAACGCATCGCCGCGCTGGAGGGAGGCGTCGGGGCGCTGGCGACGGCGTCGGGACAGGCGGCGGAGACGCTGGCTATCCTGAACAT
>JAUJOK010000002.1:74251-120183 GCA_030447685.1 Armatimonadaceae bacterium
ATCGCGCACCGGCACGGCCTGCCGCTTATGGTGGATAATACCACCCCTTCGCCCGCGCTCGTCAACCCCCTCGCGCACGGCGCGGACGTCGTTGTCCATTCCGCTACCAAGTTTATCGGCGGGCACGGAACCTCCATCGGCGGCCTGATTATCGACGGCGGCAAGTTCGACTGGGCAGCGTCGGGCAAGTTCCCGGCGTTCACCGAGCCGGATATGTCCTATCATGGCCTGGTGCTGAACGATCTGCCGGACTCGCTGCGGAGCATGGCTTTCGTTTTGAAGGCGCGCTTGCAGGGCCTGCGCGATATGGGCGCGGCGATGTCGCCATTCAATGCCTTTATGTTTTTGCAGGGGCTGGAGACGCTGCCGCTGCGGATGGAGCGCCATTGCGCAAACGCGCTGAAGGTGGCGCAGTACCTGAAGGGCCACCCCAAAATCGGCTGGGTCAACTATCAGGGCCTGCCGGAGCATCCGGCCCACGCGAACGCGAACAAATACCACAAGAAGGATATGCACGGCAATACGCAGTACGGCGCGCTGGTCGGCTTCGGTATCAACGGCGGCGCGGAAGCGGGACGAAAGATTATCAACAACGTCCAACTGTTTTCTCTGCTTGCCAATATCGGTGACGCGAAGTCGCTGATTATCCATCCCGCTTCCACCACGCACTCGCAGCTTACCGAGCAGGAGCAGGAAGCGACGGGCGTGACGCCGGACTTCGTGCGCCTTTCGGTGGGAATCGAGGACGCCAATGACATTATCGCCGATCTGGACCAGGCGCTGGCGACGGTGTAAAGCGCCGGGGAGTTCCTAACCACCATGAGCCATTCACCGTTATTGAACAGCCGCCGCCGCTTCCTCCTAAAAACGGCTCTGGGATTGGGAACGGCTGCCTTTGCGGTTCCCGGAACCTTTGCCCAGGAGCTTGTCCGTACGCCCGCGCAGACCGAGGGACCGTTCTACCCCGATAAGCTGCCGCTCGATACCGATAACGACCTGCTCATCATCAACGACCGTATCACGCCCGCCGTGGGCGAAGTCGCCTACCTGAGCGGGCGGATTCTGAACGCGCGCGGCGAGCCGGTGCAGAACGCGGTCGTGGAAATCTGGCAGGTAGACAACCACGGCGCATATCTTCACAGCGGCACCGACAACGCCGCGCGACGTGACCGTAACTTCCAGGGCTTCGGTCGTTTCCTGACCGGCTCAACCGGGGAATATCTGTTCCGAACTATCAAGCCGGTAGCCTACCCCGGACGCACGCCGCATATCCATGTCGCCGTCAAGATAAAGGGCGGGGAGAAGTTCACGACGCAGTGCTACGTCAAAGGCGAGCCGGGCAATGAGCGGGACGGCCTTCTAAGAAGTATCCGCGACCCCCGGCAGCGCGCCTCAGTCATCGTTCCCTTTGTTCCCGTCAAAGCCTTGCGTATCGGCGGGCTTGCGGCCCGGTTCGATATCGTTCTGGGAGCGACGCCGCTGGGGTGATACCGTTGCCCCGTCCCTAAAGGAACGGGCTGTTTGTATCAGAAAAGCCCCATAAATGGGGCTGAGAAAACGCTATCGGTGAGGAGCGTCACCACCAGCCCCGTTCACGGGGCTTCTCCCCACGAAACAGCCCGTTCCTTTAGAGACGGGGACTGGCTGCGGGTACAATAGGAGCATGGAAAACGAAACCATCCGGGTGCAGTTGAATTTCCCGCTGGAACAGGTCAAGAAGCCGATTATCTGGCACTTTGCCCACGACTACGGACTGATGTTCTCGATTCGCCGCGCCAATATCGACGTGCATGCGGGCGGATTTACGGCGCTGGAGCTGACCGGCCCGCGCGAAAAGATCGAGGCCGCGCTGCAATGGGCGCGCGACGAAGGGGTCGAAGTATCGGCTATCGGCTTCGACGGCACGGATGAGTGGGTCGTGCGGTGACGGTTATTCCGGCAGCGTCCGTTCCGGCGGATGACGTGGTCGGCTCAGTCGGGATCGTCGTGAAACAGACCTTCTCTTTCGGCTCGGCGGACGATCCGTTCCTTCTGGAAAACCGGCAGGCGATGCCGCGCGTCGATGTCGCCTACGAGACCTATGGGCAGCTAAACGCGCGCCGTGACAACGTCATTCTGGCGCTGCACGGCCTGACCGGCTCCTCCCACGCAGCGGGTAAATACGCTCCGCAGAATCGCAGCGTCGGCTACTGGGACGGCCTGATCGGTCCCGGTAAGGTCTTTGACACCGACCGTTTTTTCGTCGTCGCCGCCAACTCACTGGGCGGCTGCCGGGGCACGACCGGCCCGCTGTCGCTCGACCCGACCACCGGCAAGCCCTACGGTCTGCGCTTTCCCATCATTACGATTCGCGATATGGTGCGTGTCCAGGCGCGGCTGCTGGATCACCTGGGGATAGAGAAAGTGCGCCTGGTGACGGGCGGCTCGATGGGCGGGATGCAGGCGCTGGAATGGGCGGTGACGTTTCCCGACCCGCGTTCACGCCGTCGCCCCGATTGCGACTTCGGCCCGCTTTTCGCGCGCGGGGCATCGCTTTCAACGAGGTCGCCCGCCGCGCCATCTGCCTGGACCCCCGGTGGCGGCAGGGCGATTACTACGATTCTCCCGACGGCGGCCCGGATGCCGGGCTGGCACTGGCGCGAATGGTGGGGACGATCACTTACCTTTCCGACGAGGTGATGCAGACGCTTTTCGCAAGCCCGCCGCCGAGGAGTCGGCGCTGAGCGTGACCTGCACGCGCGCTTCGATGTGGAGCGGTACCTGCACGACGAGGGCGATGCGCTGGTGCGCCGCTTCGATGCCAACTCCTACCTGTATCTCACCAAGGCGGTCGATCTGCACGATGTTTCGCGCGGCTATCCCTCGCTGGAGTCCGCGCTGGAGCGTATAACGGCAAAGGTGCTGCTGGTCGCTATCCGCTCGGACGATCTGTTTCCCCCGCACCAGACCGAGGAGATCGTTCGCATTTTGCGCGGCACGGGCGCTGCGATGTACGCTACTTCCTGCTGGATTCCGCCTACGGGCACGATGCGTTCTGGCCGAATACCGCAAGATGCTGCCCACGCTGCGCGCGTTCATGGCGGAGATTTCCTGAACCGTGCGCGGATTGGAACTGCTGCTGAACATGCGCTGGCGCGCGGCCCGGAACGCCGTCCGCTTCGCGCGTCGCACCGTCTGCTCGGCGCGGCGCTGAGCCTGGGGGAGCCGCGCTGTTTGTTATCCTTTTCCTCATCTTCGCTGCGCTGCTCAGCGCCACGCGCGCCACCGGGGAAGAGACCCTGCACCGGCTCATCGCCCGGACCTTGCTGTTTCTGTTTCTGTTTCTGCTGGGCGGCGCGGTTCCGTTTGTCGCCTCGACACTGTTCGCGCGGGTGATTTGCCGCTTCTGCTGGCCGCGCCCGCCCGCCCGCTCGCCGTGGTGGTCGCCCGCCTGCTGGATGCGGTCGCCGTCTCTTCGGCGCAGTTTCTGGTTATCGGGCTGCCGCTATTGCTGGCCTGCGGGTTCGCGCTTTCTTTGCCATGGTGGGCCTGGGGAGTCTATGTTTTCCTGCTCGTCCTGTTCTTACTGCTTCCCGCGCTGCTGACGGCGGCGCTGCTTTTGGGCGCGGCGCGGCTGGTGGGGCTGCGGCGTGTGCGCGCGGCGGTGGCGGTGGCAAGCGCGGTCCTGGCGGTCGGCATGTGCCTGCTTCTGGTTTCGGAGTTCGCGGGGCAGATGAACCGCCTGGGAGCGCCGGGAATAGGCCGCGTGGAAGAGATGGCGCGTCTGGATTTGCCGCTCACACCCGCGTACCTGCCGTCTTCCTGGGCCTCGGATTCTCTGATCGCGCTCGGCTCTTCTCGCCCTGACGCCGCCCTTTTGCCGCTGCTTGTGCTGCTGGCGGCGACGGCGTCTTGCGGGGTGGTCTGCATCGGTCTGGGGCGGCGCGTGCTGCTTCAGGAGTCACTGCTGGAAGGGGAAGGGGCCGTGCGGCGCGACACAGGCCGCAGCCTGCTGGATTTGCTTGTCGGTCTGCTGCCGGCAAGTGCGCCGGTGCGGGCGCTGGTGGCGAAAGACCTGCGCTATGTAGCGCGGGATCTGGTGCTGCTGTCGCAGATCGGGATTCCGGTTATCCTGTACCTGGTGCCGTTTGTCATCGCGGGTCAGGTGGGCGGAGCGGGCGTCACCCCCCTGGATTTGTGGGTGCTGTCCGTGGGCATGGTGGGGATGATCGCTTATATGGAAACCAGCATCGTTTCGCTGTCTGCGGTGGGCCTGGAAGGGCAGGCGTTCTGGGTGGTGCTGCACGCCCCCGTTTCCGCCGGAGCGTTTTTGCGCGCGAAATTCGCCGTCGCCTTCAGTGTTTCTATCGCCCTGTGCGCACCTCTGCTGCTCGTCTCCTGCGCGGCCTTCCGCGCGCCGCTGCTTCTGTCACTTGGGGCGGCGGCGGCGCTGCTGGTAAGCTGCGCGGCTTTATGCGGGCTGGGTGTCGGAATGGCCGGGCTGTTCCCGCGCTTCGTCTACGACAACCCGGCGCACCGGGCCAGTTTGGCCGCGCTGGTGTGGGGCTTTGTGGGGGCGGCGGCCTATGTGGTGCTGGCGGGAATGGCGCTGGGCGGCGGGGCTTACGCGGCGCTGCAATGGCCGGAGCGCGCTTCCTGGCTTTGGGCGGCGAGTGTAGGCGTGTTCGCTTTGCTGTCCCTGCTTACTGGCCTTATTCCGATGCTTCTGGCGCGGGCGCGGCTGCACGGCTACGCATGGGAGCATTGACTGCCCTCACGCCCGTAGCCACCTTCGGTGTCTGTGCCCCTCTCCCGCAACGGGCGAGGGGTGCCGGTTGCCAACCCCGGCTCCGCGCGTTACCCGTGATGCCGTTGTAACGTTACTCGCTCCGACTGCACGCCCCGCAGGTTCCCTCTGTTCCCGTGCGAAGCCGGGGCCACTACCGTGGCAGGCTCCCCTCTCCCGCAGCGGGAGAGGGGCACAGACACCGAAGGTGGCTACGGGGGTGAGGAGGGCCTACAACTCCTCCCAAACCCGCTGCACCTGGGCTTCCGTTTCCGCCAGCGAGCCGGTGGTATGGATGACGAAATCGGCGCGGCGAGCCTTCTCCTCGGAGGGCATCTGGGCGGACAGACGGGCCGATAACTCCTCCTCGCTCAGTGGGTCGCGTCCGCCCCGCCGTTCCCGCGCCTGAAGCCGCTCGCGCTGAAGTTCAGGGGTTGCCAGAACCGCAATAACCGTATCGAATAGGTTTTCAAGCCGGGCCTCGTACAGGAGCGGCGTCTCATACACCAGAACTCCGGAACCTGCGTCAGCGCGTGCGTCGGCGATGGCTTTCTGCATACGCGCGATAATGGCGGGGTGCATGATCGCTTCCAGCTTCGTTCGCGCTGCCGCGTCCGCGAAAATGTGCGCCGCAAGTCGTGCGCGATCCAGACCACCGTCTTCGGCGCGCGCCTGGGGGAAGGCGTCGAGAACGGCGGCAAGGGTGGGGGAGCCGTCCGCGAGCACGGCGCGCGCGTCCTCATCGGCGGAGCGCGTCGTAGCTCCTCGCGCCCGCAGCATCCCCGTTACCGTGCTTTTGCCGGAAGCGATACCTCCGGTAACTCCGACGATTCGCATAAACGTATCAAACCAAAAGAAAGCCTGAGCGCACTACCGTCTGGACAATGGTGGGAAGCCGGCAGCATCGGGGTCGAACAGGTCATCCAGGGTGGCTTTCGGCGTGGTCAGCAAAGCGTACTTCCTTACACCAACTATAGCACATCAACGCACGCCACTTCAGGGTAGTGGTTCTACGGCCCTGCTTTGGTTTACAGGTTGAGCGTGCTGCGAAGCGCCGCTTCGGTATCTGCCATAGGCAAGGAGCCAATGACGCGATGAAGGGCGTTTTCGATGACTGTGGCAAGATTATCGGTCATCACCACGGAGTCAGTGAGTAACTCTGACTGCTGGCCTTCCGGTGTGGAGAGCAGCACGGTGACACGGCTTGGATGCCCCGCGCGAACCATCTGGCTGGTAATCATAGCGACGATGACCTGCGGTAAGCTGGTGTTCAAGTTGTCTGCCTGCACAATAAGCGCAGGACGTGTTTTGGCGGTGCGGAGGTCGGAGTTGGGGAACAGAACGAGAACGACATCGCCACGCTTATACCACGGGCTTGGCAGCGTCATAGTTATCGTAAACGTCCATTTCCGGCTGGTTCCAGTCCTCGGCAAAGGAAGCGAGGCGCGCACGCAGTTCCGCCGCCTGCGCCGGGTCAATGCCCTGTGCTTTTAAGTTAATGTCATGGGAGGGCAGGAAGGTGACGATAACCGGGGCCTCGTCCCCTACATCGCCGGGCACTTCGGTCAGTTCTACCTGGCCGTTCCGGTAAACTCCTCGGATGCTGGTGAGCATTTAGTCTTCCTCGCCGGTTGAAACCAACCTAACTGCATTGGCTTGATTATTGTACCCTTTCGTGCTGCACGGTTCTGGCCTCGTAACAATATCAGCCCAACGACTGACTATCTCACGGCGCGAGTACCTGCCCCGAAACGCCAGAGAGCTTTCGCAAAGTGAACGACGGAAACGACTGATCTCACGTCCAGTGCAAAGCCGCCTTGCTTTGCGAAGTTGGCCCAGCGGCAACAGGTCATTCACTATTCATCGGGTTCATAGCCGAACTCGTCTTTAAACCAGGTCTTTGCCTGGTCTGGAGTGAACCCCTTTTACCGGACACGGCTTCAAGCAAGCTCGGCTGCTAACTGACGAATAAGCGCCTCGAACTCCTGGGGCGACTGGTAATCCAGGCTGGAATGCGTAGTCGCTTCTGGTTGTAGACCGCTTCGATAAACGGGCCGATATTGTCCAGGGCCTCTGGATAGTTCTGGTACTCTTTGAGGTACACCTCCTCGCGTTTAGCGTTTTGAAGAAGCTCTCGGCTTTGGCGTTGTCGTAGGGGTTGCCTTGGCAGACATGCTTATCTATGCCCGCGCTTTCCAGGCGCAGCACGTAATCGGCGCTGGCGTACTGCACACCGCGGTCCGAATGATGAAGCAATCGGCTGGTGGGTCGCGGCGGATAGGGCCATCTCCAGTGCGGCCAGCGTCAGGCGCGGTCAATGTCCCGAGAAAGGTGCCAACCGACCCAGAAGCGGGGAAAGCCGTCCACAAGCGCGGCCAGATAACAGAAGCCACTACTGGACGGTGCGCCACCACGGTCAGGCCAATGTCGCTGGGGCCCAGGAGGTGGCAATATCCTCAAAGCCTCACCCATGGCTCTTGTTCTCTTGATGCGGGTCGCGATAGTGATCTTTGCCAGTGCCGCTCTGGATAATAATGGCGTTGTTCCACGGTCGCCGTATCCGCCCATATCCTCATCGCCGTTGATGGTCACCGCTGGTGCCGCGAGCTTGAGCACCATGACCTGAAGCTCATCGCCCACCTTCACCACGTCGGAAGGGTGCTTGACACGCGTCCAGCTCATCTCCGACACATGCAGCAGACCGTCGATACCACCCAGGTCAACGAACGCGCCATAGTCGGTGACACGGCGTACGACGCCGGTGCGCACCTGCCCTTCGCCCAGTGAGCCGATAGTCTCGTCCTTCTGCTTGGCCCGCTCCTCTTCGGTGGCGAGGCGGTGCGACAGAACCACCTTGCGGTGCTCTCGGTCCACCTCCAGCACTTTGAGCGGGACGCTCTGGCCGACGAACTTCTCCAGGTTCTTGAGCTTGCCGTTGCCGACATGCGAGGCGGGAACGAAGCCGCGAATCCCCAGGTCCACCACCAGGCCGCCCTTGACCCGGTCGCTCACCATGGCCTGAATGCTCGCACCGCTTTCCAGCGCTTCCTGAACGCGGTCCCAGGCTTTCTCGAAGTCGGCGCGCTTTTTGGACAGCAGCAGGTTGCCGTCCTTACCCGCCGGGTCGATTACCAGCACTTCGATGCGGTCGCCGACCTTGACCACGTCTTCGACATTGGTGATCGGCTCGCGCGAAAGCTCGTTCGGGCGCACCAGGCCCTCGGTCTTGGTGCCCACGTCCACCAGGACGCCGTCACTGTCGATGTGGACGACGGTTCCCGTCACCACATCGCCCGCCGAAAGCTCGCGCGTCGCGCCGCCGTCGAAGCGGTCATTGCGCCGTCCGCGTCCGCCGCGATCATTGCCGCCGCCGCCGCCGGGCACCTCGATCTGGTCGAGCGGGGGCATCTCCTCGATCTCCTGCGCCCCGTTTTCTTCGGGCGCATCCACGGACAGCGCCGCCGCATCCGCCGCAGGCGCGTCCGGGCCATCCGCGGTCAGCGCGGCAGGCGTCGCGACGCCGTTTGCGCTGCCGGTGGAGAAAGAGGCGGGCGCGTCCGAAGATTCCGTCTGCTGCGGGGTCTCTTCGGCAGGTAGAGCGCCGGTCGTTTCGTCGGGCATTCTGATAAGTGCTCCTTAGGTCGCGGCGGTATTGGCCGCGAGAACTACACTACATAAACAGGTTGTATTTTGGTATAAAACAAAATTCAGGACTGGCACTGCGAGCAGAAAACCGTGCCCCGCCCGCCCAGCCGGATACGCGTCAGCGCAATGCCGCAGGTAAAGCACGACTCGCCGCCCCGGTCATAAACGCGCGGTATATAGCGTCCCGCCAAGCCTTCCACGTCCACATAATCCTCGGAGGTCGTCCCCCCGCCGTCCACGGCCTCGCGCAGCACCGCGCGCACCGCGTTCGCCAAACGCTCCACCTCGCCGGGAGAAAGCGTGCCTGCCGGGCGCTGCGGGTGAAGCCCTGCCCGAAACAACGCCTCATCGGCGTAAATGTTCCCGACACCCGCCACCACCTGCTGATCCAGAAGCGTCGGCTTGATGGCTGTTTTGCGCCCGGCGATTGCCGCCGCAAGAGTGCCTTCATTCCACGCTGGGTCCAGCGGCTCCGCGCCCATCTTCGCCAGGGCGGATACGCCCGATAGCTCCTCGCTATTCAGCGCCCGCATCTCGCCCCAGGTCCACATATCGTGAAAGCGTACTTCGCGGTTCCCCTCCAGCATGAGGGTGACGCAGTGATAGGCGTCCACAGACGCGGAAGCGTCCTTCAACAATAACTGTCCTCGCATCTTGAGGTGAATGCAAAGAAAGGTAGAAGGGGCATCCGGCGAAACCGGCGTCACCAGCGGTATAAGAAGGTATTTGCCACGCCGGTCCACACGCTGAACGCTGCTGCCCACAACCCGTTCCCTGAAAACGTCCTCGCTTTGACCCTTGAGAACTTTCGGATTGCTGACAGCGACTCCGGCGATCCGCTGACCCGGGATAACTCGCTCCAGACCCCGACGCAGCGTCTCCACTTCCGGTAATTCCGGCACGGTACTACCTCGGAAAAATCAGGCGAAAGAGTATACGCCACCTGCCGGGCGTTCTCCTTCTGAAAAACAGAGGTATTTTACCAGATGGGTACCGGGGCGTCAAGTGCAGAAAATCAATTTCCCGCAGGCGGATGGTTATGCAATCGTTGGAAGCACACGACTTTACGCTAAAAGGCACGGGCGCTTTCCCCGCAAAAGAGAAAGCGCCCACAGAATCAATACGCTCTCGTTTATCCTTCGTCCCGGAGTGTCTGCACTCCGGAAGGCTTTTACCGGACGTACTGCCGCTGCTGCTGTGCGCGCGCCGCGCCGCCCCCGGCTATCTGATTGTTCAGCGCCCGCAGGCGATTGACTCGATCTTCCGTGGTGGGGTGGGTGGAAAACAGGCTCGCCAACCCGCCGCCGACCAGAGGCGAAACGATAAACATATGCGCCGTGGCCGGATTGGCGTGCATCGGGATCGCGTGAACGCCGCGCTCCAGGTTCATCAGCGCGGAGGCCAGCGCCAGCGGCTTGCCGCAGATGCGCGCGCCGTCGGCGTCGGCGGCGTATTCCCGCGACCGGGAAACGGCCATCTGAATCAGCGCGGCGGCGATAGGGCCAAGGATAATCATCAGCATCGCCACGAACGGGTTCGCACCCTCTTCGTCATCGCTGTGGCGTCCGCCGCCGGTGAAGAAGCTGGCGAACATTGCCATCTGCGCGATGGAGGTGATCGCCCCGGCCATCGTCGCGGCGATAGTCGAAATAAGCATGTCGCGATTCTTGATATGCGCCAGCTCGTGCGCGATGACGCCCTCCAGTTCGTCCCGATTCAATATCTGGAGGATGCCTGTCGTTACCGCCACCACGCCATGCTTCGGGTCGCGTCCCGTTGCAAAGGCATTCGGCGTCGGGTCGTCGATAGCGTACAGTCTTGGTGTCGGCACGCCCGCGTTGGCCGACAGCCGCTCAACCATGCGGTATAGGTCAGGGGCCTGACCCGGCTCAATGGGCCGCGCCCGGTACATGCCGAGGACGATCTTGTCGGAGAACCAGTACGACCCGACATTCATCGCCAGGGCGAACGCGAACGCGATAACCACACCGCCGCGTCCACCCAGCAGGTAGCCGATTCCCAGAGCCAGCGCGGTAAGCGCCGCCATTAAGGTGAATGTTTTTAACGTGTTCATCGTCTGTCTTTTGCTCGGTTGCGTGGGGCACGATTGCCCATCTAAAATACGAAAAAAAGCCGAGCCGATGTTCCGTTTCTATTTTCCTTTGCCTCCCCCTTTGCCGGGGAACGCTGAAGGAGGATGCTCCTGAGTCCTGTCGGCGTCACGGGGCGTGCAGCCCGCTGCGAACGCCGACAGGAGCAGAATCGCTGCCGCTGCCGCCCATGCTGCCTGTCTTCTTTTCATCCTGCGCTCCTTCCTGAAACAGAAAGAACGGGGCAGGCTGCGCGCGCCCGCCCCGTCCATTTTCCACCGTATACAATCTCCTGATGGGTTACTGCTTGGAGACTTTCAGATCGTTCCTGAGCTTGAACGAGGACTTCGCATCGGTCAGCGCCTTCTGGGCGACCGTAGCCGCGCGCGTCTTTTCCGCTGTGGAGCGAACGCTTCCCTTCAGAATGACGGTGTTTGCCTCGCCCGACGTGTCAACGTCGATGGTTCTGGCGTTGATCTGCTTGTCCGCAACGAGCGCGTTCTTGATCTTAGGCGTCAGCGCCGCCGACTGCGCGGCATCCGTTGCCTCCTGCTGCGCGCCCTGAACCGCGCCGCCGACAGCTTCACCGGCATTCTGGGCCGCGCCCGCTACCGCCTCGCCTGCGTTTTGGGCCGCGCCCGCTACCGCTTCACCCGCCTGCTCCACATTCTCGCCCGCTTCCTTGGCCGCGCCCTGAGCCACTTCGCCCGTGGCCTCGGCAGACTTTTCTGTGGCCTGGCCGACATTAGCACCGGCCTCGCCCACATCCTTGCGTGCTTCCGGCGTGCATCCAGCGACGGAAAAAGCGAAAAGAGTACCCACCGCTGCAGCCAACACTCGTGTTTTCATATCCAATCCTCCTTCAATTAGGTTTTCTTAGTATACTCACAACACGGGCGGACTGTCACTGCTGTGACAGCCCGCCCGTGGTCTTGCTTAATCAGGTTAGGCTGCGCGGCGACCGGTAAGAAGCCGCATGATAGCGATGATCACGATAGCCCCAATGGTCGCGAACACAATGTTCATAACGAAGTTATTCGGCGCTGTGTTCAGCAGCGTCCGTCCCAGGAATCCGCCCACATATGCGCCGGCGACACCCAGAAGGATCGTCAAAAGCCAACCGGACGGCTCTTTGGCCGATCCCGGCATAATCGCCTTGGCCAAAAGGCCCGCCACCAAACCTACAAACAGAAATACTAGCCAGTCCATGTTTTTATCCTCCGGATTCATCAAAAACGGCGATTCACCGTTGTCCGCCGTTTGGTTGTTACCGTCCTATATGTACCAATCGTCAACGGTTTTCAAACAAAACGTCTGGCCCGTTATTCTGCCAGGTTTTTTTTCGGGCGGCGCGCATTTCCAGAAGCGAATCCGTCTCGATGGCGGCGCGGATGTCGGTCATCAGGCGGGCGTAAAAGGCAAGGTTGTGATAGGTCGCCAGGCGGCTTCCCAATATCTCGTTCGTGCGGTGCAGATGGCGCAGATAGGCGCCGCTGTGACGGCGGCAGACGCGGCAGCCGCAGTCGGGGTCGACAGGGCCTTGCTCGTCCGTCCAGCGGGTATTATCGATATTGACCCGCCCCCGCGATGTATACAGCGCGCCCGTGCGGCCCAGCCGGGTCGGCAGCACGCAGTCGAACATATCCACGCCCTCCACCACAGCATCGAGTATATCGTCCGGCGTGCCGACACCCATCAGATAGCGGGGCCGGTCCGTGGGCAGCAGCGGCAGCGTTTGTTCTACCACCCGCCGCATCTCCTCCGGCGGCTCGCCCACGGATACGCCGCCCACGGCGATACCGGGAAAGGGCAGCGCACTGATAGCCTGCGCCGATTCCGCGCGTAAATCGTCATACACCCCGCCCTGCACGATGCCGAACAGCAACTGCCCGGTGCTTGCCGCTGTGTGCGCCGCCAGGCAGCGCTCGGCCCAGCGGTGCGTTCGCTCCATCGAATCTCTGGCATACTCATAGGTGGCAGGGTAGGGGGGGCACTCATCGAAGGCCATGATAATGTCCGCGCCCAGTTCGTGCTCGATCCGCATTACCGTCTCCGGCGTAAACGCATGCGACGAGCCATCCAGCGTCGAGCGGAACGTGACACCCTCTTCGGTGATTTTCCGCAAATCCTTGAGCGAAAACACCTGATAGCCGCCGGAATCGGTAAGCATCGCGCCGTCCCAGCCGACAAAACGGTGCAGCCCGCCCAGGCGCGCCACGCGCTCCGAGCCGGGCCGCAGATACAGATGGAACGTATTGCCCAAGACGATGCGGAAGCCAAGCTCTCCTACCTCTTCCCAGGTCATCGCCTTGACAGTGCCTTGCGTGCCTACCGGCATAAAGACGGGCGTCTCGACGGTGGCGTGGGGCAGGCGCAGCGTTGCGCGCCGCGCCGCGCAGTCGGCGGCAGTCTTATGAAGTGTAAATAGGGGAGTATCTGGCATAAACAACGGTTCGCGCAGGTTTATCGCAACCTGCCACGGCCATAATCTACCCGAAACAAGTCGCTTCGTATCCCAGCGATGGAAAGCGCTTACCGGGTTGTGCGACGCTTAAACGGTGTGAATGCTTTCAGGAGAGCATCTACATGCTCAACGCGCATGTTCCGGCCATACGCGTCCATTGTAACGCCGCGCCCATTTTTTGGATCGGCGTAGTCAGATTCTATGTGGCGAAACACCACCGTCCAACCTGACTTGTTCCACCGCGTACCCCTGGCATAGCCATATGCCTTTCGCTCCAGCGTGTTGTGCCGTTGTTTTAGAATCCGTTTTTTATCGGATGTCCACTCGATGGATTCCAGCGCCAGCTTTGATGTCTCTTTCATCGGCGCCAGATCGGTATAACCATTTCGTTGGATGAATCGCTCCGCCGCTTGGACGGCCTGTGCAAGAGTTAACTTCTTCGGCTGGCTGAAGGATGTGGCTGCCGGAATCAGCAGCATCAAGACTATGAGGCAGCATCGAAAGCGCATAGCATTAACCTTGTAGTGCGAACTGTGCCTGCGTTACGTTGACACGGTGGGCAGCAGATGAGGTAAGCATCTTCATTCAAACGGATTTTCTTGCTCCGGTGCGCCAGGCTGTTCGCGCTGCTCCATAAAGTCATCCGAAAACCGGCTCAAGCTGTCAACAAGTACCTGCCAGGAGGCAGGATAGGGCAGGAGAACTACGGCATCGCCCACTCGCTTGATGTAAACCGCATCTCCTGCGAAAGAGAATTCCTCGGGCAGCCGCACTGACTGAGTTTGCCCATCATGAAATAGCTCGGTCGTTTGCATCGTAGTTTACTTTGCCCCCGAATTCAAAGATTACCGGCACCGCGTGGTTTCAGGCCGAAGAGGGTCGAAAGCGCTCCTTTGACGAGCGGCTTTTCCAGAATCGTGCCGTACCAGCGCTGGGCGGCGCGCTGGTTCGAGACCGAGAATGTCGGGTAGACGTGGATCAGGTCGGCGAGGGCGCGCACGGGCAGCTTATGACGCATCGCCAGTGCCCATTCGTGAATCAGATCGCCCGCGTTCGGCCCCAGAACGTGCGCGCCGACGATTTTGCCGTTGATGCCGGTCGTGATGACCTTTACCAGTCCCGTCGTTCGGTTTTCGACAATGGCGCGGTCGTCCTGCCGGAAGGAGTGGCGCAGCACCTGAATATCGCCGTGTTTTTCCCGCGCCTCCGCTTCGGTCAGGCCAACGTGGGCCAGTTCAGGGTCGGTGAAGATAGCCCAGGGCACGATGTCGAGGGGAACGGCCTGGCTGCCGGGAAAAAGAATGCTGCGGACGAGAATCTTCGCCTCGTGCTCGGCCATATGGGAGAACTGGTACTGCCCGGTGACATCGCCGCAGGCCCAGATATGGCCCGCGCTCGTGCGTCCGGCGGCGTCCACGCTCACATAACCGGCATCGTTCAGGGCGACGCCCGCCGTTTCCAGGCCGAGGTTTTCGGTATTCCCCTTGCGCCCCGTCGCCACCAGAATCTCCTCGCACCGTATCTCGCGCTCCGCGCCCTCCGCCGTCTTGACAATAACGACCTTGCCGCCGTTCTCGCTGTTTTTGCGCGCCGCCGTCACCTTCGCGCGGAAAACCGTTTCGATGCCCTCCTCGTGCAGCGTTCGGGTCAAAATATCGGTGAGTTCGGCGTCTTCGCCTTTCAGCAGGCGCTCGCCCCGGTCGATCAGCGTCACCCTCGCCCCCAGGCGGGCCAGAGCCTGACCCATCTCGCAGCCGATATAACCGCCGCCGATGACCGCAAGTGAGGCGGGAACATGGTCAAGGTCGAACAAGGTGGTGTTGGTGACGAAGCCTATGCCTTTAATATCGCGAATCGGAGGAATGACCGGCGACGATCCGGTGGCAAGCAGGAACGCCGCCGCGCGCAGATCGCCCTGGGGCGTCCGCAGCAGGTGCGGCGTCATGAAAAACGAGTCGCCAAAGAAAATATCGACGCCGAAATCGCGAAGCATCTGCTCCGTCGCGTCATTTGTCCGCACTTCTTCTATTTTGCGCCGAACGTAGCCGAAAGCGCCCGCGCAGTCGTCACGGCTCAGGCGGACGTTCTTCAGCCCCAGTTCCGCGCCCGCCGAGCGCATCGTCCGAGCAGTATCCGCCACATGCAGCAGGGCTTTGGAGGGGACGCAGCCGGTCCACAGGCACTCGCCGCCGATCCGGCTCTTTTCGACCAGCGCGACGCGCGCTCCCAACGCCCCCGCGACATTCCCTGCCACAATGCCCGCGCTGCCCCCGCCGACGATCACGAGATCATAGTCGTAAGCCTCTCGTCCTCTTTTCATGCGGCGATTGTACCTGCTTTATGAAGAAGCCGGTAAAAAAGGCGGATTGGAGCAGGCGCAAACGGGGTAATCAACGCTTGAAAGCTTCGATGTGCGCGGGGAGCGTTATTTTATGACTCAAGAATCACCACTTACCGGACTGGAAATCGAAACAGCGGAGGCGCAGGACGGAATCCCCGTCGTGCATCTGCGGGGCGAGATCGATCTGCATACCTGCCCGCAATTACGGACGACGCTTCTGGGACTGATGGAGGCGGGAAAACAGAACATCGTGCTCGATATGGCCGAAGTGCCGTATCTGGACTCGGCGGCGCTGGGGGTGCTGGTGGATGCCGTACGCCGTGCGCGGGAAGCGGGCGGGGCGCTGCATCTGGTGCAGGTGACGCCGTTCGTACTGCGCGCCTTCGAGATTACGCGCCTGATTAAAATATTCCAGGTGCATCCTTCGGTGGACGCCGCGCTGGCGGCGGTGAAGGAAAAACCATAGCAGCGCTGACTGCGGAATAAACCGGTAAAAGAGAAGGGGCCGCGGAAATTGCGGCCCCTTCTCTTTTACGCGTTATTGTCGCAGGTCTGCTCCCGCTGGTCGAGACTTTCTTTCCAGGCAAGAAGGGCCGCCTGGGTCCGCATCAGGCGGCCAATCAGGTTGCCGCCATCGGCGGCAAGCGCCGCATCGATAGTGCCGGGGAAGAACAGCGCCTCAAAGGCGTCGCAGGCCCGCCGTCCGAAGCGTCCCGAAACGCCGTCGCTGGGATCGTTTTCCAGGTACGCGCTGATCGTACGCTTCCATCCCGGATAGTGCGCGCAGAACCAGGCCCGCCGCTCGCGATACGCCTCTTCCAATTCCGGTTCCACGCCCTCATGCGCCGCCAGGCACAGCAGGCCCACCAGCGCATCGTACTGCTCGTACAGGCTGGTGTAGCCGCGCCGCTCGCGGTCGATGTCCTGCCGCCAGCGCAGGTGGAGGTACGCATCGCGCGCCTCGGCCCGCTCCGTCACCTCGGTACGCAGCACGCGCCGCCGCTCCTCTAAAGCGCGCCGCGTGCGCCGCGCCGCCAGTTGAAGGCGCTGGCGAATCTGGGTGAGCGCGCCGGTAGGGTAATCTATTCGAATCATGGGCGGATCTTTCGTCCCCCTTTAACCGCGTTTTGTTTGTTCGACATAATTCATCTGCAGGTCGCTGACCAGCGCGCGCAGCGGCAGCCGGTCTTCGGCGGGAACCGTCGGCTCCAACTGCTGCGCCAGAAATGCCACCGTATCGATGGCGACCTTGGCCTGGGGCATGTCCCGCTCGATCTGGCCCGTGCCGGGGTTTGCCACAAGCCCCATGCGCAGCCACGCCAGCGAGCGCAGTTCCCCTAAAAACATCGCCAGTACGGCATAAATATCGGGCAGTGACCCGTCGCCCGGTATGCCAAGATCATCGTCCTCCTCGTTTTCGAGAAGCTCCTCCGGCGGCCCTGTCTGCGCTTCTACGGTTGCGGGAGCGGGGGCGGCAGCGGCGGCCTCGGCCTGCGGCGCGTCCGCACTCGTCTCCTCGCTCAAAAATCGGCGGCGATCACGGACGGTGAAACTTCCGCCCGATTCCTCTTCTGATTCCACGCATTACCCCCGCATGCGAGGGAAGCCCTGTGCGGCCTGCTGTGTCAGCCAGCAGCGCAGGCAGCGCAGCGGTCGCATTGTCCCATCACCATGCGGGCAATTGTAGCACATCCCCTTTGCCGACGCAAGGTGAACCTGCCCGCTTATTGAAAAACTTTATCCAGGCCTGCAACCGTTGACGGCACGCCTCTGTCTATTGTAGGATGGGACGGGTAACGGGCATATGGAAATCGACATCTCCACCACACATTTTGAGCAGCAGATTGCCGAGCTGCGGACGGCTCTCGACCACCGCGAGCGGCAGATCGAGGCGATACGGCGCACCAGCGACGCGCTGTTTTCCCATACGGGCGTGGATGCGATGGTGCGTGAAACGCTGACCCTTGCGCTCAAGGTGCTGTATGCGGATGCCGGCACCGTTTATCTTTACGAAGCCTCGACCGATAGCCTGGTGTTTCGTCATGTCATCGGAGCATCGGCGGAGACGCTGACGGGGCGGCGCATGCCTGCCTCGACGGGAATCGCGGGCAAGGTTTTTCGTACCGGCATTCCCGACCTGACCGAAAACGCCAATGAAAGCGACACGCACAATCGCGAGATCGACAAGCAGAGCGGCTATCGCACCGACTCCATAATGACCGTGCCGATAAAGCGCACCGACGGCAACCCTATTGGAGTCATGCAGGTCCTGAACGCCCAGTTCCCGCCCTTTGACCACCGCGATCTGGAAGTGCTTCAGGTGCTCTGCTCCCAGGCGGCGGCGGCCATCGAGCACGCCGACCTGCTCCAGCAGGCGCGCAAGGCCGAGATTGTCAATGTTATCGGCGATATTTCGCATGACATCAAGAACATGCTCACCCCGATCCAATCCGGCGTGTGGACGCTTCAGCCGATGCTTGACCAGCTTTTCGAAGATCTGGACAAGATTCAAGCCACCTGTCCCGAAGCCGAGACCTGGGGCAAGGACATCGCGCGTATCGCCAACAGCGTGCGCGAAGACTACACCTGGATGCTGACGAACGCCCTGGACGCCGCCGATCAGGTGCAGGCGCGCACGCGGGAAATCGCCGATGCCATCAAGGGAGAGACGGCTCCGCCCTTGTTCGAAGAGGCCGACCTGAACGAGACGGCGCGCGAGGTGATGCGGACGCTGCGCCTGGTGGCCGAGCGCAAAGAGATACGTCTGAACCTCGATTTGGACGAAAACCTGCCGCGCGCGGAGTTCGACCGCAAGAAGATGTTCGATGCCCTGTACAACCTGGTCAACAATGCCATTCCGGAAACCCCGGAGCGCGGCAGAATCACCCTCCGCACGCGCGGCCCCGAAGACAATGGCGATACACTTCTTGTCGAAGTCGCGGACACCGGCAAAGGCATGCCCGAGGAGGTTCGTCTCCGCCTTTTCACCGAATCGGCCATCTCCACCAAAGTCGGCGGCACAGGTCTGGGCACGCGCATCGTCGGCGGCATCGTCAAGCGCCACAACGGCACCATCACCGTCGCCAGCGAGCAGGGCGTCGGCTCCACCTTCTCCATCCGCCTCCCCTTGCGGCACAAAGAGGGCTGAGGTGCCGGGCCGATAAACGACCCGTCTTGGGAAAATCGTCCTTCGGACGGGTGCAGCTTTGGCGCTGCTGGTTGCCGGAGTAAAATAAGCGAATGCAGACCTATCCTGATACGCAGCAAGACTTAACCGCGCTGCTTGAGGAAGCGATCCGGGAAGGCGGCGTTCGCATTCGCCGCGCCGATGGGAAGACGTTTCTTCTCCAACCGGAGGAAGCCAAACGCTCGCCGCTGGATGTTCCCGGCATTGACCTGGGTGTCTCGACCGAGGAAATAGTGAACTTCGTCCGTGAGGGGCGCGAACGATCTTAACGACTGAAAACCGCCAAAGCACAGCACAGCACTGCGGGCAATGGTTAACTGGGTACAGGAGCAGGCAAACCTATGACAATTACGATCAGCCCCGAAACGGAATCTATATTGCGCGAGGAGGCCGCCAGGCGGGGCCAGGAAGCCGATATTCTCGCTGACACCCTTCTTGCCGAGGCGCTTGCTTTCGCCCGGCGCGAGTTTGAGGAGACCGTTGCCGGTATTGAGCGTGGCCTGCAAGCCGCCGCCGAAGGACAGGAACGCCCTTTTGAAGATTATGTTGCCGACGTGAAACGGCGGCGGCTCGAACGTGATCGGGAGCAGAAAGCGGAAGCGAGCGAACGTGCCGCCTGCCGCGCCGCGTGAGGACGAGGCTTCCCGTATCTATGTGGTTCGGCTGTCTGAGCCTGCCGAAGCGGAGATTGAAGCGGCGTATCTGCGCCTGATGCGGTTAACCTCGCTCTCCTTTGCGGATCGCTGGCAGGATAGCTTGTTTGCGGCCATCGAACGGCTGTCCGCCTTTCCGACATCGTATGAAATCGCGCCGGAATCGGAGCGATTCTCAAGGCCGGTTCGACGCATGCTGTATCGTTTGGGGCGCGTCACTTACCGTGTTCTGTTCCGCCTGGACGATGAAGACGGTGATGGCGTTGTGGATACGGTTCGCATTCTGCACGTTCGCCACGGGGCGCAACAGGAACCGCCTCCGGAACTTGAAGGCGATGATGGAGGCTATGCCGGGTAGAGAAGGGGCACTACTTACCCCCGTCCCTAAAGGAGCGGGCTGTTTCGTGGAGAGAAGCCCGCTTCAGCGGGCTGATGACTCGTCGGCACAGCCTCCCGCTGCTTCCCAGCCCCATTGATGGGGCTTTTCTTCTTTTGGCAGCCTGTTCCTTTAGGGACGGGGCAGGCAAACCTCCCGTATAATGCAGTCATTATGCCTTCTATTTCCCGCCGCCGCCTTTTAGGCGCGCTTTCCCTTCCCGTCTTTTCGCCGCTCACTGCCTGGGCGGAACCGTCCACGAACACTTTTGCCGCAACGCCGCCGCTGCCGGAGCGTGATCCGCAGGCAGTGGGGCTGATTCCGGAACGGCTTGCCGTCGCCGATCAACTGGTGGCCGAGGCGGTTGCGACACAGGGCGTCCCCGGCGCGGTGCTGCTGGTCGCCCGGCATGGCGCAATAGCGTTTCAAAAAGCCTATGGCTACGCCGCGCTGCGGCCTGCGCCCCGTCCCATGACCACCGACACCGTATTTGACCTTGCCTCGCTGACCAAGCCCATCGCGACGGCAACCGCCATCGCGCACCTGCTGGAAGCCGGGAAGATTGAATTAGATGCGCCGGTCGGGCGCTATCTCCCTGCCTTCGCGCAGGCGACTGACGGTAAGGCAGACATCACCGTGCGGCACCTGCTGACGCACGCGGGCGGGCTTGCCCCCGGCGGCGCATATGCGGGGAAGACGCGAACGCAGCCGCAGATTGTCGCTGAGATAGCGGTGTCTCGGCAGCGCTCCGCGCCCGGCGAGCGGTTCCTGTACTCCGACTTTTCGTTTATCACCTTGGGCGCGCTGGTCGAGGCGGTTTCGGGGCAATGGCTGGAAACGTACTGCCGCGATAACCTTTTCGCGCCGCTCGGGATGACGAATACCACCTTCCGGCCCGGCCCGTTCCTCGCCCCGCGCGCCGCTGCCACCACCGCCGCCGAGGACACGTCCCGGACACGAGGGCGGGTGCATGACCCTACCGCCGCCGCGCTGGGCGGTGTCGCCGGGCACGCCGGGCTGTTTTCCACAGCGGGCGACCTGGCGCGGTTCTGCCAGATGCTTCTGGGCAACGGCGAGTACGCCGGGCGGCGCGTTTTGAAGCCCGAAACGGTACGATTGCTCACGTCCAAACAGTCGCCGTTTATCGGGGAAGCGCGCGCGCTGGGCTGGGATCTGGATTCCGCCTATTCCATACGCGGCGCGCTGCCGCCCGGCTCGTTCGGCCATACCGGGTTCACCGGCACCTCCGTCTGGATCGACCCGCTGACACAGACGTTCGTCATCCTGCTCACCAACGGCGTTCACGGCAGGCCCGTTACCGGTAACGTTACGCCGCTGCGGCGTGCGGTATCGAGCGCCGTTGCCGCCGCCATCGCCGACCTGCCGCCGGGGCCGGGCCGTATCCCCGCCACGCTTCCCGCCTCGCTGGAGGACCGCGTGAACGTGCAGACGGGCCTGGAAGTGCTGGCGCGGGAGAACTTCGAGCGGCTGCGGGGGCGCAAAATCGGCATCGTCTGCAACCATACCGCGCTGGACCGACAGGGGCGCCATATCGTCGATCTGCTGTTTCAAAGCCGCCGGGCCAATATCGTCGCCCTATTCGGCCCGGAGCACAGCATACGCGGTGACGTGGACGCCTCGGCAAGCGACACAAAGGACGAGAAGACGGGCCTGCCGGTCTTCTCGCTGTATAACCTGAGCCTGCCCCGCGAGCAGCGGTATCGCCCGACGCCGGAGATGCTGCGCGGCATCGACACGCTGGTCTATGACATTCAGGATATCGGCGCGCGCTACTACACCTATATCGCGACGCTGGGCTACTGCCTGGAAGCGGCGGCGAAGCAGAATATCAAGGTCATGGTGCTGGATCGGCCCAACCCGCTCGGCGGCCTGCTGGTGGAAGGGCCGCTGCTGGACCCGGCGTTCTCCGGCGCGTTCACGGCCTACCATACCATGCCGATTACGCACGGGATGACCGTCGGCGAACTCGCCAATATGTTCAACACGGAGCGCAAAATCGGGGCGCAGGTTGAGGTCGTTAAAATGCCCAACTGGAACCGGCGGCTTTTGTGGGATCAGACCGGCCTGCCCTGGGTGAACCCGTCGCCCAATATCCGCAACGTCCGCGAAGCCGCGCTGTACCCCGGTATCGGCTTTCTGGAGGTGCTGCCGCTGTCGGTGGGGCGGGGAACGGACATGCCCTTCGAGATACTCGGCGCGCCTTGGATAAACGGCCTCGCGCTCGCGGACAACTTAGACGCCCGCCGCCTGCCCGGCGTCTCGTTCGTCCCCGTGCGCTTTACGCCGGCCTCCAGCAAGCACAAAGGCGTCCTGTGCGGCGGCGTTCAGGTCAACCTGTGGGATCGGCGCATCTGCCGCCCGTCGGAACTGGGAATCCATGTCTTAGACGCGCTCGCCCGCCTGTATCCGAAGGAGCTGAATGCGCAGACGCTGGCGACGACGGGGCGCATGATCGGCACCGCCGCCATCCCGAAGGCTATCGCCTCCGGCACGCCGCCCGCACAGATTATCGCCTCGTGGACGGACGATGTGGAGGCGTGGCGCAGACGCCGCGCGCCGTTCCTGCTGTACCCATAGCGATGCTTGCGGCGGCGGCAGAAGAAGAGGAGGACAAGCAGCGCAAGCCCGAAAGTCGGCGCTGGATGCGGAACGTGCTGTGGGCGGCGGGCGTGTACAACCTGCTCTGGGGCGCGCTGGTCGTCCTTCTGCCGCTGCTGCCCTTCCAGTGGGCCAACATGCCGCCGCCCAACTACCCGGAAATCTGGCAGTGCCTGGGCATGGTCGTCGGCGTCTACGGCATCGGCTACATCATCGCCGCCTATGACCCGCTGCGCCACTGGCCTATCGTGCTGGTGGGCCTGCTGGGCAAGGTGCTGGGGCCAATCGGCATGATCTGGGCCATCGCCAACGGCAGGCTGCCCCTCGTCGCTGCCTTAACCTGCGTCACCAACGACCTGATCTGGTGGCTGCCGTTCAGTGCAATTCTTTACCGGGCGCACCAGTCCAACCGGGCAGAGATGCCAGAGGCAAAAACATGAAGCGAAACCTGATTTGTACTCCGCTATTGGCACTCCTGCTTTTGATGCTCACAGCGGCAGCACGCGCTGAGGAGTTAACGCTAAAGCAAGCGTTAACGCTGCAGCAAGCGCTGCAAGCCAGCATCGCGCGCTTTGCTCAAACGTATGGCGACAAATATGCCACGCGCACTTTGGGCAGTCTGACAACATCGCGTGAGTACCTGAAGGACCCACAGCAGATACGCGCCCATCAACGGCTTCAAGCAGACCTGAGGCGGCATGTAGAAGTCGATCTCAGGCGGCTATTCCCTGCCCTCAAATCCGTCGAGAGCCTGACCCTCAAAGCGAACAATTGGGTCAAACTGTGCGGAGAGGAGAGCGTAACCTGGGTGACTATCAGCAATGACTTGTCTTTTGTCGTCGCTGGCCGAAAAGGCGCGACGTACAAGCTGTCAAACAGTGGCACGTTCCGGCAGTTGTGGACGAACCCCGGCTACACGTCAGAAGTCAGGCCCGTGTTGAAGGCTGCCGAAGTGCTGGAATACGACAATAAGAGTGCTCCCCCTGCCTCTGCGGATCACATCCGAACAAGGAACTTCGCAACGGGATTTGTCCCGGTTTCCGCAGAAAGCGACCGCGCGTTCTGGCAAACCTTGAGGGGTCGCTTGCAGAAGCGAGCGCCTGTGCGACACAAATCGCCGCTGGGCCGGGTTCCGCTGGGTGGGCTGGAAACCAACCCGTTTACACACAATGATTGACACTCCCCTTGTTCCAATGAAACGGAGCCGCTGTATTCCGCTTTCCATGTGCGGAGACGAAGCCGTGCCTGAGATTATTCTGGGGGTCTATCGTCTTCATAAAGGGCGGCATACATCACCCACGCTATTAAGAGGAGTTGCAGGGGAAGGCGCA
Source organism: Armatimonadaceae bacterium (assembly GCA_030447685.1). GTDB lineage: Bacteria > Armatimonadota > Armatimonadia > Armatimonadales > Armatimonadaceae > JAUJOK01. Next base: position 97,723 of record JAUJOK010000002.1, read on the forward strand.
GCCATAACAGCAGGGGCGGGATGGTGACGCCGGGAAGACCGACCTGATTGACGGCCATGTGGACGTTTGCCGGGAAGACGGCGACGAGCAGCGCGATCAGGCCGTACCCGGCGAGGCGGCGCAGGCGCGGGATAAGAAGGCCGATGCCGCCCAGAATCTCGCAGGCCCCGCTGATGTAGACGAGCGCGAGCGGGTAGGGCAGGTACGGCGGCATGATGTGCACGTAGGGGAGCGGGCGCAGAAAATGCAGCGCGCCCGCGTAAACGAACAAAGCCGCCAGCAGCAGCCGGAGCGCCGCGCGCAGTTTAGGGCGACGCAGAGCTATTTTCTTTCGGGGAACGCAATGTCATCAGCACGAAGCGGGGGAGCAGGGCGACCTTGCTGATCTTCTTCGGGTTGGAGGCCAGGCGATAGGCCCATTCGAGGCCGCTGTTCTGCATCCAGCGCGGGGCGCGGCGCACCGTGCCGGAAAACACGTCCAGCGTGCCGCCGACGCCGATACAGACGGGAATGTTCAGCGCCTCCTTGTGCCTGCGAATAAACTTCTCCTGCTTCGGGATGCCGAGCGCGACCAGCAGAATGTCCGGGCGGACCGCCTTGATCTGCTCGACCACCTCGGGTTCTTGCTCCGGCGTAAAGGAGCCGTCGCGGACGCCGCCCAGCTGCGTGCCGGGGTGACGCGCCCGCCTCCGGGCGGCGGCCTCCTCGGCGAGACCGGGCGCGGCCCCGAAGAAGAAGATGCGCCATCCCTTTTCGGCGCTGAGCGCGCAGCAGCGGGCGGCCAGATCGACGCCGCTCACCTTCGTCTGCACGGGTGTTCCCAGCCGCTTCGTAGCCCACAGGATGCCCGCGCCGTCCGGTGTCACCAGGTCGGCGTCGGCGACGATTCCGGCAAACTCCGGGTCTTCGTTAGCCGTGACCACCATCGAGGCATCCGCCGTGACGATATGGCGCGGCGTTCGTTCGCGGATAAATCGGTCGATCTGCATGAGCGCCGCATCCATGTCCACGCGGTCCACGCGCATACCCAATAACTCCACGGAGTTCAATTCTGTTTCTATCATGCCGGGGTAGTATTCGGCCCCCTCCCCCCAATCCCCTTCCCCCACGCCCGCAGGGCGGCTCAATTGCCGCTACGCGGCTGGGGAGAGGGAGAGCCGGATAAAAAATGTCTGCCTCCCCTCTCCTCGCAGCGCGGGGGAGGGGCCGGGGGTGGGGGCTTAATTCTTCCGCCGAAGCCGCTGGTCGAAGGCGACCGCTCCGATAATCAGCAGGCCGATATAGATGTTCTGGTCGAACGGGTCTACGCCCAGCAGGTTGGCTCCGTTGCGAAGCACGGCGATCAGCAGACCGCCCAGAAGCGTGCCGATAACGCTGCCCTCGCCGCCCGACAGCGACGCCCCGCCGACCACGACCGCCGTCACCACGTCCAGTTCGTAGTTCGCGCCGCCGGTCGGGTTGCCGGAGCCGAGGCGCGCGGTTTCCACCAGCCCCGCCAGCCCCGCCAGCGCGCCGCCTATCAGATAAACGCAGGCGGTGACAAGCGAGACGTTGACGCCGGAGACGCGGGCGGCCTCGGCATTGGAGCCGATGGCATAGACATAGCGCCCGAATTTCGTGTAAAGAAGCAAAAACGCCACCAGCAGCGCGCTTACGGCGATCAGCAGCAGCGGCGCGGGCAGGCCGAAGGGACGTCCGTAGGCGAGCGCGTTGAAAGCGTCCGGTGTGCCGTCAATAGTGACGCCCTCGGCGATTCGCAGCGCCAGGCCGCGCGCGATCAGCAGCGTTCCCAGTGTCGCGATAAAGGCAGGAACGCGAAATACGGTGATGACCAGACCGTTCACCAGACCCGCCGCCGCGCCGACTCCGATGCCCAGCAGTATGCCCGCCCATGCCGGCGCATCATGGTTCACCATCGCGTCGGCGGCAACCACCCCGGCCAGCGCGACCACCGAGCCGACCGATAGATCGATGCCGCCGGAAACGATAACCAGCGTCGCTCCCATGCCGATAATCAGCAGATAGGCGTACTGGTTGGAGATGGCGAACCAGTTTTCCGCCGTCAGGAAGCGGGGCGAACGCGCAGCGAAGTAGGCACACAGAAGGAACAGCGACGCGGCGGGCAGAAGCCGCTTGACGAAGTTCATAGAACCGGCGCGTCCCCGGCGGCGATGTCGCGCCCGGTCATGGCGAAGTGCAGTACGCGCTCCGGGGTCGCCGCCGCGCGCGGCAGATCGGCGGCCAGCCTGCCTTTGTGCAGAATCAAAATCCGGTCGCTCATGCCCAGCAGTTCCGGCAGTTCCGACGATACCATCAGGATAACCGCGCCCTGACGCGCCAGGTCATTCATCAGGCGGTACACCTCCACTTTGCTTCCCACATCAATGCCCCGTGTCGGCTCATCGAACAGGAGAATCGACGATCCGGCGAACAGCCAGCGCGCCAGAACCGTCTTCTGCTGGTTGCCCCCGGACAGGTCGCCCACCGCCGATTCCGTCGATGGCGTTCGGATATTGAGTTGCGCCGTCATCGTGCGCGCCGCCGCCTTCTCCCGTCCGCCGGGCAGCAGCGGGCCGCGCGTCAGCCGTTCGAGCGCGGCCAGGGTGATGTTGTGCCGCACCGGCAGGCGCAGTGCAAGCCCGGTTCGCTTGCGGTCTTCGGTCAGCAGGCCCATGCCGCGCCGAATGGCTGCTTTCGGCCCGCGCCGCAGGGGCATCTCCCGGCCATCCACGCGCACCCGGCCCGACGCTTGTGTGTGCAGACCGAACAGCGCGGACAGCAGCGACGAGCGTCCTGATCCCATTAAGCCTGCGACGCCGATGATCTCGCCCGCGCGGGCGTTGAAGGTGATTTTAGCCCCCCCCGCTCCTGGCAGGCGACCGTCGCCCAATAATGGGGGTGCTGGATTGCCCCCTCCCCGTCCCCCTCCCCCACGCTGTGGGAGGGGGAGCCAGAAGGGAACCCGCGCCGCCTTCCGTATTTGATTCTTTCCCCCCTCTCCCACAGCGTGGGGGAGGGGGACGGGGGGAGGGGGCAGCACCCCCAGCGACGGCGGCGCGGCAAGTCTCTCCACCTCCAGGCGCACCGCGCCGAGCGTTACCGGCTCTTTGGGATAGAATTCGCCCAGTTCCCGACCGACCATCTGCCGCACCACGGTCGCCGTGTCGGTCTCGCGGACAGGCGCTTCGTAGACTTTCTGGCCGTCGCGCAGGACGACCACGCGATCCCCGATAGCGAAACACTCTTCCAAACGGTGGGAAACATAGACGATGCCCAGTCCGCGCTCCTTCAGGCGTCGCAGCGTCGTGAACAGGTCGTCTATTTCCCGCTCGCCCAGCGAGGAGGTAGGTTCGTCCAGAAGGAGCAGGCGGGCGTCGGCGGCGAGGGCTTTGCAGATTTCCACCAGCTGCCGCTGCGCTGCGCTCAGATTACCCACACGGGCGGCAGGATCGAGGGCGAAGCCGTGGGTTTCCAGAAGCGTTCCGGCGCGGGCGCGCATCGCCGCGTGGTCGATCAGGCCCAGCCCGCGTGTCGGCTCCGCGCCCAGGCAGATGTTTTCGGCCACGCTCAGATGCGGCGCGAGGTTGAGTTCCTGGTAGACCATGCGGATTCCCAGGCTGTTCGCCCGGCGCGGCGAATCGATCTGGACCGGCTCGCCGCCCTGCCAGCGGATTGCCCCGGTGTCGGCGGTCTGCACCCCGGTCAGCGCCTTGAGCAGCGTGGATTTGCCCGCACCGTTTTCGCCCAAAAGCACGCACACCTCGCCCGGGGCAACCGAGAAATCGACCCCGCGCAGCGCCTGCACGGCTCCAAAGGTCTTGGTGATGCCGGTCATCTCCAGCAGCATTGGGGCGACGTGCATCGAGAACCGGCCTATTCCTTGGAGCGCACAGCCTGCATTTCGGCGAAGTTCATGTTCTCCCTGGTCATCAGGGCGACGCCGGTATCAATGCGCTTTTCTGGCTTCTTGCCCGCCTTGTTTTCCACGATGGTTTTGACGCCCTCGTAGCCCATCTTGAACGGGTTCTGAAGCACCAGAGAATCAATCTCGCCTTTTTCCAGGGATGCTTCCAGCTGTTTCGTGGAGTCGAAGCCGACCAGCTTGATCTTTCCGAGCAGATTGCGGTTTTTCAGTGCCTGAAGCGCGCCGACTGTGGACGATTCATTGGGGCCGAAGATTCCGGTGATGTCCGGGTTCGCTGTCAGCACGTCCTCGGTGACGCGCAGTGACTGCGCCCGGTCGGAGTTGCCGTAGTTGGAGCGGATAACGGTGATGCCGGGGAATCTGGCTTTTATCGTCTCCTCGAAACCGGCTTCGCGGTCGCCGGTGGAGGCGGAGTTGGGCTGCACCAGGATCATGGCGACTTTGCCCTTGCCGTTCAGCAGCTTGCCCATGCGCTCCGCTGCGATCTGGCCGCCTTTTTTGTTATCCGTGGCGACGAACGAAAGATACTGTTCGGTGTTGGCGGCGGAATCGAAGATAGTCAGGGGAATGTTGGCGGCTTTCGCCTTTTCGATACCCCGGACCAGCGCGTCCTTGTCCAGCGGCGCGAGCACGATGCCGTCCACCTTGTTGGTAATGGCGTTCTCGACGATCTCCAGCTGGCGGGCCGTGTCGGATTCCTTCTGTGGTCCCTGCCAGCGGATTTCGGCGTTCATCTCGCTGCCCGCCTTTTCGGCTCCGGCCTGCACGGACTTCCAGAAGACGTGGGTGGTTCCCTTCGGGATCACGGCGACTACCAGCTTCGGCGTCTGCTGCTCGGCGCGCGCGCCCGGCGCACCGCCCCCTGCGCCGCCGTCGGCCCTCGAGGGCATTTCGGTTTCTCCCTGCTTCCCGCAGCCGGGCAGGGCAAAGAGCGCAAAATGAGCCAGCGCAATCGAGAACAAAAGGCGAGTGGAGAAAAGGCGGATGGGCATCATGGGTGGGCAGACTCCGGTGTCGTGTCAAAGGTGTCAGGGACACGTATTGTCGCCTGTCCGTTCCACACGCCGCCGCGTTTTTCCTGCTGTCGTGGTTGGGACCGGGGCCAAGTAACGAAGAAGCCGTCCCTGTCGTGTATACAGGGACGGCTTCGTGTCAGCAGCTAAAGTACAGTGGAATCGCTGAATCAGACAGGTTTGCCGGTCTTATCGTCGAGGCGGTCACCAGTCACAGCATCTGCCGTCTTTTCGGTCAGGCCGCGCGTATCAGGCGTGCCGTCAACAGCAGTGCCACCGGTCTGCACGCCGGGAACGCCGTTGTCCACGACCGGAGTGCTCGCCACATGGCTTGCCGTAGTTCCCACATCGGTTGTCGCGCCGCCGCCGACGCCGGTGACGGTGTTGTCATTATCCACCCGGTCTACCGCCGCCACTGCCGCGCCGCTGCCGAGCGCACCTGCGACGCCGCCGACCACCGCGCCGACCACCGCGCCAACAGGCCCTGCCGCCGCGCCCGCGACCGCGCCAGTCGCCGCGCCGCCGACACCGCCCAGGGTAGCACCCTTTTCGGCGTCACCGGTCGGGTTGTCGTCGATTCCATGCTGGATGTTGTCGTCTGCCATTCAATTTTTCCTCCGCAAAAAGTGTCAACTTACCTGTCGTAATTACCCCCGCCTGCTTGCGCCTAAACCCCGGCAACAGAGAGTACAGCAGGAGTTTGGCCGCGTTCGCAGAACTTGACAACGGAAGGAAAGCAGGCAAATGAACCGAAACGAGATTCTGCGAAGCGGGCAGGGCAGCCGCATTTCAGCGGCGGCGAAACCGCGCCGACGGCTTCTGGTCTTTACCAAGTCGTCCGGCTTCGAGCACAGCGTCGTCAAGCGAGCGGGCGCTGGCGGCCAGCCGAGCCTGGTGGAGCGGACGCTGACCGAGATGGGGGGCAGGCACGGCTTCGAAGTCACCGCGACCAAAGACGGCGGTATCTTCACCCCGGCGAACATCGCCCACTTCGATGCGTTTTTCTTTTATACCACCGGCGATCTGACCAAGCCCGGCACGGATAAAAACCCGCCCATGAGCGTCGGCGGGAAGCTCGCCTTTCTGGAAGCGATCCGGAACGGCAAAGGCTTTGTCGGTGTCCATGCCGCCACCGATACGTTTCATACGCAGCCCGACCCTCCCGACCGCTCCAACCGCTTCCGCAACCACGGTCCCGGCAGGGTAGACCCGTATGTCGCGATGCTGGGCGGTGAATTCATCCGGCACGGTGCGCAGCAGAAGGCGCGCATGATCGCCACCAGCGGCAGCAGTCGTTTCCCCGGCTTTGAGAAGGTCGGGCAGGGCTTCGAGATGATGGAGGATGGTACTCCCTGAAAGAATTCGCTCCCGACCTGCATGTGCTGCTGGTTCAGGAGACGGCGGGCATGCGCGGGTCGGATTATGAGCGCCCGCCGTTCCCGGCCACCTGGGCGCGGCGGCACGGCAGAGGCCGCGTTTTTTACAGCTCCATGGGCCACCGTGAAGACGTGTGGGCGAATCCGCTTTTCCAAAGCATCCTGCTTGGCGGACTGCGCTGGGCGCTCGGCATGGTTCCTGCGGATATTGTTCCCAATCTGGCCCAGGCCGCGCCCGCAGCGCGGAACTGCCGCCGCCACCCGCGCCCGCCCGCCGCCGCCCATGATGCGCCGTCTGCTGGGGCGGGTGCGGCGACGGCTGGAGCGCGAACGCCTCGCGCCCTGATCGACGCGGGCCTGCCGACCGGCGCGAACGGGCTGCGGATCGACCTTTCGGGAAGAATCGCCGTGGTTACGGGCGGGTCGGGTGAACTGGGGCGCGTTATCGTGCGAACGCTGGCCGTCTGCGGGGCGGATGTCGCCATCCATTATCTGCGCGGCGAGGATCGGGCGCAAACGCTTCACGCTGAGGTGGAGCGCATGGGACGGCGCGCCGTCATCGTTCAGGCTGAGGTGGGCGACGAAAAGGCCGTGCTGCGGATGCGGGACACGATAGGCGAGGCGCTGGGCGCTGCGCCCGATATTCTGGTGAACACTGCCGTGGCGCAGTACGAGTGGACAAGCGTGCTGGAGCAGCCCGTCCAGGACTACGAGTCGCAGTTCCGCTCGTGCGTTTTGCAGAACGTTTTGATGGCGAAGGCGTTCGTCCCGGCGATGATCGAGAAGAACTACGGACGCATTATCGCCCTCAATACTGAGTGCGCGATGCAGAACCATCCGAATCAGTCGGCCTATGTCGCGGGCAAGCGGGGTATGGACGGCGTGCTGCGGGTGCTGGCGCGAGATTGGGCCGCACCAGATAACCGTCAATCAGGTCGCGCCGGGCTGGATGATTTCCGACAAATACCGCGCAACCGGAACCGAGCGGCACGCGTCGTATGAACGAAACGTTCCCTTGCGCCGCCGGGGCACGGATCAGGATATTGCGAACGTCGTCGCGTTCCTGGCGTCGGATATGGCCGGATTTATCACGGGAGCCTATATCCCGGTGTGCGGCGGCAACGTCATGCCCACTATTTAACGGACAGCGATGAGTAAGCGAAAAGATCGCGCGCATTCCCGGCAGCTATTTCAAAGCGTGGTGGAAATCTCCAGCGCTTCTTCTTCCCGTGCTTCTCAGAACGACGAGGCCGAGGGGGCGCACGGAAACGCTCCCCCATTGCGGACGACATTCTGGCGGCGTCACAGGATTTGCGCGGCGTGCTGGTTTCCCGCACGGACTCGCGCCGCGAATTGACGAAGATGAAGAAGTTTCGCTTTCAACTGCTTCATCAATGGATGATGGGCCATATTGCGCCGTGCCGCGCAGCGGACATCGGCGGCGGGAAGGGTCTGCTGAGCTACCTGCTGAACCAAAGCGGCTGGCAGGCAACCGTGATCGACCCGGTGCATCAGGAACTGCCCACGAAGTATAAGGAGCTTTCGACCGACAAACAGCTTCGTATCGCAGCAGAAGGAAAAGGTTCCCCGCCTGGATCGCCCCTTCGCGCCGGAGATGGCGCAGGAGTTCGATCTGCTGGTCGCTTTGCACGCGCACGGCTGCAATATTCAGGCGATTGACGCCGCCGCGCGTTTTCGGCTGCGGCTTTCTGCTTCTGCCGTGCTGCATCATCGACGAACCGATCGTCCCGCCGCCGGGAACGCACTGGCTGCAATGCGTCGCCGATTACGCCAAAGGCAAAGGCTTCGTTATCGAGCCGTTTCAGTTGAACTTCAAAGGCCAAAATATCGGCTTGTACGGACGTTCCTGCGCCACCGAATAAGGAAAGTCTATGTCTTTTTCACCCGCTGACGCCATTACTGATACCGTGAAGCCCCCGGAGGCGCTGCCGGTCAGCGCCGAGGGCGCATTCAGACCATTGATGCGCTGCGCGGCTACGCGCTGCTGGGCATTCTGCTGTTCAACATGGCGAGCTTCATGGGGCCGATGCTGTACATGGTGCCCGGCGTGCGGCCCGAAACCGATTTTACGATAGCCGATTATGCCGCCCGCGCCTTCACGGAGTTTTCGCCACTGCTAAGTTCTACAACCTGTTTTCGTTCCTGTTCGGGCTGAGCTTCGCGCTTCAGATGATTCGCGCCGAGAAACGCGGCGCGAACGTCAACCGGCTTTTCGTGCGCCGCTTTCTGGCGCTGTTAGGTATCGGCCTCGTCCATGCGTTTCTGTTCTGGTCTGGCGATATCCTCGTCACTTACGCGCTGACCGGGTTCTTCCTGCTGCTGTTTCGCCACTGCTCGCTGAAGGTGGCCGTGATCGTCGCGGCGATACTTTTCGGTACGACCGCGCTGGCGGGACTGGCGGGCGTCGCGGTCATGGAACTGCTGCGTCTGGTGCCCGAAGCGCGGCAGAAACTGGGGCAGATCGAACAGCAGGCCGTGGGATGCTGCGGCCCTGGGCGCAGGAAGAGATTCGCGCCTATGGACAGGAAGCCTGGCAGCGGTGATTGGCGCACGGGCGCTCCAAAGCCTGCTCATGCTGTTCAACGTGCTGGGTATGGGGCCGATGATCTGGCGATGTTTCTGCTGGGCCTTCAGGTGGGGCGCTACGATGTGTTGCGCCATGTGGAACACTACCGGCCTTTGCTGCGGAAAATCATCCTATGGGGCCTGATTGTAGGCGTGCCCGCGAATCTGTTTTATGCCTGGGCGATGGAAAACCTGGGCATGGTATCGGCGTTTTGCGCGATGGTGGTCAATATGGGTGTCGGCGGCCCGGCGTTCGCCTTTGTGTATGCCGCCGGGCTGACACTACTCCTTCAGCGCGCACGCTGGCAGCGCGTCTTTGCGCCGGTTGCGGCAGCCGGGCGCATGGCGCTGACCAACTATCTGCTGCACTCGCTCATCGGTACGACGCTTGCCTACGGTTACGGCTTCGGGCTTTTTGGCCGGGTCGCTCCCCGCGCAGGGGCTTCTGCTGGCGCTGGTCATCTACGCGCTTCAGCTTCCGTTCAGCGTCTGGTGGCTCCGGCATTTCCGCTTCGGCCCGGCGGAATGGGTGTGGCGCTCGCTGACCTACGGCAGGCCGCAGCCGATGCGCCGGGAAAAGGCGGAGGTCGCTGGGCCATCGCTGGCAGCGCCGGGAGCTTTGACCTGTGAGTGGCTTCCCCGTGGGAATGGGCAAGAAGAAGAGGCTGCGTACAGCATTGTCGCGGATGGACTGACCAAGCAGTTCGGCGCGCAGACGGCGGTGGACAACGTCCAACTGCGCGTGCGCGAGGGCGACTTCTATGGCTTCCTGGGGCCGAACGGCGCGGGTAAATCCACCACTATCAAGATGCTGTGCGGGATGCTGCGCCCCACGCACGGCAGCGTTCGTGTGGCCGGGTACGACCTGGCGACACACGGGCTGGAGGGTGAAGCGACATATCGGCGTTCTGCCCGAAGAGGTGAGCCTGTACGAGCGGCTGACGGCGGAGGAGTTTTGCTGTTTGCGGGCCGGATGTACGGCCTGCCGCTGGACGAAGCGCGCCGCACCGCCGACCTGCTTCAGCTTATGGAACTGACCGAGGCCAAAGACAAGCTGATCGTCGATTACTCGATGGGCATGAAAGAAGACCGCCTTCGCGTCCGCGCTGATCCACCGCCCGCGCGTTCTGTTTCTCGACGAACCGTTCAACGGTATCGATCCCATCTCGGTGCGGGCTATCCGCAATGTGCTGCGCCATCTGACCGAGCGGGGCACGACCATCTTTTTCTCGTCGCATGTGATGGAGGTCGTCGAGCGGCTGTGTACGCGCGTCGCCATCATTAACCGGGGCCGCATCGTGGGCGAAGGGACGCTGGAAGAACTGCGCGCCAAGGCCGCACCGGGCGGGGACGCCCACCTGGAGGATATTTTCCTGACACTGGTGGAGGCGCGGGTGGACGAGGACGCGCTGAGTTGGCTGTGACACCGCAGCCGCGAGCGGCGAGCCAGCTTGCGCTGCTGCTCCGGCTCAAATGGACGCTGACCTGGCGCACCTACCGGCGCAGCACTTCGGCAGCAATAGGCGCGATTCTGGCCATAGTCTTTTTGCTGCCCCTTTCGCTGGGCGCGGCGTTTCTGGTCGGGCTGGGGTTCGTTCGCCTTTCGCCGCCGTGGGACGAACACCTGCTGCGCGCCGTGCTGCTGAGCATCTATCTGTTATGGCTGCTTACGCCGCTGATGGGCTACGCGCTGAACGACTCCTACGACATTACCCGGCTGTTCGGCTATCCCATCTCGGTGCGCCGCATCTTCACCGGGACGATTCTGGGATCGCTCATCGACTTTACCACCCTGCTGCTGCTCCCGACACTCGTGGCCGTCATTGTCGGCTTCGGCAACCGTGCGTCCGGCATCGTGCCGGTCATTCTCGGCATTGCTCTGTTCCTGTTCCACACGCTCGCGCTCAGCCAGGCGCTGCTGCTGCTCAGCGCGGGCATTCTGCGGAGCCGCCGTTTCCGGGACATCGCGCTCGTTGTCGCGCCGCTTCTGGATGGCCTATTATATCGGGACGCAGGCGATGTCGCGTCGGGCGATGGAGCGGGTGGACTGGCGGCGTTTTCTGGAAAGCGATACCTGGGAGATTTTAAGTTATCTGCCGCCGGGCCTGGCGGCGCGCGGCATCGCGGCGGCGCAGCAGGGGGTGGGCGCTGGCGCTCGTCTTTTTGTCCGCGCTTGCTGTCGCCACGGCGGCGACGGTCTATCTGGCCGGGTGGCTGATTCAGCTTGTGTATGCGGGCGAAGCGGTCGGAATCGCGGCAAGCAAGCCGCGCACCGCCGCTGCTGCTGCCGCCGTGTCTGCGGAACGAATCACCCCGGCCCGGCGTGCGGCCTTTATCCCTGCTCTGCCGCCTGTGGTGGGGGCGATGGCCGAGAAAGAGGCGAAGTACCTGAGGCGCGATCCGTACTTCAAAGTCGCGCTGATGAACATCGCCTACATGCTCATCGTTGTCGCTTTCGCAGCGCTGCGTCCTGGCGCGGCGAAAGCGACGGCGGTTTCGGCATTAGCGAAGGCATGTTGTGGGGTGGACTGGGCCTGCTGCTGTTTTCGGAGGCGAACCTGCTGTTCAACATCTTCGGCAACGAGGGCGGTGCGGCGAATATCCTGTTTCTGTTTCCCGGCGAGCGGCGGCAGATGCTGCTGGGTAAGAACCTGACCCTGTTCGGGGCGCTGCTGCTCGTCAACACCGTTTTCCTGATCGTGCTGTCTGCCGTTGCGGGCGCGCTGGGTCGGTTTATTCTGCTGTGGTTTGCGATGGCGCTTGCGCTCGTCGTCCTGATGGCCGTCGGCAATATCGTCTCGATCCGTTTTCCTTACCGTGTAGTGCTGAAAGGATGGCGCACACGGCAGCATTCCGCCGGGCGGGGCTTCGCCTACGGCTTCCTGTATCTGGAGGTCACGGCGGCGGCCTTCGGCCTGCTGCTGCCGGTATTCGCCGCCTTCGTGCTGCCTTCTTTCCTCATCCCGCGCGCCTGGCTGGCGCTCACCCTGCCCCTTGCCGCCGTCTATGCCGCCGGTTTGTATGCGCTGGGTCTGCATCTGGCCGCGCCCCTGCTGGTGGCGCGCGAACTGCCCGTTATCGAGAAGCTGACCCAGGAAGAGACCTGACGCTGCGCATCTCACCTACGTGGGCAGAAGCGCCGGAAGCGGCATTTCGGCGAGTGAGGAAAGCCGCAGGTCGGCATGATCCAGTGGAAGCGTGCAGGTAAGCGGATTGGGCACGGCGACGCAGAATAAGCCTGCCGCTTTGGCGGCCCGCGCCGTTGGGCGAATCCTCGATGGCGACAGCCGCCTCCGCCGAAACACCGAGCATCTGAAGCGCCGAGAGATACAGTTCCGGGTCCGGCTTCGTCCGCGTCACATCATCGGCGCAGCGTAAGCCGTCGAAATAGTCCAGTAGGCCCAGCCGCGACAGATGCCCCTCCACCCAGGCGCGCTCGGAACTGGACGCCACCGCCAGTTTCAAGCCCAGCCGCTTCGCCTCCGTCAGGTATTCCGTCACGCCCAGCAGAGCGCACTCCGCTTCCACCAGTTCCGCAAAACGCTTGCGCTTCGCCGCCCGTATCTCGTTTCTGTCCAGTGTCCTGCCGACCTGCGTCTCCAGATAGTCATACGGGTTGAACGAAGCCGCGCCTGTCCCAGCCCGATACAGGCGCACCATGTTTCTATGGGAAGCTCGCAGCCGTGCCCCGCATAAATCTCGCACCACGCGCGAAACTCCGGCACCTCTGTATCCAGAATCAGCCCATCGAAATCGAAGATAAGGGCTTTTATCATATATGTGATGCTTGCTTTTTCGCTCAATGCGAATCGTTACACTCCACTTCTTCAATATCGAAACCTGCGTCTATCAAAGGAACTGCCAGTCGGGCAAGTAACCAACTAAAATCGGTGAGGTGGCGAGAACCTTCCAGACGAGGCGGCGAAGCGTCCGCCAATATGAGCAGGTCTGTTCGACTACGCATCAGGCAAGTGATATGCGGCCCATTACTCTGCCAATAGAAGTCGAGCGTTACGATTTCTCCCTCTTCGGATTTAGCCTCTAAAGTTCTAAGCACCTCAGGCCAAGAAGCTTCGGGAGCTTGCTTTTCGCTGAACAACGGGTCGTCTGGGTTTGGATAAAAATCGTAGAAAATACGACCATCGTAGAACCCCCATCCGGCTTTACGTAAAACCTCGAGTGTTTCTGAAACCGACCCGACTTTGTAAAACGTGATGTGGATATGTGCGCTCCAACTCATCTCACTTGTGATCCGTTCCGCAGTCAGCTATAACTTCTGTCATGCGCCCATCTGGGTGACGCGGCCCCCGGCGACGGGGATGTAGGTGCCGGTGACATAGGCGGCCAGATCACTGAGGTAGAAGGCGCAGACGTTGCCGATCTCGTCCGCGCTGCCGTGGCGGCGCAGCGGCAGGGATTTGGCGAAGTTCTGCGACCCCTGGCCGTTGGTGTCCACCTTCTCATCGGCCATCCAGCCCGGCGCGACCATGTTCACGGTGATATTTTCCGGTCCCAACTCCATCGCGAGCGAGCGGGAGACGCCGACCATTGCGCCCTTGCCCGCCATATACACCGACCAGCCTTCCGGGGCCATGTTCCAAAGCTCGGTGACGATATTGACGATGCGCCCGCCGCCCGCATCGCGCATGATGGGCCGCGCAGCATTGATGGTATTGATAACGGCGCGGCAGCCGAAGTCGAAGGAGTTGACGTAATCGTCCAGGGTCGCGTCGGTCAGCTTGCCGCCCTGCCGCCCGCTGATAGCGTTGTTGACAACGCCGTCCAGTCGTCCGAATGTGCTGACGACCTCCTGCACCATCGTCTGCACCGCATCCGTGTCGCGCACATCCGCGCCGAACGCCCGCGCCTTTCCGCCGTTTGCCTCGATCTCCTGGGCCACGGCCTCCGCCTTTTCACGGCTGGCCGCATAATTCACCGCGACCGTCGCGCCTTCGCGGGCCAGCACCCGGCAGATCGCCGCCCCTATACCGCGCCCGCCGCCCGTCACCAGCGCCACCTTGCCTGTCAGCAGCATTTCCCGTTTCCCCATTTCGTGGTTGTTTCTGTCCTGTTCGGCGCGCGGGCGGTAAATCCTTTTCGTGCTACGGGCCGGTAAACGACCCGGCAAAAGAAAGCGGGCGTCCGCTGGACGCACTACGGCCTCAAATCACTCTGCCGTCCGCGAGGACGGTTGCTTTTTCCTGCCGGGTCGTTTACCGGCCCGTGCAGGAGACCGACCGCCGCCGCCGAACTTAAAAGGCAGAAATGACAGACAGGGGCGGCAAAGATGACCGCCGAAGGAGAATGAATATGAGCAGCAACTCTATCGGGTTGGGTGTCGTCGGGGCGGGCAGTATCGGGATTCGCGGCTGCCTGGAGCATCTGTGCCTGCCGGACGTGCAGGATAAAGTGCGGCTGGCCGCCGTGTGTGACCCGGTGCCGGGTCGCGCGCAGGCCGCCGCCGAGAAATACGGCGTCGCCCGCGCCTACGAAGGTCTTGAGGAGCTGCTGGCCGACCCGAACGTGGACGCTGTCACCCTCGGCTCGCCTATTGGTCTGCATTATGAGCAGGGGCTTCAGGCGATTCGGGCGGGCAAGCATATCCACTTCAACAAGACAATGACTACCACAACCGACGAGGCCACGGAGCTTATCGAGGAGGCGCGGGCGCGCGGCGTCAAGATCGTCGCTTCGCCGGGGCAGATGCTTCAGGCTCCCCATAGAGAAATTAGACGGCTGATTCAGGAGGGCGCGCTGGGCAGGGTGGCATGGGCGGCGACCGGCGCGGCGTTCGGCTCGTACCATGAGAAGGAGGGCGTGCGGCAGGGCGACGACCCGCTCAGCAATATCAACCCGGCCTGGTACTGGCGCAAGCCCGGCGGCGGCCCGCTGTACGATATGACCGTCTACGGCCTGCACTCGCTGACCGGCGTTCTCGGCCCGGCCAAACGGGTGACGGCTATGTCCGGTATCGGCATCAAGGAGCGCGAATACCGGGGCGAGATGTACCCGTCCGACTGTGACGACAATACCCTGATGGTTTTAGACTTCGGGGACGCGCTGTTCGCCTTTGTCTACGGCACCTTCGCGGGGACGCTGACCGAGTTCGGTCTGCCGTCCTATTATGGAACGAAAGGCAGCATCGTCGGCCTCAAGCTGAACGGCGAGCCGCTGGATTATCCGGGGAAAGAGGAGGGGCTGAGCCACTTCCACCTGCTGCCGCATGTGATGGGCCAGCATCGCAAGATGGGCGAGGCGCATGTCTTCGAGGACATCATGCAGTTAGTGGACTTCGTCCGCGACGGTACGCCCTCCGCCGCAACGCCGGAGCACGCGCGCCACGTCATCGAGATCATCGAGGCGGGCTATCGCGCCGCCGAAACGGGCCAGACACAGCCGCTGACGACGACCTTTGCGACAGTTGACGGCAAGTAACCAGATGTCCCGTTACTACGACTTGCCGCTCTGGATGTCGGGCGACCTATTGCGCCCGGCGTTCACGAAAAGGTGGCCGTTTTCTTTGATAAACATCTGAAGATTGGCAGCAAGCAGCCTGACTTATGAAAAGCGTACACGCGCCCACAACTGCCGTAACCTGCGGGCCGCGCCAGCACTTTTTCGGTTACTACGAGAAGACCCCGTGGAGTGCGAATGGCCGTTATCTGCTGGCAATGGAAACCGACTTGCCGGACCGAATGCTGACGTCGAACGATGCAGCGACCGTGGGGCGTATTGATCTCGCCGTCAACAACGCCTTTCAGCCGCTCGCCCAAACGCGTGCCTGGAACTGGCAGCAGGGCTGCATGCTTCAATGGCTGCCGGGCGGCGAGATTGTCTACAACGACCGGGACGGCGACCGGTTCGTGGCCGTGATTCTTGATATAGAGTCAGGCGAAAAGCGGGTTCTGCCGCGCCCCGTCTACCGTGTCAGCCATAGTGGGAAGTTTGCCCTGTCGGTTGATTTCGCCCGGCTTCAGCGGTGCCGTCCAACCACAGGCTACGCCCTCCCCGATACGACGGGCACGGTCGCTCGGTACCCGGAGGACGACGGCGTTTATCGCCTGGACATGGAAACGGGCGAGAGCCGCCTGATTCTGTCGTTTGCACAGATCGCGGCGCTGCATCCTGAGCCGGGCAGTGAAACGACGCCGCACTGGTTCGAGCATCTGGTCGGGAATCCTGATGACAGCCGGTTCTTGTTTTTGCACCGCTGGCAGCCGCCGAACGAGAAGCGGATGCGAACGCACCTGTTCACCGCTTGCCCCGACGGCTCCGACGTTTACTGTGTATCTGATCATGGGATCGTGTCGCACTTCGACTGGAAAAATCCCCGGCAGATACTTGCCTGGGCGGGGCGGCACGACCTGGGCGAAAAGTATCTCCTGTTCACCGACAAAACGGAAAAGGTAGAGGTTATCGGCGAGGACGTGCTGACGCAGGACGGCCACTGCTCCTTTTCGCCCGATGGCCGCTGGGTTTTGACCGATACCTACCCGAATGCTGACCGGATCTCTACGCTGATTCTGTATCGCTGGGAGGACGGGCAGCGTTTCGACATTGGGCGGTTTTATCAGCCGCCGCACCTGACGGGCCACATCCGCTGCGATCTGCACCCCCGTTGGAACCGACGGGGCAATCTGGTCTGTATTGACTCCGCGCACGAAGGCCTAAGGCAAATGTACGTTCTGGATGTAAGCCAGCTCACCAAGGAAGGACGTTCACACCTGTAGACAGCGCCCGTAGGCGGGAAAGGCCCGTGACAGCACCTCGGTACGAGTAACACGGGCGCAGTATATTCCGGTAAGGGAAAACGGGTGCCTTTTCTCTAATTTAAGGGCGCACCCTGTGAAAGGCAATGTGATGGAAGAAACGCAGGAACGCAGCAAACCTCGCTTCCTGAAGATACTGGTGATTATCGTACTCCTGCTCGTAGGCGCGGTGGTGGTCGGGACCCTGTTCACTCAGTCGCTCGTCACCGCGGAACAGAAGCACGACCACGATGGGGACGGCAAAGCTGACCATTAGTGACAGCCTCTATCCCCAGGCGCGGCGGCGCAGTCGGTGGGGGCCGTGGAAGTGCCAGCCGGGGCGCGCGGCGCGGCGGCGGGGGATGAAGGTGTAGCCGGGCGGCGGCTCGATCAGGCCATAGACGGCGACGGCGCAGTCGGTGCGGACGGCCCAGGCGTTGTCGCCATAGGACCAGTGCCACCATTCGTCGCGGCAGTTGGAGAACCCGGCTTTGGTGAGGCTATGGATAATCAGCTCGCGGTTGCGGCGCGTCTCCGGGCTGATTAACTCCGACCAGGTATAGGCGGCTTCCCAGCCTTTGGTCGGAGCGATCATGTCCAGCGCATGGTAGTCCGGCCCGACGATACCGACATCTATCGCGCCGCCGGTGGTGTGGCCGGGTGGGGCCTTGGCGTCCGGAGGGGCGAAATATTTGTTGGTGATGCGCCGCAGCGCCGAGGCGGGCAGGTGCGGCTTTTCTTCCTTGAGCTTGTTGTAGTTGCGCCAGTACATGCTGCTCTGCATCTCCAGCGTTCGCAGCGCGGTGGAAACGGTGAAGCGATAGCCGGGTGGCAGTGCGTCCTGCGCGCGATTGAGCATAGACGCGACGGTGCGGCGCAAATAGGGCAAACAGCCGGGGCGCGGCAGGACGTTGGGGCAGGCGTGGCGGACATCTACCAGCGGCTCACCGCATTCGACGATGGGGATGCGGTTGAGCAGATGGAACGGCTCCGGGCTGCCTATCAGCGGCGTTTTACGAGCCATACCGATTATAACCCTTCCTTTGGGACAGAAAGGCAGGAACCAGGCAAGGTTGATGATGGCACATTTCCTGCTCCCTACGGCCTTATAAGCGCCAGATGGAACTCCGCACGTAATCTGCCCCGGCTATCCCTGCTTGTTCAATGGCGTTGTTCCTGACAAAGGAGTCCCTATGACCATTGCATTGTCTCCCGGTCGGGCCGCCCGCTTTTTGATAGGGGGCGTATTTTGCCTCGTACTCGCGCATATTCTCGGACAGGCGCTGTCGCTTGTTCTGGGCGCGGAGCGGCTGCGGAATTTATACCTGCATTCCCTGGTGAGCCTGTTCAATCTCGATATGGAACAGAGTGTCGCGGGCTGGTTCTCTGGCACGCTTCTCCTCTGCGCCAGTGCCCTGCTGTACGTCACTGGCTGTGCTGTGCGCTGCCAGAGTGGCAACCACTATGCCCGGCACTGGCATCTGTTGTCCGGCATCTTCCTCTACCTTTCGGCGGATGAGATCTGCTCACTTCATGAGAAGTTCGGGCGGATTGTACCGTGGGTGGTTCCTTATGCCCTGTTCGCGCTCGCTGTAGCTGTTTTCTCGTTCCGTTTCTTCCTGAGTCTGCCGACGGAAACGCGCCGCCTGTTTGCGCTGGCCGGTGTACTGTATGTCGGCGGGGCCATCGGCGGTGAACTGCTGCCCCGGATCATCTACTGGATTCCTTTCTCGTTGTACAACCTGCTTTTTGTGCCGCTGGAGGAAGCCAGTGAGATGTTGGGCGTGATCGCCTTTCTGAGTGGGACAGCGAAATATCTTCAGGACTCCCTAAGCGAGTTTCGCGTCGCGCTGCCCGCCGCCAAGGGCGCTCCGTCCGTGGAGCAGCAGCAGCGACCAATACCGGTGCCCAATGCGGACGCCGTGGGCGCAGCGGCGGTGTCTTACGTGCCCTCCCAGACGCCCGTGTAGACGATTTCAGCCGGGCCTGTAAGTGCTACCTCATCACTTTCAAGCCCCTGCCAATGAACGATAAGCTCGCCGCCTTTTGAAGCCACGGATACCCTCCAATCGGGAAGCGGGAGCAGTCGGCGCGTCATTATGGCGGCAACGGCTGCGGCGCAGGCTCCGGTGCCGCAGCCAAGCGTTTCACCGACGCCGCGCTCCCAGATGCGCAGGCGCAGGCAGTCCGGCCCGTCCACAATCGTCCACATGACGGAGGTCTGCTCCGGGAAAAGCGGGTGGTTCTCGATGCGCGGCGACAGACCCAGAAAACGCGCGTCGTCCGGCAGTTCGTTCACATAAATGATGGTATGGGGAGTGCCGATAGAAACCGCCGAAATAGAGATTTTTTCGCCGTCCACATCGAGCGGATAGTTCAGCACGCGCTCGACGGGAACATTCATCGGAAGGTCGGCGGGAGCGAATTGTGGCTTGCCCATACCAACCGAAATGCTTTGCGCGTCACCCCGTGTTTCGTAATGCCGTATTCCCGCGAGCGTCTCGACACTCCCCCTGCCGATAGGAACTAATCCGCGCGCAGCCGCGAAGCGGATTGTGCAGCGCAGCCCATTGCCGCACATATCTTCGCTGCCGTCGGCGTTGAAATAGCGCATGCGGATGTCGGCAATGGGGGAGGGGCCGACGACGATCAGTCCGTCCGCACCGACCCCGAAGCGGCGGTCGCACAGCGCCCGCGCCTGCGTCGGCCAGTCGCTGTCCGGCGGCCATTCGGCTTCGTCCAGCACCACGAAGTCGTTCCCGATGCCCTGCATCTTGGTGAAGGGGAGAGGAGCGCTCATCAGACGTGCCGCAGCGGTTCCAGATAGTATTCGGCGGTCTCACTCAAGCGCCGGAACCACGCTCCGGAGGGGTCTACCAGCGGGAACCACCACGCCGACGGGCGGAAGTTGGTATGCGGCAGTCCCTGCACCACGCGCACGGCGTTCGCGGCAAGGCGTGCCCTGGCGCGCTCGGCCTCCGCTTCTATACGCTGAAGCGTTTCGCGCGCCTTGATCGCTTCGGGGCCGCGTTCCAGCGCGAGGCGCTTTTCTTTCAGGTCGCGCACGGTGGCAAGCGCGAAGCGCACCTGGCTGTGGCGCTCGCGTATCTCCCGGTCAAAGCGGTCGGCGCGCTCGGCCTGCAAAGCGGCTATCTGCTGCTCCAGCGCGCGGGTCGTATCCGTTTCGCCGCCGCCCAGGTGGAACAACTGCTCGCGCAGCGGCTTCACACGGGCACGGAAATCGTCGCCTTTGGCCTGCTCCAGCGTCTGCACTTCCCGCCGAAGCTGGCGCACCTGGTCGTACAGGGTATAAACGCGCCCCTGAATGGCCTGCGCGCGGTCCCACAGCCCCAGCAGGCGCACACGCGCGCCCTTGTGCTCCTGGGCGCGGGCGTTCCAATCCTCGCCCGGCAGCGCCGCGCGCGCCAGATAGGCGAACAGGTCACGCGGGCTGCGCGCCTCGGAAAGCTCCTGAAGCCGCTTTTCCCCCTGCCGCACCGCGCAGCGCCAGCAGGCGGCGAACTCGGATGCGGGAAGAGTAGTGCGCCCGAACGCCTGGGCCAGATGCTCCGGTAGACGGAAAGAGACCGATTCGCCCAGCGCGTCCAGCGCGTCCCAGGCATTGTGGCGCACGCGCAGAATGGGGCGCAGGTCGGGCACGGGCGCGCCGCGCTCCTGAAGAAGATGCACCAGGCGGCGCGTGCGGTCCGTGTAACCGGACGCGCCTTCATGAAAAACAAAGATATACTCCGCCGCGAGCATCGGAATCAGGGTCACCGCCTTGCCGACCAGTGCGACATCGGGGCCGAGTTCGCGCTCCACCAGGTCGGCCAGGTCATGGATGCTGGTCAGGTCGCAGGTGTCGCAGAGCGTCACCGGCTTGTCCAGATCGGCGGTCACGGTGGCGTCATGGATACGCAGCGTGCCGCGTCCGTGGCCGGGAATTACCAGATCGAAGGGCAGCGCGCCCTCACCGAAACGGTCGAGCGTATACATCTCCGAACCGGCGACGGCCAGATTATAGGCGTTAACGGCTGCATGGCGCGTTTCGGGGCGCAAAAACAGGTCCACAAAGGCGAAGCGGGGAAGACCGGCGGTGGCCCGGTTGAATTTCAGCAGGCGCAGCGTGTTCGAGGTGGAAAGGTTGGCAGGCGGCGCGCTTAACAGCAGGTCGTACAGGCGGGGAAACAGGTCCCGGTACAGGTCGGAAAGCGATGCGGCGGGGTGCCGCTCGGCGAAAGCGCTGACCCAGCCGCACAGCATATCGCGGACGGCCTGCGCACTGCGCTCGTGGGCCTCGTCCACGCAGGCGCGGCTTTCATTCACGGCCCAGTGAATCTGTTCGAGCAGGGTGGGCAGAATATCGGACAGCGGAACGTCGTGGGCGATCTTACGGCCCCATTCCGCGTGGACGATCCCTGTCCAGCTCCAGGCCATCGTAATCTCACCAAGGAACGCGGCGGGATCGTCCAGCCCACGCAGCGCCCGGTGCAGCGACACGCCCGCGCGCTCCAGGCGCGCCATTGTCGGCACGTCTTCGGAGCCGAACAGACCGCTCATCTCACCCGCCGCAGACCAGAGGCCACGTGTCCTGGCGTCGTCGTGCCCCACAAGGACATACTTGGCCGCGCCCGGCGCGTGCACCGGCAGTTTGGCAAAATAGTCCGAATCGTGCGCCGCGGCGATCAGGCGCGCTTCCGGCCAGAAAGCGTCCAGAGCGCGCCGGAAGGCGGCCTTGGTCGGTTCATCCCAGAGCGCGGTCTGACCCAGAGCAAGGAAAGGGGTATCCGGAAATTGTCGGCGCAGGTTCTCGATCATATCCGCCGCCGACGGATGGAATGACGGCTCGTTCATTGCGTCTCCAGGCTTGTGCTTCGCATAGTATACCCGAACGCCGCCAACGCCTATCCGGTTCCCGCCGTAGGTTTACCCTCAACAGGCGGCGAGCCGATCTCCTGGAAATTTTTTGTCACGTTCGTGTACACGTTTCGGTCACGGTAGCCTGCTAAAGTAGCCCTGACGATACACGTAAAGGCGGAGCAAAAATCATGGCGGATACCAGAACCATTCTTGTAACGGGCGCGACGGGCGCGCAGGGCGGAAGCGTCGCCCGGCATCTTCTGAACGGCGGCAAGTTCGCGGTGCGCGCTCTTACCCGGAACCGCGACTCGGAAAAGGCGGCAGCTTTACGGCAGGCCGGGGCTGAAGTCGTGCAGGGTGATCTCGACAATACGGCGAGTCTGCGTACGGCGCTGGAAGGCTGCTACGGCGTCTTCGGTGTGACCAACTTCTGGGAGCACTTCCAGAAGGAGTACGAGCACGGCATGAACCTGGTGGACGCCGTGGCGGACGCCGGGGTGGAACATTTCATTTACAGCAGCCTGCCGAGCTACCACACGCTCAGCGGGGGCGAACTGGAAGTGCCGCACTGCGACCTCAAGGCCCGGATAGAGGACTATGCGCGCGAGCGCGGTCTTCCCGCTGCGTTCGTTCATGTCGCCTTCTATTACGAAAATTTTTTGAGCTATTTCCCGCCGCAAAAGCAGGAAGACGGCACCTTCACGTTCGGGTTTCCGCAGGGCGATACGCCGCTGGCGGCTTACGCCGTGGAGGACACCGGCGGCGTGGTCGCGGCCATTCTGGACCGGCCCGAAGAATATCGGGGGCGGGTGGTCGGCGTGGTGGGGGATGATCTGCCGCCGGGGGAATATGCCGCGATTATGACGCGCGTGCTGGGCAGGACTGTCGCCTACAACTACGTTCCGCGCCAGATGTTCGCTTCGTTCGGCTTTCCGGGCGCGGAGGACCTGGCG
>JAUJOK010000002.1:120283-129971 GCA_030447685.1 Armatimonadaceae bacterium
AGGACCTGGCGGAAAGTCGCGGCCTGTATCCGCAGATGCAGACCTTCGAGGCGTGGCTGAACGCCAACAAAGCAAAGTTCACCCCGATTCTGGCCGGAGGCTAATCAAAGAAATGAAAAGACTGATGATGCGTAGTAAACGAAGCGATGAGATACCGGAAGCCGTGTCCGATGGGGGATGGACCTGCTCTACCGAAGGCTGGCCTACACGCTGTTTCGCGTGATGCTGAGCGGCGCGGTGGCGGATTTGTCCTTTCCGTCACCCAGCCCTCCGGCAAAAGGCGCTGGCCGTTCCACACGCCGTCCTGAAGATACAACTGGCCGAACCGGGCGATGTCCTCGGTACGCAGGCTCAGACCCCAGCCGCCCGTGTTGATACCGCGCGGGCAGTTTTCCCAGGGAACGTCCGCCCGAATGCCCAGCGGCGCGAACAGCCGGGGCCGTAAATACTCCTGCACCGTCGTCCCCGTCACTTTCTGAATTATCGCCGAGATCATATAGGTCGCGCCGCTGTTATATATGAAATGCGTCCCCGGCGCGTGCTCCACCGGCTGCTCCAGGAAAGCCGCTGCCCAGCAGGACACGCTGGGCGCATTGCGCGCGCGCAAAGACGGCAACGTGTGCCCCGTGGACATCGACAACAGATGCCGCAGGCGCATCGCCGCCAGGTTGTGGCTCGGCTGCGCCGCCGGGGCATCGTCCGGGAAAAAAGGCAGCACGGCGTCCTCCAGCGACAGAAGACCTTCGGCTATCGCCAGGCCCGCCGCCGTGGCCGTAAAGCTTTTGCTCAGCGAAAACAGCATGTGCGGGTCTTGCGGCCCGTACGGCGACCACCAGCCTTCGGCAACCACCTGGCCGTGGCGCAGCAGCATAAAGCTATGGAGTTCCCGCAGGTTTCGATCCGCCGCTTCCACGAAGGCGAGAACGGCAGACGACGCGATGCCCTGGGCTTCCGGGGCGCTGCTGCGGGGAAGATGCGTCGCAACTCCTGCCGCCGGGGCGCGTTGTTTGTCGGTCATGCCATAGGGTTTCGCGGAACCCCGCGCGCTTTTCTTTGAACGGGGCGCGCAAACGATTCGTGCAAATTTCAAATGGGTATGATATAACATCTATCTATTCCAATCGTGCGAGGTAAGTGATGACGCCGACCGGAAAATTACAGCAGGCACAGACGCCGCGAAAGCGCAGTACGGGCCGCCGGGCTATTCAGGCAGTTTCTCTGGCACTCTTGATCCCGCTGGTGCTGCTGCTCGCCTGGCAGTTTGATTATAACGAAGGTATATCCCTCTGGGAGGGCGCTGGTCTGGGCGCGGTGAGCGTGCTGGCGCTCGTTTATGCCGTGGCCAGCGCGCGGAGCAGGCCGCTCAACGGCTGGGAAAGGCTGGAGCGGGAGCACCGAACGGCCCGACGAGCCAGACAGAGCCGGTGACGCGCCCCGCCATCCTTTTAACATAGCAATCCACAAAAAGAGCCTGCCCGGTTTTGCCGGGCAGGCTCTTTTCGCAGGCGGCAGGAGTGACCGTCAGCGGCTCTGCTGCTTCGCCCCGCCCAGATAACCGAAGACGCCGGAGAAAAAGGTGGCGAACCCGACGGCAATCAGCCTCCACCCCAGGTTCGTGGTCGGGATAATCAGGTTTATGATATACGTGGCCGCCAGCCCGACCAGCAGCCCGATAATGCCGGAAACAATTGCCCGGCTCCACGATACGTCGCTCATTCCCATCGCCTCCTATTTCGGGGAACCACCAGGTCCGCTCTGGTCAGGGCGCTCCCCGTTTCGCCCTGAGCCAGGCCCACCGGAGCGCACGAACATAGCCGGTCGGATGTCCCATGTCTGCTTTGACCGCCTTCAAATCCTGGTCGGGAGTCAGGCGCACGGCTTCGCGCAGGCGGCCCGCAATCTCCTGCGTCACATCCCGGTATGACTGCATGGAAGCGGCGGTTCGTCGGGAAGGCTCTTCGGACAGTTGGGGAACGCCCTCCGGCCCCTTCACAAAGTCCTGAACGACGTTACTTTCCATCCCGTGAATTCGGGATATGGGTTCCGTCCACATGTCCTCAAGGAACCACTCTTCCACCGCAAAGCGCAGCGGCATCTCCCGCATTTCCGGCACGCCCCGAACCGGCAGCGTCTGCCCGGCCAGCGCCGCCGCGTTGATTTTTTCCCGGCGCGCATGGTTGAAGTATTCTATCCGCATGGTATGGAAAGGATTCACCCATTGTCGCCGGGCGGAAACGCTTCGGTACACCAGGACTGCCAGAGCCACCACAGTAAGCGCAAAGGCGGCGACACCGATAGCAAGGTTCTTTTTCATGCCACCAATGTCGGATCGGCCTACGCCGTGCCGACCGGAACACGACGCTCCGGCATGTTCTCGATGCGTGTCAGCCAGTAGTTGGAATCGAACTTGTCGTTGCCGGTCAAAAAGCGCCAGAACTTGATACGGTTGGCGTATTCCAGCCGGTCGTCGTTGCCGTACCACTTATGGTTTCGGAACAGCGCCTTATGGATCTCCGGGCTGTCGAGATCGTCCGTGTTCCACAGCAGCAGTTGGCGCACGGTCGGGTTCAGGCGCAGCTTGAACATATAGCGCATCCGCTCCGTATGATTGGGCTGGGCGCAGTGCCAGATGCCGTGGTGCCCGATTGCCAGTGTTCCCGCCTTGCAGACGATAGGCATCTGCCCGACGAAGTTCTGATAACGCCCGATATCGGTTTCGTGGATACGGCGCAGATGACTGCCGGGCAGAAACATCGTCCCGCCCATCTCGCGCGGCGTATCGTGCGGGTAGTAGAAAAGCTGAATATCGAAGTGCTGCCGCGTGTCGATGATGGCGTCCGCGTGCCAGGTCTGCCCCTCCTCGTGGCGCGGCCCGACACGGTGAAAGGCGTGATGGTCATACAGCGGGTCGGGGCCGATCAGGCTGTGAATTATGCCCTGCACCTGCGGAAGACGGAACATCGCGCCGAAGCCCTGGGAATCGGGCCACAGATCACTTAGTGGCTGCCCCTGCTTTTCGTAGCTTCGCGGTATGCGCTCCTCGTCGATCTCGCGCATCGCCTGCTGGTTGATCTCGTCGGGAATCAGTTCATCGAAGCGCAGCATTCCGTCGGCGACAAAGCTCGCCATCTGCACCGATGTCAGAAGATGCTGTTTATCCATTTTCGCCCCCTTCCTCCAACTTTTCCAGAATATACTCGAACCGCAGATATGCCGTGTTGAGTTCCATGCCGGGATAGGCCGGGAACTGCTGTGGAAACTGAATGACGCGCCAGCCGTCCTTCATGGCGGCGAACACGGAACGATACGGCGGCGTTTCGCTGTCGCCGGTGGTGTGGTGTTCCTTGCCGGTCGCGTCGTAAATACTCCACGCGCCGACCTCGCTTTTCAGGTCCGGAGTCCGGCAGTAAAGAATCAGAAGCTTTTGTCTCAGAATCGTGTTGCCTCTTTCTCCTAATGAGCCGATTTTACGAATTGTTCCGAGGGACAGAACGTCCCTCGCTCGTGAGCCTCCGGCTAACCGTCCTGCCGGACAGAAAATCATCGGGTGCGTCCGGCAGGACGCCTGGCTGCAGGTTCCCGGAGCGAGGACGTTCTGTCCCTCGGCAATGCGGCAGCAACAGGCGGCAGATTGTACCCGAACGCTGTCGTTTCCCTGTCCCGGTATTTTCAGGGTGAAGCCTTGATGCGAAGAATGGTCAGCGAGCGCGGCACAAAGGTATAGCGAAAGGCTTTGCCGAAGCTCTGCGCGGTTCGTGTGACCGGGACGATTTTGGTGGGTTCGGCCAGCGAATTTTCGTCGGTCAGCTTTTGTGATGTCAGCGTAATCGCCGTTCCTTTCGCCGCGACCCTGCCCCCGTGAAGGCAAGCAACAGCAGTGCAAACGACAGCAGCGCTCGCTGCCCGTTGATACCAAATGTCCGTGCCGCCGTCATGGAGGCATTTCCTTTCCAGCGAACCGAGGGTTTTACCCCTGGTTCACACAGGTGTGAACGTGCCCCCCAAGTTTGGGGGTTCAGAAAAGGCGGCTGCCGCTTTTTCTTTCCCCCTCTCCCACAGCGTGGGGGAGGGGGGGTGGGGGCCATCTCGGAACCCCCAAAATTGGGGGCAGGGGGCGCATCTTCCTTACCTCTACGAAAGCGCGCCCATAACACGCACGACGCTGGCGGCGGCAGGGTGACACGCAGGGCATCGCCCTTCTGCGCCGCGATGCGCGCCGGGGCGGACAGTGTCACGGCGTCGGGACGGGCGAACGTGTTGTGGGCGTGAATCGTGTCTGCGCTCAGTGTCACGACTTCCGCTTCGGTCAATTTACCGCTGTGGATGTCCAGTTCCATCTCCAGCGGCTCGGTGGGGTGCGTGTTGACGGCGGTGACGCACAATACGCCGTCGCGCACCGACGCCGAGCCGTGGACGGCGCGCAGAGATACCGTCCGGTGATCCAGATAGCAGGCCCGGCAGAACTTCGCCGACGCCTCGCCGTCGCTGACGGTCTCCGCCGCCGATACGAAGCGTACCGCCGTCGCCCCCCTTGTGAGGCTGATACAGATCGAAAACATGGTAGGTCGGCGTCTTGATGCACTTGTCTTCGTCCACCAGCAGCAGCGCCTGAAGCACGTTGATTAGCTGCGCGATATTGGCCATGTACAGCTTGTCGGCGTGGTTGTGGAACACATCCAGCGTCAGGGCGGCCACACAGGCATCGCGGATCGTGTTCTGCTGATACAGGCCGCCGCGCGGCTTTCCCGTCTCGACCGGGTGCCACGCGCCCCACTCATCCATCAGCAGCTTGATCTTGCGCTCTGGTCGTATTCGTCCAGAATCGCCCGGTGTCCGGCGATGATGCCGTCCATCGCGTAGGCTTTGGTCAGCAGTTCGCGCCACTGCGATTCCGTATATTCGGTGGCCGTGCCCGCCGTGCCGCAGTAGTAGTGCGCGGCCAGCCCCTGCGCCAGACCCAGGCGGTTGTGCGTATGACCGCTTTTCAAACACTCCAGCAGGCGGCGCGTCAGGCCCAGTCGTGGCCATTGGGGCCGCAGGCGATAGCCTCGGTCTTCGTTCCTCCGTAGCTGAAGGCAAAGCTGCGGAAACGGGCGAACAGCGCGCCGTATTCTTCAGGACTCATCTGGCCGCCGCAGCCCCAGTTCTCGTTGCCGATTCCCCAGTACCGGATGTTGAACGGATCGTCGGCCCCGTTCGCGCGCCGCTCGTTCGCCAGCGTGCTGTGGCCCGCGAAGTTGCAGTATTCGATCCAGTAGCGCAGTTCCGATGGGGTGCCGGACCCGACATTACCCGCGAAATACGGTTCCGCGCCCAGCGCGCGGCAGAACGCCATAAATTCATGCGTGCCGAAGTGGTTCGTCTCCTCGGCCATTCCCCAGTGCGTGTTAATGCGCAGTGGGCGCGCGCTGATCGGCCCGATACCGTCGCGCCAGTGGTAATCGTCGGCGAAGCAGCCGCCGGGCCAGCGCAGTATGGGTATCTCCAGCGGCGTCAGCGCCGCGACCACGTCGCTGCGAACGCCGTTGACGTTCGGAATCGGCGAATCCTCTCCCACCCAGACGCCGGGATAGACCATCTCTCCCAGATGCTCGGCGAAGTGGCCGTGGAGGAAAGGGTTGATTTCTGCGATAGGCTCGCGGGGCAGAACGATGACACGCTGAACAGAATCACGAATTGTTTCCTTTACTGACTGCTTGGTTTTCCGTGGACAGGCGGGCGGGCGGCGGCGTGCGCCTGAACAGGCTGCGCAGCATATCGGTGACATGCATCAGGCGGCTCCCCGGCGAAGGAACAGGCTGAGGCATCCACCGCTTCGAGAGCAATGTTATCGTGCTCACGGTCGAATACCTCCTGAAGCCGTGTGACTTTCGGCTTAAATGTGTCTATAATCATCGCAGAGGGTCTGCACCATGCGAAAGTTTCTATTGGGCGCGCTCGTGGCCGTGGGAGTCACTGCCATCTCCAGCGCCAAAGCCGCGCCCGTGACGGCGAAAAAGCGCCGAGGCGGTGGTTGAATCGATTGGCGTCAATCTGCACCTGGGCTACGACGACCGCGTTTACAACGAGTTCGCGCCGTCAAAGCCGCGCTGCTGGATATGGGCATCCGCTTTCGCGACGGACGGGAGAACCGGCCTTCAAGCAGCACATCATTGACCGGCACAACCAACTGGGACGCGCGGGTATCCCGGGCACCTTTATCGCTGGCTGCTCATCGATCAGGTTCTGGCCTCGGTGACCGTGGCCGATCTGGAAAGCGTTCGAGGCCAGAACGAGGTTCTCAACATCTAAGTCATGGGACGACGCCAAGCAGGATGCCGCCCAACGGCATCAGATCGACCTCTTCAAAGCGATCGCCTCGCCCCGGTGGCGCAGCACGCCGATTATCGGCCCCAGCGCGGTGGGCGCAGCTTCACAGCGCACTGGGCGATCTCAGCGCCTATATGGACTTCGGCAACGCGCACGCCTATCCTCTTGGCCCGCTCCGCTTCGTTCCCGAATCCAACTATTTAAAGAGTTGGAAGCGGCCCGCCTCGTCGCTCCGGGCAGACGTTTCTTCGTGACCGAAACCGGCTACCAGACCGGCAGCAACAGGAAGGCAACAGCGTGTGAGTCACAGCGGCTCCCGGCAAATACGCGCCGCGCCTCTTTTGGAACTTCACCGCGGCATCATTCGCTCTTCTGGTATGAGTTCATCAACCAGGGCACGGACGAAGGCAGAATCGAACTTCAGTCTGCTGTTCAACGACTTTTCTCTCAAGCCCTCCGGTGCGGCCCTCAAAAATCTCATCGCCCTGCTGGGGAAGCGCGCTACAGCGAAAAGACGCGCCGGTGTGGGAGTCTTGATCGGCCTTTGTGCCGGCGCGCTCGACTTTACGCTTTCGGGCGACACCAGGAACGTTCACAGCGCGCTGCTGCAAAAGTCCAGCGGCAAATTCTACCTGTGCCTGTGGCAGGAAGTTTCGTCTATAATATCGACGACGCAGTCGAAGCCGACATCGCTGCGTAGCTCCCGGTTAACGTTTCGCTCAAAATCTCAACGCCCCGTCGCCTCCGCCGTTCTTTCTCGCTCACCAAAGATGCCTCCGTTGCTCCGCTGATCATCGCCAGCAACCAGATCGCCCTCTGGAAAGTGCCGGATAAGTCGTCATCGTGGAACTGACGCCAAAAAAACCAGCACCGAAGAAGCCAACTGCCTCCCTGCAAAACGGCGTAACACGAGAACGGAATAACCTGTCCCTGGCCTCCAGGGCCATGCGGCTCGTTCTCGCGCGGTGCCCAAATGCGAGCGGCGCTTCAGCCTGTTCACAGACCGGGACACAAAGCTATTCGGGTTTCGCTGCCCAGCCTGCTCCGGTTAAGAAGCAAAGGCTCGGGAAACTGTGCTGGCAGCCGTCTTCCCGGCAGCCGCGCCCCGCCGTAACGCTTCGCAAGTGAAAATTTCTTCCATGCCTTCCCTGACTAATGCTGTTCCTTCCGCTGCCACGGATGCCCCCGCCTGGCGACGCTGGGCGCTGACCGCCTGCATGTTTCTAAGCGTGGCCAGGTTCGGCTTTCTGGAGCCGTTCGTCCCCCTGTATCTGGAGCTAAGCGGCCTCAAGCGCGGCCAGATCGGGCTGGGTTTCCGGTATCGGCGCGGGACTGGCGCTGCTGATTCAGCCGATGCTGGGGCGTTTATCCGGACCGCCTGGACGCACGCCGCCCGCTGATGATCTTCGCGGGATTGGCGGCGGGCTGCGCGTATATGCTGTTCCGGGAAGCCGGCAGCCTCGTACCTTCATTTTTGCTGACGGCGCTGGGCATCAACGGGATCATGTATCTGAACACCGCCAGCGCGGTTCTGGTGGCGCCGTCTGGCAAAGCGTTCGGGCAGCGCGCTGGGGGGAGGCAGCGGCGGCGTTTATGCCTCGTACCGCGTGTGGGGGTCTATCGGCTATGTGGTGGTGTCGCTGCTGGCCGGGCTGCTGCTCAGCCGGACACTGGGCGCGCAGACGAGCATGAGCCGGACGGCTATCGCGCCGCTGTTCTTGTACGGCCCGATGCTCTTTTTCTTAATCGCCTTCGTGGTACTTTTCGTCGCCGACCCGAAGAAGGAGGAGGCGGAGGACGATTCAGCCCATGCCGCCGCCGCTCAGACCGACCCCGAAACCTGCGACCAGAACCTGAACCGCTTCCTGCGCGCCTATTTCCTGTTTATCTTCGCCTATACCGGCTCCGGTGCCTATCTGAGCCTGTATCTGAAGGGACTGGGGGCGACGCCGCTCTGGATAACGCTGGTTTTTGCAACCGGCGTCTTGTGCGAAGCGATTATCATGTCGCAGGTGGGCCGCCTGAGCGACCGGTTCGGGCGGCGTCCCCTGCTTGCCATCGCCTTTATCTTCATGCCGATTCGGCTTCTGCTGTACATTCCGGCGACGGGGCCGCTGTGGGTGCTGGCCGTGCAGACGATTCACGGGATCAACTTCGGCATCGTGGTAGCGGTGGCGGTGGCCTTTGTGAACGACCTGTGCACAGAGCAGAATCGCGGAGCGACCCAGGCGAAGATGGCAGGAACGGCGGGGATGGCGGCGGCGCTCGGCCCGGCGGCGGGCGGCTGGATCGCGCAGACGTTGGGCATACCCTGGACATTTGGCCTGATGGCCTGCGCCGCCGGGGTGGGGGCGGGCCTTTTTCTGTGGAAGGTGCAGGAATCGCATCTGCGCGCACTGCGCCTGTACCGGCATGGCGCGGAGCGCCTGCGTCCGGTTCTGGGCGCGCTGTCCGGCCCGATGGTCTGGCTTTCCCGCCGCCCGCGTCGGCAGCAGGAGATAGATACCAGCACGACGGATCATACGCTGTAAAGGCTGGCCTGGCGTGTCGGCGGCAGCAGGCAGCGTAGAAGGAGGATACGAATGTTCAAAGCACTCAGCCCTGGCGCTATCGGGGTGCGCGCGGGGACGCTGGAGGAGGCCATCGCGGCGGCCCGGACGGGCGGCTTCGGCGGGGTCGAGTTCAACCCCCGTGAAATGACCGACCGGGTGGAGCGTGACGGCGCGGACGCCGTAAAGGCGCTTTTCTCGGAAGCCGGACTGAAACCGGCGGGGTGGGGTTTGCCGGTCGAATGGCGCGGGTCGGAGGAGAACTGGCGGCGCGACCTGGCCGCGCTGCCGCGTCTTGCCCAGGCCGCCGGGGCCATCGGCGGGTGGCGCACCTTTACCTGGATACCTTCGGCGTCCGACGAGCGCGCGCTGGACGAAAATCGGCGCTTCCATATCGAACGCTTCGCGCCGGTCGCCCAAATCCTCGCCGACCACGGGTGCAGCTTCGGAATGGAGTTCCTCGGCCCCAAAACCCTGCGTGAGGGCAAAAAGTTCGACTTTATCTACACGCTACCCGACATGCTGGCACTGGGCGCGCAGATAGGGCCGAACGTGGGTGTGCTGCTGGACTGCTGGCACTGGTACACATCCGGCGGAACGGTGGAGGATTTGCTGGCGCTGCGCCCGGAGCAGGTGGTGTATGTGCATGTGAATGACGCCCCGCCCGGCATCCCCCTCGACGAGCAGCGGGACAACGTGCGCGCCCTGCCCGGCGAAACCGGCGTGATCGACATCGCAGCTTTCCTAAAGGCGCTGCGAACCATCGGCTATGACGGCCCGGTGACGCCGGAGCCGTTCAAAAAAGAGCTTGCCGACCTGCCCTCCAATGA
>JAUJOK010000002.1:130071-162201 GCA_030447685.1 Armatimonadaceae bacterium
GCGGTTCCGAACTGTCCGACTCCGGTCTGCTGGAAGATGGGCAGCGCCTTGAGGCGCAGCATCACATTGAAACCACGCTCGGCGCGGAAGCCGAACGGCTGGTCGGTGTAGGTGAGGGTTATCTCGTAGTCATGAAAGGAGCGGGTCAGGGCGAAGTTTTTGTACTCGAACCGGCGCGTAAAGCCGTTGTAGCCCGCCAGCGCCGAGATATTGAACGCGCCGCCGAAAAGCGGCGTTTCCAGCACGGCGTTCGCCTGGGCCAGCTTGCCGGTCTGCGGGTCGTAGCGCAGACCGGTATCCAGGTTGATGCTGCCGGGGAGACGCACGCGCGAGCGGTTGGTCAGGTCGCGCAGACGCCCGGTGTTGATGTCATACGAGCTGGTGAAGCGCGTCTGGAAGATGTTCGAAGGACGCAGCGCAAGCTGAACCGCCAGGTTCTGCCAGGGCGTTTTCGGGATTGTGCTCAGCATGTCGCTGCGGGCAAGCTGAATATCGTAGCCGGTGAACAGGGTCAGGCGGACACGCTCGGTGTTGTAGTTCAGGTTCGCGCCGATGTTGTTGAACGAGCCGGACTGGTCGGAGCGCAGCCGCGCGAAGCCGTAGGGCCGCAGATAGCCGTAGGTGAAGTTCAGCGACGACCCCGGCCCCAGTGAACGGGTAAGCTGACTGCGGCCCCCCAGCACGTACTGCGCCGAATCGGCGGCATAGACGGTCTGGCGCAGCGACGCGCCCAATTGCAGCCGAAAGCCGCCGAACAGGGCAATCGGGTTCGGGTTGGCGTCTATATTGAACAGGGCGCGGTCGGTTTCCGTGCGCTCCCCGGCGTTCTCGATGAACTTGCCGTAGCCTGCCTGAAAGCGCAGCGGGAAGCCGCGCAGAAAGCCCAGCCGTGACGTATCGGTGCTGAAAAGGATTTCGGGAATGCGTTCGGTGCCGGAAAAGAAGCCGCCGCCGCTCTCGCCGCCGGACAGGTTCTTGTTGGCGTTCAGCTCCATGTCGAACAGGCCGACGCGCCCATTCACGCGCAGGTCGCCGTTCTGGGTCTCGCGCGTGCTGGTGCCGCTTCCGGTTGTGCCGCCGAGCGGTGAGACATAACGCGTGCCGTTCAAGCGGAACGTCGCATTGCCGCCCGACCCCAGAAAGGCCAGGTTCTGGCCCTGCGACAGTGAATACGAGGACGAGCGGTTGGTGCCGGTGCCGTAGTCGCTGCTGGTCTGGTTGAAGCTGAGACTGGTAGACGTTCCGCCCGCCGTGCGCGACAGCGACAGCGTGTCGTAGCGGGTGCTGGAGTTCGGTGTCAGCGCCTGGTACGAGTTCTGCTGGAAGTCCGAGGTCAGGTTCAGAAGAATGTCGCTGATGCGCTGCTGGTGGTTGATGCGCCCCGACAGGCTCCGCACATCGCGCCCCTGGTCGTTCAGGAAGTAGAAGATGGCCGTTCCTGTCGCCGCCTGCCCGAACTGATACTGCTGATCGAAGCCCAGCCCGATACCCTTTTTCTGCATCGCATCGATACGCAGCAGGCCGGGAAAGGCGTCACCCAGCGCATAAGCGAGCGCGGTCTTGACGAAGACGCCCTCCTCCTGGGTGCGCCCCACCTGCGGCAGATAGCTGTAGCGTAGCGGGCGGTCCGTGATCGGGATTCCCAGATAGCGCAGGCGCAGCACCGGCTTATCGCCGATATACAGCACGGCGTTTCGCAGCGCGATGCGGCGGCCCGGAATGATCGTAAGCTGGCGGAACCCGATCCGGTAGTGCGGGTCGAGGTAATCGCAGGTGGTCAGCAGGCCGCCCATTCCGGTTAAAATCCGCCCGGTGCGGTCGAGCGTCTGGCCGGAAACGCGCAGCGGCTGCACCAGATTTCCGCCCAGATACTCCACCGGCACGACCGACTGCCCGCCGCGTGAGGAAAAGTCGCGCGTTCTTACATTCAGGCGGATAAACTCCCCGGCCACCCCCAGCGGATCGTTTTCAATCACCACATTGCCTTCGAGCGTGGCGATGCTGCGGGTCTGGTCGAAGGTCGCCCGGTCGGCGCGGATACGGTAGCCCCGGTAAATCAGGCGACATTGCCTTCAGCTATGTCGCGCCCGCTGTTATCTTTGCGGAACGTGTCCGCATTTTCCACCTGGAGGTTCTTCGGTCTTCGACGATGACCGGCGTTTCGGGATTCAGGAGCGAAGGCAGCGGCTCCGGCGGCCCGGCGGGGCGTCCAGGTTGACACCCGGAGTCGCCGGGGATACCGTTTCAGGCGCGGTCTCCGGCGGCGTTGTCTGCGGCACGGCGGGCAGCGGCGGCGCGTTCTTCGATCGTCGGGCTTCGGCTCCGCGGGCGGAGTTTGTGGCTGCTGCGGTGTCGGCGCGGGTTCGGCAGGCCGGGTTTCCGCCGGTGGCGTCTGTGGCGCGGGCGTCTGTGGCGCGGGCGTCTGTGCGCGGGCGTCTGTGGCGCGGCGGGTGTTTCCTGAGCGACAGCGGTGGTGATCGGTGCAGCGAGGCACAGCGTTACGGCAAGCGTGCGCAAGCGCCGGTGTTTCTTCAAGCGAGCCACTATTCCTGCGTCCTCAGCAGCCACAGGCCGATCAGGGTGAACAGAATATTCGTGCCCCAGGCGGCGACCACCGGCGGGAGCAGCCCGCCGAGCGCGATGTACTTCATGAAAAGCAGCGTGTTCCAGGCGATGAAAACGACGATAATCGACAGCAGCACGCCTGGTAAAGCCGCCCGCACGCGAAAAGCGCAGGGCGAGCGGCGGCGCGCACAGCGTAAAGACCAGGCACATGGCGGGCAGCGACAGCTTAAACCACCGCTCCACCTCAAACTTGAGGGCATCGTTCGTCTGGCCCAAAGGCGCGCATCCTGGGCACGCTGGGTCAGTTCGGAAACGCAAGCTGGTCTTCCCGCAGCGGCGGCGTCATCACCTGAGAAAAGTTGACGCGCAGGTTCAGCTTCCCATCCGGCGCGGTGCTTTCCAGAACGGTAATTCCCTCTTTGTTGTGATAATGCGTGACGACATCCTTGAGCGTCCACACGTCGGCATTATATTCGGCGGTCTGAGCGGTGGTGATGATCGGGTAGGCGTCCGGACTGGTCGGCGACTGCACGATCACCACCTTGTTCAGCCGCAGACGCCCGGTGCCGACCCGCTGCGCCGAGCCGATATAAAGGCGTACCGCTCCACTTTGAACGCGACATTGCTTTGCACGGGGTCTTTGGGCAGGCTGTACAGCAGCGCCTCGGTGTTCTGCTGCTCGCGCCAGGCCCAGGGCACCACGCGGTCGGAGATATAAAACGCCCCAAAGCTGCTGATCGCGCCGCACAGCAGCAGCGGCGCGAAACGGCGGATCAGCGGCGCGCCGCCGCCGCGCAGCACCGTCACCTCCTGGTCGCGGGCCATGCGGCTGGTGGCGAGCGATGCGGCCAGCGCGGTCGCCACAGGCAGCGTCAGCACCAGGACGGTCGGGATATTCAGCGCCAGCGCCCGCAGCACGATCCCTATCGGCCATTTTTCCTGCAGCATCCGGCCCAGATACGCGAACAGCGTATTGCCTACCAGCATCATCAGAACGGCCAGCGTCCCGATCAGGAAGGGCAGGATAAGCTCCGCGAAGACGTAACGGTCGGAAAGTCGCATGCGTTGAAAAGGGAAAAGGAACCAAGGGCGTGCGGGAACGAAACTCCCTTACTCCCTCGTTCTGTATAGCATACCTATTCTACCAGCGCAACGGGCGCGCGCTCACGCGTGTCAGAATTACGTCTCGTAGGGGCGTTGTGCTATAATTTCCATAGAATTGGAGTCGCCGGGCGCGTTTAGCCTTCATCTGGGCGGACGGCACGCAGAAGGGTTCCCCGTGAACAGCGATAAAATTTGTCCGACCTGCGGGCGTCTCCATCCGCTGGAGGCCCGCTATTGCAGCAACTGCGGCCAGCTCCTGCGCGAACGCTTCGTGTCCGAGGAGGACACGGTCATCGGTCAAAGCCGCCTGCGCCTCCATCCCGCCGACAGCGACGATACAATCATTCAGCCGCGTCCGCGCGTCCTTTTTGACGAGCAGGCTGAGCATCAACAGCGGCAGCAGGCCCGCGAGCGGGAGCGGCGGGAAACGCGTCACAGCAGCAATAGCACCGCCGGCGCTGCCGTCGCACGAACAACTGCTGCCAGCAGCACGAACACAAGCGACCCGACTACCTGCGCGCTTCTGTCTTTCTTTTTCCCCGGCGTCGGCCAGATACTGGCGAAGCAGGTGTCCAAAGGCATTCTGCTGATTGTCCTTGCCTATATCGCCGTGCGCTATTTCCATCTGGGTCCTTTCACGATGCTGATGGTTGTGGGGCGCGTGCTGGCGGCGGTGGATGCCTACCATGTGGCGCGGCGCGTCCGGGCAGGCCGTAAGGTCGAAGAATGGGAATGGGGACTTCAGAACGGACCAAATAAGTAGGGGCCTCTCACG
The DNA here is from genome assembly GCA_030447685.1 of Armatimonadaceae bacterium. GTDB lineage: Bacteria > Armatimonadota > Armatimonadia > Armatimonadales > Armatimonadaceae > JAUJOK01. Next base: position 134,516 of record JAUJOK010000002.1, read on the forward strand.
ATGGGCCTCTCCCCCCTTCCCCCTCTCCTAAAGGAAAGGGGGAAGGGGGGAGAGGCCCAAGAAGAATACACGTATGCAAATAGAAAACGAAGCGATAACCGAGGTAGAAACGAAGGCGAAGGCGGCCAAAGAGGCGGCGCGCCGTCTTGCCACCGTCGGTGCGGCGGCCAAGAACGCCGCCCTGCACGCGATGGCGGACGCCCTGAGCGAGCGATGCGATGAACTGCTGGAAGCCAACGCCCGCGACATCGGCGCGGCGCGCAACCGGGGCCTGACGCCGCACCTGATCGAGCGGCTGACGCTGAACCCGAAGCGCATCGACGCCATGCGCGAAGGGCTGGCGCAGGTCGCCACGCTGCCCGACCCCATCGGCGAGATCGTCGGCGGGTGGCGGCGGCCCAACGGCCTGCAAATAAACAAGATGCGCGTTCCGCTCGGCGTCATCGGCATCATTTATGAGTCCCGCCCTAATGTCACCGTGGATGCCGCCGCGCTCTGCCTCAAATCCGGCAACGCCGTGGTGCTGCGCGGCGGCTCCGAGGCCATCCATTCCAATGTCGCTCTCACGAACGTCATCGCGCAGGCGGCGGCGGGGCAGGGGATTCCTGCGGGAGCCATCGCGCTCATCGAAACCACCGACCGCGCCGCCGCCCGCCATCTGATGACCCTGAACCAGTACGTGGACTGCCTGATACCGCGCGGCGGCGCGTCGCTGATTGAGACCGTGGTCAAAAACGCCACGGTGCCGGTCATCGAAACCGGCACCGGCAACTGCCATATCTACGTAGACGCCAACGCCGATGCGGAGATGGCGACTCGCATCATGATGAACGCCAAGTGTTCCCGCCCCTCGGTATGTAACGCGGCGGAAACCTTACTGGTTCACGCCGATGTCGCCGAAGCGTTCCTGAGTGTTGCCCTCGCTGAACTGCATCGGGCCGGTGTCGAGGTGCGCGGTTGCCCCGAAACGCGCGGCAAAGCCGGGGAGGTTCCCGTCGCCGCCGCCACGGAGGAGGACTATTTCACCGAGTTCAACGCGTTGACGCTCGCCGTCAAGGTGGTGCGCTCGCTGGACGAGGCTATCGCGCATATCAACCACTACGGAACGCGCCACTCCGAGGCGATAGTGACACAGGACTACGCCGCCGCGCAGCGTTTCTGCGACGAGGTGGACGCCGCCGCCGTCTATGTGAACGCCTCCACCCGCTTTACCGACGGCTTCGAGTTCGGCTTCGGCGCGGAGATCGGCATCTCCAACCAGAAACTGCACGCGCGCGGCCCGATGGGTCTGGAGGAGTTGACCACCATCAAGTACGTCGTGCGCGGCGACGGGCAGGTACGGTAGCCTCTCCCCCTGCGCCTGGTGGGGGAGGGACGGCTTAAAAGGCTAAAGACCTCTCCCCCCTGCCCCCTCTCCTAAAGGAAAGGGGGAGCCTGCTCTATGGAAGGCTTGATAAAGACCTTGCACTTTGCAGAAGCATCAGTATCCCTGGTACACCCCCTTTCCTTTAGGAGAGGGGGCAGGGGGGAGAGGTCCCCAAAGGATTAAACGTGCGTATCGGCATTTTCGGCGGGACATTCGATCCGATTCACCTGGGGCATCTGCGGATGGCCGAGGAGATACGCGATTCCCTGTCTCTGGACCGCGTGCTGTTCATACCCAACCAGGTTTCGCCATTCAAAACTGCGCGCAGTGTTTCCCCGGCGGAGCGGCGCATGGAGATGGTATGGCAGGCGGTCGCCGATAATCCGGCCTTCGTGGTCAGCCCGGTGGAGGTAAAGCGGCCCGGCCCCAGTTATATGATCGACACCGTGCGCGAACTGCGGCGTGACTATGGGGACGACGAACTTTTTCTGTTGATCGGCAGCGACGCGGTGCGCGAGCTTCCAAAGTGGCGCGACCCGGAAGACCTGCTTGCCGAGGTGCGTGTCGCTGTCGCCACCCGGCCCGGCACGATGCCCGCCGACGTTCTGGCGGCCCTGCCCGACACCTGGGAGTCGCGCCTGACGTTTATTCCGATGCCCGGCCTGGATATATCGGGCACAGACCTGCGGGCGCGCGTGCGCGCTGCCCGCTCCATCACCTACCTCGTGCCGCGCGCCGTGGAAGCCTATATTGCCCGCCACGGCCTGTATAGCGGCGAGGAGCGTGGAAAGGAAATTTTGTGAAAAACACAATGCCCAGCGAGGAGAAAGCCCAGCTTCTCCTGGATACGATAGAAGACCGCAAAGCGGTAGACCCGGTCATGCTCGATCTGCGCGGAAAGGTGCTGGTGGCCGACTTCTTTCTGGTCTGCTCCGGCACGTCGCATGTTCATATCCGCGCCATCGCCGACGCCGTGCTGGAAAAAGTGGACGAGGCGCGTCTGCCCAAGCCGCGTATCGAAGGGCAGGAGATCGGCGAGTGGGTACTGCTTGATTTCGGCGATGTCGTGCTGCATGTGATGGGCGAGGAGCCGCGTGAGCGTTACAAGCTGGAGCAGTTCTGGAGCAGCACGCAGCCTAAAGGCGCGCTGCCACCGACTCCCGGCTCGGTTGCCGCCGAGGACATTGACGAGGACGACCTCGGTGATTTCGATGACGAGGACGAGATGAACGATGCCGCGTTCTTTTCGGAGGCCGACGAAGAAGTGGAGCCGGTAGACGAAGACGACCTGGATGACACTCCCCAGAGGCGTGCGCGGTAACGTCCATGTCTTCTGCGCCAACGCCGCCGCCGCCGTCCCCGGAAGAAAAAAAGCCGGTTCTGTCGGACATTGAGCGTGACCGCGAGCGCGACCGTCTGCTCACGCTCGCCAATGTCCATCGGATGCGCGGCCAGCTTGCCGACGCCCGTGAAACGCTGAAAAAGGCGATTGCGCTAAGCGAGGCCCAGTCGGCGGGCGATGCGCCCATCCACGAAATGCTCGGCGATATTCTGGCGGCGGACGAGAAATGGGATGACGCCAAAGATGCCTACAACACCGCCCACGTTCTCGACCCGGCCCGCGCCTCCGCCGAGCGTAAGTTCGCGCAGATGACCCTGCGCGCCGCCGACGCCAAAGCCGAGCGCGCTTTGCTGGACGCCCAGCTTCGCGGCGAACTGCCCCCGGCAGGAGCCGCCCCCATCCATGGAAAGAGAGCCTCAAGCCTGGCGTTCCTGCTCTCCGCGCTTATGCCTGGAGCCGGGCAGTTGTATAACGGTCAGACGGTTAAAGGGCTGATCTGCCTCGGCATCTACGCTCTATCGCTTATAGTCGTCTTTTTCTCTCCCGGAGGCAGTGAGTTCCTGGAAGGCATTGTACTCTTTGCCGTACCCATGAAAGGACGCCTACCCTCGGAACCCTCCCCGCTTTTGCTCACTTTTTTCCTGGCAGGCGTGGTCATCTGGATATATGCGGTCCTGGATGCCCCGATGATCGCCAACAAGATCAACCAAGGAACCGCCACCCCCGGCGGCAGCGGCGGTTCCAAACCCGACAAGACCGGCTGGGAAGTGTAACGGCACGCAGCGCCATCGGCAGCGCCAGTGCCGCTGATTAAAAAACCAGCGATTGTGATATTATTCCGGTATGGAATGCGCCTATCCCCGATACGCGGCGTATAAAGCCGTGCAGCGCGCCCGGCAGCAGGCCAAGAAGCCGGTTTTGCTGCGATTCTCCCCGGATTTCTGGGAGAAGATGACCCGCACCACCAGCGTCTACCATACCCTTTACTGGGACCCGCGCGGCGGCCACGCCGAGATATACGGCATCAGCGTCGATCTCACCAGCGGCCCGCCGCACCTGCTCTGCGACGACGGAACCGTCATCCCCTTCGCCCCCCGAACTTGATGGGCATCTTGCTGTCCGGCTACCGTAGCTTGGGACGCCGCACCTCTACACTGGGGCAGTTGTCCACTGCGAAGAAACCCATCTTCCGCCGGTAGCAGCCGTTCGCACGAAAGCCGAAATGCGTCGGTGCCCAGGCAAGGCCGTAGCCACTTTTGCCGTCGCTGTCGGGGGTGATGCGTATCTGAGCAATCACCGGTACCGTATCCGGTTCGGCCAGACGGGGTGCAATGGGATTGTTACCGACCGCATGGATTTGCCGATAGCCCTGCGCGGCCAGTGTGTAGATTCCATCCTGATGCATTTGTCCGTTTGGCCCCAGCCCGATAATACGAATGCTGTCCCCTGGATTTGCCGGAAACTGCATCGATATTTTCTCCTTCTGGTTTGCGCTGAAGCCCCATTCGTTAACGGGAAGAAAATGCCAGGAAGACCAGCCTTTCTGCGCGCTTTGCTGCCGCGTCAGTCCCACCGTAACCAGCACGGTCAGAAGCAGCAACAGAACGACTGCCGTCACGCCGATGTAACGAGTACCTTTTCGCATACCGCGCCTTATCCTTTCAGGATAGCCAGAGAACTCAGTGCGGGGGCTGGCCGGGACTCCACCGGCGATGGGCGTAGCGACCGCCGCGCCGTAAGCGCTCTTTTCCACCACGACAGCCAGAGGAGAACACAACTGATACAACTTTCTTTCTTTGAGCGCGTGCCTGCTCCCTCTTCTCGTAGTTTAACCGGTTCCTTATGTAAGAGGTGCTGGTACTATACCAGTGTCAGCCCGGCTCCGGTAAAAAAACGCAGGCAGGCCGATCACACATGCCTTAGAAAGATTTCCTGTGGCTCTTCATTCTCTTCCCCTCCCATGTTTGTCCCTGTTTCTGCTGTTCGTCCTTACCCTGTCCGTGCGCGCCGCTGATGATTGGAAGGATTCTTCCGTGCATAAGAGCGGGTTATGATAGTGAACGGAGTCAGACTCCACTATCTGGATTGGGGCGGTACGGGTGAGGCTCTTGTTTTCCTGAACGGGTGGGGGGACACCGCACATATCTTTGATGACATCGCCCCCCGGTTCACCGACCGCTTCCATGTGCTGGGCTTCACCCGGCGCGGATATGGCCTTTCCGACCAGCCCCGGACAGGCTATGATCCGGCTTCTCTGGTGGAAGAGATACATGGCTTTCTGGAGGCGAAGAAGATCAATCGGGTGACTCTGGCCGGGCATTCTATGGCTGGATACCTGATGACGCTGTTTGCGGCGCGGTACCCGGAACGAGTCCACAAACTGGTTTACCTGGACGCTATCCAGGACTATTCCAGCCCCGACTTCACGCGGATGCTCAACAATGCCCCGCCCATCATGCTGCCTGCGCCGCGCCCGCAGGACTTTGCTTCACTGGATGCTTACCGCCGGTTCCTGAGCAGATTCCTGGTGGCAGAGAAACCGCTCCGGTCGTTCTGGTCGCCTGCCCTGGAAGCTTCGCTGCGTGATCTGACGCACATTAGCGCGAGCGGAGCCGTCGCGTTGCGGACACCGGGGGAGACGAATAAAAAGTGGCTGCAAGCGTTCTTCGGCAGTTGTCGTACCCTGCCGCTGGACTATTCCAAAGTCAAAGCCCCCGCGCTTGCCTTCGTGGCGTACAACGACACGCTGGATTCTCTGGGAGCCATATCGACCGGGGCGGAGCGCGAAAGAGCGACTGCGTGGCAGAAGACCTATGTAACTGCCTTCCGGCAGGCTTACACAGACAGGTTTCGGAAGGAGATGACCGGCGAGCGTGTCATCGAGATAGCGGACACGCACCATTACTGCTTTCTTCAAAGGCCGGAATGGGTGGTGCGGGAAATGCGCGCCTTCCTGCTCGACAAAACCAGGTAGCTCACCAATAGAGCCGCCCAGCGAGCCTAAAACGCGACTTGACGGAGGACTTCGCGTGTGATGGGCACGGCGACTGCCGCGCCGTAGCCGCCATTTTCTACCACCACGGCGAAGGCGACACGCGGGCGGTCGGCGGGGGCGAAGCCGATAAACCAGGAGTGCGACATGCCGTCGCCTTCTTCGTTTTGCGCCGTGCCGGTTTTGCCCGCGACGGGAAACGGCAGACGCGCGAAGCGGCCCGCCGCCGTGCCCGATACGGTGACACGGCGCATCATCTCGGCGAGACGCGCGGCGCTGCCTTCCGAAAGCGGCGTGGCGGTGACTTCGATTCCGGCGGCCTTGATGAACTGCGGGCGCAGGCGCTTGCCCCCGGCAGCTACCGTCGCCGCGACCCCCGCCATCTCTAAAGGGGAAACGAGCAGCGGTCCCTGTCCGAAGGCTATGTCAGGAAGCTCGGCCTGGAACTGATTCAGCGGCGCAAGTGTGGTGAAGCCGTATTCCTGCGCCTTGCCCCGCAGCGCCTGCGCGCCGAGCGTGATTCCGGCATTGCCGAAGTAGATGTTGCAGGACTGGGCAATGGCTTCGGTCAGATTCACCAGGCCGTGCGGACGGTCGGCTTCGTCATCGACAATGCGCCGCCGCGCATAGGTCGTGCCCCCGGCGCTCCAGATGACGTTGGTATCCACATGGGCGCAGTTACGGGTGAAATCGGCGCGGTTCTGGTCGAACAGCGCGGACGCCGTAACGATTTTGAAGGTGGAGCCGGGCGGATAGCGGCCATCTAAGGCGCGGTTTATCAGCGGGTAGTCGTTGTTGACGTTGGCGCGCAGCAGGCGCAGAGATGAAGGAGTGAGTCCGCCGGGGTTGTAGGTGGGCAGGGTCACGGCGGCCAGCACGCCGCCGGTCGCCACATCAAGAACCACGACCGCGCCCCGCTTCTTGGGCCGACCGGTGCGCCGGTCGCGCACTTGTGCCGCACCTCTTTGCAAGGCCGCGAGCGCCGCCTGCTGAAGCTGGGCGTCCAGGGCGAGCGTCACGTCCGCGCCGCGCGGCAGGCGCATCCCCGGCATATCTTTGCCGCGCCACAGCGGAACCAGGTCGCGCCACTCTCGGAAGCCACGCAGCGTTGCATCGTAGCGCGCCTCCATGCCTGCCGGGCCTCCGACTTTCGGGTCTACATAGCCCACCAGATGGCCCGTAGCCGCACCGAACGGATAGACGCGCCGCTCCCCTTTGTTTTCGGCCAGCACGCGCCGCGCTCGGTCAAAAATACGCCCACGCGGGATGCGCGCAGCGAGCGTTCGCAGGCGCGGGTTGACATCGGGGCGGCGCACGCCGTCGGAGTCGGGGACGGTGACGGTGCGGCCCGCGACGGCGTTCGCGGCGATTCCCTGAACCCAGACCAGGCGAACGGCGGCCAGGCCCAGGAACAGCGTGAAAAACAGGACGACGCGCGCGGAGGCGACATCATAGGCGCGCGGCGGGCTGACCGTGGCGGCGGGCGTGCGGGCGCTGAGCGCGAGCAGCATCCCGATAATAAAGAACGAGGCGATCAGCGACGATTTGCCGTAGGAGACGAACGGCAGCGTGATACCCGCCAGCGGTAAAATGCCGAGCGTGCCGCACAGGATAAGGATTGCCTGAAGCCCCAGCAGGCCCGCCAGCCCCGACGCCAGCAGCCGCTCGAAATCGCTGCCCGCGCGCCGGGCTATTCGCAGGCCCCGCCCCACAATCACGAAAAAGCAGGCCACCACCAGCAGCGCGCCGATCAGGCCCAGTTCCTCGCCCAATGTCGCGAACATCAAATCGGAGCCGCCGCGCGGTATCGCGCCGGGCGCACCCAGACCCAGCCCGCTTCCCCACGGCCCGCCCGATGCCAGCGCCCACAGCCCCAACGCTAACTGATCGCCGTTCGCGTGCTTATTGCTCCAGGGCGACAGCCACATATCCACCCGTGTCTGGAAAACTCCGAAGCGCAGCAGGTAGCCCAGCGCGCCGCCCAGCAGCAGCATCACCAGGCCCAGCAGGACGTAGATGCCGCGCCCCGTCGCCAGATACACCAGCAGCAGGAATGCGCCGAACAGCAGCAGCACCGGCCCCAGATCCTTCACCAGCGCGAACAGCGCCAGCGCCAGCGCGTACAGCACCAGCAGTGGGGCGGCGTCCTTGCGGCGTGGCAGGGGAAACGGCCCCAGACGGCGCAGCGGGTCGTTCAGCACCGGGCCGCGCTCGGCCAGGTACGCCGCCAGAAAGAAGACGAGCAGTATCTTTATCACTTCTACCGGCTGGGTTCCCGCGACGGACAGCTTGACCCCGCCCGGCCCGGTGCCGAACAGACCGAGGATAACCGTGCCCGTCAGCGCGGCGACGGCGTACAGATAGCCGTAGCGGTGCAGGGGCGCGCGGGCGAGCGGGACGGACAGCGCCAGCAGCAGCGCCGCGCCCCCGCCGAAAACCAGAGCGAGCGTCTGGTCCGCATACGGCGTCATGTCGCGCACGGGGTCCTTCAGCGAAAACAGAAGCAGGATGCCTAATGTGGACAGCAGCGCCACGGCGGGCAGCAGAAACGGGTCGGCGTTCGGGCGGGCATAACGCACGAGAAAATGCGCCAGCACAAAGAAGAGAAAAAGGGCGAGGCACAGGAAGACGAAGCGATTGCGGGCCTGCGTCCAGGTGCGGACCGCCATCGCGGGGGACGCCGCGCTGACACGCTGGGGAGGAATCAGCGGCAGGCCCAGCAGGCGGCTCCAGTCGGCCCTCGGATAGTCGTCGTGCAGCGACAGGATACGCTCCCGCGTCGCCTCATCGGCTGCCTGCTCGCCGAGAGCGTCGGCAAGCTGCGCCTCCGTCACCGTGGCGGGCGCATAGCCCGCGCGCTCCAGCCGGTCCGCGGCGGCGTCGGGGTGGGGAACTACGGGCATGCGCGCCAGTGCGTCCACATCGCGGAAGCCGTTCTGGGCTGTACGCTCGGCGGCGATGCGCGCGCCCAGAGACGCCGGGACGCCCAGAACGCGGGTGATCTCCTGCGGCATGGCCGTATTTATCTGAACGACCGCGCCGTCCGCAGGCGCTTCGCGGCCTTTGGCGAAAAGGAGAAGCGCCGCTCCGAGGACGAGGATAAGCAGAACAAAAAGCAGCAGGCTCGCCTCGGTGGGTCTGGCCTGCCGCTCATAGTCTCGGACGCGGGATCGCATTCGGCTTTGCGACACGGGGTTCAGGCGGGTACCTTGCCCAGTTCCGCCTTGAGCGTGTCGATATTTTCGATGGCGGTGGGGTCCAGATTATAAGCGTAGGCCAGGTACAGGCTCACCCAGTCGCCCAGATAGATAGCCCCCAGCATCCGCGCCAGCAGCGAATCGCCCTCCGCCGTTATGTCGTGCTTCTGCGCCGTATCGCCGATCAGCCCGGTCGTCACCTCGACACGCTTCTGCATCTTTGCCGACAGGTCCGGGTCGCGCAGCGTGATGAGCGACCAATTGGATGCCTGCGCGCGCGCGTGCGCCCAGCCGACGATCTCGTTATGATCCAGTTCAGGATAGGCGCTGGAGATAGCCAGCGTCTTGGCGTTTTCGTGGAACTGGCACTTCCAGCGCACGGCGGCCACGGAAAGATAGCCGGTGGTGCCGTGGACGACGGGCAATCGCCCGTACAGCGCGTTCGCCATCTGCTTGGCGGGATTCTGCACGCTGGGAACGTCAGGTCGAAGCGCATCCCGTTTCGCCCGAAGCTGCGCCAGCGCCTCGTCGATAGCCGCGCTCTGGTCGCTCAAAATGCCGAGACGTTCCAGCGCGATCAGCATTGGGAAAAACAGGTAGCCGGTGGCCGAGCGCGGCGGCTGCCCACCGGGTACGGTTATTACCGTGTAACCGTCGGTACGCGCCTGCTCGCCCAGCGTACCGCCGGATGTGATGGCAACCACCTGAGCGCCCGCCCGCCGCGCATCCGCATATGCCGATAGCGTTTCTTCCGTATTGCCGGAATAGGAGGCGGTAATGACGAGGGTGCTCGGCCCGACGAACGACGGCAGGTGATAATCCCGATTGACAAAGCAGGGGATGCTCGCCTCGGATTCCATCAAAGCGCGCAGCAGGTCGCCGCCGATGGCCGACCCACCCAGACCCGTAACGATGACGCTGGCCGGGGGCGTGGGGAGCGGCGCTATAGGGGCTGAGCGGGCAATGGCTATCGCCTTTTCACACTGCTCGGGAAAGCCCAGCACAAGACCCATCATGTCGTCCGGGTCGAGCGTCCGCAGCACGTTGGCGTCATCCAGATTCGTCGGCACATTTCCTCCCTGGGAAAGCGGTTGAGGGTTGAGAGACAGGAGCTATTTCCCACTCTCAACCCTCAGCGCTCAACCCTCAACCTTCTACGATTGATCCGCCACGAACGGCAGCAGGGCGATTTCACGCGCCCGCTTGATAGCCTCGGCCAACTGCCGCTGATACTTGGCGCTGGTTCCCGTGGTGCGGCGCGGCAGAATCTTGCCGCGCTCCGTGGTGAAGCGCTTCAACAGGGGAACGTTCTTATAGTCGATGTACTTGATCTTCGATACGGTGAAGTAGCACACCTTGCGCTTCGGCTTCTTAAACTTTCTACTTTTACCGGCAGGTCTCACGTTTCTTTCTCCTACTCAGCGAACGGGTCGCTGATGTCACTTATATCATCGTCAAAGGCATCGTTTGCCGGGGCAGGCCGCGAACCGCCGCGTCCGGCTCCCGCGCCGCGCCCGGCGGCAGGCGCGGGCGTGCGCTCATAGCCGCCGCCGCCGCCTCCACCGCGCGCCGGCTCGGCATAACCGCCGCCGCGCGCCGCCGGGGCCGCCGCCTGCGGTTGGGCATAGCCGCCGCGCCCTTCGCTTTCATCAGCGCCGCCTTCGCCCTGCTCGCGGGGCTTGTCCAGCGACTTCAGGTTATCGGCGACCACCTCGGCGGATCGGCGGCGCTGGCCGTCCTGGGTCACATATTCGCGAATCTGAAGCTTGCCGTCCACCGCCACCAGGCGGCCCTTGTTCAGATAGTTTGCGGCAAACTCCGCCGACTGCCGCCAGGCAACAATGTCGATAAAGTCCGCCTGCTTTTCCTGGCCCTGCGAACGCGCCTCCGCCGATATGGGCCGGTCAACCGCGATACGGAAGGTCGCTACGGCAATGCCGGACGGCGTGTACTTCAGTTCGGGGTCCGTTGCCAGGCGACCGATAAGGATTACCTTGTTCAGCATTTCTCATTCTCCTCCGGGCGCATACTGCGCCCCTTCCACATAGTCAGTGTCTTCTCTACACGGGCCGGAAAATCTACTTTCCGGCCACAAATCAGCATTCGCTACACCCAACGTTCTTTGGGAATGCTGTCAGGCGGCGGGTTTCTACTACGCCTCGGGTTCGGTTCCTTCAGCGGGCTGTGCTCCCCCCTCGGTTGGCTGCGCTCCCCCCTCAGCCGTTTCGGCACTGGCCGGAACCGGCTCCAACCCCGCATCGGTGGCCGCGCTCGGATCGGGCACGGCGGGGGTCGGCTCAGCAGCGGTGGCAGTCGGGGCAGCGGCGTCCGCTTCGGCTGCGGTGGTCTCTTCCTGCCGGGCGGCTGCATCTACCGGCGGCGGCGCGGCGGAAAGCTCGGTGACGGTCGCCTGCTCGGCGGGCGTCGGCGGCGGCGGCGCGGCGGCGGCGCGAGCGGCTGCCTCACGTTCGCGGCGGTCAGTTTCCGCCCGTCGCGTTTGGGAAGGGAAGCGGTCGGCGTTCTCATCCACTTTGGTAATCAGGTGGCGCAGAACGTCGTCGCTGATGCGGAAGATGCGGTCCAGTTCGTCTTTGGCGGGCGGTTCCGACCGAAAATTCATCGCGATGTAGACGCCTTCGCGTCGGCCCTTGATCTCATAGGCCAGGCGGCGGGCTTCCCACCGGTCCACGTCGTCAACCGTGCCGCCCGCGCGGGCGACAACACCGGAATACTTGTCGATGATACCACTTGCCTGCTCGTCGGGCAGGTTGGTATCTATGATATAGAGCGCCTCGTAAGCGGTCTCCATGTTTCTATTTCCTCCCTATGGTCGTGGTCGTCCCCGGGTCGCATTATCGGGGCAGGGAAGGAGCGCGCAGGGGCTTTGACAGGGCCGAGATTGCGCGCGTATGCCTTCTGTTTCGGACGTGATTATAGCACGGGCCGGGGGTTTACGCAATGCCGGGAGCAACGGAACGGATAAAGAGCACCGGCTATCTACCGGTAATATTTGCATTCGGCGGAAGCTTGTGTTCCTGTTCACCTTCCGCCAGTCGCCGTAAAGCGCCCGCCTGCTTCCGGGCGGCCTGCGCCTGCTGCTCGAACCGCGCGCAATCTGTGCCAATAGTCAAAGCCGGGTGACTTTTGCCGGTTCCTTTGCGCGTGGTGTTCCGGAATCGCCGTGGTTGTGACGGCTTTTGACAGCCTTCCAAAGTCGTGGTAGGCTTATCTGCGGGCCTTTGGTGCCTGCGGCGCGGGCGGATAGCTCAGTGGTAGAGCGCTTGTCTTACAAACAAGTGGTCGGGGGTTCGAATCCCTCTCCGCCCATTTCCCCTTTCACACCGTTGACTACCCCTGCTGGGTCCGGCTATGCGGGCGATGCTGCTGGAGTTCCCCGACGCGATCCCGCCTGCAATTTCCTGGATCGCCAGTCCATTATTATCAAAGCCCCCCTACCGTGTCGTTCCTGGCCGAATCGGTGCTGCTGCCGCTCTCGCCGCTTTGTTCGGCGTCGCGTTCTTTCGTCGTATCTCTTCGCGCACGAATTGACCGGAGGCGGTGAGCGCGGCGGCTCGCCAGCCGCCGCGCTCGTTCGCGCCGGGCTTCAGCGCGGCGGAAGCCTCCACCTTGTCTGCCACCGACCAATTACACCAACTGATATAGTTCGCGTCCAGGAACCGCCACCATTTTCGGGTCTCGTCGTAGTCGATCACGCCGTTGCCGCTCGCTTCGGTGGTTCCGAATTCCGTAACCATCAGGGCGACGCCGCTATTGAGCGCTTTCCGGGCCGTGTCCCGCAGCCATTGCTTATGGGTCGTCGCGTAGAAATGGAGCGTATAGGCGATGTTGTCGAACTTTAGCGGGTCCTTAGCCGCTTCGTCCACGCGCTGCGACCAGGCGGGCGTGCCGCACACGATGAGACTGTCCGGGGCATGGCGGCGAATGCTGCCAATTACCGCCTCGTGGTAGGGCTTGATGTCCCTGGACCACGAGTGGTTCTGCAGCGGCTCGTTGAACGGCTCATAAATCACGTTAGGGTACCGCGCGTAGCGCCGGGCCATGTCGGCGAAGAACTCCTGGGCGCGCTCGGTATGCTGGTGGGCGTTGTGGTCATGCCAGTCAATGACGACGTAGATACCTGCGGCGATGGCGGCATCCACGACGGCAATCACCTTCTGTTTTTCCCGCCGGGGATTTTCCAGGTAGCCGCCGTGCTCCACAGCCATCGCGGCCCGCACGAGCGTGCAGCGCCAGTCGTCGCGCAGCCAGTTCACGACATCGCGGTTGTAGTACTTGCCGATCCATTGGCTCCAGAACAGCGACATGCCGCGCAGCATGACCGGCCTGCCATGCCTGCCAACGATGCGGCTGCCCCGAACTCGCAGCCGCCCGTTCTGGCCGACGACACTGCCACGGCTCCTGTTGCCGGTGTTTGCCTTCTTCGCTGATTGCTGCATCACTGCTCCCTTTACCCTAATTTTTTAACGAATCGTGGATATAGTACCCAGGCGCCGGACGGCAGCAAAACGAGAAGGCCAGAGCCTGTGATGGAGCTTATTGGGGCTGTAGACGGGAGCGCGAATGGATAGCATTCCGCCTGCCACTATCCGGCGCTAAAGGCAGGTTTTCGTGAACGTCCTGTCGCATAGCAGATAGGGATGCCGTGAAGTTTTCGTATCTCCTGATCGCCGTGCGCTTCGACTGCCACATTGACGGAGAAGGTGAGGGTAGGTATGGCTTTTCATTATTCGGAGCGACATCGGGAGGAATACTACTCGCTCGGTTTTGCGATCCTGCGCGGCTCCTTACAGCAAGCGGGCCACTCTGCACGACGGCTTCTACGGCCCCGACGACCATGCCTGGCAGGCGAATGTTCCGATGGTCCGGGCGGAGGGGTAAGGAGGTAGGGTACCATTACCTATGCACTCAACGAACGAGCCGACACCACCCCTGTACAGTCATGTATGCATTGCGGATGCGGATGGCGCGCAGGAGCGGATATACTTTTCCGGTCCCCGCCATTTCGAGGCCCCCAACTGGTCGCCGGATGGAAGCTGCCTTCTGCTGAACAGCCAGGGAAAGCTGTGGCGTCTTTCCATCCGGGGCGGCGACCCGGAACCTGTCAATACCGGCTCCGTCACCGGCATCAACAATGACCACGGCATCTCCCCGGACGGAACGCTTTATGTGATCTCCGCGGGGCATATGTACGTTCTGCCTGCTTCCGGGGGAGAACCCCGCCAGATTACCACGCTTGCTCCGAGCTACTATCACGGCTGGTCGCCCGACGGGAAAACGCTCGCGTACTGCGCCCGGCGAGACGGAATTTTCAACCTGTACGCCATTTCGGTCGAAGGCGGCGCGGAGAAGCGCCTGACCTTCGGCGGGGGCTACGACGACGGCCCGGATTACTCGCCGGACGGTCGCTGGGTCTACTTTAACTCGAACCGTACCGGAAGCTGGTGTATCTGGCGTATCCCAGCGGACGGCGGCGGGCCGGAGGACGCGCGGGCGGAGCAGATTACCGGCGATGACTACGAGGACTGGTTCCCCCATCCCTCGCCGGACGGCAAATGGATGGTGTTTTTATCGTATCCGAAAGGAACGCGCGGGCACCCGCCCAACCAGGATGTCGTGTTGCGAAGGATGCCGCTGCCGGACGATTCCGGCAGGGTCGGAGCGATTGAAGAGATCGTTTCTCTGTTTGGCGGCCAGGGCACCCTGAACGTCAACTCGTGGTCGCCCGACAGCACCCGATTCGCCTACGTGCGCTACTCGCCGGGCGCAGAAGAGCCGACGCTTTGAGGAGGAATAGATGAACTACCGACGCCTGGGCCGATCCGGCCTGAAGGTTTCCGAGATATGCCTGGGAGCATGGATCAACTTCGGCGGCAAGATCGAAGACACCGATACCTTCGCCGTTCTCGACGCGGCACTCGAGGAGGGGATCGACTTCTTCGATACCGCCGACGTGTATGCGGGCGGCAAGGCCGAAGAGGTCATGGGCCGCTGGATGAAAAGCCGGGACCGGCGCACGCTGACCATCGCGACCAAGTGCCGCTGGCGCATGTGGGACGGCCCCAACGGCGAAGGGGCGGGCCGCAAGCACATTATGGACGCCTGCGACGACAGCCTGCGTCGCTTGCAGACCGACTATATCGACCTGTACCAGATTCACGGCCCCGACCGTGACACGCCTGCCGAAGAGACGCTGCGCGCCCTGGATGACCTGGTGCGGGCGGGAAAGATTCGCTACTTCGGCTGGAGCAACTACGACGCGGAGATGATTGGGGAAAGCGCGCGCCTGTCGGAGAAACTTCTTCTGAACCGAGCGATCTCACTGCAGAACAACTACAGTATGCTGGTGCGGGGAACCGAGAAGCGGGAAAACCCGCGCTGCGTGCAGGAGGGTATTGGCCTTATCCCCTACTCGCCGCTGGCGCAGGGTCTGCTTTCGGAAAAGTACCTGGACGGCGCGGTTCCGGCAGGAAGCCGGGCCGAGGGAAACGAAGGGCTGGCAAAGCGCCTGAACGAGAACCTTCCCACGATGAAGGCGCTGGCTGAGTTCGCCCATGCGCGTGACCTGCGGCTGTCACAGCTTGCGCTGGCGTGGCTGCTGCACCAGCCGGCGATGACCGCGCCGATTATCGGCGCGACCCGCCCGGAACAGGTGAAAGAGAACGCCAGTGCGTCCGGCGTGAAGCTGTCCGGCGACGACCTGGCGCAGATAGAGACTATTCTAAAAGGGCCGGAGGCGAAGTAGAACCATGAAGAGCACCCTTCCTGAACAAACGCTGGGTCAGTCCGACCTGCGCGTCAGCCGCATCGCGCTCGGCTGCATGGGACTGGCCGGTACCTGGAACCCCGCCGAGGTCGGCGACGAGAACCGGCGCAAAGCCATCGCCTCCTTCGAGGCCGCGCTGGAAGCGGGCATCACCTTCTTCGATCACGCGGATATCTATGGCGGCACGGCCTGCGAAAGCATCTTCAAGGATTGCCTGAAGGCTGTGCCCGGCAGCCGCGAGCGTATCGTCATTGCCACCAAATTCGGTATCCGGTCCGGGTACTACGACCACTCCCCGGAGCACATTCGCGCCAGTATCCGGGGTTCGCTGGACCGCCTCGGAATCGAGTACGTGGATCTGTACCAGATTCATCGGCCCGACCCGCTGAGCCACCCGCGTGAGACGGCGCGGGTGCTGGACGAACTGGTAGACCAGGGACTGGTGCGCCACATCGGTGTCTCGAACTACTACCCACACCAGACGCTCGCACTGCAAAAATATTTGAAAGCGCCTATCGTCTCGAACCAGATTTCGATCTCGCTGCTGCGTCTCGACCCCATTTATGAAGGCGCGGCGGGGCCGTCACGACCCACAGGGCCGGGCGGCGACGGCGTGCTCGATCAATGCCTGGAGTTCGCTATCACGCCTCTTGCCTACAGCCCGGTCGGGGGCGGCTGGCTGACGGGGCGGCGCGAAGTCCCGGCGGATAACCCGCGCAAAGAGACAATAGACCGGACGCTGGCGTCCCTGCGCGAGATGAGCGCGGCCTATGGCGGCGCGACACCGACCCAGCTTGCCACCGCCTGGCTGCTGGCGCACCCGGCGGGCATCATCCCGCTCGTCGGCTCGAACAACCCGGAGCATATTCGCGAGGCGGCAGGCGCGGCGCGTATTTCCCTGTCGCGCACGGACTGGTACAAGCTGTGGGTGGCCGCGCGCGGCGAGCGGGTGCCGTAATGAACGGCTCTGCTGCCTCCCTTAAGATCCTTATCTCCGACAGCGACCCGGCCCTGCACGCGCAGGTGCGCGCCCTGTCGGACCGCATCGAGATCGTCACGCCGCAGCAGGTCAAGGAGCAGGCGAAACTCCTGGAGGGTATTGACGCGGCTTATGGCGGGCTGAACCCGTCGCAGATGGCCCAGGCCCCGAATCTGCGCTGGTACCAGACGGCGGGCGCGGGTGTCAACGGCCTGATCACCCCGGAGATTCGCGAACGTGCCGATCTTGTCATCACCAATGCAAGCGGCATCCACGCCGAACCGATCACCGAGCATATGTTCGGAATGCTGCTCATGGTGACACGCCGATTATATGAGGCGCGCGAACAGCAGAAGACCCGGCAATGGCGCGGCGGCTATCCCTTCGGGGCGAACGTAACGCTGCTGGCCGATAAAACGCTCGGTGTTCTGGGTGTCGGGGCCATCGGCGGGCACAGCGCGCATGTCGGCAGGGCGTTCAAGATGCGCGTGGTGGGCCTGCGGCGGGGCGGTGCCTCGCACCCGGACGTGGAGCGCATGTATACGCCCGAGGAACGCCTTGCCTTCTTTGCCGAATGCGATGTGGTGATGAACTCGCTGCCGCTGACCGGCAACACGCGCGGCTTTATGGGGAAGGCGGAGCTTGCGGCATTAAAGCCCGGCGCTATCGTTATCAACACCGGGCGTGGCGCGACTATCGACACCGACGCGCTGCGGGCCGCCCTCCACGACGGGCACGTCGGCGCGGCCCTGCTGGATGTGACGGACCCGGAGCCGCTGCCCGAAGACCACCCGCTCTGGACGACACCGAACGTGTTCATTACCCCCCACTACAGCGGCGCTCATCCGGCCTACGATGAGCGTGCAGGCCGCATCTTCCTGGACAACCTGCGCCGGTTTCTGGCAGGCGAGCCTCTGGTGAACATCGTAGACAAGCAGGAAGGTTACTGAATCATCTCGCTGCTGGATTCTTCGTTGCGCGAGCGGGTCGAGATGGACAGGATCAACCTCTTGAGATCGGCCAAGAAAAGACCCGCAGGCGCGAAACCCGCGGGTCTTTTTACGTTTCCCGGTGAGTTGCGACGGTTTCAGGGCGTGGTTGCTTCCTCGTTGCCGTCAGGTATAACCATCGGGATGATTTCCAGATAATATAATACTCCCGGCTCTTTCGGCTTAAAGTTGTCTATGCTCCGGCCCTGCGGCAGGGACGGTGGCTGGCTCTCAGGGCGACTGGAATCCGGGACATAGGGCAACCCAACACGCAGCATCTGATTATTGGCCACACGGCCAGTTGCCTGCACGGCCCAATCCGCTTGGCGAATAGAGGAGTCATTTTCCTCCAGCCACCTCCATAAGCGCCAATTCACGTATAACATTACCGAATCATCTGGATTGATGCGGGGCGTAACTTGTATCACGTAACCATTCCGCCCGGCGACGCTTATGGTGCCGGCCCCATGGGTGACGGTGGTGACAAGAGGAGTGCTCAGCCTCTGCTCGATGCGCTTGCCATCCCCGGTGAATAGGGCACGCAAAAGGTGTATCTTCATCGTCACCTGGCGCGGAGGCACATCCAAGAGCCGCACCGTGTTTTTTATTTGCTTGATAGCCTCCGCGTTCCATGTACCGTCAGCGTGTTTTTCCGGTCGTCCGGAGTGATTCGCACGATGCCGGAAGGCAGAAGCGGTTCCTCAATGTCAGGTTGCTCTTCGCTGACAGAGCGGCTGGACGTGCCGGTCTTGAGGAAATCGGCTAAAACGGATGGAGGAACGAACTGCAAGGCGATCTTCTCGGCTACGATTCTCTGAGCGAGCGCGGCGCTGGTAATCGCAAGCATCGCGACAAGCAAAAGCGCAAAACGGTGCATTCTTCTTCTCCCTTCCACGGCGGGCCACCAGCGACCCTGGCCGCTAATTCCCGCCTGCGGCGCGCGGGCACCTGGCTGAACAAGGAAAGGGGTCGTTACGGCGTCGCCGACTGTTCGAGAGTTATCTCGGATGGCAGGATTTCCAGATAATACAGGCTGCCTGGTTCCTTCGGCTTGAAGTCGTCTATAGCCGAGCCTTGGGGCGGCTGCTCGTTGGACAGGCCGCCCGAATCCGGCACGAAGGGCACGGCGAGGCGCAGTGTCTGCCCGGCGCGAGTGCGGCGAGTTCGCTGTACTGTTCGCGTAATCTGCCTGTTCCCGTTCTGTAGGATACGCAGATTCCAATTCATGGATAACGTTATGGAATTATCGCCGTTAATGTGGGGCGTCACCTCTATCTCATAGCCGCCGCGACCGGTAACGCTGACCTTGCCCGTTCCGTTGTTGACGGTGGTCAGGATAGGAGTCTGGAGCGTCTTCTCACTCCGCTTTCCGTCCGCCGCGAACCGAGCCTCCATCAAGCGCATCTTCAGGAGAACGATACGCGGCTTCACATCATACAGGCGGACAATATCTCTAAACTGCGTAATGGCTTCGGCAGTGCCGGTCACCAGCAGCGAATTATCCGCGTTGTACGCGACGACGTTTTTGATGCCGAACGGCAGGAGCGGTTCCTGAACATCCGAATCTCCGCCGCCGGTGGAGCGCGTTATATTCGCGGTCTTGAGTGTGTGGACAAAGTCCGAAGGCTGAACGTGGTTCAGACGAATCTTTACCGTCTCGATCTTTTGAGCGACAACGGCGTTTGCCAATAGCAGGACCGTAAGCAGTGACAGCGCGAAGCGGGACATTTTCTCTCTTCTTTTCCTAATGTGTTTGGTTACAGAACGGCAGCATTGTCTTCGGTGATTGTCGGTGTCGCTTCCAGATAATAGGCGACGAACTCTCCTTCCCATCTCTCCGGCATCCGCCCCTGACGCACCACTTCCTGAACTTTTGCGTTGGGAGAATTAGTTACGCCGAAGCGCGGCGTCGTCTGCCCGGCCTGGACACGCACCGTCCGCCGTTCCCAGAGACCTGCCTGATTATTGAAACCCAGTACCATCGTTAGGGTTAACGAGTTATCGTCGTTAAGGCGCGGCAGAACGGACACGGTGTATACCGGCTGATCTCTGAGAAGAGCAGCCAGCAGGGCGATGCCGTTACCCTTATCCGACAGGGGCATGGCCGTCTCTTTCCGCTGACCATCCGCCGTGAATCGAACGCTTGTGACACGAGCATTCATCAGCACCTTTTGCGGCGACAGGTCTGTCTGCTGAATTCGTTCTTTCAGCGTTTCAATGGCCCTGGCGGTGCCGCGCACGGTGAGGGAGTTGTCCCGGATATTGGGCGCGACCAGTACGATGCCTTCCGGCAGAAGCGTTCGCTGTCGGGACTCCCTCTCCGGATTTCCGGGTCTGCGGAGCGGCAGGCCGGTTTTCAGGCGATGGGCTGTATCGGGGGCGGCGAGAAAGCGCAGGGGGATTTTCTCCAGGACGAGCTTCTGCGAAAATCCGGGGACAGCGAGCGCAAGCAGTGCAAGCAGCAGCAATACAGGGCGGTGCATCTTCTTCTCCTCTCTCCAGCGAACCAGGTAAACCGATTGTCACTTTACTTCCGCCCACTCTGGGGCAATTCCTTCCTGCCCAACCCTGTGCTACAATTCCGGCGTGAACTACGAAGAATCGGTCGCCTATATGAGCGGCCTGCTCCAATTCGGGCTGCGCCTGGGCCGGGATCGTCTCTACGCCCTCCTGCACCGCCTGGATAATCCGCATCACCGATTTCGCTGCGTGCATATTGCCGGGACAAACGGCAAAGGCTCCACGACCACTTTCACGGCGTCCATTCTGCGTGCTGCCGGATACAAAGTCGGTTCCTACCTCTCGCCCTATGTGTTCGATTTGCGCGAGCGTATCCAGATAAACGGCGCGATGATTCCCAAAGAGGATTTCGCGCGCTGGGTGACGACGATTCGCCCGCATATCGAAGCTGTGGCCGCCGACCCGGCCCTGGGCCAGACCACGGAGTTCGAGCTGAAAACCACCGTCGCCTTCTGCTGGTTCGCCGAGCAGGGGGTGGATTTCGCCGCCGTCGAGGTCGGTATCGGGGGAAGACTGGACTCCACCAATGTCATCCCGCCGCCGCTGGCCGCTGTTATCACCCATATCGGCCTCGACCATACGAAGATTCTGGGCGAGACGCTGGCGCAGATAGCGGCGGAAAAGGCGGGCATCGTAAAGCCGGGAACCGGAGCCTGTGTCACCGCCGTTCCCCCCGGCGAGGCGCTGGACGTGATTATCGAAACGGCGGCGGTAAACGGCGTCCCACTGCTGCGGGTGGCGCACCGGGACAGGAACGATGCGGACGCCTTCGCCATTTACGCCTACGACGCCTCAGGGGGAAACGTCACGATAGACCTACTACCGGACGCTTCTCCCCTGCCTCTGCGACTGAGACTGCGCGGCCCCTTCCAGGCGGCAAATGCAGCCACGTCGGCGGCGGCTATCCGCGCGCTTCAGCGCCAAGGGGTTCAGATTCCGCCCGGCGCGCTACAAACGGGGCTGGAGACGGCGTCGCTGCCGGGACGCTTTCAGATCGTGCGCGACGGACGGGACGGAAGATCGGCGGTGGTGCTGGATGTGGCGCACAACGAGGACGGCGCGCGCGTGCTGGCCGAGGCGCTGCGCGCGGCGTTCCCTGACCGGCACTGCGTGCTGGTGGTGGGCATGAAGCACGATCATGACCCCGATCCGTTCCTG
Source organism: Armatimonadaceae bacterium (assembly GCA_030447685.1). Taxonomy (GTDB): domain Bacteria; phylum Armatimonadota; class Armatimonadia; order Armatimonadales; family Armatimonadaceae; genus JAUJOK01. The sequence goes on from JAUJOK010000002.1 coordinate 155,843, forward strand.
CGCGCGCTCGCCCCGCTCACGACGCGCGTGGTCGCGACCGCCCCGCCGTTTCGCCCCCGGCCCGCCGAGGAGATAGCGGCGGCGGCGCGGCATCTCGATCTGCCCGCAGCGGTTATCGAACCGGCGACGGCGGCGATTGCGGCGGCGGAAGAGACGGCGAAAGCGGAGGAGGTCGTCGTCGTCACCGGCTCGTTTTACACGGTGGGGGAGACGCCGCAAAATCTGCGCGGCCCGTGGGCATAGAAAAGCGGGTGAAAAAAGAAAAAGCGGCGAAGCATCAAAGCCTCGCCGCTTCCACTACAGCATGTGGAGAGAAAAGGAGATCACGTTTGTAAAAACACGCACGCCGCAAAACCGTTCCCAAAATTTTCACGGCGCGTGCAGGCAGGAAAACGGCTGCTGCTGCGACAATGGATCAAAAACGGCTTCGCTCGCGCCGCCGTGTTGACTTTCCGGAGGTAAAGGGATGACGACTGCTGCTGCACCGGCAGGACGGCTTGCCGCCCGTGTCGAGGACATTGAGGTCTTCGCGGACGATCTGGACGTGGCCCACGCCGCCGCGATCTACAAAGAGTACGGCTGCCTGGTCGTGCGTGGCCTGATGAAGCCGTATCTGGCCGATGTGGGGGGCGATATTGAGGCGACGGCGCAGCAGGCAGTCGCTTTGCTGCCGCGCGCCGAGAAGATTACCGAAGGCTGGAAAACACCCGACGGGACGCTGTTCCTGCCCGCGCCGCCGGGCTTTCACCGCGACCAGCAGATCATGGTGCTGGCGGTTAACTACCAGACCAGCGCCGCCTTTTTCCATTCCGCTTTCGATAAAAAGACCGTGGACATCGTCGCGGCAATATTAGGGCCGGACATCGAGCTTTTCGGGTCCGGGCAGTGTCTGTATAAGGAGCCGGTGGGCGGCCATCCCAAGCACCTGCATCAGGACTCCGCCTATTTCGAGCATCGCTTCGAGGGGCCGGTCGGCGTGCTGAACTACGCCGTGGATACGGACCTGGTGAACGGCGCGCTGTACGTCGTGCCTGGCTCGCACACGATGGGAACGCTGTCACACGTAGACACCTTCTCGCACCTGGGGCTGGACGAAGACGAGTGGCCCTGGGAGCGAGCGCTTCCGGTCACCGGGCAGGCGGGTGACAGCATCTTTTTCCATTACCGCACCATCCACGGCTCGCAGGAGAACCACTCGCCCGCGCCGCGTCCGGTCTTTATCCACCGCTACCGCCGCCCCGACGACTATGTCACGGTCAGCGCAAGCACGGCCCAGAACCGCGCCGAGGCCGAAAAGCGGGCCGCTGAAGCCAAGAAAAGCAATCAGCGCGGTCTGATGGTGCGCGGCTTCCGCCGCTTCACCGAGGAATAGAAAAGCAGCCTGTGGCTACGGGTGGATGATGACCTTGTTACGCTCGTGGCCTGCCATCGTCTCCACCGCTGTCTCGATCTCGGTCAGGGGAAAGCGGTGGGATACGACCTGCTCCGGGTCGATCAGGCCGCGCTCCATCAGCCGCAGGGAACGCTCCATCGCCAGCGGCGTCGTGCCGAAGCTGGCGTCCATGCGCGCGCTCCAGAAAGTGCATCAGGCCGCCGTCTAAGGCGAACGCTTCATGAGTGGTTATGCCGAAAGGTTCCAGCGCGTGCCGCGTCGCAGCAGACTGACCATCTGCCGCACCGCTTCAATCGGCCCCGCCGCCTCGATCACCAGGTCCGGCCCGTGGGGGAGAATGTCGTACACGGCGTCGCGAACGTCCCCGCTGTGCTGCGGGTTGATGGTGTGCGTTGCGCCCAGCCGCCGCGCTGTTTGGAGCGCGTAGTCGCTGATGTCGATGGCGATGAGCCGTCCCGCCCCGGCGGCCTTTGCCACCATCAGGCAGTACATGCCGATACTGCCCGTGCCGATGACGACCACATCATCGCCGACGCTCATCTGGGAATACTGTACGATTCCCTTCCACGCCCCGCTGACCGGCTCCGTCTGACAGGCGGCGTCGAAGCGGATGGTATCCGGCTTGTGGAACAGTGTGTTCGCGCCGGTCAGCGTATATTCGGCGAAGCTGCCGAAGCGCACGTCTTCCGGGCCGTCCCCGCCGGTCGTGTAGGCATGGTCACAGTAGTGGGTCAGGCCGAGGCGGCAGTTACGGCACAGACCGCAGTAGCCGCTGGGCTGGATAACCACCGCGTCGCCCTCTTTGACATTCGTTACATTCGCTCCGACCGCCGCCACCACTCCCGCCGGTTCGTGGCCCGGCACCAGCGGGAAGCGCACGTTGCGCCGTATTCCTTTGATCGCTTTGTAGTCCGTCGCACAGAACCCGCACGCCTTGATTCGTACCAGCGCCTCGCCCGGCCCCGGCTGCGGCTCCGGCACGTCTTCCAGAATCAGGCGGTCATAATCGCGCAAAACAGCGGCTAACATCGCTTATCCCTCCGCCGCCGCTGCTGCCGGAACATCGTCCACAAGCTCCTTCAGCGCCTTTTTTGTTGTCGCCGTCACACGCTTGTACAGGTCGGCGCGTACGCGCGAGAATTCAGCGTCGTAATCGTCCCCTTCTTCCAGCGTGCATTCCGCGCTCATGCCCACAGTGACACTCTGGTAGCGGGCGGAGCGCGTTTCTTTGTATTCGATTGTGAATTTGGTGATTTGCATAATTTGCTTGTCCCCAGGCCGACGCTTGCTTGTTTCACCGGAAGCGGAGCGATGGCAAGATTATCACTCCACCTGGCTCTGCTGTCAACCCGAAGCGGTATCATAAATCCGTATTCTTATCATACTTATTTATCGTAATAATACTCATAGGAGACGACAGTCATATACAGGCTAAGGGAGGAATTATACTATCGATGACGCTCCTTTACTGGCTTTTTCTATGATTTAACTGGTTTCACATCGAATACAGGGTGGGAATATATCGGTGTCTACCCAACGTAAGGACACGAGGGCACGCGGCAGACAATAGATCAACAATGCCTTCGGGGACGAAAGGAAGCAAAATAATGGCGGACGAAGACAAGGCCCATGACGAGGCACAGGCGGCAAGCACCGGTACGGTAGCCGGGGCGCAGGCGGGCATGACGGCGGGCGGAACGGTAGGACTTGCGGCAGGCGGGGCGGCGGGCTGGGGAATCGGGATGGCGGGAGGCGCTTTTCTCGGTATGGTCGTTGGGATGTTCCTGGCGCTCGCTATTGTAAATACACGGGGTTCGGGCGGATAACTGCCCCCGGTCCCATACGGTAACGGTTTCAGCAGTCCCGGCGATGGCTGCCGGGACACTGCTGGAAAAACGGGCGCGGCAGCTTTTTGAGCGCAGGATGGACTCGCTGGAAAAGGCTCTGCCGCGCCCGCCTTCCGGCTGTGACGGCACGCACTTAATTACTGATCTCTCCCGATTTTTTTGACCCTCGCACAGGAGGAACCGCTATGACCAATAAGGAACCCGCGCCGCCGCTGCTGCACGACAGCGAGGAGCGCATTGATCCCGGTGGCGCTTCGGGCGAACCGGGTGCCGGTCTGGGCGCACCGGCGGATGCGCCCGGCTATGAGGATGCGGTTGGTTCCCTGCAGAAACAGGACGAGAATGCCGCCGCCGCTCCGTCCCCGGCGGAAGGGGAAGACGTTCCCCAGCCCAGCCCCGCCGATGGCGGTGATTAAAACGCTTTTTGAAATACTTTGGGATGCAAAACATAAAGGAAAACAAGATCGGGCGCGTGCTGCTGCTGCGCTGGGAGGAACAACTGGACGGTTCCGGCCCCACCCCCGAGCAGGTAGCGGCGACAGCTTATTGTTCCGGCGCGCGTTACGCACTGCTGGACCTGACCCACGCCGCCTATGCCGACAGCGAGGGCCTGCGCTGGCTGTTGCTTTTGCGAAACGCGCTGGACGGACATGACATCGGCTTACGTATCGCGGCCCGTGCGGGCGGAAAGGTGTGGCGAAACTTAAAGATTCTGGAGGCGAACCTGGACCTTTATGAGACCGTCGCCCTCGCCTGGAAAAGCCCCTGCTCGGACTTCGAGAGAGGGGAAGGCAAGGTTCGCTTGAGAAAGAGAAGAGTAAATCCGTGAGTAATCTTCGGGGTGTGCTTCTGGATGTGGACGGTACGCTTATCAACAGCAATGATCAGCACGCGCAGGCCTGGGTGGACATTCTGACGGAAAGCGGCTTTGATGACGTGCCCTTTGAAAAGATTCGGCGCTTGATTGGAATGGGCGGCGATAAGCTGCTGCCCGAAGCGACCGGAATCGAGAAGGACAGCCCCGAAGGTCAGGAACTGAGCAAGCGGCGGGCGGAACGGTTCAAGAGTCATCATCTGCCCACGATAACCGCTTTCGAGGAGACACGGAATCTGCTGCTGCGGATGCGAGCCGACGGCCTGAAGCTGATGGTGGCGACTTCCGCCTCCGAGGAGGAACTGGGGCCGCTGCTGGAGATTGCCGGGGCGAGGGACGTGCTGGACGGGGCGACCTCCTCCAGCGAGGCTGAATCGTCCAAGCCCGACCCGGATATCGTGCAGGCGGCGCTGAAGAAGCTGGGAATGTCCCCGGACGAGGTTTTGATGCTGGGAGATACGCCCTACGATATTCAGGCGGCGACTAAAGCCGGTGTCGGCGTGGTAGCGTTCCGCTGCGGCGGCTGGGAGGACGGCGATTTGCAGGGTGCGGTTGCCGTTTATGACGGTCCCGCTGATCTGTTGGCTTCCTACGACCAATCGCCGTTTGCCGCCGTAAAAAGGGACGATTCTTGACAGCAGCGAGCACACCGGCAGCGGCGGCTGCGCGCCCGCTGATTGCCGCCGGGCTTCTGCTGGGGATGGGGCTGGGCGGATTCGCCGACGGAATTATCCTGCACCAGATTCTTCAATGGCACCATCTGGTGTGCCGCGCCGCCACTTGCCACCCGACCTCCATCGAAGATTTGCAGCGGACGAACGTTCAGGACGGCTTTTTTCATCTGGGGGTCTGGGCGCTCACGCTCCTCGGGAACATTGCCCTGTTCCGGGCGGGCAGGGGCAGGGATACGATCTGGTCGGGAAAGATTTTAGCCGGTGCCATGCTTGCCGGGTGGGGTCTGTTTAATCTGGTGGAAGGCATTATCGACCACCATATCCTCCAGATTCATCATGTCCGGCCCGGCCCCCATCAAAGCGCCTGGGACCTGGGCTTTCTGGGATTCGGGATCGCGCTTCTTCTTATCGGAAGCGCACTGATCCGAGGGGGAGCAGGGGAAAAAGCCGTGTCCGCTGCGCGCTGATATCACTCGCGCCCGGACCTCCCCGGCAGCGGGTCGTGACTATTTCTGCCCCATCATGCCGCCGCCGCCGCTGCCGCCGCTGCCGCCCATCATTCCTCCACCCATTGCGCCGCCCATCGCCGCGCCGCCGCCTGTTTCGGATGACGGCTTTGTGGTGGCGCAGGACGGGTCTATCCCCCGGAGCATCATTCCCTGTCCCCGGCTTTCATGCGTTCGTATAGTCGGCGGGTCCGTAGGGTCGCGCATCTGTATCAGCAGTGTCGTGCGGGCTTCATTGCTCTCGTTGATGCCGGAGCCGTGAATGGTCAGGTAGGAGAAGAACAGCGCGTCGCCTGCCTTCGCGGGGATGGGTGTGGCGGATTCGACCGGGTACTGCGCCGGGTCGAGGTGATGGCCGCCGGTCGGGATGTGCGGCAGCATTCCGTTCTTGTAGCTCCCCGGCACGACACGCACACAACCCTTCTCCAGCGGCGCGTCATCAAAGTGGAGGATGACCGCGATCATGGAATGGTTATCGTGGGGGAAGAAAGGCGCGTCCTGATGCAGCGGGAACGGGCTGCCTTTCTCAGGCGGTTTTACGAAAGCCTTGGTATGATGCAGTTGTACGTTCGGCCCGATGATGTCGGCGGCAACGCCGGTGATGCGGTCATCCACGATAAGACGGGCAAACGCGGCGGATTGAAACTGCACGTCGTGGCAGTGGAGCAATTGTGTTGCTGCGCCGCCCGCGATGTCCTTCGCGCTTCCCCAGGTGGCGTCGATATTGCGTATGGCCGAGAGGCGGGCCATCAGTTGGTGCGTTTCCTGCCGGTAAAAAGCCGCTTCTTCGGGCGAAAGCAGTGCCGGAACGTGTACGAAGCCGTTTTCCCGATAAAAGGCAGTCTGTTCGTCGGTGAGCATGGATACCCTTCCTCCTTGCCGAGACGCTGACTAATTCACCAACCGTTCGCGTTTTTCCTATGTGTGACAACACAACAATAAAAAAAGTCGACGCTCAGATGTATATTAAAACAAATCAAGTAAAAAAAAGACACATCAAACTCACTAATAGAAATATCAAATCATAGTTCTCCCCTCTCCTTCCAGTCCTTCTGAGTATCTACT
>JAUJOK010000065.1 GCA_030447685.1 Armatimonadaceae bacterium
TCGCTGCGCAAGATCGCCCGGACATTGGGATTGTCACGAGGAACCGTGAACCGCCCCTTTGCAGGAGACGAACAAAAGATTGAGCAGGCTGGCCTTGCTCCGCTTTTCTGGAGACCTGGTTAAGCCGCAACCGGCAACGTAACGGCTGGAGCGGCTCGGCACTCGCCGCGTCCAGACGTACGTGATATCTGCTGCCCAGCGCCTGTCTGCCGCCCCCGCTTCAAACTGCTGGCCCAAAACATTCTCGTGTATTGGCAGAGCGTGCTTCGAGGCGGTAGTGATTACAAAGCGCTTGACCGGCTCGGGCCGTATCCCATTCTGACGCATCAGACGTGCCACCCGCCTCTTTCCGCAGGTGATGCCCTCCTCATTCAGGTCTCGGTGGATGCGCGGGCTGCCGTAGGTCTTGTCGCTGGCCTGGAAGACGCTCTTGATGTGCGCCAGAAGCCGCCGGTCCTCTCGGCTTCGCTGGCACTCGGGTCTGCCGCGCCAGGCGTAGAAGCCGCTTCCAGATACGTGCATCACCTGACACAACACCTTCGTTGGGAAGTTCTGCGTTTGCCCCTGGATGAACTGGTATCTCACTGGGGGCGGCTCGTGAAAATACCCACTGCCTTTTTTAGTATCGTCACCTCCTCCTTGAGGCGGGCGTTCTCCTTTTGGAGCCGTGCCATCTCCTCATCGCGGGCATTGCCGTGGCCGGGGAAAGTGCGCGTCCCGTTCTGACCGTTGTAGGATTCCTCTTCGATGCGTCGAGGCCATTTGCCCAGAAGGCTGCGGCACACGCCCAGGTCGCGGGCGACTTGCGCCTCGCTATGGCCACCGTCGGTGACGAGCCGGACGGCTTCACGTTTGAACTCCTTGGTGTAGCTCTTCTTCTGCTGTTTGGCTTGCATACTTCCTCCCGTTGATGTAGCTTATCTTATGCTCCATCAAAGCGGGGGAAGGCCACGTGGACGATGGCCTCGAAGCAGCCCCACTTGAGCCACCGCTGGGTCTGCTGGTAGACCGCTTCCCACGGCGGCGCGTTCACGCAAGCGTGAACCAGATCGCCCGGCATCATGCGCCAGGGAGCGCCCGCACGAACCATCCAGCGCAGGCCGTTGAACAACTCCCGCAACTCGTGCTTGCGCTGCGGCGCTTGCTCGGTTATCAGCGTCAGGTAAGGAGCGACAAAGCTCCACTCGTCATCAGTAACATCACTGGGTAAGACTTGCGGCTCATTTACCACAAGTCTACCGCCCAAGTTCATAACGCGCTCTAATACAAAAATAGGTAATTTTTTGCCGCTGCACGGCGACCTCTTTGATGACCGGGGAGATTATCGCCTGCGGCGCGGGCGCGGGCGCGGGCGGACCGTTAGCGTGCTATCCTTTTCTTCGCATTAGACAATGATAGGTAAGAAGCCGCCTAAAGCTGACCCTTCTCCTCCCGTTTTCTTACTTGACATATACGAACTGTTTCGTATATAATGCGCCTGCTGGGTACGAGCCTTATCGCAGGCAACCGGAATATGAAGATTTCACGAGAAACCGCAGTTCGGGAACAGATCAGCCTGCACGGCGAGCGCGCGCGCCTGGTGCGGCTGTGCGCCCAGCTAACGGGAAACCCGGATGCTGCCGAGGACCTGGCGCAGGACGCTTTGGTCGAGGCGTGGCGACACGCGGACAAGCTGCGCGACCCGGAGGCGTGGCGGCCCTGGCTGTCGGGTATCGCCCGCAATGTCTGTCTGCGCTGGCACCGCAGTCATGGCCGTGAAATGAGCCGGCTGGCACGCCCGGAGTCGCCGTGGCTGCTGGAAGAGGGCACATCCACAGCGGCTGCTGCTGCTGCTACGAGCGGAGACATCGAGGAGAGCCTGGAGCGCAGCGAGATCACCCGGATGCTCGACCGGGCTATGGGCGCGCTGCCCGCGCAGACGCGCGCGCTTCTGGTCGGTCGGTACGTGGAGGATCTGTCGCCGTCCGAGCTTGCCGCCCGAGCGGGCTTGAGTGAGAATACGGCGGCGGTGCGTCTTCATCGCGGCAAACAGGCTTTGCGCCGCGTACTCACCACGGATTTTCGGGAAGACGCGGTTGCCTACGGTCTGGTGGACGCCGAAGAGTGGCAGGAGACGCGCATCTGGTGCCCCCGCTGCGGCGAGCGTCGGCTTGAGGGACGCTTCGTAGTCGAAGGGGAGAAGCCCTTTTTTCGGGTGCGGTGCTCCCGATGTGACCGCGCTCTGGGTGCGGATTTTACGACCTTCCACCGCTCGTTCGACGTGCCGAGCGTGCTGGGAGACGTGAAAGGGTACAAGCCCGCGCTCAACCGGGTGAGCGCCTGGTGGAACGCGCATTTCCGCTGTGGCCTGTCTACCGGCGCGGCTCCGTGCCCGCGCTGTGGGCGGCCCGCAAAAGTCCGGCTTACCGCACCGGATTCCGCGTCGCCGCTGCTGAAGTCACTGCGCGGTATCTATACTCCCTGTGCGTATTGTGGTGCGACGTTCGGCGTCACCCCCAGCGGGCTTGCCTTCAGCACGCCGGAGGTGCAGCAGTTCTGGCGACGCCACCCTCGTATGCGTCTGCTGGCCGAGCGTGACCTGCACCTGGAGGGGCGGCTGGCTGTCCGTATCCATTTCGAAGACGTAACAGCCCAGGCATCCATTGATGTGATCTTCGCCCGCGACAACTTCCAGCTTCTTCAGGTGCAGGCAAGCGACAGCCCGTAGTCTTTCACCCCGCTGCTTCCCGCTGCGCCAGAATGACCAGGCAAAACGGCGGCATGCCTTTTTCACGGATCGCCGCTTCGGAAACGTCCCCGTACGGCTCGCCGCCCAGAGCGATGTCACGCATTTCCCTGACCTGGCATCCCGCCTGCGTGGGCGCATCCAGATAGTCCGCGCGCGTGTGGGGCATGTTCGGCAGAATATAGGTAGCGCCCGGCGTATCGAAAGCGGTCCGCCAGCCGAAGGCGACCGCTGCCGGATGAAAGTCAGTCAGAACGAGATGGCCGCCGGGTCGCACGATCCGCGCACACTCCGCCCCCGCCCCCGTAATGTCCGGCACATGACACAGCGCAAGCGCGCAGATCAGCAGGTCGAACGAGCCGGAAACGTCGGGAAGGGGAGCATCACCCAGCGCCGCTACGCACTCGAATTGGACAGAAGCGAGCTTTTCGGCGTCGGCGGCCTCCCGGAAGCCGCTCCACCCGCCGGAAAACGGACCCTTCAGCACGCCCATCCTGCACGGCGTGGAGCATCCGCAGCGTCGCGGCGATACGGGCGATGTTCGCCTCTTCCTGGAACTCTTCCGGCTGCCAATGCCGTCCCGCAATGAACCGCGTTACCATATTGCCCCGCGCATCGTAGTAGACGACCTCCGGGCCGATACCCGCCTGCGCCGCCGCAACCGCTGCTTCACGCTCCTCGTCGCGGCGCACGCCCAGATGCCGCGCCGTATCGGCGGCAACCCGGAGCACGTAGTCGTCCCCATCAGCGGAGACACGGTAATTGGCGTTGTTGAGGCTGATAACGCCTTTTAGCGGCGTGATCCGCAGATCGCGCGCGTCAGCTCAGTGCGGAACCTGCGCGGCAATTTCATGGACTTCCGGGGGCAGTAAAAGCCCATCCTCGGTCGGCGGCGGTGGCTTCATCAGGAAATTAGGATACCATCAAATCGTTTTTGGGTCAGCGGTGGTGGCGGCGGGGGCGGTGGCGCACCATGCGATCACAGTCATGGGCGGTGGGACCGGCGTAAACAAACCCGTGACGGGCATACAGCGCTATCGCAAGCGAGTTGGATCGCAAAACGGCCAGGTAAACACGAGCAAGTGGCACCGCGTCAGCGGTTTCGATCACCCAGCGCAGCAGCGCCGAGCCGATACCCTGCCCCTGATATTCCGGGTCCACCTTCAGGGCCAGACAAACGCCGTCCAGATCGTTTCGGGTATAGCGTAATGTCACCGATCCGGCGACGAAACCGTTCGGGAGCACAGCCACGACACAATGGTGTTCGGGATGCTCCACCCATTCCCGGTTGGCGCGCACCCAGGCATCACGGCCCCGGCTGGCTTCCGGTGGCAGGTCGAGCCAGGGGCGTACCTCCGGTATCAGGTCGATTTCGGCCAGGCGCTCCGCGTCGTCCACGGTAGCGGGGCGGACGCAAAACTCCATATCCTATCGTTCCCGCTCCAAACGCCGCCACTCTCTGCGCTCCGGCGCGGGCACGGCCTGCGGGAAGCAGTCGTCGCAGTAATTGTCGAAGAAATCAGCGTCCATCAGCAAACAGGCGGCGTGCTCGGGCGCATCTTCGGGTGCCGTAGGCTTGTACCAGACGGCGTCCGCACCACAGGGACAGGGGACAAGCTGTGTTTGTTTCTCCATTACTGAGGCAGTTAATCATCTGACGCCCCGTTCCCTGCTATAATCTCTTAACAATACCTTCGGAGCGAGCAGCGCGTAGGGAGGCGCGGCGAACAGCTTATGATCGATCTACCTAATCTGCAAGGGGCGGTTCCGGGAACCCGGCGCTGTCTGCACCTGCGAACCAAGATGGACTATGTCACTCTGGAAGAGGGAAGACCTTCGGGTATCCCCGGCGAGAACGATGAGAACGAGACGTACGGCGGCACGGCCCACAACCATTACTGCCTGAACACGCTGACCGTGATCGGGCCGGACGACGACATTGTCGGGCCGCGCGTCTGCGCGCCGGGCCGCGCCTGTTACGAGTCGTCGGGCTTCTAAAGCGAAAGGACACAAATATAATGCAGCGGCGAGAGCTGGGAAGCACCGGACATGCGCTTTCCGTTATCGGTTTCGGCGGAATCATTGTCACCAATGCGATCACGCAGGAGGCGGCGGAGCGGGTCGGAACGGCCATTGACGCCGGTATCAACTATTTCGATGTCGCCCCCTCCTACGGCAATGCGGAGGAGATGCTCGGCCCTGCGCTGGAGCCGTACCGCGACGGGGTGTTTCTGGCCTGCAAGACCGGCAAGCGGGATAAAGCAGGAGCGGCGGCGGAACTGCGCCAATCGCTGCGCCTGCTGAGGACCGACCGCTTCGACCTGTACCAGTTGCATGCACTTTCCAAGCCGGAAGATGTGGAGCAGGCGTTCGCGCCGGGCGGCGCAATGGAGGCGTTTGTGGAGGCGCGCGACGCCGGACTGGTGCGTCACCTCGGCTTTTCCGCGCACTCGGCGGAGGTCGCCCTCGATGCCTTCAGTCGTTTCCCGTTCGATTCGGTGCTGTTTCCCGTCAACTTCGTCACCTGGAACACCGCCGATTTCGGCCCGCAGGTGCTGGCCAAAGCAAAGGAGATCGGAGCGGGGCGATTGGCGCTCAAGGCGATGGCGCGCGGCCCACTACAAAAGGGGCAGGAGAAACGCTATCACAAATGCTGGTACACGCCGATAGATGACCCCGCCGAAGCCGCTCTGGCGCTACGCTGGACCCTGTCGCAGGATATTACGGCGGCGGTTCCGCCGGGCGAATGGCCCCTGTTCCAGATCGCCCTTCAGGCCGCGCAGAACTTCGAGCCGCTTTCGCCGGAGGAGATAGCCGAGGTCGAGCGCCGCGCGGGCCGCGAAGAGCCGCTGTTCCGCCTCGCATCCGCCGGGGTCTGAGCGCGTTGGTACGGAAACGAGGAGGAAGGCAAATGCGGCTTATCGTTCATCGAGTGGGCGCGGTTCTGCTGGCGGGTGTCGCCGCCTCCACCGCCGTTGTCACTCTTGCGCAGGCGCAGCAAAGTAAAGCGCAGAATCAAAACATACAGTGCCAAAGCAACTTGAAGCAGATGGCGCTGGGCATGATGATGTACGTTTAGGACTACGACGAGAAGTTTCCGCCCATGAAAAGCGCCGCGCAGGTACAGAACCGGCTGCGCCCCTACATCCGGCGCGACGCCGTATTCACGTGCCCGGTGACGAAGAAGCCCTATCAGCCGATCAAAGCCCTGAGTGGCAAAAGCCTGGCAGCGATCAAAGCGCCCGCGTCCCGCCCTGCCCTGTTCGATGCCGTGCCGCACCCGGACGGAACGGAGAACATCGCCTACGCGGACGGCCATGTAAAAGGAAACAAGGCAAAGTCCGGCGCGCGGCGGTAAGCTGCTTATTGTGTGCGCGCTCCTCGCGAATAGCAGCGCAGCACGATATGCCCCCGTTCAGACCGGGGATGTCTTGCCTGTCTCTCCCGCGTGAGCGGGAACCATTGAAGCAACAGGCATGACATCTTTGAACGCCCGCCGTTGGTAACACCTCTGCCGGAAGATGCAGATAGGACCGAAAGGAGATTCCATCCGTGCCTTTGTCGCGCGAGCAATTCGATTCGCTGGTAACGCGCCTTGAAGAAGTCGCCCGTAAAGATCCGAAGGGCTACCGCTTCCGCGTGGGACTGTTGGCTGCTCTGGGCTATGCCTATATCTTCCTGGTTCTCCTGCTCGTGCTTTCGCTGGTAGCGGGAGTGGTCGCGCTTATTGTTTACAGTGGCCGCGCTAACTTCGCCGTCCTGAAAATAGCTCTGCCCCTGGCTGTGTTTGCCTTCCTGATCATCCGCGCGCTGTGGGTGCGCTTTGAAGCGCCGGAAGGCGTTCCGCTTCAGCGTGAAAACGCCGTGCCGCTTTTTCAGGCCGTAGATCGGCTTCGGGACGCCCTGAAAGCGCCTGCGTTCCATCGCATCCTTTTAACCTCGGATTTCAATGCCGCCGTCGTTCAGGTGCCGCGCCTGGGCATCTTCGGCTGGCAGGTCAACTACCTTCTGATCGGCCTGCCTTTGATGCAGGCGCTGTCGCCGGATCAGCTTCGTTCCGTGCTCGCCCATGAGTTCGGGCATCTGTCCGGCGCGCATGGCCGCTTCGGTGGCTGGATCTATCGTATCAACAAGACCTGGCAGCAGCTTATGGAAAGCCTGGAACAGGACAACCATTGGGGCAGCGGCGTCTTCCACGCCTTTTTCAACTGGTACGCTCCGTATTTTGCCGCCTACTCGTTTGCCCTGCGCCGCTCCGACGAGTACATCGCGGATCGCTGCGCTGCGGAGCTGACAGGGGCGAAAACGACGGCGGAAGTGCTGTCCAGCCTGCCGGTAAAGGCGGAATACGTGCACGGCAAATTCTGGCCGGACGTTTACCGTCAGGTAAACACCCATCCCGAGCCACCCGGAGCGCCGTTTACGCAGCTAACACAGGAACTCCAGGCCCGCTTTGGAGCAGCGACCCTTACGGCCTCTTCGGCAGCGCCGCCGCCGCTGCCGCTGGTCGTCCCCGGAAAAGACGGAGAAAGCGACAGCGCGCAAAGCATTCTTCAGCGCGCCCTAACGGAAAAGACCGGCACCACCGACACGCATCCCGCGCTGTCGGATCGCCTGCGGGCGCTGGGGCAGGAGGCGCGTCTGCCGGAGCCGGTCACGGAATCGGCGGCGGCGCATTTTTTCGGGCACCAGCTTCCCCGTTATGCGGGTCAGTTGGATCATCTCTGGCGTCAAAGCATTGAGCAGCAATGGCAGGAGCGTTATCAGCAGGCGCAGCAGGAACAGCAGGAGCTTGCGTCGCTGAATGATCGGGTTGCGCGCGGCGAAAAGCTGGAGCTTAAAGAGGCATATCGGCGTGCGGAACTAACCGAAGAGTTCCATTCGGCTGCCGAGGCGCTGCCTTTGTACCAGGCGGTACTGGAGATAAAGGATGATCTGGCCCCCGTTCACTTCGCCGTTGGCCGTATCCTTCTGGAACAGGAAGATCAAGCGGGTATCGAGCATTTAGAGCAGGCTATGCGTCTGGACGAAGACGCCGCCCTTCCCGCGCTGGAGCATATTCACGCCTATTGGAAACGACAGGCTAACGAGGCCGGGGCAAAAGCGGCATTTGACCGCTATGTCCAGCAGGTGGACAAGCTGGATGCGGCGGGGGAGGAACGCGCGCAGATCGAGCTGAAGGCGCGGTATCTTCCGCACGGCCTGCCGGAGGAGGAGGTTCGTGTTTTGCGCGGGCAGATCGCGCGCTTTGAAGCGGTCGCCGAAGCCTATCTGGTACGTAAGGAAGTGCAGCATTTTCCGGATAAGCCGCTTTATGTTCTGGGAGTGACATTAGCGGGCGAATGGAAGCGTTTCAATCGCGATGAAGATGCTGCGCAACTCCAGCAGCAGCTTCTCAGCGAACTGACCTTTCCCGGAGAGACTTTTGTGGTAGTTTTAACCGGCCAGAACAAGCGTCTGGGGAAAGTCATGCGCAGGGTTCCGGACGCGCTTATCCATCCGGAAAACCGCAAGGGATAACCCATCTGAAGCCAAAACGACGGCTGAGCGTGTCCCGTATTCCGCTCAGCCGTCCTGCCTCGCACTTTATCCCGACAGTACCTGTGAAAGTGTCGCCTTAAGCGCCTCGCCGGACGCCACAAGCTGGCCGCGCTCCTCGTCAGTCAGCGATATTTCTACCAATCCTTCGATGCCGTTGCGGCCTACCAGGGTCGGCACGGAAAGCGCGACGCCGCTGATGCCGAACAACCCGTTTTGTACCGAAGATACCGGCAGCACCTGCCGCTTGTTCAGAAGAACGGCATGCACCACCTCGGCGATGGAGACGCCGACCGCCTGGCCCGCACCGCCCTTGAGTTTGATAACCTCCGCACCCGATGTGCGCGCCCGCTCGAAGATCGCCTGAAGCGCCGCCTGATCGTGGTTCGGGAACGACTTCATCGGTACGCCGCCGATGGTGGCGCTGCTCCAGACGCACATCATCGAATCGCCATGCTCGCCCAGAAGAAGCGCGTTCACGTCGGTCGGCATTACATTGAAATGCGCGGCCAGCAGCGAGCGGAATCGGCACGTATCCAGAACCGTTCCCAGCCCGATCACCCGCTCATTGCCCAGGCCCAGCTCCTGCGCGGCCAGATAAGTCAATATATCCACCGGGTTGCTGACCACCAGCACAACCGCGTTCGGCGCAAGCTGCCGCTGTTTCACCTCGCTCAAAATCCCCCGGAACATGGAAACATTACGGTTGATAAGATCGAGGCGGCTTTCGTCGGGCTTGCGGCGCAGGCCGGAGCAGATGACGACGACATCGGAGCCGTCCAGCAGTTCATAGCCCCCGGCGTCCACCTTCCCGCCGCCCGCGAACGCATAGCCGTGTAAGATGTCCAGCGCCTCGCCCCGGACCACATCGAGAACGCTGCCTTCCACGACATCAATCAGATTAAGCTGCTGCGCGATTCCGCCCATCTGCAGAACGAATGCCGCTGTGCTGCCGACGCGCCCGCCCGCGCCGACGATACTTACCTTGCTCATCCTTCTATTCTCCTCACTGAATTTGTCGCCTGGCGACGCAAAAAGGAAGCGGAGCGCACGCAATACCACCCCGCGCGGCTTTTATGATAGTTCAAAGCAGCAGGGAAAGTCAAATGCAGGAGGCAACCACCCCGACGGAGAAGGTAAATCCGTGGCGTTTCCCGATTCGTTATCAGGAAATGCCGGGGAGGCAAGGTTGCACGAACTATCCGTAGCGGGGCGTCCAGGAAAACGACGACTTCCGCTGTATGCCCGCGTCCTGATTGGCGTCTTCCTCGGAGCGATTCTCGGCGTTATCTTCGGAAAGAGGCCCTATCTTTTCGGGCTGGAAAACAAAGACCTGGGTACGCTCGGGATGCTTGTCATCAAACTGCTGCGAACGCTCGCGGTGCCGCTTGTCCTGTTCGCCATTCTCGATGCCTTTGCCCGCACCGACATATCGGCGCGGCGTGGCGGGAAACTCATTCTGATCTGTCTGGTAAACGTTTCCGTCGCCATGATAATCGGGCTGGCGATCATGAACACGCTGCGCCCCGGCGAACGCTGGCAGGGCCAGATCGAGCAGATGCGGGCGGCCATAAATCAGCCGCCGGCTGCCGCCAAAAAATCCGATGACCCGGATGCGCCGCCGCCGACGCTGGCGCTGCTGCCCAATCTGGAATATTACGTGCCCAGAAGTCTGGTGCGCCCGTTTTTCTACAACAACATCATCTCGGTCGTGCTGCTTGGCCTGCTTATCGGCGCGGCTCTGCGGCGTGTCAAGGAGCGGCAGGCGCAGACCGGCGAAACGAGCATGCAGACGGTCGAGCAGTTTATCGAGGGCGTTTACCACATTCTGGTGCAGATGCTGGAATGGGTCGTGCTTGCGGTTCCCTTTGCCGTCTTCGGGGTGGTGGCGCAGGTGGTCGGGGCGGCAGGATTAAAAGTCTTTCAGGTGTTGTGGATATTCCTGGGTACAGCCCTGCTGGGTCTGGGTATCCACTCGCTGATCTACTACCCGCTCGTCGCCTGGCTGGTGGGACGCAAACCGCCGCGCCTCTATCTGGGGCAGGGCGCGGACGCTATATTTACCGGTCTATCCACCAACAGCAGCCTGGCGACTGTCCCCATCACCCTGCGCGTGCTGACGCAGAAGATCGGCGTCTCACAGCCGTCGGCCCGTCTGGCGGCCTGTGTCGGGACGAACCTGAACAACGATGGCATCACCCTGTACGAGGCAATTGCCGCGCTGTTTCTGGCCCAGGCGGTCGGCATGAATCTGGGTTTACCGCAGCAGATCGTCATCGTGCTCGCCTCGATAATGGCCGGGGCGGGCGTGGCGGGAATACCGGAGGCGGGCCTGATCGTGCTGCCGCTGGTTCTGAGCGCGGCGGGACTGCCGGAGGGGGTCATCGCCATTGCCCTGCCGTTGCTGCTGCCGGTGGACTGGATTATCGCCCGCGTCCGCTCCGGCGTCAATGTGATGAGCGATATGCTCGTCGCCATCCTTCTGGACCGATTCAGCCCTGAGGAGACGCTTATCGAGACCGCGCCCGGCGCTGGCGGGGGAGAACCCATGGGTGCGGGTATGACGACACTATAGACATGACAGAACCAGCTTCGTCGCACTTCTGGGCCGACTGTGAGTTTGCGGGGCGTATTATAGCCAGTTTTACTTCCCGGCGATGAGGCTTTGCCCGCTGCATGCCTTTCTTTGACCTCGGCGATCTCTTCCGAGGTTCCCGCTGCGACGATGTTTCCGCCTTTGTCACTTGCTGAGGATCGTTTGCTTCGTGTGGTCTGCGGGTTAAAGGTCGGCAAGAAACGCGGGCACATCGGCGGCGGGCAGTAACTCCGGGTTGAGTGTGTTCAAGCCTTCCGCTGCCGCCGCGCGGACGAGGCGTTTATCGGCGGCAACCAGTACGCATGAGGTCGTTGTCGCTGGATCAGCCTGAGCGTAGCGCACAAAAGCTGCCAGAATAGCGGCATCGGTAGCATTGATATTGTGCCGACGCATCAGGGGTATACCGGAAAGGATCATGGCATCTTCTACACTCAGGAGCGTAACGTCCGGGGCGTTAATTAGGTCGATTTGCAAGGCGGAAACGGCGGTTGTAAACGTTGTGATGGAGATTCCTCCGCCATTCATCTTGCGCAAAAGCAGCGAGAACGTTTCCGCATAGCCAAGCAGAGTCGTGACCATCTGCAGCGGCATACTTGCAAACA
The DNA here is from genome assembly GCA_030447685.1 of Armatimonadaceae bacterium. GTDB lineage: Bacteria > Armatimonadota > Armatimonadia > Armatimonadales > Armatimonadaceae > JAUJOK01. The sequence goes on from JAUJOK010000065.1 coordinate 11,462, forward strand.
GGGTTCCAACGGTCTTGCTGCCTGTTTCCGGCACGTAACGTTTAGCAAGGGCGCTCGCGTCCCACAGGAGCGTCGGCATTTCAGCTTATTTCATCCCGCAACTCCGGCGGAAGGTACTCCTCGCGAGCCGCGATGATGCCGCGCGAAAGCATATTGTCTTCGGGCCGGATGCCCTCGGCCAGCATCATCTCCTGCGCTTTTTGTGCCGTCGCCGTTGGATCGAATTGGATACCCATACTCTCCATCTGCTCGGCGACAAGGCGCTGTATCTCTTTCTTATCCGCAAATAGCTCTTTGATGTCTGGCTTTCGGACCACGGTCACTTTTTGCACCTCCGCACCATTATAGCCCTTTTCACTTTCCGGCGATGAGGCTTGCCCGCTGAGGACTTTCTTGAGAAATCGTCCCGTATGAGATCTTTGACCTCGGCGATCTCTTCGGGGGTTCCGGCGGCGACAATGTTTCCGCCTTTGTCGCCGCCTTCGGGACCCAGGTCGATGACATAGTCGGCGGTTTTGATGACATCCAAATTGTGCTCGATGACCAGGACGGTGCCGCCGGTATCGACAAGGCGCTGAAGCAGCTTGAGTAGCTTCCTCGATATCGGCGAAATGGAGGCCGGTGGTCGGCTCGTCTAAAATATACAGCGTGCGGCCATTGGTGCGCTTGGACAGCTCGGTCGCCAGCTTGACGCGCTGCGCCGCCGCATAGCGTGGTGGCGGGCTGGCCCATGCGGATATAGTCCAGGCCGACCTCGGCGATGGTGGACAGCTTGCGCGTGATGGCCGGAATGGACGAAAAGAACTCGCAGGCTTCGCCCACCGTCATCGCCAGAACGTCAGCGATGCTTTTGCCCTTGTACTTGACCTCCAGGGTTTCGCGGCTGTAGCGCTTGCCCTTGCAGACCTCGCAGGGCACGTACACGTCGGGCAGAAAGTGCATCTCAATTTTAAGAATACCGTCGCCCTTGCAGGCTTCGCAGCGCCCGCCTTTGACGTTGAACGAGAACCGACCGGGGCCATAGCCGCGCATACGCGCCTCCGGGGTCTGCGAGAACAGGTCGCGGATCAGGTCGAAGACGCCGGTGTAGGTGGCCGGATTGGAGCGGGGCGTGCGGCCAATCGGTGACTGGTCAATGTCAATCAGTTTATCAATATTTTCCAGGCCGTCGATGCCGTCGTGCGGTTCCCAGACGGTGTGCGAGCCGTAGACGACGCTCATCAGGCGCGGGTACAGCGTCTCCTGCACCAGCGTCGATTTGCCCGACCCGGAAACGCCGGTGACGCAGGTAAGCGTCCCCAGCGGTATCTCCGCACTGACATTCTTAAGATTGTGTCCCTTCGCGCCCTTGATACGCAGCGACTTACCGCTGCCAGGCCGCCGCGTTTTCGGCACCTCGATACGCTTGCGCCCCGACAGGTACTGCCCGGTGACGGACTTCTTATCCGCCATGACCTTCTTGATCGGTCCCTGCGCCACGACCTCGCCGCCGTGGACGCCCGCGCCCGGCCCGATGTCGATGATCCAGTCGGCGGCGGCCATCGTCTCCTCGTCGTGCTCCACCACCAGAATCGTGTTGCCCAGGTTCCTGAGATGGAGCAGCGTGTCGATCAGGCGCGTGTTGTCGCGCTGGTGCAGCCCGATACTCGGCTCATCCAGAATATACAGAACCCCCATCAGGCCGGAGCCGATCTGCGTCGCCAGGCGGATGCGCTGCGCCTCGCCGCCCGCCAGCGTCGCCGCCGCGCGGTCCAGGGTCAGATAGTTCAGGCCGACATCCAGGAGAAACCCGATGCGCGTGTTTATCTCCTTGACAATCTGGCGCGCAATCGTCTGGTCGCGCTCGGACAACTGCACGTCTTCAAAAAAACGCGATGCCTGCTCAATGCTTTTGGCGGTCACATCCGCGATGCTCAAATCCCCGACGGTGACCGCAAGCGCCTCGGGCTTAAGCCGCCTGCCGCCGCAGTCGGGGCAGGGCTTCGAGGACATATACTGTTCCAGGTCGTCTTTGACGGACTGGCTGCTGGTTTCCGCGTACTGCCGCTGCAAAATCGTCAGCACACCGGGGAACTCGGTGTCGAAGCGGCGCGTGCGGCCCCAGCGGTTACGGAACTCCATCGTCACCTTGTTCTTGACGCCGTGCAGCAGGGCATGATACTGCTCCGGGGAGATGTCGCGGATCGGCGTATCCATCGTGAAGCCCAGCTTCTTCGCCACGGCATCGAACAGCGCGGTGCGGTGGTCGGACATGATCTCCTTGCCCGACTTGAGAACGAAATACTGGATCGCCCCCTGCGCAATGCTCATGTTCCTGTCCGGGATGATACGCTCCGGGTCGAACTCCGCCTGCGTTCCCAGACCATGGCAGGTCGGGCACGCGCCGTAGGGGGAGTTGAACGAAAAGGTGCGCGGCGCGATCTCCTCCAGCGAGATATTGCAGACGGTGCAGGCGAAATGTTCTGAAAATAACATCTCTTCCTGTCCCACCACATCGATGGCGACCAGACCCTTGCCCATCTTCAGCGCCGCCTCCACCGAATCCGCGAGCCGCTTGCCCACCTCGGGCTTGACCACCAATCTATCGACAACCACGTCGATGTCGTGCTGCTTGTAACGGTCGAGCGTGATGTCCTCGGCAACGTCGCGCACTTCACCGTCCACGCGCACGCGCACGAAGCCTTCCTTCTTGATGTCTTCCAATTCTTTGCGGTATTCGCCCTTGCGCCCGCGCACGATAGGGGCGAGCACCTGAACGCGCGTCCCTTCCGGCATCTCCAGCACCTTATCCACGACCTGCGACGGCTGCTGCTGGGTAATGGGCCGCCCGCAGTTGGGGCAGTGGGGCTTGCCGACGCGCGCGAACAGCAGGCGCAGGTAGTCATATATCTCCGTGACCGTGCCGACCGTGGAGCGGGGGTTGCGCGAGGTGGATTTCTGGTCGATAGACACCGCCGGGCTGAGGCCCTCGATCTGGTCCACATCCGGTTTGTCCATCTGGCCCAGGAACTGCCGCGCATACGCCGACAGGCTTTCCACATATCGGCGCTGGCCCTCGGCGTACAGCGTATCGAACGCCAGGGATGACTTTCCCGATCCCGACAACCCGGTAATCACCACCAGCTTATCGCGGGGAATGTCCAGGTCGATGTTTTTGAGGTTGTTCTGACGCGCGCCTCGAATGGCGATCTTGTCGTGCTGCGGCATACGGGAAAGGTCCTCCAGAATAAGGAGCCGGTAAACGTAGGTTTGATTACGAAACAAGCGGAAAACCGGCCTGTGGAGCCGGTTTTCCTACTTGTAAGTAAACGTAAATTTGCTGGCTGATTGTACCATCCGGGACCCGGTGCGTCAAGCCCGTTTAGCCATGCAGGTCGGGAACAGCGGTCGCCGCCGGAAGGGTGCCTTCTTTCGTCCGCAGCGCTTGGACCGCGAGCACGGCGGCGACCGCTATCAGGGCCGCGCCGAGGAAGAAGGCGGAGCCGGGTAGTTGAATAGGAGCCATTCGCGCGGTAAAGTAGCCGAACACCGCTGTGGCGACGAGGGGGCCGATTATACCCGTCACACTCTGGAGGCTTGCCAGCGCACCCTGGACCGCGCCCTGCTCATCCGGCCCATACTGCTGGGAAATGAGGCTTTGTGTCGTCGGCCCGGAAACGAAGCTCAGGCTCCATACCAGCATCACCGCGATCATCATCCATCCCTGATAGGCCAGCGCGAAGCCCAGAAAGCCGAGGAAGTTGAACAGCAGGCCCCAGAAAACCACGCGCCGCTCGCCCAGGCGCGGCACCAGCGAGCGTATCAGAAAAACCTGCACCAGCACATTCGCTAACCCCAGCAGCGCCAGCGATAAACCGTTATCCAGCTCGCTCCAGCGAAAACGGTAGGTGGTGTAGAGAACCCAGGTGCTTTGAAGCCCCTGCTGCGCCAGGCCCAGCAGCGCGAGAGAACCTGCCATCACTAGCACCCAGCGGTAGCGGGCGAGGATGACCAGCGCGCCGACCGGATTGGCGGAGGCAAGGGAAAAGGGTCGCCGGTTCTCCGCGCTGAGTGATTCGGGCAGAATCAGCAGGCCGTACAGGCAGTTGACAAAGCTGAGACCCGCCGCCGCCCAGAATGGCAGGCGCGGGGAAAGCTCGCCCAGGAGACCGCCCGCCGCCGGGCCGATAATAAAGCCGACACCGAAGCCGCGCCGATAAGGCCGAAGTTCTGCGCCCGCTTTTCGGGCGGGCTGATGTCCGCGATATAGGCGCTCGCCGCCGTGAAACTCGCGCCGGTGATGCCCGCGAGGATTCGACCCAGAAACAGCCATCCTATCGTCGGCGCGAGCGCCATCAGGACGTAATCCACGGCGGTGAAGAAAAGCGAAACAAGGAGCACAGGACGCCTGCCGTACCGGTCGCTGAGGCTGCCCAGCACCGGGGCGAACAGGAACTGCATCAGCCCGAAGGAGGATAAAAGCAGGCCCAGCAGGTGCGCTCCCGCGCCGTCGCCCCCGCTGCCGCTGCCCCCGGCCATCGACGTTACCAATTTGGGCAGGACCGGGATAATCAGCCCAAAACCGAGCACATCGATCAGCAGCGTGACGAAGATAAAGGCCAGCCCCGCGCGTCCCTGTTGTCCCATATTCGCTTATACAGCGCCCCGGACATAAGGTTCCTGCGGAAGTTTGCCGGGCACCTGCCCGTCGGTGGTTATACCTTCGGCAGACGCCAGGGAGCGCGGTAGGGGCGGCTGACCATTTCCGCCTGTGCCGCGTCGCCGATTACCTGCTCTTTTTTCGGGTCCCAGACGACTTTGCGGCCCGAACGGATCGCCATATTGCCCAGGTGGCAGACGGTGGCGGAGCGATGTCCGATCTCCACGTCGCAGATGGGCAGCTTGCGGGTCTGAATGCACTCCAGCCAGTTCCGATGGTGGTTCTCGCTGACATACAGGCGGACGTCCCTTTCGGTCAGCGGCGTTTCCAGAATCGCCGGGTCGCTCGCCTCTAACTTGCCGCGCGTGACGAAGATCGTTCCCTTGTCTCCCTCGAACGTGGTGCCGTTCCTGAAGCCCTCACCGCAGCCGCACAGCAGAGTGACGCCGTCGGCGTATTTATAGGTGATTTCGAAGGTCCTGGGTACTTCGTATAGGCCCTCTTCGTGGAACTTCGCCGTGCCCTCGGCGGAAGTCGGGCCGCTGTCGTCCTTCCCCAGTCCCCACTGCGCGATGTCTAAGTGGTGTGCGCCCCAGTTGGTCATCTGGCCGCCGGAATAGTCCCAGAAGAAGCGGAAGTAGTAATGCACGCGATTCGGGTTGTACGGTCGCTTGGGGGCGGGGCCGAGCCAGAAGTCATAGTCGAGTTCGGGCGGCGGGGCGGTGTCGGGCGCGGCGGGGCCTTTCATATTAACACCGGGAATACCGACTTTTACCGTGTGGATTTTGCCGATGCGACCGGAGCGGACGAGTTCGCAGGCGCGGCGGAATTTGGCGTCGGAACGCTGCTGGCTGCCGGTCTGGACGATGCGCTTGTGTTTTCGCGCGGCATTCACCATCGCCCGGCCCTCCGCAATCGTCAGCGAAAGCGGCTTTTCGCAGAAGACATCCTTGCCCGCTTCGCAGGCGTGAATGGTCGGCAGGGCGTGCCAGTGGTCGGGCGTTGTGATGACCACGGCGTCTATGTCCTTGCTTTCCAGCATCTTGCGGTAATCGGAATAGGCCGCGCAGGCGTGACCGGTCTGCTCCTCTACCAGCGCCTTTGCTTTTGCCAGAAAGTTCCGGTCTACATCGCAGACGGCCACCACATCGGCAAGGGGCTGCTTGAAGTACGCCTTCAGATTGTTGGTGCCCTGATTGGCGACGCCGATAAAGCCCAGACGGATGCGCTTACCGTTTGGAACTGTTTCGGGTGCGGCGACGGCTTGCTGACCGAGAATCGTCGGGACGGCAAGGCCAAGTCCGACACCAGCGGCGGCGGAACCGGTCTGCTGTAAGAAGTTTCGGCGCGTGATACGTGCTTCTGACATCATTGTTCCTTTATCACACTTTTATAGGGTACTGGCTTATGTGGAATCGGAATAGCCCAGGTATTTGCCACAATGGAGGCAGCGGAAGATATAGGCAGTAGGCATACCGTTTTTGTCCAGAGCGTCCAAGTAAGGGCGAAACTCTTCTTCGTTCATCTCCATGTCGGTGCGAAGCGAGTCCAGCAGTTCTTGACTGTTCAGGGCGTACACTTCTGACTTACCAGCAGGACCCAGAAACATGCATGCGTCCCCACAGTGTACGAGCCATCGCTCCTGTTGCCAGCCGCTGAAGCCGGGTGTGCGGTAAGCAACTTCCTCCCGTACTGGCTGTGGTGCTGATTCGCGGGAAGTTGGGTCGCTGTCGCCGACCCCTTCTATATCGACAAACTCCGCATCCAGCTTCTCATGAGCAAGACCCGAACTGATGCACCAGGGGCAGATAACGTCCCCTATGTGAGCTTCCGCATATACGGGGCCAACGTACATATAATGTCGTATCTCGTCGCAGCAAATGCAGCGGGCTATACGTGCTTCTATGCTTCCGGTGGTTACGGGATCGGGGTGGTATTTGAACTGCGGTAGGTCCATAGAATCTTCTGCTACGGGACGGCCAGCGCCTCCAGTTTGGCTTCATCCAGTTCCAGGCCGAGGCCGGGACGGTCGGGGAGGGTGATCTGGCCGTTTTCGAACACCAGGGGTTCGACAAACAGGTCGTCCAGTTCCCGGCGCTGCCCGGTGAACTCCTGAGGCCG
>JAUJOK010000066.1:0-18054 GCA_030447685.1 Armatimonadaceae bacterium
GGGCAACAAATCGGTCGCGGACGGCTGGCTGGCCCGCGCCGTTCTGGCCTGCCCGGAAGATCGCGCGAAGCTGAAGACGCCGTTCCGGGCGGTGGCCGTGGGCGGCAATATGCCCCGCTCGCTGCAGGGGGACGCCGGGGCGCTGGCTATTCCCGATCTGCGCTCCTTCGGGGTCGCGGACGTCGCGCTGGGGCAAGGACAGAACCGAAAGCGGCGCGAGCGGCAGGACGACGAAGCGATGACGGCGCGCCCGCAGCCCGCCAGTGTCGCGTCCGGATTCGAGACGCTGTACGATCAGGCGGTCGGCGATGTGTTCCACGGGGCGGGCCGCGAAAGTTTCGACGCCATCCGTATGCTGAAAAAGGCGAATCCCGGCTCCTACGCGCCCGCAAACGGCGCGGTCTATCCGGGCGGGCGCTTCGGTGAGTCGCTGAAGCAGATCGCGCAGCTAATCAAGTCGGATGTGGGGGTGGAGGTCGCCTTCGCCGAATCCGGCGGCTGGGACACGCACGCTGCCCAGGGCGGCGCGCAGGGCCAGCTTGCCAGTCGCCTGACCGACTTCGGGCGCGGTATCGCGGCGCTGTACCAGGACCTGGGCGACCGCATGAGCGACGTGGTGATTCTGACCATGAGCGAGTTCGGGCGCACCGCGCGCCAGAACGGCACCAACGGCACCGACCACGGCCACGCCACCGCCTTCTTTGTGCTGGGCGGCGATGTCAGCGGCGGCAAGGTGCTGGGCAAGTGGCCGGGCCTGGCCGACGAGCAGCTTCACGAGAACCGAGACCTGGCGCTGACCACCGACTTCCGGGCCGTGTTCGGCGAAGTGGCGCTGAAGCACCTGGGCGCGCGCGGCCTGAATCGCGTCTTCCCCGGCTACGCCGCCGACCCTTCCGCCTTCCGGGGCGTCCTGCGCGGGTAGAGCGCGCCGCGCCCGATTTCGACAGGCGAACCAAAAGCAGCAGCCTCTGCGTTCAAAAGAGCGCAGGGGCTGCTGCTTCGTTTTTATCGGCACAGTGCCGGGTAAGTCTTCTTCATCCTGAAGTCAGGGGAGGGGAGGAGTTTTATGTCAGCTACAGAAAGCGGCGGCGCGGCAGCGGCGGTGGCACCCGTCGCGGATACGATAAGCGCTACGGACGATAACGAGCTTATGGATACGGACGATCTGCGCGATTCGGACGAGGAGGACAGCATCATCGGCTGTTCCGACAACGGCAGCAGCGCGGTGGCAACACCCGTCGCCGATGGCGTGCAATAGTAAACGGACAGCGGAGAAATTTTCATGAAGCGGAAACCGATCAGTGATCAGGTAGTGGTGGTATTCGGGGCTTCCAGCGGTATTGGCCGGGAAACGGCCCTTCAATTCGCCCGGCGCGGCGCAAAAGTGGTCGTCTCGGCGCGCGGCGATGAAGGGCTGAACAGCCTTGTCGAGGAGATACACAACGAGGGCGGCGCGGCGCTCGCCATTCCCGCCGAAGTGGCCGATTTCAGCCAGGTAAAGGCGGTGGCGGACGGGGCGGTGAAACGGTACGGTCGCCTGGACACCTGGGTGCATCTGGCGGGCATCGGCATGTACGCCACTTTCGAGCAGACATCGCCGGAGGAGTTTCGCCGCATTGTGGAGGTGAACCTGCTGGGGCAGGTGCATGGGGCGCAGGCCGCGCTGCCGCATCTGCGTCGGGCGGGGCACGGCGCGCTGATTCTTGTCTCCTCGGTGGAGGCCCGCCGCGCTCTGCCCTATCACAGCGCCTATGCCGCCTCCAAGCACGGTGTCCACGGCTTTATCGAGGCGCTGCGGGTGGAACTGCGGCGCGAAAAAGCGCCCGTCAGCGTCACCGAGGTCATGCCTGCCTCGATCAATACGCCGTTCTTCAGCAAGGCGCGAACGAAGATAGGCGTCAAGCCGATGGGCCTGCCACCTATCTATCCGCCGCAGCTTGTGGCCGAGGCTATCCTGCAGGCCGCCGAGCATCCCCGGCGCGAAGTGATTGTCGGCGGGGCGGGCAAAGGAATGCTGATGACCCAGCGCACGTCGCCGCGCCTGATGGATGCGCTGATGCTTCTGATCGGTTTCCGGGGGCAGGAGACGCGAGAACCGAAATCGGTGGATGCGCCGGATAACCTTTTCCAGCCGATTGCCGGGGATAACCGCGTCGAGGGCGATTTCAGCGCGCAGGCCAAGTTAGAAGCCGCTTCGCCGTGGATTCAGCGCAACAAATGGCTGGTCGCCGGAACGGTATTGGGTGGGGTCGCGGTGGTATTTACCGTGAAGGCGCTCCGGGGCCGGTCGTAGTAGTGGTGCCCCGTCCCTGAAGGAATGGGGCTGGAATAATATTGCGGCAGGCCATACGTCAATATACAGCCCGCTTCAGCGGGCTTTTCCTCACGAAGCAGACCGTTCCTTTATGGACGGGGCTTGCGCGTTTTATGCTGCCGATTATGGCGGCGCTGCTGCTCCTGTGGGCCGCGCTGGCGTCGGCGCAGGTGTGGGAATACCGCACGGGGCAGCCGTCACCGGTGGGTACTGTCCACGTCTCCCGTCCCCCAATCACCTGGAGGGTTGTGCTGGGCGGAAGGGAGCCGGTAGAGCGGGAATGGTGCTTTGTCGTGGCCGGGGGAGCAGCGGGCGGTCTGGCCGCGCCGGACACCGTGCAGCAGGCGGCTCTGACAGTTGCCAACCGCTATCGGCGTCTGCTGGGGATGAACCCGTTCCGGCTCGACGCGCGCCTGTCCGCCGTCGCAACGGCGCACTCGCGCTATCTACACACCAATCGCCGCACCGGGCATTTCCAGTGGCCGGGCACGTCGGGGTTTATCGGCGTGCTTCCGCGCACCCGCCGGGAGGCTTTCGGCTATTACGGCGGCGCATCCGAGGGGGTTAGCTACGGCAGCCGATCCGTCACTGCCGCGATAACCGGTCTTTTTGATGCGCCGTACCACCGGGTTCCTTTCCTACAGCCCGGTTTCGTCGATTTCGGAGTGGGGCGTGTCGGTCGGCACACGACGCTGGAGTTCGGAAGCCCGGAGTCGGGCGGCACGGTCATCTATCCGGTGGACGGACAGCAAAATGTGCCGTTGTCGTGGGATGGTATCGAGACGCCCAATCCGCTGCGTATTCATGGCCGCGCCGCGAGCGCGAAGAATACGAAACGCCGTGGAACGCGTGAAAAGGTGGGCTATGTGATCACCCTGTTTTACTTTTCGCCGGACCGCACTCCGATTCAAGTCACCGGAGCCGCCCTCGCCACCGCTGACGGCAAGCCCATTCCTTTCTTTTTGAATACGCCCGCGAACGACAGCGAACTGAAAAACGGCGCGCTGCTGATCCCCCAAAAGCCGCTGAGGCCTGCCACCACCTACGCCGTTTCCGTCAGTGCAATTACGGCGCTGGGGCAGGACATTTCCCGCGCCTGGCGCTTCACGACGGAAAAAGCCGCGCCAAAGCGTCCTAAACCGAAAAAGCGCCGGGGGACAAGGCGGCGATAAAAAAGGCGACCACCTTTTACGGGGGGGACGCGCACGGCTGCACGGCCAGCGCCATATCCTTTTCCAGAGGCGGCAGCGCGACTCGCAGAACGCCGTCGCCTGCTGCTTCCTCGTGGATACACGCCAGCGGGTGTCCCCGGCGCGTGTCCCACGGCTGCACGCAATAGCTTCCGGCGGCCAGCCCGCGCAGGGTCAGGGACAGACCGCAAAGCGGTTCCCGCTCCGGCAAGCGCCCCTGGTGGCCGCTGTCCGGCTTATCCCGCAGCAGATAGATAACCGCCTGTCGCTTGTCCCGGCAGGCGAAGGGCAGAACATTCGGCGCATCGATTTCTATGTCGGCGACGGCATTGCGGGGCGTGAAGTGACGCCAGTCGAGCGTCTTCGTAAACCCGGCCAGGCTGCCCAGCGCGCGTGTCATGCCCGCCGTGAGCAGATGCGGGCGACGTGCGGGCCAGCGCATGCCGCTTCCCGCCCCACCGCTGGCAAGGTGCGCCCACATCAGGTGCCGCTCGTACTCGTCATCGAAGTCTTCGGGAAGCATCTTCTTGTGGTTGTTGAAGAGATGGATCGGGCCGTGTTCGGTGTCCATGAACGGGCGGCCCGGCGGCACCCGCGCCAGCGCGTGGCGCACCCAGTTTGCCATCGTCACCGCCGGGGCGACGGTGTCTTCCGGGTAGTCAATCGCCCCGTGGTAGATATGCGTGGTGGCGAAATCCAGGCTGGGGTGGCGGAAGATCAACTCTTCGTATTCGACGGTCGGTTCCGGCCCGAAGATAGACACCGTCTGGGGCCGCGTAAGGCCCCATAGTTTATCCTCGGCTTCGCGCACCGTTTTCGACAGGCGCGTTACCACCTCCGCCTGCTGTGCGGGACTGCCGCCCCAGTGCGGATGAATCTCATTGAACAGGTCCCAGGCCGCAAACGCCGGGCAGCCGCCCCATCGCTCCACCACGAAACGAAGGCGGCGCTGGGTGGCTTCGATCACAGCTTCATCCGTAAAAAAGGAACTTGGCCAATACGCCGGGCCGCCATTCGCGGCATTATAGGGGTGACGGTGCCAGCGCAGCGCCATCCAGAAGTTGTCCCACGGGGCCAGCAGAACCCGCAGCCCGAACTGCTCGCAGCGGGCGAACAGGTCATCCCACAGGCGCACCAGAAAGGGGTTGAAGCGTCCGGCGGGCCGCTCGAAATACCGTCCTTCATGGTGGGCGTATTCCAGCATCAGGCGCAGAATCGTCACGCCGCTTTGCGCCAGTCCCGCCAGATACGCGTCCACCGCATCCATATCCCTGCGGCGGTACAGCCCGGCAAGGCCGGGCCACGCGATGGCGTCGTTGGGGCCGATGAAAAGAAACGGCTCACCATCGAAGGTTTCAAAATAGCGCCCGCCGGGGGCGACACGGATGGGGGACAAGGTCGGCAAGGCCGGGGTTCTCCTGCAATGGCGATATGGGCAACGCCTGTAAGTTACCCTGAGAGAGAAGCGGGGAAACTGGAACGCCGGTCTTTAGGGCAATGCCTTTACAGAATCCGGGTGGGTTGTTTTCTGAATAGTTTCCCTTCCTCCCGTTGTACGGTTTCCTCCGCCAGGTATAACATAAGGCATATCCTTCCCCGAAAGGTTCAGCGTTTATGTCGAAGCGCCCCGCTCTTGCCCTGCTTCTGCTGATTGTGTTTTCCCATTCTTCGCTCCGTGCGCAGCAGTCACCCGCCGCGCCGCCGGTCACTCCTGCCGCTGCCGCGCCGCGCGCCGACGATGCCATCAAGCGTATTCGGGATGAAGGGCTGAACCGCTCCCAGGTGATGCGGACGCTGAGCTATCTGACCGATGTGATCGGCCCGCGCCTGACCGCCTCGCCGAACATGAAGCGGGCGAACGAATGGACGCGCGACCGGCTGAGCGGCTGGGGGCTGCAAAACGCGCACCTGGAAGCCTGGGGGCCGTTCGGGCGCGGCTGGACGCTGACCCGGTTTTCGGCGCAGGTGATCGAGCCGCAGGCGATCCCCTTGATCGGCTACCCGAAAGCCTGGTCGCCGGGGACGAAGGGGACGCTGACCGCCGACGTGGTCTATCTCGATGCCGCGGACGAGGCGGCGCTGGCGGCGTACCGGGGAAAGCTGAAGGGGAAGATCGTTCTCGTCAGTGCGCCGCGCACCCTGACGGCGCGCTTCGAGCCGCTGGCGACGCGCTACAATGACGAGCGGCTGGCAGAGTTGGCCGCCGCCGCACCCCCGGCAAACCCGAACCGACCGAACCAGCAGCAGCGGCAGCAGCAGCGCGCCGCGAACCGCGCGCTCACCCCCCGGCAGCGCGCGGCCCAGCAGTTCATCCGGCGCAAGCGGGAGTTTGTTCAAAACGAACAGGCGGCGCTGATAATCGATGACAGCACGCGCGGCGACGGCGGCACGCTGTTCGTCCAGTCCGCCCTCGTCGGGCAGCCCGCCGACACGCCGGTTGAAAAACGCATTCGGGCGTGGGATAAGGCGGCGGCGCGCCTCAACGTCATCCCGCAGATCACCCTGGCAAGCGAACATTACAACCGGCTCGTACGGATGCTTCAGCAGGGCGAGAATCTTCGGATGGCCGTTGATCTGGGGGTTGTGTTTCACGACACGGACCTGATGGGCTACAACACCCTCGCCGAGATTCCGGGCACCGACAAAAAAGACGAGATCGTGATGCTCGGCGCGCACCTGGACTCCTGGCACAGTGCGACCGGCGCAACCGACAACGCCGCCGGGGTCGCCGTCTGCATGGAGGCCGTGCGTATCCTTCAAACACTCAAACTTGCGCCGCGCCGCACCGTCCGCATCGCACTCTGGAGCGGCGAAGAGCAGGGGCTGTTCGGCTCGCGCGCCTATGTCAGCAAGCACTTCGGCACGCGGGAGGGCGGCTCTGCCGCCTCCGGGCGGCTTACGACGAAGCCGGAATACGGGAAGCTGTCCGCCTATTTTAACCTGGACAACGGCACCGGCAAAATACGGGGCGTGTTTCAGCAGAACAACGCGGCGGTCGGCCCGATCTTCCGGGAATGGCTCGCGCCGTTCGCCGATCTGGGCGCTTCGACACTGACGCTGCGAGGCACCGGCAGCACGGATCACATGTCTTTCGACGCCATCGGCCTGCCCGGCTTCCAGTTTATCCAGGATGCAATCGAGTACGGCACGCGCACCCACCATTCCAACCAGGATGTGTATGACCGCATTCAGGAGGACGATATGAAGCAGGCCGCCGTCATCATGGCTGCCTTTGTATATAACACGGCCATGCGCGACGAAAAGCTGCCGCGTAAGCCCGCCGCCACCGCGCAGCCGTAGCTTGCCGGGGCATCGGACCGCCAGGAAGGATGAGGTGCCAATTTAACGGTTCGCGCCGGTATAGGTGACGCGCCAGATGCGGTTCCCGCCGTCGTCGGCGATCAGCAGCGCGCCGTGCCGGTCCTCGATAATGCCGACGGGGCGGCCCCACACTTCGCGGCGGGTTTCGCCCAGCATCCAGCCGGTCAGGAAGTCCTCATAGCCGCCGATGGGTTTGCCCTGGTCATTGAAGCGCACGCGGACGACTTTGTACCCGGTGCGGCGGCTGCGGTTGGTGGAGCCATGCAGGGCGACAAAGGCATCTCCCCGGTAGGCTTTGGGGAACTGCTGCCCCCGATAAAACCGAAAGCCGAGCGGGGCGGAATGGGCGGTAAACAGGATGTCGGGCACCCGCGCGCGGCGGCGCAGGTCGGGACGCTCGGGCATGCGAGGGTCGTGATTCTTGCCGATGTAGTAGTGCGGCCAGCCGAAGAAGTCGCCCTGCCGCACCGACGTGAAAAAGTCCGGCACCAGGTCGTCGCCCAGATAGTCACGCTCGTTGACGGTCGTCCACAGCACGCCGCTTTGCGGGTGGAAGTCCAGGCCGACGGGGTTGCGCAGGCCGGTGGCGAACAGCCTGCCTTTGCCCGCCGGACGCCCATCGGCGGAAACGGCATACGCGACCACAGACGCGCGCGGCGGCGGCTCGACGGCGACGTTCTTCCAGGAGCCGACCGTCAGGTACAGCGTCTTTCCGGAGGCATCGAAGCGGATATTGCGTGTCCAGTGCTGGTTATAGCCGCGCTCCGGGATGCCCCGGATAATCACCTCGCGCTTCCCCGCCGCCTGTGTCTGCCCGGCGCGATAGGGCCAGCGCACGACGGACCCGGTATTGGCAACATACAGATACCCCCGATGAAAGGCGATGCCGAAGGGCAGGTTCAGGCCGCGCGCAAACGTCCGCCGGAATTCCGCGCGCCCATCGCCGTCGCTGTCGCGCAGAACGGTGACGCGGTTCGGGCGCGATTCCACGCAGAAGATGTCACCGTTGGGGGCGAGCGCGAGCATGCGCGGGTTGTTCATCCGCTCGGCGAAGACGGAGACGCGAAAGCCGGGGGGAACTTTTAGCTGCGCCCGCGCGGGTCTGCCGATAATGCGCGGCCTTCTCATATTCGAGCGCGACGGCGGGGGCAAACGCGCCGGGTCCACGCGGTGCGTCCGGGGCGTCTGCGCCTGGGTAAAGCCGGGCAGATGGAGCAGGAGGGTGGCTATCAAGGCCGTGCGGGCAGCCCGTTTCACCATCGAATGAATTCGAGGCTGTAAGAGTACAAAGTCCGCCTGCGCGGACTGAGAAGGAAGCTCAGTTAACGGCTCCGCAGCCTGCGAAGGCAGGCTTCGTACCTTTACAGCCTCGAATTCATTCGATGGTGTTATTCTCATCCCTTCAGGTTCTCCGGGTTCAGCCCCTGCAAATCTTCCGGTACGAAACGACCGTCTCGGCGGATCAGTTCGTCATCGAAATATACCTCGCCGCCGCCGTATTCGGGGCGCTGGATGAACACCATATCCCAGTGGACGGACGAGCGGTTGCCGTTTCCGGCGCGCTCATAGGCGTTGCCGGGCGTGAAGTGGAACGAGCCATTGATCTTCTCATCGAACAGAATGTCGCGCATCGGCTCATGGATATAGGGATTGAAGGCCAGTGAGAACTCGCCGACATAGCGCGCTCCTTCGTCGGAGTCCAGAATCTCGTTCAGGCGCGCGGTGTCGCTGCCGGTCGCCTCAATGATTTTGCCGTTTTCGAAGACCAGGCGGATGTCGCTGAAGGGCTTGCCCTGATAAACCGTCGGCGCGTTGAAGTGGATAACGCCGTTGACGCTGTCTTTGACCGGGCAGGAAAAGCACTCGCCATCCGGGATATTGCGGTGCCCCGAGCACGGCACCGCCCCGATGCCCTTGATGGAAAAAGATAGGTCCGTGCCTTTTCCGGTCAGGCGCACGCGGTCGGCCCTTTCCATGCGCGCCCGCAGCGGCTCCTGCGCCTCGGCCATCTTCGCATAGTCCAGCGTGCAGACATCGAAATAGAAGTCCTCGAACTGCTCCGTGCTCATGCTGGCCGCCTGCGCGAAGCCCGGCGACGGGTAACGAAGCACGACCCATTTCGTGTGGTTCACGCGCTGCTCGGTATGCACGGGCTGCCACCAGTGCTTCTGGTACAGCGCCATCTTTTCGGCAGGAACGTCGGCGAACTCCAGCGCATTGTGCGAGCCGCGCACACCGATATAGGCGTCCATCTCCTTCATCCGCGCCAGTTCCCTTTCGCCGATAGCCTGCATCTGCGCCTCGGTCGTATTTTTATAAAGGGCGCGCAGCACGCGGTTGGAGCGCGTCTCGACAAAGGGGATTCCGCCCGCCTCCACCGTCCGCTCGATCAGCGCCGTGACGATCTCGCTCGGCACATCGAATGTCTCGATAAACACCTTCTCGCCCGGCTGCAGCCGGGTGGAATGGCGAATAAGCACATCGGCTAACTGGCGAATGCGTGAGTCCATGATTATCTTTCTTGGCGGCCTTTTGACCTCTCCCCCCTGCCCCCTCTCCTAAAGGAAAGGGGGTGTGCCAATGATACAAGCCCTTCCCTTCTGCGGGAGCGGCGGGCTTGGCAGAACCTCTCATACTCTTGGCTCCCCCTTTCCTTTAGGAGAGGGGGCAGGGGGGAGAGGTCAAAAGGCCGTGTGTAATCGGTATCGTTTGGTTATAACCCAGGTAGAACCGGATGAAAACTATCCTACCTCAACACGCCGGTTCCCCATTACAAACGAGAGATTATTGAAAATGCCCAAGCTGAACCCGAAGACAGCCGCTGCCGCGCCCGCGCCCGCGAAGAAGAGGCCTGCCGCTGCGAAGACGAAAAAACGCGCCGCGCCGGAACGAGAAGCCGCTGCCACGCCCGAACCCATTGTGGAGGAGCCGCCCGCTCCGCTTAGTTTCGATGAGCTGGGCCTGAGCGAACCCGTGCGGCGCGCGGTGGCCGACGCCGGTTTTGAAAGCCCGACCCCGATTCAGGCGCGGGCGATTCCGGTGCTGCTGGTGGGTAATGACCTGATCGGGCAGGCGCAGACCGGAACGGGGAAGACGGCGGCATTCGCGCTGCCGCTGCTTCAGCGCACGGATGCGTCCCAGGTAAAGACGCAGGCGCTGGTGCTGGTGCCCACGCGCGAGCTGGCGATTCAGGCGGCGGGGCAGATTCATCTGTTCGCCAAAAACACCGGCCTGCGCGTCGTGCCGGTCTATGGCGGCCAGCCCATCGACCGGCAGTTCCGCGCGCTCCGGGCCGGGGCGCATGTCGTGGTGGGGACACCGGGGCGCATCCTCGACCATCTGCGGCGCGGATCGCTGAACCTGTCCGAAGTGACGTTCTGCGCGCTGGACGAGGCCGACGAGATGCTCGCCTTCGGCTTTATCGAGGACATTGAGGCGATCCTTGCCGAACTTCCCCAGGAGCGTCAGCTTGCCCTCTTTTCCGCGACCATGCCGCCGCGTATCGCCGCGCTGGCGAAGAAGTTCATGCCGGAGGCGCAGACGGTCGCCATTCAGTCGAAGCGGCGCACGGTGGAGATGACCAACCAGACCTACTACGAGGTCGCGCCGGGCAAAAAGCAGGAGGCGCTGGCCCGCGTTCTGGACATGGAGACGCCGGGGCCGACGATTGTATTCTGCCGCACGCGCGCTGAAACCGACGAACTGGCCGAGGCGCTGCGCCTGCGCGGGTATGGGGCAGACTCGCTGCACGGGGACATGAACCAGTCCGAGCGTGACCGGGTGATGCGCCGCTTCCGCGAAGGGCAGGCCGATCTGCTGGTGGCGACCGATGTGGCCGCGCGGGGCCTGGACATCGAGACGGTGACGCACGTCATCAACTACGATATGCCCTGGGACGTGGAGCAGTATATCCACCGTATCGGGCGCACGGGCCGCGCGGGCCGCAGCGGCGATGCCATTACGCTGGTGGAGCCGCGCGAGCGCCGCCTGCTTCGCACTATCGAGCAGATGACCGGCGCGACCATTAAGCCCGCCCGCATCCCCACCGTCGCCGACATCGCCGCGCGCCGCCGCTCGGTGTTCGTCAGCACGCGGCGCGACCGGCGGGCCGCGGGCCACTTCGACGGCCAGATGACCACCAGCGAGGAGCTTGCCGAGGAGTACGACCCCGCCGATATTGCCGCCGCCGCGCTCCAGATGCTCTGGGAAGCGAACGCCAGCGCGCCGCAGGAGGTGGCCGAGGAGATCGCCGCCGACGGCGAGCAGCCGGAGGTGGGCATGGCGCGTCTGTTCGTCGGCATGGGGCGTCAGGACGGTCTGCGTCCCGGCGATCTGGTCGGGGCCATCACCAACGAGGTCGGGCTGACCGGAAAATCAGTCGGGGCCATCGACATCATGGATCGCACCGCCTTTGTCGAAGTCCCCACCGGCGACGCCGAAGCGGTCATCGCCGCGCTCAGCCAGACCAAGCTGCGCGGGCGGCGCGTCAAGGTAGGCAGGGCGCACCCGCCCCGGTAATGCCCCCACCCCCCGGCCCCCTCTCCCCAGCTTGGGGAGAGGGGAGAAGGATTGCCTCCTCCGCCCCCAATAATGGGGGAACCGGAATGATTTCTTATCCCGTTTCGGTGTGTTACTCCAACAGTAGTGGGATGAAAGGAGCAATATCTTGTGAGAGGGGGAGAAATACAAAAAAAGTAGGAAAATCGGAATAAAAACCCAAACACATAACAGAGAACTAAGAGCAGCGACAGTCTGCAGGTTCAGAGCGTCTCTCTTTTTCTGGCGCTCTGCTCACAGCGTCTTGTGATTCGCTGTGTGACGACGCTGAACTCCTGAACCAAATCAAATACGGCCTATGCACCCTCGGAAGACGCTACCCGATTCAGAGGAGCAAGCGCGTCTCGCCCGAATGCGCCGCCACCAGCCCCGACATTGTCGGCAGGAAGATTGGTGATTCGTCCAGGCGGCCTCTTCTGGTAATTCATTGCGCAAAAGTGTCGGTGGGTTTGCAGGAATGCCTGCACGTCCACAGGTGCGCCGGTGTGGGCGGATTCGACGGCGGCGAAGAGCAGGGCGGCACGCACTGGAGGTTGTCGTCTATGTGGTTAGGCGGCGCGGGGCCGCCATTCAGCCCAATCGCAGAATAGCTCGGCCAGCCAGGGGTTCATCCAGACGGGCTGCTCGCGCAGGGAGCAAATCCTGCGTGGTCGGCGGTTGGCGGTTCTCGCTGCGAAGAACGCGCAGGCGGCGCTGGTCCAGCTCCAGCGTCTCGGTCTCGCACTCGGCGCGGAAATACTCCTTCGTCCAGTCGCTTAGCGTCGAAGCGTTCGCCCAGGCTCCCTCGTAAAGCACCGCACGCCATTGGTCATGCGGATCGTCACCAACGCCGTGCTGTCGCCCGCGTACTCGGCGCAGGAGCGGGTTCCATGTTCTCGCTGTAGACGGTCTGCGCGTCCGCGCCCTGCAAAGCGCGCGAAATACATCACGGAAATGATGGACCGCGCCCTCGATCAGCAGCGGTCGGCCATCTCGTGCGCACGCCCCACGATCGAATTGGGGCGTCGCGTGCGTCGACGACCGATAACATAGTTCAGACGCCCGTACGCGCCGCTTCGTATCGCCTGCTCCAGTGTCTGCTTGTCCTGATCGAAGCGGTGGCTCATCGTTACCGCCATTTTTTACCGGCTGCCTTTACCTTATGGTAGATACGGCAGCAGGCGGAAAGGAATCGGCGAGCGGCTTCTCGGAAGGATGTGCAGATCGCGGGTGAGCGCGGCATCCCGCGACCGCTTCATGGTGCGCGGGCGGCACAGCAATGATGGCGAATTCGGCGGGATTCTCGTCCAAGGCGCGTTCAAAGTCCGCGTAGCACCGCTCCGGCGGCAGCGCCAGATGCTCGCGCGCGTTGACCAAGGCCGCCTCGCTGGTGTCCACCGCCGCCACGGCCACCGCCTTGCCCATGGCGGCGAGACAGGGCAGGACGCTGCGGCACCGGTAGCCGCCGAAAAGCCGCCCATGCCGACCAGAATAACGCAGCGGTGGGGTCATCATAACAGGTTACTCCGGGAAGTCCGGCGGCAGCGAGGCGGTGCGGTACCACATGCCCTTCGCCTTCTCGGCGTCGCGGTGCAGGTGGCCGGTGCGCCCGCCGGGCGAGCACGGCTCCTCGAACCAGCAGCCCTCCATGTCCTCATAAATCTCGATAATATCGTGCTCGTCCCCGGCCTTCGTGCAAGAGGCGTCACCCGGCCCGACGTAGTAGTCGCGCCCCTCGCTTCGCACTGGCTTTTTCCTTTGGCGATAAACAGTACTCATGATAATCGTGGTAATGGCAGTCGAACCGGGCGTCCTTGGCGGCGATATGGAAGAACCCCCGCGCCGGTGACGGCGCGCACCAGTCGGAACCGGTTCCCTTCCTGCAAGGGCTGTTGTCGGAGTTTGGATAATGGGCATACTTTATAACCGCCGCTACCTTTCGGGTTTGAGGAGGGGAAGAATATCACGTCGCGGATGGATTCGGCCCCGGTGAAGATCATGGCGATGCGGTCGATGCCTGCGCCGAAGCCGCCGGTGGGGGGCATGCCGTATTCCAGGGCGCGCAGAAAGTCTTCGTCGGGTGCGCCTCAGCGTCGCCTGCCGCTTTCAGCTTCACCTGCGCCTCGAAGCGCTCGCGCTGATCGATGGGATCGTTGATCTCGCTGAAGGCGTTGCCGCACTCATACGCCAGCACATAGGACTCGAAGCGGCGCGTCAGCGTCGGGTCGTTCGGCACTTTCCGGGCGAGCGGGGACGTTTCCAGCGAAATCGGTCAGAAAGGTCGGCTGGATAAGGTGCGGCTGCGTGAACTGCTCGTGCAGCTTTTCGATAATAATGCCGCCGACCAGCGTCTCTCTGGCCGGGTCGATACCCACCTTCGCCATCGCCGCCTTTATCCAGGCTGGCGAAGGCGTCCCGGCCCACGCCCGCGTACTGCTCGATGCCTTCCAGAATCGGCAGTCGACGCCACGGCTTGCCGAAATCGATAGCGTGCTCGCCGTGTGCCGTCAGCGTTTCGCCGCCGCCGGTCAGTTCACGGCAGACGTGCCGGAATTCTCTCGACAATATCCATCATGCCTTCCAGGTTGGTGTACGCCTGAACAACTCGAGCAGGGTAAATTCCGGATTGTGGCGCGCGTGGAGACGCCTTCGTTGCGGAACACGCGCCCGATCTCGTAGACCTTTTCCCCGCCGACGATAAGCCGCTTCAAATACAATTCCAGCGAGATACGCAGGTGCAGGTCGCTGTCGAGCGCATTGTGGTGCGTCAAAAAGGGCCGCGCCGCCGCGCCGCCGCTTCGGCTGAGCACGGGTATCTCCACCTCCAGGAAACCCTCGGCGTCCATGAAGTCGCGGATGGCGCTACGATCCTGATTCGCTTCACCAGCACGTCGCGGGCGTCCCGGTTGACGAACAGATCGACGTAGCGCTGCCGGTAGCGAATCTCTACATCGGACAGCTTGCCCGCCTCGCCGCTGCCGCCCTCGTACTCTTTGCCGAGCGGCACATCGCGCAGCGCCTTGGCGAGCGGCGTGACGGCTCTGGCGTGGACGGACGGCTCGCCGCTCTTGGTCTTGAAAACGAACCCCTCAACGCCCAGAAAATCGCCGATGTCCAGCCCGGCCTTGAGCGCGGCGTAAGCTTCTTCGCCCACATCGTCGCGCCGCAGATACACCTGCGCCTTGCCGGACTCATCCAGAAGATCGAAAAAGGCCGCCCTGCCCATCCACCTCAGGCTGGCGACCCGCCCGGCGACACGCACCGTCTGGTTTTCCAGCGCATCGAAGGTGTCGTGGATAGCCTGGGAGGTGTGCGTCCGCTCATAAGTCTCTGGCGCGAACGGGTCAAGACCGGCGGCTTTGAGCGCCGCCAGTTTCTCTAAACGGGTGTCACTGATGCCGCTGCTCGCGTGCGTGGCCTGGTTCTCGGGGATGGTTTCGGGTTCGGTCACAAAGAGGGTACTCCTGCCTGCTTAGCCTGGTTCTCCCGCCATTATAGCACGGCGTAGTCAGTCGGAAGAAGCCAAAAACAAGCTAATTTTTTAGCACATCGTATTGACACCATTACTGCTGTCATGCTAAAATTTTAGCATTACCTTGTGGGGAAGGGAGACATCTAATGGCGAAGGGCTTCCGGTCTGACCTGAGCCGCCGCGAACGGCAGATCATGGACATCCTGTATCGTCAGGGGCGGGCGTCCGCCGCCGAGGTCCTGGCGGGCCTGCCCGACCCGCCTGGCTATTCCGCCGTCCGCGCGTTGCTGCGCATTCTGGAAGAGAAGGGGCATGTGCGGCACGAGGGCGAGGGGAAACGCTATGTGTACCTGCCGATGCAGCCCCGCCAGAACGCCGCGCAGTCGGCGCTCCGGCAGGTTTTGCATACCTTCTTCGGCGGCAGTATTGAGAACGCGGTTGCGACACTGCTTTCGGACCAGGATACGCAGCTTTCCGAGGAAGAACTGGCGCGTCTGGCGGATCTGATCGACCAGGCGCGGGAAGGAGAAAAACAGCCGTGAACGAGTCCTGGACACTGAACTGGCTGGCTCTGGCGCTGGATGTATCGGTCAAGAGCCTGATTGTGTTTGCGGTTATGGGCAGCGCGTTGCTTCTGCTCCGGCGCGCTTCAGCGGCATCGCGTCATGTTGCCTGCCTGCTGGCGTTCCTGTCCCTGCTATGCCTGCCTGTGCTTTCCCTCGCGCTGCCAGGATGGCAGGCTCCAATTTCGCCATTGGTTCCCGCGCTGCTGGGTGAGGCTGTCGTTCCCGCGCCGGTTCTCCTGCCTGCTGCCGCGCCGGAGGTCGCCGTTGGGCCGCCGACCTTTACGGCTTCACCGGCGGCAGCGGCTTCCCCGGAAGAAGCGCGTGTTGCAGGCGACGCAGTAACAGGCGACGCAGTCGCAAGCGACGCGGCGCGTCTCCCACGGTATCTGTTTGTTTTCTGGCTGGCCGGAACAATTTTCGTCCTGTCACGAGTGGCGGCGGGACTGGCAGGCGTTTATCGGATCGGGCGGCGCAGCCGGCGCATGGCGGATGGGCCATTGGCGGAACGGCTCACCTTTCTGGCGCGAACGCTGGGGGTGACGCGCCGTGTCACCCTTCTGGCGGGGCGGCCCGGAAAGGCGGTGGGAGTGCCGATGACCTGGGGCGTGTGGCGACCGGTGATTCTGCTGCCTGCAGATGCCGACCAGTGGCCCCTGGAGCGTCTGCGCGCCGTGCTGCTGCACGAATTGGCGCATGTGCGGCGCGGCGATTGGCTGACGCACCTGCTGGCCTACGCCGCCTGCGCCTTCTACTGGTTTCATCCGCTCGCCTGGCTGGCGGCGGGGCGTCTGTGGATGGAGGCCGAGCGCGCCTGCGACGATTGCGTACTCCTTTCAGGCATAAAAGCGCCGAATTACGCCGAACACCTTTTGGAGGTAATCCGTTCCATGAAGACAAGAAAAACGCCTATTATCGCGGTGCCGATGGCGCACCGATCACAGGTCGAGGGGCGGCTGCGGGCGATTCTGGACGCGGGCCGAAACCGGCGCACCGCCACGCGCCGGGCGTTGGTTGCCGCTTCCCTCCTGACGATTGGTCTTCTCGTTCCGCTGGCGGCGCTGCGGCCTCCGGCAAATGCCCAGGAAGCAGGCGCGGGACCGGCGGAAAGCCGCGAAAAGCCCCGCGCGCCGATAAAGAAGCCGCAGCGCCGCAGTGAAGCAGACATGACGAAGGCGAAGCAGGATTTCATCGACGCTGTATTCATCTATAACACTATTCGACCCAAAGTATTCAAGATGCATGAGGTGTACAACCAAAGAGCAAACGCCATCAAGAACAAAGATGACCGGGTATACATGGCTCTTCTGGCTCCCGAATTCTCAATGACTTTACCGGGTGGACAGGTGCGCAGCCGCCGACAGGTAGAGGAGGATATACGCCAAAGGATTGCGACAACGCCGTCGCCCAGCCAGAAGCTTGAGTTGGAGCGGGGGGCTATTAAAGGGAATCAGGCTGTTGTGACAGTCCACTGGGCAAGCTCCGTCGTCCGCACCGATGCGCGCGGCGTGCGGCGCAGAATAGACGACATCAGCACGATGCGCGACACCTGGATAAAAACCACGCAGGGATGGAAGCTTCAGCATACCGCGTTGTTGGGGACGGCGAAGAAGAGGCACCAGGGAACCCAATCCATTCCCAATACAAATAAGGGCTATCCAGCGAATGGGGTCGAAGACCTGAAGAAGATATACGCGATGTTCACTATCTACCGAAGCAAGCATGGGACATTTCCGGCGCAGGGCACAAGGACGCTATTTAAGGATGCGTCGGCGCGTCCGCAGGAGTATGGGCTGCGAAGCCGGGCGGAGGTAGAGGCGATCTTTCTCAACCCGGACACCCGGTACGCGGAAAACGTTCCTGGTCCTATGGATGGCTATATTCCCTACGCCTTTTTTGCCCGCCGTCCCGATGGGAGTCCTGTTGGCGCTCCCAAAAAGCCGGGCACGCGGGATGTGCTCGCCCATACCAGCATCTATGTCCGGAAAAACATCCGGTATAACAAGCTCTCCACGATGCGACCGGAGGGAGTCTATCTGGTGCTCTGGGAGGATGGGCAGGTGGAGCAGTTGTCCTATAATCGGCTGCTGTTCGTGCCCGAACCTGGAGGACGGCTGGCAAAGGAGATGCAGCGCGGTCTGCCCTTTCGCGCGGTGATGGATAAAGTGAAGAGTGGCAGATTCCGCCATGCCTTCCCCGGACAGGCAGGGGTTCCTGCCCCGGTTGTGACCTTTGACGAGTATTACGGGTTTATCGGGGGCCGGAAAAAGGGCTGACGCAAGTGGGGAAAAGCAACCGGGCCGAGAATTGATCCCGGCCTGGTTGCTTTAAGGCGTGTCAGGTCTGGCGGGTGTCGCCGATGACTGAGTCCATCTGCTCGTTGGTGAGCAGGCCCCGCTCCAGCACCAGCTCGCGGATGCTCTGACCGGTCTTTACCGACTCCTTGGCGATCTCGGCGGCGGCGTTGTAGCCGATCTTCTCGTTCAGGATAGTGGCAAGGCCGACCGAGCGGCCCAGGAAGTATTCGCACTGCGCCGGGTCCGCCTGAATGCCGACGACGCAGCGGTCGTTGAAGACGCGCAGGGCGTTGGTCATAATAGTCTCAGACAGCAGCAGGTTCCAGGACATCACCGGCATCATGACGTTCAGTTCCAACTG
>JAUJOK010000066.1:18154-20489 GCA_030447685.1 Armatimonadaceae bacterium
GTCCCGGAAAACTCCGCCACCGCCGCCTGGCTCTGCATCAGTTCGATAGGGTCGTCGCCCGCGCGCACCTCAAGGCCGGTAAGCTCGCGCAGATACCGGACAACGAGCGGACGATACTCCGGCCCGGCGTTCAGACCGGTGCCGGTCGCCGTGCCGCCGATACCCAGTTCGGCGAGGGAGGCGGTCGCCGTGGTCATACGCGCCGCCACCTTGCGCAGGGTCTTGCCCCACGCCGCGAACTCCTGACCGAGGCGGATGGGAACGGCGTCCTGCAAGTGCGTCCGGCCCGACTTCAGGATACTGTCGAACTCCACGCCCTTCGCCTCGAACGCCTCGGCAAGCCGCTCCACCTCCCGCACCAGCGGTCCTGCAAGAGCGACGCCGGAAAGGCGCATGGCGGTGGGGAAGACATCGTTCGTGCTTTGCGCCATGTTCACGTCGTCGTTGGGATTGACACCGGCCTTGTAGTCGCCGCGTGGGGTGCCCAGGATCTCGTTGGCGCGGTTCGCCAGCACCTCGTTCGCGTTCATGTTGAAGCTGGTGCCCGCGCCCGCCTGGTACACATCCACCACGAACTGGGCGCGGTGCTGCCCGCCCAGCACTTCATCGGCGGCGCGCACGATAGCATCGGCTTTTTCGGCGGGCAGGCGGCCCAGATCGCGGTTGGCAAGCGCCGCCGCTTTTTTGATCGTGACGATGGCGTCCACCAGCGCGGGCCAGGCGCGCAGGCCGCTGATCGGGAAGTTATCCACGGCGCGGGCGGTCTGGACACCGTACAGGGCATCGGCGGGGACGGTAAAAATTCCGAGGGAATCGCGCTCTTCGCGCGTTGCGTTTGTTTCCGACATCATAGCTCTCCTTGCGGCTTGCGGTCGCATTATACCCGACCGGGCGGCTTGTGGGGTACACTGTGTGGTAGGCCCCCTCCCCCAACCCCTCCCCCACGCTGTGGGAGAGGGGAGCGATTCATCGGAGGAACGGGAAGCCTACTTTGTCGTCCCCTTCTTCCCCCCTCTCCCACAGCGTGGGGGAGGGGTTGGGGGAGGGGGTTAGGAGATAAGTATGAACGCCGACGAGGCGCAGCGAATCAATGAAGAGACCGCCGAGAAGTACCTGAAGTACGTCAATCCGACGCTGCTTGCCCTGCTCAAGGTCGCCAACTTCGACCGGGTGGAGTGGGAAGGCTGCGGCGCGGTGATGCGCGATGTGGCCGGGAACGAGTACATCGATTGCCTGGGCGGCTACGGTATCTTCTCGCTCGGCCACGCGCACCCGAAGGTGGTGGAAGCGGTGACGCAGCAGATGCGCCGCCTGCCGCTGTCTTCCAAGACGTTCCTGAACAAGCCGCTCGCCGACCTTTCGGAGCTTCTGGCGCAGATTTCGCCGGGGGATTTACAGTACACGTTCATGTGCAACTCCGGCGCGGAGGCGGTGGAAGGCGCGCTGAAGTTCGCCCGCATGGCGACAGGGCGGCCCCACTTCGTTTCCATGGTCGGCGGCTATCACGGCAAGACATTGGGCGCGCTGTCCGTGTCGGGACGTGAGATGTTCCGCGCGCCGTTTCATCCCCTGCTGCCGGATGTGACACACGTTCCCTTCGGCGATGACGCGGCGCTGTCCGGGGCGGTCGATGAACATACCGCCGCTGTGCTGATTGAGCCGGTGCAGGGGGAGAACGGGGTGCGTGTTCCGCCGCCGGGCTATCTGGCCCACGCGCGCCGTCTGTGCGACGAGCGCGGCGCGCTGCTTATCCTGGACGAGGTGCAGACGGGCCTGGGGCGCACGGGCCGCATGTTCGGCTGCGAGCACTGGGACGTGGCCCCTGACTTGATGCCGCTCGCCAAGGCATTGGGCGGCGGCGTGCTTCCGGTGGGCGCGTTTATGGGGACACCGGATATCTGGGACAAGGTATTCCGCGAAAACCCGGCCCTGCACACCTCTACCTTCGGCGGTAACGAGGTCGCCTGCGTGGCGGGCCTGACGGCTATTCGGGTGACGCTGGAGGAAGACCTGCCCGCGCAGGCGGCGGTGAAGGGGAAAAAGCTGCTGGCGGGCCTTCAGGAGATACAGGGGCGCTACCCGGACCTGCTGAGCGAGGCGCGGGGCCTGGGTCTGCTGATCGGGGTGGAGTTCACGGATGCCGACCTCGCCAAGCTGGTTATCGGCAGCATGGTGCGCCGGGGTGTCATCGCCGCCTCCACCACAAACAACCCGCTGGTCATCCGTATCGAGCCGCCGCGGGTGATGACGCACACTCACATCGAGCGCGTCCTGAATGTCTTCGCCGAGGCGGAGACCGAGGGACTGGAGCTGCTCGCCGAGGGGGATGGTGGGG